>CANSMW010000058.1 GCA_947648215.1 uncultured Clostridium sp. | reverse complement strand
AGTGTGGCAGGGAAAAATAAATTTTTCCCCACACCCCTTTGCCTAAAAAATATCTACATATTTTTTAGGTTTTAGTTAAAATTGCTATTCGCAACTTTAACTAAAAAATCAGCTATCAAAGTAGTTTATCTACTCTAATAGCTGATTTTCTATATGCAAATGCTATAGCTTATACTAGCATATCTACATTTGCATATAATTTAGTAAAGTCATAGTTTGTATAATCCCTTTGTTCAAAGTTAGCCATATTCTTTTTACAAAAATTATTGTTGCCATTATATTTATTATTTATTTTATTATCCTTAAACTTTTCTTCAATAGGGGTATTGAAGTTTTGTTGGAGAGGGTATTTAACTTTTGTTAAATAGGTATTTTTATTTATTGGAATCAGTTTTCTTATTTCTACTTGTTTACTATTTTCTTTATAGATTAACTCAATATCAACATACTTTTTATCTTTTAGTGAATTTACTAATTTTGATACTTGGGTTATTGATATATTTAGTAATTCACTTATAGTTTTATTTGTTAAATAACAATAATTATTTTCTTTGCTTAAATATAAAATTATTGCATATATTATTTTTTCTTTATCACTTAATTTTTCATCTGTTAATATTTCTATTGGTATCCATATACCTTTTAAATTTAAGTTAGACATTCCCTCACCTTCTTCCGTTTATTCGCTTTATTTTCAAAATTTAGCCTTTTTAATTTATTAGTAGAGTAATTTTACATTCTTTCTAATGTAGAATAAAAATTCCTATAAAAAAAATCGCTTTAGAAGTTTTAATCTAAAACGACTTTTTTATTTTTAAATTGTCCAGACGTCTGGATAATTTGAACTTTTAATCTTTCTTATATGATTTCTTGTATATCAAAAATATATAAAAAATTAAAAATTTATTCTCCAATATCCTTTTTTAGTAGAACCTACCCTTTCTATAATTTCCATATCTTTTAAAACCTTTATATTTCTATAAATAGTATTTGGAGCTTTATTTAATTTTTCTGCAATTTCATTTTGTTTCAGATACTTATTTTTCTCTAATAAATTCAAAATATTTATTGATATATTAGATAATTCTGGATATTTTCCTTTTATTTTTCTCTCTACATTTCTTTCTACATTTGTATCTACATTATCATCATTTCTTTCTACATTTCTATATAATCTACTATAAAAAGTAACAATAAATACATCTCCAATAATTTCAAATTTAGGCTTTTTTTCATCATTTTCGTATGCTAGAAGAATCTTTTTAATACCACTTCCACGTCTTTCCATAAAATCTAATCTTGAAAAAATGTCACAAACTAATTGATTTCTTCTTTGACTAGTAGGTCTTTTTAGTAATTCTTCTAATGTTTTACCATTTCCAATTGTACCACAAGATACAATTTCTATTCTATCATCATAAAATGCTAATTCAACATTTGTTCCTCTCATCAAATATGAGCGATGAGCCTCTGCATTGATAATTGCTTCACGCATAGCATCTAAATCATATTCTGGGATTGTTCTTCTTGCTAATTTTCCACCTTCTTTAACCCACCCATTTGACATATGTTTCTTTATAAATTCCATTGCATTATCAATTTGGTCTAAAATACTTCCATAAAATTCAATATCATCTTTAGCTGATAATTTATCTAATCCATCCCAACGAGTGCAAGATATAAATGAACCAACTACTGGATTTTGGTCAGAATATAATAGAGCAGCATTTGTTAATTTTTCGCCATTCAATAAACCAAATGACTCCAAATCTTCTTTTTCTATTTTATACTCTTTTATATCTTCAAAATACTTCTTTAATTTTTCAAATGTAAAATCTTTATATAAATTATCTGTTACTAGTTCATCCCACCCTTGATTTCTTCCTCTTAAAATAAGCTCATTTAATTCTGTACTATTTGTTTCACAATCTTGGTCGCCTTTTCTTATATATGCAGTTCTCGTACCTTTATTAACATAGTAATATGGAGTATGCCCACCTGGTATTACTTTTACAACTATCAGTTTTTTTACCTTCTACATCTACAATATCTACTGTTGGTATAATACTTGGATCAATTCGTGTTTTTATTCTATTTGAAACTTCTTCATAAGATTTCTTTATATCTTTTACTCCAACAATTTTTTTAGTTCCATCTTCTATTCCAAATATTATATATCCAATATCATAACCATTTGCAAAAGAACTAACTGCCTTCAAGTATTTTTTAGGTTCATCAAAATTCACTTGCTCTTTTAATTCTAAATTATATTTTTCATCTGTTACTATTTTCTCTATATAGTTCATATTTTATACCTTTCCAAATTCGCAAATGCGTCTGCAAATTTCAAATAATCTTAATTTATTAGTATTATAGCATTTATTTCCAAATATTTCATTATAAATTCAAAAAAAGATGAACTTGTATATATTTTTTACAATTCATCTTTAAATATGTGACATTTTATAAATTACTAAATTGTTTGTAGGAGGAAACCTTTGCTATTACTATATTTTAATTTTTCGTCATAAGAGAATAAATGTGATGATTATTTTGCATAATTTGTATTGGAAAGATATTTTTTTCTTGGAGATT
>CANSMW010000057.1 GCA_947648215.1 uncultured Clostridium sp. | reverse complement strand
GACATTTACCATACAGGGCTTGTTTAGGTTATAAGCATGAAAATAAAATGCTTGTTCCTAATCCTTTAACAAAAGATATTGTTGTTAGAATATTTGAACTTTATCATAGTGGTATGTCCTACCAAAAGATTAGTAATCTATTTAATAAAGAAAAGGTTTTAGGCAAAGAAAACTGGTATGATTCTACTATAACTACTATCTTACAAAATGAAGTCTATAAAGGCGATTTTGTACATGGTAAGAGAACAAAGAATCCTATTTACTATAAAGATGTTGTTGAACCAATTGTATCTCGTGAACTATGGGAAGAATGTCAGGTACAAAAGAAGAAAAATTCTCGTAGTTATATCAGAAATTTAACTTATTTATTTCTACAAAAATTGAAGTGTCCTCATTGTAATAGAATTATGGGTGGTAAAGCAACAAAGAAGAAAAACGGAAATGTATATTACTACTATTATTGTACTGATTGTAAGTGCAACATTAAAGAAGAAACAATTGAAAATTATATAAAAGATTTCATTGATGACATTGTAGAATACGATTCCGTTGTTAATCAATTTTTCCTACCTATGATTAAACAAAAAATTGAAAATCCTGTAGAGCAATTAGAAAAAGGAATTAAAGAACTAAAAGCAAAAGATGCTAGATTAAAACAAGCATATCTCGAAGGAGTATTCCTTTTAGATGATTATAAAAAAGAGAAAAAGAATATTGATAAAACAATTGAACGTTTAGAGAATAAAATTGCTGATACAGAAGTGAGTGATGAACTAAAATTTACTTCTGAAGATATACTATTAAAAAGAGATATTGATTTTATTAATAAACTTAAATATCCTGACAAGTATCAATATTTCAATAAATTTTGGAAAGATTATACTCGAGAAGAGAAAGCAAATTTAATAATGAGATATGTTGATGAAATAGAACTTGATAAAGTTAATAATAAATATGAAGTTAAGTATGTTAAATTTAGAGAATCCATTTGTAAGCCTATGACTGAATTAGAAACTCAAGGTTACTTGGATAAGAAGATTCAAATGTTTGGAAACTTTGCAGGTTATATGAGATTTAGTGAATATCTTCCTTTTGATAAAATATCAGAACATATTATAAGGCTAAGACAATTTTATGATGTAAGATTTTATGAAGCTGAATATTATGTTCAAGATCAAGTATTCAAATTTGAATTAGATGAAAACAAAACAGATATAGTTAGAGTATTTCCTATGAAAGATTATAAAAAGATAGATGCTCAAAATAAAAAAGATATTCATAATTATGGTGTTTTATATGTTAATAAGAATAATGAACTTTATAAAGCAAATGAAGATGTAGTTTTTAAATATATTCCTGATATATGTGATAGTGTTGCTTTTTCAAGAGAACCTATCGCTATTGATGTAAAACCTATTACCCTTGAAGAATTATATGATGCTGAATAAACTATTGCCGAAGCATAGTTTCTTTATGGATTCTAAGGCGAGACTTAGCCCCCGTATTTTGTTAGTATGACAAAATTCCTAGGGGGTTAAATATTTTGTCAAAACAAAATATAGCTAAAAACACACAAAGAAAGGAGCTGTGATTTATATACCTAGTTTAGGTTATTCTTTCCATTTAAGTAATGATAAAAACAAGAAAAATAGTAGTAAAGCAAGTGCAAAATCTAATTTAAGTGGTACAACTTCTAATAGCAATAATGCTATCCAAAATGCAGCAGGATTATCAAAATGTGACAATCATAATTGTAGAAAATATGATGAGAGAGAATATGATATTGAAATTATTAGAGGAACTAATTCAATCGTCAATGATGTAAAAAAATTATATAAAGATGAATTTGAAGAAGCAAAACTAGAATATAATAATAAACAAATTCGTGATGATAGAAAGATAAAAGATTATTTCACTCATGTTAGCAATAACACCAAAAAAGATTTAGCTTGTGAGATAATTATTGAACTTGGCGATATGGAATTTTGGAGTACAAAAGATATGGACTATAAAAAGAAAATGACTAATGTATTCAAAGAACAAGTTAAGGACTTAGAAATTCTTGTACCAGATTTTAAGATAGCAAGTGCTATAATTCATTATGATGAAACAAGTCCACATCTTCATATAATTGGGGTTCCAATTAAATCTAAAAATAAGTATGGTATGTCTAAACAAGTTGGAAAATCTAATGTCTTTACTAAAGAATCTTTAACAAAAATTCAAGACAAAATGAGAGTTCTTTGTATGGAATCTTTCAATAAAGAGTATCATACTAATTATAAATTAAAACCTAAATTAAAAGGTCGAAATCGTGATTATCATATCTCAGAAATGGAAAACTATCAGAAGATGAAAAAATCTCTTGAAATACATCAAAACACATTAAATAAAGCAAAAGAAAAAACAGATAATTTAAAAAATAGTACAAAAGAAAGTAGAGACATGCTCGAAAATTTAAAATCAAAAGGTTTAATTAAAAGTCAATTAGTCTTAGATGTAGTTGATAGAGATAAAGCAATTGTTTTTATTGATTTATTAGATAAAACTATTATGGAATATGAAAGCATTCAAGAATTATCTGTTACACTAAAAGAAGTGGAAAGTGAACTTCTTAACAATCGTGATCGAATTAGATTATTATTAAAAAACAATGAAGAACTTAATTCTGAAGTTGATAGTTTACAGGATAAAATCAAATCTAAAGATGAAAAAATCAATGATTTAAAAGAAGAAAATAGTCTATTAAAATCATCATTAGAACATCTTAAAAATTTGATTTACAATCTTGTTAAATTTCTTATGGATAGAATTTATAGAAATAAAGATAAGGAAAAATATATGAAATTTGCTAAAGAATTATATGA
>CANSMW010000056.1 GCA_947648215.1 uncultured Clostridium sp. | reverse complement strand
CAATATCTTGGTATCCATGTAAAGTATGTTTCTGCTCCATTGTTTTCTACTACTAAATTTGCCCATTTGCTATTTTTGTAGTCATACCAATTTGCGTCTGGCTTTTCAAATATCCATTTTCCTGGTGTCATTGTCCCTTTGTCTGTTTCGTTTGCATATCTTGTTGTATTTGGGTTAAACCCTGTTCCTAATTCTGGTGTATTCATATATACACCATTTACAAATTCATAACTTCCTTTTGTATTGTCCATTCCTGATGGTCTTTTTAATTCTAATATTTTTATTCCTACATCTAAGCACCATTGTGCTTCTTTTTCTGCATTTTTGTTTTTATCACTTTTTACGTAATATGTTTCACCATGATACACTACTATGTATTTTTCATCTTTCTTTTCTATGTTTGTTATTATCTCTTTTATTGGTATATTTACCTCTTCTTCTGTTATATCAAATTCTTCTCCTTCTTTTCTGTAAGCTTCTATGACTTCTTTTAATGGTTCTCCTGAATTTATGTTTTCTTTGTCATTTTCTACTTTATTTAGTATTTCATTTGTTACATATAACTCTACTTGTTCTTTATATCCTGCCATTCTTGTTTTGTAACTTGCTTCATCTGCTTTTCCAAATAAGAAGCCTCCATTTAAAGTTCCTATTGTTATTCCTGTTAATATTAGAAGAATTATTATTGTGATAACTAATGCAATTAATGTAATTCCGTTTTATTTTGTTATTTTTTTTATTAATTATCATTTTTTATTTTCCTTTACTTTAATAATTATTGTATATTGCACATCTCCTAGCAATTTTTCCTTTTCTACTCCAATTTGTTAATTCTGTCCTGCGTTGAATTTGCACTTGCAAGAATGCTTTTGATTTTATTGAATTTGCTATCATACATCTTGTTTATATCCCATATTGGTAATAAAATTTTTCCTTTTACTTTCATTTTTTCTTTCTTCTTTTGTTATTCATTAATTATATATCTTCTTATTTTTAACAATAAAAGTAATCTTTTTAACTATACACTTTTTTTACATAACATCACTCAATTTATTGTTCTATAACAGCTGTTCCTCTTGCAAGTAAGTTACCATTTTTCCAACCTTCAACTCCCCAACCAATCCAACTCACATGTCCATAACTCATAATTCCACTACCACCAAATGTATATCCAAAAGTCTTATTGTCAGGTGCTCCACCAGTACCATGTGCTAATGTATTTTTTACTCCATTGTGCCATCCAGCAACACCATTTCCATTCAATATAGAACCTACTTTAGATCCATTTGATTCATTGTATTTATTTAGTCCACCATCAGCATTAGATGCCATCCATTCCCATCTATCTCCTGTAAAATACACTCCTGTTACATTTCCTGTTGACGTTCTTTTTTGTGGATCTGTTTCATCTCTCAATTTTCCTAAATTTCCATATCCCGATGCTGATAATATTGCTATTGCTCCATATTCTGATGGCAACATCATATGTACATCTATATTATTGCTTTCACTTGTTGCATTTAATCCACTTAAAGTTTCATTTAGTCCCATTGTCTGACCTGTTGTTTCCATTTGTCTTATTTGAGTTTGCCATGCTGCTCCTGTTTTACTTGCTGGAGTTGCATGTGTTGTTGGATTTGCTTGTAATGCTGCTTTTGATTTTATTGGATTTGCTATCAAAAATATTGTTGATATTCCAATTACTGACACTAATATTTTTTCTTTTACTTTCATTATTTTCTTCTTCCTTCCTTCTTTTGATTTGCCTTTATTATATGTCTTTACATTTTTCAAAACAATAAAAGTAACTGTTTTTACTATTCACTTTTTTACATAATGTCTTAATACCCAGCACTTTTTTATTGATGGTTGGATACCCTCCTATAGAGGTATATTTTAGTATGTATCGCTTGATTGAAGTGAAAAATAGAAATGTTTAAATAAGAAAATGAGGAATGTTCACGGAAAAATAGATACTTATATTTATTTTTCATTACATTCCTCGGTTTAATACAGGACTTAGAAAATCTAAATAAAATCAATCAGCGCCCTCGTGAGGCGAGATTCCCTAATTGATTTTATTAAGATTTTCTATAGTCCTTCCATGGCACATTCGGAATTTCATTCAAAAGAAATATAAGTATCTATTTTGGCCTGAGTGAAAGCGGCTCATTTTCTTATTTTAACAATTCTTTTTGAACATAATGAACAAGATACATACTAAAATATACCTCTATAGGAGGGTATCCAACCATCAACAAAAAAGTGTCGGGTATCAAGAGATTATATAAAACATGTATAAGGAGAAAATTAATATGAATTTCAAAGATTTTGTAAAAGATAAAATACTTACAATAACTTTATTATTATTTTCAATAGCAACAATAGAAATATTTTTAATGGCATATCCATATGGAAGATTTATAAAAATATATATTCCAATATCAATTTTGATTTTATATTCAATAGCACTTATCATTGAGTATTTTACGAAAAGGAATTTTTACAATAATATATCTAACATTTTAAATGAATTAGATGAAAAATATCTTATTACAGAAATAATAAAAAATCCTAATTTTGCTGAAGGAGAAATATTAAAAAATTTAGTACAAGATATCAATAAATCAATGATTGAAAACGTAAATAAATACAAATTTATGCAAGAAGATTATAAAAAATATATAGAATTGTGGATACATGAAATAAAAATACCAATAGCTACAAGTAAAATGATAATAGAAAATAATAAAAATGATATAACCAAAAGTATAGATGAAGAGTTAGATAAAGTAGAAAATTATATTGAACAAGCTTTGTATTATGCAAGAAGTAATACAGTTGACAAAGATTATTACATAAAAAAAGTAGAATTAAAAGATATTGTAAATGAAAGCATTAAGAAAAATAAAAACATTTTAATTCAAGAAAAAATATCAATAAATCTTCATAATTTGAACTTTCAAGTTAATACAGACAGTAAATGGATAGTTTTTATATTAAATCAGATAATTCAAAATAGTGTAAAATATAGAAAACAAGATAAAAAGCTAGAAATTGAAATGTATGCTAAACAAGGTAAAGAAAATGTTATTTTATATATAAAAGATAATGGAATAGGGATAAAAGAAGGAGAAATTACAAGGGTTTTTGAAAAAGGATTTACTGGTACTAATGGTAGAATGTCAAATAAAAAATCAACA
>CANSMW010000055.1 GCA_947648215.1 uncultured Clostridium sp. | reverse complement strand
TTTTTTCTTGCTCTGGTAAACTAAAACCCTCTCTGGCTTGATCTTCAGTACTTACTCTTACGGAACACATATACCATATTATTTTAAAACGCTTGATATCGTTAATTTTGATTACAAAATAAATACCAATATTACTATTGGTAGTGGGTTAAAACAAGAAAAAGTCCATATTGATAAATTAGATATAACTTTATCATTAGGACTTTAAAATAGCATATTTCAAAATAAAATAATGATTGTTGAAAAAAAGAGTTTACTATAAATTAGTAGACTCTTTTACATTTAATTTCTTTATCAATCTTTTATGAACTGGTCTTATAAAATCAACTATGTTATCTCCTGTTGCTTCTTCAAATGTAATCCACTTAACACCTTTACTTTCATCTTCTCTAAAAACTAGCATTTCTTTATCATCCGCCTCTAATAAATAAACTACATCTAAATGTGTATGAGCTGGTATATATTTTCCTCTTTTTATATGACCGACAATAGGAGAAGCAGAAATTGCAAAAATGGAGTCATCTAATACTTTTGTTTTTAATCCTGTTTCTTCTTCTACTTCGCGAACTGCAACAGACAATAGATTTTCTTCGCCATCAGCATGCCCTCCTGGAAAAATCCAAGCATCATATATATTATGATATACAACAAGCATTTTTGTTCTATCTTTATTTACTACAAATGCAGAAGAAGCAAAATGTCCAAATTTATTTTCTCTAGTTAATATGTCATTAAATGTATCAAACCATTTTAGCATATAGTTTTTAATTGTTTCCTCTGTTTCATCAAAAGGAATATAGTTTTTTATTTGTTCTCTTAAATTCATTATTTTTCCTCCCTATAAAGTTTTATCCATCCAAGTTTTAACCATAAATCGATTTCTTCGTAACACCCAACATCATGACTTGGTATTTTAAAAATTATTAGTTCAATATCTTTATTATAAATTAATTTTTGTGATAATCCAAAAAGCAATTCAGCATATGCTTCATAACCAATATATCCAATTATGCCATTCTTATCTTCATTCATTAAAAACAACATATCAGTTTTAGTAATATTTTCTAAAAATTCAGTATGTATATTTGGATATAATTCCATAAATTTTGATTCTTCGATTGCTCTTGGATAATCTAATATTTCATAATCCTTACTTTCAAAAATTTTTAACCATTTATTTACCTCTTTTTGAAGTTTAGCACTTCCAGCAATTACTACTTTCTTCATCAAAAATCTCCTATTGTAATTCAAGTATCTTCTTTACATTATCTTCAACATTTCCAACTAATTGAGTAATTTTTGGCAATTCATAAAAAGCAACAGTATTTTCAATACTAAATTCTTCTTCAGTAGCAGAACATAAAAATATTTTTTTATTTAATGCCATTGCCATTCCTAATTCAATATGTGCACCTCTTCCTCCTGGTAATAACATAATGACAACATCTGCATCAGCAACACCTTGTGATTCTAAGCTTGCATATTTTATCATATCATCTCTAGATATATCATCACTGATATTTTTTACCCAGTCGTGAGTTTGTTCCCAACCATTTTCCTTTAATAACTTTGCATAGTTATTTACTAATTCCCAATTTTTCATTCCAGAGCCAACATAAAACTTCATTATAATACCTCCATCTCTATATAGATTATACTAAAATTAATGTTTTTTTTAAATACTTGTTCCTAAATTTTGCTATAATAAAAAAATAATGGCATTTATATTTATATCTAATACTATGTTAGTTTCTATCCACAAATTTGTAAGAAAAATAGAGGTTAAGCTAAAATAATTACAACATTTTTACCGAAAAACATCAGACATTTTATCCTTATTGACTATAAATATTCAAGTGTTACAATATAGTAGAATATGAAAGAATTAGATCTAATGGCGCTACTTGTATAATGTGTAGTGCTTTTTTTCATATTCAAATACCCACATCTCCATCAATATTTCTCTTCAAAACTATGGTCATATTTATGACCATAAAATGAGTAAAATTTCTAAAAATTATGGCCAAAATTTCAGAAAAATTACATTGAAAATGTGTGTACGATTGTTAAACATATTTTGGGAATGCTTTATTTATAAGGGTTTTAGAAAAAAACAAAGTTAACGATTGTATAACAAATATTAAAAATGTAAACACTTGTATTTTCTAGAGTACCTTATGAAATATGGGAAAACTAGCCACTGGCTAGTTGTTTGTAAACAGGTTTATCCTGCTTTTATTTTGTTGTGATTATTTTTGAAAAAGTAGATTTTTAATGGCCATAACTTCGGCCATAAGTATGACTATTATTTTTCATATTTTTATGATTTGGATAGCTATGATTTAGTTATCTTTTTTTGTTTGTAGGGCTGTGTAAATTGAACAAGCGCGTTATAATTTCTTTAAGATATTTCAAAGGAAAGTTGGTGCGTAACTATGATATGAATTGTTTAAGAATTTAAAAGGGGGTAATAAGTTAATGGAAAGAAGTGATAAAAGATTAGAACATTTAAAATCTTATGTAGTAGAAATTGCTATGTTAGAATTTATCAAAGATAACAATTTAATTGATAATAACGAATATAAAAAAATCAAAAATAAAATTGAAAACGAATATGCAAAATATAACAAATTAAACAATTCAGAATATAGTTTTGCATAAAATAAAATATTTGAAATATGCTATTATTCAACAATTAGGAAAGGAAGAAATGAATAATAAAAATGTTGAAGTAATAGCACCAACTTCTAAAACGATGTGCTTAAAAGGAAATGCAAAATATAAACTTATTCGTACTTGTGCTTATTGTAGAGTTTCTACAGACAACGAAGATCAAAAAACAAGTTATAATTCCCAGCGAATCCATTATAAAAATATGATAGAAGAAAATCCTAATTGGGAATTTGTAGGGATATATGCTGATGAAGGTATTACAGGAACACAAACAAAAAAGAGAGAACAATTTAATCAAATGATGAGTGATGCTTTAAATGGTAAAATTGATTTGATACTAGCAAAGTCTATATCAAGATTTGCTCGTAATACTGTTGATACTTTAAACTGTGTAAGACTACTTCGTGAACACAATGTAGATGTCTTCTTTGAGAAAGAAAACATTCACACACTAGGTTTGTCAAGTGAATTATTTCTGACTTTATATAGTGCTTTTGCTCAAGCAGAAAGTGAGTCTATTTCTGAGAATGTAAAAGCTGGAGTTCGCATGAAGATGAAGCGTGGAGAGTTAGTTGGTAAATATGCTCCTTTTGGTTATCTATATGACAAAGAAAAAGATATGATTTATCCTGATGAAAGTAAGAAAGATATTGTTACTTATATTTTTGAAGAATACTCTAAAGGTGTAGGTTTTAGAACAATTGCTTTAAATCTTAATAGTCTAGGAATACCTAGTCCCTCTAATTTAAAATGGTGTCATGCATCAGTACGAAGAATAATCATCAATGAAAAATATGTAGGAGATTTAAAGACAGGAAAGTATTATACGGAAAATGTTTTAACTCATAAAAAGAAAGTGAATTATGGAGAGAAAGAACAATACTTTACTTCTAATCATCACGAACCAATTATCTCTCGTGAATTATGGGATAAGTGTCAAGAAATACTTAATATTAGAAGTAAGATAATCAAACCTGATGGAAATAGAGATAAGTTTAGTCGTAAATATGCTTTTAGTAGCAAAATCTTTTGTGGAATATGTGGAGAAAGATTTATCAGACGTTCTTACAAAATTAGAAGTAATGGAAAAGAAGTTGCTTATTGGGTTTGTCGTAGTCATCGGAATAAAATTGATTGTTCTAACTTAATTCATTATAAACAAGAAGAATTAGAAGATATATTTGTAATTGCTTATAACAAACTATTTCAAAATAGCGATAAATATATCCATTCATTTATGAAAAAAGTAAATAAAGTAATCAATGACAATCAAGATTATAATAATCAAAAGAAGATTAAGGAAGAAATCTCTAAGCTAGAAAATAAGTTATCTAATTTAATAGATTTACAACTTGATGGCTCTATTTCAAAAGAAATACTAAATCAGAAAAATCAGGAAATTACTAAAAAGATTAAAGAGTACGAACAACAACTAAAAGATACTGAAGCTATAGAAAATACTAGAAAACAAAAATTAGAACAAATTGATAAAATATCTAATAC
>CANSMW010000054.1 GCA_947648215.1 uncultured Clostridium sp. | reverse complement strand
AAGTGACCTAAATAAGGCAGAAACAGGAAAAGGTTTAATGGAAATATTTGCAGAACAAACAGGAATAAATATGTATAAGATGTGCAAAGACGAAGTTACAGGAAAAGAATACTTATATGATCCTAAGACATGTAAAAGTAGGGCAATCAAGAAAAAAATACCAAGATACTTAAAATTAGTTAAATAATTTTAAAAATTTTTCAAAAAGCATACTTGACAAACTTAAAAACGTAGTTTTTAAGAACTTAAAAATTATCTATATACTTATGAAGAACTAAAAAGAACTAGGAAGGAGATGAGAAAATGCCAGTACCAAAATATTTATCAGCGGAGCAATATGCTAAACAAAGCGGAATGGGAGTAGAAGAAGTAAAACGTCAATGTCGAACAGGAGCAATTCAATGCTTAATGACAGAAGGCGGATACTATAAAATACCAGTTTATGAAGATGCAGTTCCAAAAGAACAATACGAAAAAGTTCTTCAAGAAAAAGAACGATACAAAACAATAGTTGACACAGTTTATGCGACAACAAAATCAGTAGCAAACGAAAGGTAGGTGAATAACAAATGAAAAATCAAATTAAGTACAAGTTAAGAAGATTAGTATTTATGTATATGCCGTTTATAGGTATTTGGACAAGCACAATCACATACGGTATTTGGAATTATTGTTGTAGATAAGGAGTGGCGAGATGAAAGAATTAAAAAAAGAACTAGCCGTCAACCAAACACACTAGTTCAAAAATAAGACTATTTGTAAATATCTCTTACAACCTAATTATACAAGTATTTAAGTAATTTGTCAAACAAAGTTTGGTTGTAAGAGGAAGATAGTCTACTTATAGAAAGGTAGGTTATAACATGGAAAAGAATTATATAGGATGGACAGGAAACACACATTTTTATATTGATTTAATCAATAAGGAATATGGTGTACGAATAAACTCAAAAGATGAATACAGGGCAGATGAAATAATAGAATATTTCAAAAAAGAGAAAAAGAAGCAAATTGAAGCATGGCAAAAAATGTGGAAGGAAGGTGTTGCATAATGGAAAGATATGTAGATTTATTAAAGGATTATTTAGGAGATAGAAGAGATTTTGGAAGACTTGTATTTAACTATGTAGGAACCTTGTACAGAGCAATCAACAATAAAAGAATTACATGGGAGCAAGGCATGGAAAAAATTGAAAACCTAAGAACAAAGGAGGAAATTGAAAGATGGCAGAAGTTAAATGGATAAAAATACTTGTAGATATATTTGATGATGAAAAAATTCTGTTAATTGAGTCTTTGCCAGCAGCTGATACTATTATAGTAATATGGTTTAAATTATTGTGCCTAGCAGGAAAACAAAATAATGGTGGAGTATTTGTAATGAATGATGTAATACCGTATACAGACGAAATGTTAGCAACCATACTTAGAAGAGACGAAACAGTTGTAAGACTTGCATTAGAAACGTTTAAAAAATTTAAAATGATTGAAGTTATTGACAATGTAATTACAATTCCTAATTGGCACAAACATCAGCAATTAGACAAGTTGGAATCAATTAGAAAACAGACAAAAGAAAGGGTATCTAGGTATAGAGAAAAACAAAAAAAACTAATCGGCGAAAATAAAGAAAAGGAATGTAACGCTAATTGTAACGTTACAGTAACTCGGTGTAACGCATACAGATATAGATAAAGAAAAAGAAATAAATAATATATATGGTCAAAATGAATTTGACCAAGAGGAGCCCAGCGAACCTGTAAAGGAAAAATGGGAAGAGCAATTTGAACAGTTTTATAAGCAATATCCTAAAAAGGTTAAAAAGAAAGATGTTAATAAATGGTTTAAAAAGAATAAGCCTAGTGATGAATTGTTTAGTTCTATGATGAGTAGTTTGGAGCAATTCAAGGGATGTAAAGATTGGCTGAAAGATAAAGGTCAATATATTCCATATCCTACTAGCTGGCTAAACCAAAAACGATGGGAAGATGAAGTAGCAGAAGTGTTGGATATAAAACAAGATAGCTTTTTAAGAGATATGATTTTAGAAATGGAGGAAAAAGAAAGTGATAAAGAAGTCAGAAGCACTAAAATGCATTAGTCTTTTATATGAGGCGTATAATAGACCAATTAAAGAAGAATCAAGAGAACATTACGAAAGAATAGCAGAAATGTGGTGTATATGTTTTGAGAATTATCAATATGAAGACATAAAGAAAGCAATTTATGAAATTATAAAAGAATCGAAATATATGCCAACAATAGCAGAAATTAGAGAGAAAACGATAAGACGATTACCAGATGGAGGATACATAAAAGATGGTTTTCGTTACGATTAGGAGGAAAACATGTTTAGAGATAAAGAGATAGAAGAATGTGTGTTAGCATGTATAATTTTAGATAAAGAATGCTTAAAAAAAATAAAGCAACTAGAGATAGATGATTTTACATTTAATGATACAAGAGAGATATTCAAAACTATAAAGCTGTTAAAAGAAAAAGGTGAAGCTGTAGATGTTATAACGATAAACAATAAATTAAAAGAAATGTATCCAGAGCTAAAAACAAAAGTGTTGACATACTTAATTGATATAACAGGCAAAGTACCAACGACAGCAAACTATGATTACTATGTAAGAAAATTAAAGCAAGAAACAAGCAAGAGAAAGCTAGAAGATATAGCAATCAAACTAAGGCAAGGTGGGAAATTAGAAGATAGTAATCAAGCGATAAAAGACTTCTTAACAAGTTTTGAAAAAATGGAAAAGTCACTAGATGAACACAAGTATATCGTTCCACTAGCAGATGTTGTAAGTATAGATTATACAAAAAGACCTAGGGTTTTATCAGGAATAAAAGAAATAGACCAAAAAATAGGTGGTTTCTATATGGGAGAAGTAAGTATATGGACAGGAAAAACAGGGCAAGGGAAAAGTACATTTGTTAATCAGATGGTATGTGAAGCTATTAATCAGAATTATCCTGTATGTTTGTATTCTGGAGAATTAGTAAATAGTCAGTTGCAAAATTGGATAAATTTACAGTTAGCAGGAGAATATAACATCGTAGAGTTACTAGATGAAAGAACAGGAAAAGTAAGTTATGGAATCACAAAGCAACTAGCAAAACAAATACAGGAATGGTATAGGGACAAGCTATTTATCTATAACAACGAATTTGAGATGAACAGTGTAAACCATATGAGCATAGTAGAAATTTTTAGGTTAGCATATCAAAAATATGGTTGCAAGGTGTTTGTAGTAGACAACTTAATGAGTGCTAGGTTTATAAATAAAAGCAAAGAGGATTACTATACACAACAAAGTTGCTTTGTTGGAGAATTGGTGGCATTTGCAAAAGCCAATAATGTACATGTACATATAATTGCACATCCTAAAAAAACATCCAACACAAATTTGGAGAGTGAAGACATATCAGGAACAATGGATATAGCAAATAGAGCAGATAATGTTTTTGTAATATCGAAAACAGACAAAGAAAAACATCCAGAAATAGTGGAAGATGGAAAATTCATAATAAGGAAAAATAGAAGTGAAGGAGTAAACAATTATACTACGAACCTGTACTTTAATCAGAAAAGCCGAAGATTTAGAACACAATACAATGAAACAGATAAAAAATACGATTGGGGAGAAGTGCCACTTCCATTTTAGGAGGAAATATGGAGGAGCTAAAAAGAGAATATAATCACAATTTACAAAGATTTTATAATGCAGATAAATATTTAAGGCAACATCCAGAAGAGGTAGATATGCTACTAGGGGAAGTTATGAAAATAAAAAACAAGTTAGAAAACATATTAGATGAAATAGTAAAAGAAATAAATGTAACAGAGGAGGAAACGGCATATGGGTTTAAATAAATGGCAAGTATATGAGTTGCTAAAAGGAAATAGTAATTATTCATGTAAAGAATTGCAAGATACAGATAAACAGGAAATTATAGAAGGTGTAGAAGAATATGTTTACATGACTACACAGAAAGGAGTGTAGAAATATGAGTATAGCATCGCCAGGAATAACGCATTGTAGAAAATGTTGGGCACCGTTAGACATGAATGAATTTGGTCTTTGCAAGGCATGTAAAAGAAAAAGAAAGAAAAGAAGAGGAAGAGTCAAAAATCAAGCAACTAGAAGAGGAAAATTCAAACTTAAAAAGAATATTGCAAAG
>CANSMW010000053.1 GCA_947648215.1 uncultured Clostridium sp. | reverse complement strand
AATTTTTAGGGCTCATGTTTAAAAAATTTTGGGACATTTTCAAATTTCATTGACAATCCAACTTAATTGATTTTTTACTTTACTTACTGTTTTGGTTTCATCTATACCTTTAAAACGGCTTAATCTCATGTTGCTACATTTTTATTACAATTTTTAGCTCTACGGTTTTATGCTTTCTCAACTTACATAATTATTCTAATTACACATAGCTCTTGCATTTTTTAATTTTCCTTTAAAATTTCACTTTTAAAGGATGTTCCTTCTAGCTTCTCTAAATTTAGTATATCTAAAATCGTTGCTGAAATGTCTGCAAATGTGGAACGAATTCCTAAATTGATGCCTTGTTTTATTTGTTCTCCATATACTAGAATTGGTATATATTCACGGTCATGGTCGGTGGATGGTGTGGATGGGTCGTTTCCATGGTCTGCAGTAATGATTAGCATATCGGTTGGTTTTAATCGTTCTATGATTTTTTGTAATTTGTTATCAAAATATTCTAGTGCTTCCCCATAGCCTTCTATATTATTTCGATGCCCATATAACATATCAAAATCCACCAAATTCGTGTAAATTAGCCCTTGTGTATCTTTTCCTATTTCTTCCATTGTTTTTTCGATTCCCTCTTCATTACCATTTGTAAGAATTGTTTTTGTTATGCCCCTTTCGGAAAATAAGTCTTGTATTTTTCCAATGGCAATTACATCTTTTCTATTTTCCTTTATGACATCTAGCATTGTTCTTCCAAAACGTTCGGATTCGAAATCTTTCCTGTGATAGGTTCTAGTAAAATTTTCTTTTTTCTCTCCTACAAATGGTCTTGCAATTACCGTTCCCACATTATATTCTGGCTTATCTAATATTTCTCTTGCTATTTTACAAATTTCATATAATTTTGGAACTGGAATTACCTCTTCATGTGCAGCAATTTGGAATACGCTATCTGCTGAGGTATAAATAATCGGATAACCTGTTTTTACATGTTCTTCCCCAAAACGTTTTAGAATTTCTGTTCCAGACCCTACTTCATTACAAAGAACTCTGCCTACTCCTGTTTTTTGTATAAATTCTTTTATTAGGTCTTCTGGGAAAGCATTGGGATATGTTTTAAATCCATTTCGTAAAATAAATCCAGACATCTCCCAATGTCCTACTGGGCTATTTTTTCCGAACTGCTTGTTCTTTTGCTTTTCCAAAGGCTCCTATTGGATTTTTTTCTTTTTCTTCTTTTACATCCGTCTGTTCAATATTGTATAGTCCCAATTTTTTCATATTGGGCAAATTCAATTTTGTATTATTATAAATTCCCCTTAATGTATTTGCGCCTTGGTCTCCATATTTTTTTGCATCTGGTAATTCTCCAACGCCAAAACCATCTAATACAATCACAATTGCTCTATTTATCATCTCAAAATTCCTTCTTTAAATTATATTTAGGTTTTTAAAGGTTACCTATGAACCTTTCGATAGCAATTTATTTATGCCATAATTGTTACTACTAAAACTTATTTTATTTCATACTCATATACCGTCACTTTGGTTGTCGCCACTTTCGTTTCTTCCTCGATTCTTAATATTCGAAATTCTTCTTTTTGTTTTAACATAAGTTCATAATCTTTTAAATTTACAAGACATTTTGAAGTAATATTCATTCCAAATGGCAATGTTTTATTATCATTATCATAATACATGCTATTGGTAAAATAAATCACTGGCATTTGTCTTTTTACGTTAATTCGGTACAGGTTAATCTGCTTTGTTTCTCCTTCTTGTCTTATTGCTTCTTCTGGTTTTATATAAAAAATTTGCATATTCTCTCGGTTTAGTTCTTCTTGTACACAATAAAGTGGAATACTTACTGGTGAAGAAGCTTCTTTCATCATTTCTTGTATTTGTTTTAAAATCGTTAATATCTTTTCTTTGTATTCTTCTAATGTTACATTTTTTGTAATATCTAAAATCTTGAATTTATCCTTTTGGGCTTCTCGATGCTTTTTTCCAGCTAACATTCGCACTTTTGTACGGTCTTCCGATACATTCCCAAATAAATCAAAATTTTCTTGGTTAAATAAAATTCTTTCCTTTTTGGCTTCTTCTTTTAGTTTTTGTAAACTTTCCTCAAAGTCTTTCTCTTGATTCTCTCCTTTTAATAAGGATAATAAGTCTGTTTCAGCAATAAAAATTGCATCTGTTTGTTCCTTCGTCAATTGTTTTCGTTGCATTTTATCAATTAACACTGTCATCTCCTCAAAATCTTCTTCATAATCAAATGTTTTTTCAAGTTTACTAATATTCTTATTTTCCTCTTCTGGCGCCTGCAAGAGTGCTTGTTCATCTTTATTGGCAAATCTCCAAAATGCAAAAATACTTTTTTCATGTTTATCAATTTCTGATAAATATAAACTTGCATTTTCTATTTTTTTTCCAAGGGATTTTATTTTTTGATTTTGTGCTTTTATATCTAACTCTAAGTTTTTAACCTTTTGTAATTTTTCGTCTAGTATCTTATAAATTTGCAAAATATCTTCAATCGTATAATATTCCTTTTGGTCAAACTTTATTGTTTCTATTTGCTCTTTCTTTTTTTCTTCTTGTTTTTCTTCTGTTTCGTCCTTTATTTTGTTTTGCCATTTCTTTGCTTTTTTCGCCTTCCAAAAATATCTTACTTTTCCAAAAAATGTTTTCCTACATTCTAAATACGTTGCAATCATACGTTCTTTTTCGAAATATTCTTGCTCTTTTTGATAAGCTTCCTTTTTACTATCTACAAAGCTTGTTTCTAATGTTGCTTGCTTTTTTTGTAATTCTTCTATTTCCTTTTTAGCATGTTCATATTCTTTTGTTAGTAACTCCATTAGTTTATCATAAGTAATTTTTCTTTCCTGATATTCAAATTCCAATATTCCTTTTGCATTTATTTTCGTTTTAAACGTATAATGATGTGGTAATTCTGTCTCTAAAATAAACAATGCTTTTATGAATTTATAAAATTTTTCAGCGTCTTCTTTTGTTTTAAAAATTACTTTGTATTCGCTTTCTATTTTCTCATATACTGTCATTTTCCCTATCATGTGTAAACTCATATTTTCCTCTTTATCATATACTTCATAAGTAGTTATCCAATTTTTAGTAAGTTGCCACATGTATTTTTCTAAATCTTCCATTTGTGATTTTTTCAAATATTCTCTCGAATATTCTTCATAAGAAATGGGAACAAATATATATTCTTCCTTTTTTGTTTTCTTTATTTCAAGTTGCTTTTTTAATAAATAGAAAAATGCACTATAATCCAAATCTTCTGTTGGAACTAGCATAAAATAGGTGTCTGCTATATCAGAGTAGTAAATCTGCCATAAATAATTTCTTTGATATTTAACTAAAAATGGCTCTTTGGTTTGTAATTTCTTTTGTTCTTTTTCAATTTCTTCTATTTTGGTAATTTCCATTTGGCTTAACATTTTCAAAAACGTGGTATATCTTAAAATATTACCTTCTGTTTTAGAATCCAAATAATCGGAAATGCTACTTGCTTTTGAATATTTTTCTTGAATGGTATTTAAACGGTTACAAGGTGTTAATAGAATCTGTATTTTTGAAATTGGTATATATCGATATACTTTATAATTATTGTCTTCCATTGTTTTTCGTGGCTGATATTCAAATGCTACCACCTTGCTTAAGAAATTTGGTATTTTTGTTAAGTTTAGACCAATATATTCTAAATTTTGTGTAATTGTATTTTCATTTGTATTTTTAGGCATATTTTCCTCCCTATTTTTTCTTTCACAAAGTATATCACAAAAAAATGATTCCTTCAATTCGAATGAATCATTTTTTTGCGGGTTCTTATTTTATTGATTCGCTTGTAATAATTCTCCTAGATTTTCTTCACACTTTCCAATTCTCTCATGATGTAATGCCAAAACGGCATCTTGTTCTTTATTCTTTTCGAAATTTACTGTTTCTTGCAACATAACGTGTCGTATTTGTCCTATTTGATTATTATTAATTCTCGTTACAGTTCTTTTTACAATGTCGATACTATCTATAATATCTTTTGCCATTTTTTGAATTAATTCTGTATTATATGCTACTTTTTCTTTTATTCCTTCAATTTCTGTTTTTATTGTTTCTTGTTCTTGCTTTATTATTTTCTGCTCTTCTTTGATTTCTTTTTGTTCTTGTCTTATTATTTTCTGTTCTTCTTTAATTTCTTTTTGTT
>CANSMW010000052.1 GCA_947648215.1 uncultured Clostridium sp. | reverse complement strand
CTTGTATTCTGCTTGGCACTACTTCCTTTATAATTTCTTTCTCAACTATTTGTGGCGCATTTTTTATTTGTTTTAATTCTTCTATTTGTCTATCTTTTTCTTTTATAGCTTCTTGAAGTTCTTGAGAATATTCCTGTTCTGTCTCTAGTTGTTTTTTAATTTCTTTCTTTTCTCTTACCACTTGTTCAAGTTCTCTTGTTGTCATATCATTTGCTGTCTTTTCCTGATTATTTACAATATGCTTTTCCTTAATAAAGTCTATTGCTTGCTCCTCATTTTCAACTGCTGACGCTATTGCATACAATTTTCTAATGCTAAAATTTTGTATCACCGTGGATACATTTTCTGAAAGTTTATTTGCAATTTCTATGTATCTATATCCTGTCGTTCTTGAAAAACCCACTCTTTGCTCTATATACTCTTCAAAAGTATTGTAGCCTAAGCTAGTTTTATATTTTTTCTCTTCTTGTATTCTTTTTAATGCTCTGCCTATAATAAACACGCCATTTATATTTTGCATTAGCCCAGTTTTTATATCTTTTTCATCTTCCAAAATCGAATCTTTTATTAAATCACTCATAATTTTCCCCTTAAAATTTCTTCATAAAATTCTTTTTCCTCTTCACTCAAAACATCTTTTATATCAAGTCCTACACTTTTCGATAGTTTAATTTGTTCTTCTATTTTTTCTTTTGTTTCCAATAACAATGTACTTATTTCTTTTCCTACTGCCTGTATTTTTTTTGCTGTTTTAGCATCTACTTTACTATAATCAAACTTATTTTTTTCCATTTTTCCTGTTCACCTCCTTTTGTTTATTTTTTTTTGAACATTTTTAATCAAAAAAAATATACTTTCTGTAATTTCTTTTCTTTTTTTCGCACCATTTAATAATTGCTAAGCAAAGTTTGTTGCTTTGAGAGCTTTTTTTCATATTCAATATTTCATTCATATATGAAGAATTTATCCCAATATCTTCAGCAAACCACGTTTGATTTCCTCTATATTCTTCTTGAATCAGTTGTTTTAATTCTTCAATATTTACTTGCATATTTCCACCCCCCTTTTTTGTTTATTTTTTTTTGAACAAACTCATTATATATTTTCATATTCATTCTGTCAATAGTTTTGTTCATTTTTTTTTGAAAATTTTATTGATTTTTTCAAAACTCTATTGTATACTGTATTTGGAGGTAATTTTTATGTTTGATAGAAATAAATTTGCCCAAATAATAAAAAATATAAAAGAAACTTATAATTCGCAAGAAGAATTTTCTCAAAAGTCTAATATTGGAAGAACATACTTATCACAATACATGAATATGAAACTTAAAGAACCGCCTAAACCTAAAATATTAGAAAAACTTGCCAAGGCTTCAAACGGTATAACAACATATAAAGAATTGTTAGATATTTGTGGATATTTAAAGAAAAGCATGGAAAATAAAGTCTATTCTATTTACGAAAATTTAAAAGAGTTTCATAAATACATTAATAATGGAAAAAGCAATGATGATAATTTTTATCAGATTACAGGTTTTATAGAGGACTTTCAAAAATATGTATCCATATTACAAGAAAATTTATCACTTACATATACTGAATCTATTTTTTTGACAGATATTTTTAATGAAACTACAATATTAGAGGATTATAATTATGTATCCGCATTCCTATTACTGTATGATTCTCTTTTGATGTGTCTATCTGAGCAAGAATATATAACTATTGTCAACTATACTTTCTATGATTGGTTTAATATTGAAAACGTATACTTTAATATTAAAAACTTTAATACTTGGGAATTATTGTCTCTTTCCAGTAGAAATATACAAATTTCAGATAGACGTAACAAAAACTATATCTCTAAATATGTTGCAGACTTTAACGCTTTTTTAAACTTAGCATACTTAAGTGATTTTGATGGTAATGCATTAACCGAACTATTTAAGAAAAAGGCAAATACAGCAAGAGAACATAAGCCTTCTGTAGATCTAAGTCCAGAATCTGCTTTAGATACTTCTTACTTCTACATGTGTCCTGTCTATGGTCGTATTAGTGCGGGACAGCCTAATTGGGCGGAAGAAAACATAGAAGGACGCATCCCTGTTCCTACGACTGGTGAAATAGATAATCCAGAAGAATGCTTTTATTTAAAAGTCAACGGAGAAAGCATGAATAAAGTTGTGAAAAATGGTGCTTATGCCCTAATTCACAAACAAGACATAGTTGAGGATGGAGAAATTGCAGTAGTTTTAGTGAATGGATATGATGCAACTCTAAAAAAATTCTCCAAACAAGGAGATTTTGTTGTATTAGAACCTATGTCTGATGTAACGGATGATCCAGATATAAAAACTCAAATATATGATAAAAACACTACTATAAAGATACTCGGCAAATATATAGGTAAGTTTGAAATGAATAAATAACCAATAATAAATTATAATAAATCAAGGAGGAATTTTATATGATGAAAGAATTAGTTATGGAAGTTACAAGCACTCTTCCAGATACCGCAACTATTGACGATATTATTGAGGCAATTTATATTAGATTAAAAATTGAAGAAGGAATTGAAGATGCCGAAAACAATAAAGGACTTTCAACGGAAGAATTGTTAAAGGAGATTGAAAAATGGTAATAAATTGGACTAACCCTGCAATTAGTGATTTAGAAAGTTTTAAACATACTACGAAAATGAATATGGCTACAGAATATATTAAGGAACTTGTTGAAAGTGCAAATCTTTTATTGGATTATCCTAGGTTAGGAAAAATCTATATCTACACCAACACACATATTGTAAGACAGTTAATCCATAATCAACACAAAATATTTTATTACATTGATGAAGATATTATTAATATAGTAGCTGTAATTCACTTCAAGCAAGATATTAATAAAAGAATCGATTATATAAAACAAAGAATTAATAGGAAATAATTTTAACGAATGATAAGCAGTAATAAACTGCTTATTCTGTTTTAAGGAGGAATCTAATGGCTAAACGTGGAAATGGTGAAGGTACTATCTACTATAGCGAAAAACTTGGTAAATGGGTTGGGCAATTTACTGCGGGACGAAAAACAGACGGAAAAATCAATCGTAAATCCGTATATGGCAATACCAGGAAAGAAGTAAAAGAGAAAATAACAAAGGCTCTTGCTGATGTTCAAAGCAAAACTTTCATAGAGAAAAATGATACTACCCTCTATTCCCTTTCTGAAGAAATTGTAAAGGATAAGAAAAATTCTAATCAAATAAGCCCTAGTACATACAACAGAGCCTTATATACTTTAAAAATTATAGAGAAAAGTGACTTAGGACAAATGCCCATTCAAAAAATTACCGCCAAAAATATTAAGGATTTTTTAAATGATAATACTCATTATTCGGATTCTACGTTAAAGAAAATTTATCAATTGTTAGGACAAACCTTTAAACGAGCTGTAGAAAGAAATTACATTATAAGAAATCCTATTACCTTTGAAGAGGCACGAAAACCAAAATCTGACAAAGAAAGTTCAAAAGTTGAAGCGTTAACCATTGATGAAGAAAAAAAGCTTATATCGGCATTGTCAGATGAAATAAGCCTATACAAACCTATTGTATTGTTAATGTTGTTTACTGGTATGAGAGTTGGCGAAGTTTTAGCATTAAAATGGACTTCTATAAAAGATGATTATATTGATGTAAAATCAACCTTAACCAAAGATGAAGATGGAAAGGTAATTTTAAGTAAAGATGAAAAAACAAAAACGAAAAATTCTGTTAGACAAATACAAAGAAACGATATTATTAACGAAATAATTTCTGACATTCCACATACAGGAAAATTTCTTTTTCCCAATATGACACCTAGAAGTACACATGATTTTATAACAAAATTTAATGCAACCAATTGCATTACTGACCATATTCATCCTCACATGTTAAGACATACTTACGCAACAAGATGTATTGAAGCAGGAATGAATGTAAAGGTACTTCAAAAGAAATTAGGACACAAAAATATTCAAACAACACTTGATACATATGCTAGTGTGTTTGATAAATTTGAAGATACTGAAGATGACAAACTATTAACTTATTACGAAGAAAATAAAATCCAGTTGCATTAAAATTGCATTAAATAGACATGAAAAAAGAGGCTTCAAAAACCTCTTTTTTCTTACTCTGGTGCGGATGAAGGGACTCGAACCCCCACGTCGTTGACACTGGTTCCTAAGACC
>CANSMW010000051.1 GCA_947648215.1 uncultured Clostridium sp. | reverse complement strand
CTTGTATTCTGCTTGGCACTACTTCCTTTATAATTTCTTTCTCAACTATTTGTGGAGTATTCTTTATTTGTTTTAATTCTTCTATTTGCCTATCTTTTTCTTTTATAGCTTCTTGAAGTTCTTCGTTGTACTTCCTTCTTTCTTCTAACTGATTTGTTAGTTGTTCTTTTTGCTCTGTTAATTGTTCTTTAATTACTTGTTCTACTTCTCTTGTTGTCATGGTATCCATTGTCTTTACTTCGCCCTTAACAACATATTCTTCTTTTATAAAGTCAAGAGCTTGTTGTTCATTCTCAACCGCTGAAGCAATTAAATATAATTTTTTAATACTAAAATTTTGTAACCTCGTGGTTACATTTTCTGAAAGTTTATTGGCAATTTCAATATACCTATATCCTGTCATTCTTGTAAAACCAATTCTTTCTTCTACATACTGTTCAAAACTACTATATCCTAATTCTGTTTTATATTTTTTGCCTTCCTTTATTCTACTTAATGCTCTTCCAATCAAAAATACCCCATTAATATTTTGCATTAACCCTATTTTGATGTCTTCTTCGTCTTTTATTACTGAATTGTTGAAATTTTCTAAATTATTCATCTTCCTTTTCTCCCTCCTTTAACTTGTACATTCTTTCATCCAATATTCTTTCCAATATCTCTGCCTCTTTAAGTCTTTCCTCTTCATATTCTCTTATTGTCCTATAAAACTTCAATGCTTCCTCTTTTGTTTTTCTTTGACTATCTAACATGAAATCACCTAGACTTAAGAGACAATCCATTGTAAGGTCTTCCTCCTCTATATCTCCAATTGTATCTGCATATAGATAATCTTCTATTGCTTGAAAGTTTATTAAGTTGGATATTGGTTCGAAAAACGATTTTGTTTCTTTCATGAAATTAGTTATTTTTTCATCTTCCATTTACTTGTTCACCTCCTTTTCTAGTATATTATTGTTGAACTTTCAGTTTAAAAAAAATTGTCACAGGCTCTTTAAGTAATTTACTAATTTTTAAAGCTTGTCCTATTTTAGGTTCTGCTTTTCCAGTTTCAATATTATAATACGTGGCTGGACTTTTGGCTCCTAAAAAAGACGTCATATCTCTAATTGAAAAACCTTTTAATTTTCTAGCTTTTCGCAGTTTGTCTGTGTCTACTATTAGAACTTCTTTTAACATATTTTCACCTCCAAGTTTTTCGATATTGAACTTATTATAGTATATCGTTATTGAACTGTCAATACTGTTTTTTAAAAAAGTTTTCTCGTGTTGAACTTTTCTTAGAAAGAGTAAGATAAAAAATTTTTAAGTGTTTACTTTTGTTGAACATTGTGTTAAAATATATTTATATAAAGGAGAGATTTAAATGGATGAAAACAAAAATGTCCTTGCTATTAGAATTAAAGAGTTGAGATTGTTTTTAAAATTAACTCAAGAAGAGCTCGCTCTAAAATTAGGATTAAAAGGAAAATCTAGCATAGCTAATTATGAGAGTGGTAAAATAGCTCCTAGTGACGAGATAAAACTTAGAATGTGCAAAATATTCAATTGCAGTATGGATTATTTGATGGGAGTAAGTAACTTAAAATCTTCTGAAACAGAATATTTTTGTTACGTAAAGAAGTCTATTATGAATTTTCTTTTGGATGAATATATTCCCAAATTAAAAGAAATAGGTTTAACCGACGACAATCTATCTGTTTTAAAAGATTTTTATGATATTCTTTCTTCTCCCAACTCAACAAGTCCAGATTCTATGCAAAGAGCATTTACACTAATTCAAACAATATCAAACTCAAATCCTAATATTGATAAACCTAGCCTTGTAAAATTCCATACTGAAATAACTCAACGTTATTGTTCTATGTGTTTATATTCAGATCGTTTTGTTCCTTACTATGCAGATATAAATATGAATTATTACAATGAGGAAATTTACGAACTTTTGGTACAAGACGGTATAGAAATTAGCAATATAGATTTGAAGAATTTAGAACAAATTATGAATACTGTCAATGCTTTCTTTTTTCCTAATTGTAAGATTGTCCCCTCTCCTATTTCAACTAATAACAATGATTTTCGTTATGCTGAATACAATGGAATTAATACTGAAGGACTAGATGAGAATGACATTGAAGAGATAAAAAGATTCGTTGAATTTGTAAAGAATAAAAAAATGAACGAGAAAAAATGAGGTCTAATATGAATACTATTGATATGTACCAAATAGCCGAAAAAGAACATATAGATATTGTAAATTATAAATGGACAAATACTAAGGCTAGGATATTTGAATTGAATAATAACTATTATATTGGATTAGATGACAACCAGATAAATACTAGTATTGAAGAAAAAGAAGTTTTAGCTGAAGAACTTGGACATTACTATTATGATGCTACATATAAATTTGACTCTGATTTAAACTTAATAGGCAAGCAAGAATACCGTGCAAAGAAATGGGCTTACTATGCCCTAGTTCCTTTTGAGAATTTGAAATCAGCTATTTTGAAACGGAATTAATAATCTTTATAGTTTAGCTGACTATTTTGATGTAACAATCGAATATATGCAAAACGCAATAAACTTTTATACAAATAAATATGGATATTTTACAAAAGAAGCATTATGTTATTAATGCTTAAATTTTTATATTGTTATGCAAACGGAGGTTTTAAATGGCAACTAAATATAATTGTGAGATTAATGGCATTAAATATTTTCGTAAAACTAAAACAATTGGGTATGATGAAAAGGGAAAAGCGATAAAGAAACCATTCTATGGTGATGGTGAAAAAGATTGTGACAGAAAAATAGAAGAGTATATGGATAAAAAGAAGGCAGGTCTTAATGTCAATGCAGAAAAAATGACAGTTCAAGAAGGCATGTTTCACTGGCTCTTTGATGTATTGTTGTATTCTAAGAATAAAAAATCAGCTTCTTTTGAAAAGCATGAATGCAATTATAGGAATTATATTAAAGATAAAAGTATTGGATATATACCAATACAAAATGCGGTTTCTCTTCCTTTTCAACAATACTATGTAGACCTCTATCAAAACGGAATCGATGTAGAGAATGAAAAAACAAAAGAAATTAAGCATCGTACAGTAAGTGAAGATAAAATTTTCGACTTAAATAAAACTTTAAGATTATTTTTTAATTATTGCATCAAACAAAAATACACCCTAGACAACCCCTGTTCTCTTCAAAATATAGAACTTCCTCGGAAATGCTGATGGTGAAGAAGATGAAACAGATGAAGAAGGAAATGATATTCAAGTTTTTAATGATGTAGACATGAAAAAAATTAAAAATGGCTTAATTTATGATTTTCGGAGAAGACAATACGTTTAATATAGCAATACAACTTGATTTTATTACTGGTCTTCGATTGGGCGAATTATTAGGAATGAAGAAAAAATTTGTTATTAAATATATAGTTAAAGTACGTAATACATTAAAGAGAGTTAAAATATATGATAGTCCAACTGAATGGCACAGAGAAACCAAATTGATTAGACCAAAATCCGATTCCAGCATTAGAAGTATTAACTTTCCAATTCCTTTTTGGGACACCTTTGAACTTTATTTACAAGAACAAGAAGAAAAGTGGAAAAAAAATGGATTAGAGTTTAATGATGACTCTCTTCTATTTACAACTGATACATGTAATCCAATAGACCTAACAAACTTTAGCCGTGCATGGAAGAGATTTTTAAGACGAATTGACGTACCTTATAAAAAACCTCACAGCATAAGAGATACCTATGCTACAACCTTAATTCGTAGAGGTGCATTAATTCATGATGTAAAAGATTTGTTAGGACATAGTAGTATAAAAATTACAGAAAAATATTATATTTTCGTTTTTCCTGATGACAAAGCTAAGACTGCTAGCCTGCTTGATGATATGGTAATATAAAAAACTAAGTAGTTAAAAAGTAGTTAAATTCAAAAATTAGAGTCAAGCAAAATTTTATCAATTCGCTTGACTCTAGCTTTATGGCTCCTCTTGTTGGACTCGAACCAACGACCTATCGGTTACTTTACTACATTAATTTTCATTAACACTATTTTTAAATAGCTTGTAGTCTGGACTTTATCTTTACCATATCTTTCGACTTAGGTAGGTGGTGTAAAGTCTCTACACATAGCTTTCGCCTTGCTCGGTATTGTCGTGTAACTATACGTTACTTACGAGTTTCACCGATTTAGCCACCTTATCAACTACTGATTTCTCAAGTAGTGCTGCTAACATTCAACAGCCGAGCGCTCTACCAACTGAGCTAAAGAGGAATATAAACCTGGCAACGACCTATTTTTCCAGTAGGGTAACCCACAAGTATCTTCGGCACAATAGAGCTT
>CANSMW010000050.1 GCA_947648215.1 uncultured Clostridium sp. | reverse complement strand
GTGATTATGCACTTGGGTAATAATATATTTGTGGTAAGAAGCTGTTTAAGGTACAACCTCTATGAAACCTTATATTTTATGTAAAAAAAGACAATTAGGTTACAAATTGGAACCTTTTACGCATTTCTGCTAATTATAATTATACTACCTTCAAAACAAAATTAAAAGGAAATTTTAGCGAAATTTTAGCGAAATTTTTGGAATTTATTATGTTCCAACATTAATTATTTCTAACATACTTTCTAGTGCCATATCTCTAATATTTTGTAACTGTTTTATCGATTTCGGTTTTTGAAATTCTGCACAGTATTGCTGTGAAACATAGTCCCATTTTGATTTTTTCATATAAAAAATTTTTATCACAAACTCTTCTTCATCTGATAACTGCATTAACATGTTTTTTACTCTAACTATTTCTTTATCTAGTCTCTTTTCTTCTGCTTTTAAATCATCTATTTTTCTTTCTAAGTATTCTCTATCTTCTTTATTGATATGATTTAATTCTTTTTCATAATTTATTGCTGTTTCTGCTGTTATGTCTGAAATTTTATTCGTTATGCTTCTTGGTGCATCTGATACTGTATTAGAAGATAGTTGCATTGCTTCTATCACTTCTTCTTTTGTATCTTCGTTCACCGTTCCTGCATATTCTAGTCTTTCTTCATATTCTTCTATTTTTAATGCTATCTCTGTTTTTTTAGCTTCACTTTTTAAGTGATTTATGAGCATTTGCTCTACATCTTCTTTTATGTATTTCATTTGTACCTCCTACTCTTTTATTTTTAACTTAACTCCCATAAAAGTGTCTTGTCTTAATTCGTCGTATTCTTCTTTTGTAACTTCTATCTGTTTTGGATATTCTCCGAGTTATTTGTATTATTGTATTAATTTTCTTCTCTAATTTCTTTTCAATCATTTTCTCACTTCTTTCTATTGTTTGTTTATGTAAAGTATGTTATACTATTATTATTAAAATGAAAGGAGATTAGCTATGTCCAAAAAACCCAAACATAACCCTCGGGAAACATGCTATCGGGTTCAAAAAAAGCCTACTATAGTAAAAGACATTTCAAAGTCTTGGGAAAAACGGCTTCTTAAAGAATTGAAGAAGCAAAAATAACTTATCTCTGTACTTACCCCAATACCTTTATGGTTGCGGGGTATATTCTTTTAGCTTTACACCTCTTCCACTTGTTTTTTGAAGTATTGCTTTATACACTCTTTCGGATTTTTATATGGGCATTCAACTGTTTTAAAACAACCATTACACCAAAACGTATCTAATTCTTTTGTGTCTTCCAATATTGCTTTCGCCATTAATTCTATTTGTTTATCTTTCTTCTTAATTTCTTCTTGCTGTTCTTGTATCATATATTCCTGATTTTGTATTAGTCTTGATATTATTCTAAAGTCTTCTCTCATATTTACAGGAAATAAGCTCAAGTCTTCATAATCTTCTAATCTATTAATTGCTTCTTTCTCTTCTTCTGTCATACCTTATTCCTCCCTTAATTTATTTCCAAAGTAATTAATACAATCATATAATGTTACATCTTGATTATTTTCAATACTTCCATAGTGCGATTGTCCATATCTATTTATTACTGTGTTAGAAATTAAAATATTGAATATAAAATTATTTATTAATCTTTTTTGCTCTTCTGAAAAATTTCTTTTTTCATTTATTAGATTGTTCAAATATTCTATTTTTTCTTGTTGTTCTTTTTGTTTTTTATTCATATCTTATTCCTCCTTCATATATTCTCTTATTGCTTTTATTAAGTTATATTCTTTATCGCTTATTTCTTTATTTTCAGCAAGTTTTTCTTCGTCTTCCTTATCTTCATCTATGTTAATTGCTCCAAATGTAAACCACTTTTTGTTAATATATATCTGACATTTACCCGTTTTGCTTTTAGGTATATATACACTATAATTGTTTGGATTATTAGGTTTTTCATAAGTATTAAACAAAATTGGCAATACTATTTCTGCTTTACTCATACTCTCACTCCTTTATTACTAATCCTGCTTGGATTAGGTCGTATATATCTTCATCTTTTACTTCTAGTATTTTTCCATCTGCGACTTTTTGAATTTCTCTATTTTTAACAAATACATCAATACTCTTATAGTTTCCGCAACTTCTTGAATATATTTCGCAACAAATGTCAAAATCTTCATCAATGTATTCAAACCCGAAACTTCTCTAATTCTTTTAAATCTATTCCTTCTTTTATTTTTAGCATTTTCTATTCTCCTTTCAACTAAACCATTCCCATTGCACTAAATAGTTTTAATACTTCTTGTTTATTTTTTTGTTCTTCTAGTGCTTTTATTTTTTCTTCTTTATATTCTTTTCTGGCTTTTATTAAATCTATTAAACAATCTAATGTTTTTATTTTTATTCTATCTTCTGTGTCATCATAATTTCCACCACAAGCCAATATTACTGTTAATGCTGAGTTATTTATGCTTATTTTTTCCTCTAGGCTTTCTTTTGCTTCTTTTAATAATTCAAAGTCTTCTTCATTTAAACTGTTCATAAAACTATCTATTAGCATCAATACGTTGTCTAATTTATCTGCTAAAATTTGTACTTTTGCTTCCTTATTTTCCATTTCTCATCACTCCTTACTTTAATTTCCTAACACCTTCCCTATCTCTACAAAACGTTTGATTTTACTGTGTTTGCTTATTTGACCACCTCATACAAATTATCTATATCTGCCTTTACCTCATGCATATAGTTTTCTTGTCTAGTTAAGCGATTTTCTATATTATTAATTTTCTTTGCTTCTTCCCCATGTACTAAGATTGCTACTATTACAATTACTAATCCTACTAGTATATAACATACATAGTTCTTGAACCAGTTGTTTATATCTTTTAAATCTTGATTTATTTTTGACATTCTTCCCATTATATGTCCTCCTTTGTTACAATTTTTATACTTAAATCTGGATATTTTCTCTCAAATAACTTTTGTTTCATCTTGAATACATCTGTCTTAACTCCTTTGGTATCTTCTACAACTGTTTTTCCATTCTCTTCATAAACAAAATCTGCTATGTACTTTATCTCTTTATATATTTTTCCATTCTTCTTGAATTTTTCTTGAAGCAAAAACGGCACTTGTAGTTGTAAATTCTTGATTGCTTTTGCTCGTTCTAACAGTGCTAATTGTCTATACCTCTTAGCTTCTAATACGCTGTCAAACACCCTCATGTCTACTTGTACTTTTTTATTATTGTATTTGCTCATACTTCATTCCCCCAACAATCCCAACCTTCTGCTTCTTGCCTTGCAAATAGCTCAATTTTAGATACTTTCCCCACCAGTTGTTCAATTCTTTCTCTTGCTTCATCTGGTTTTCTACTATGTTCTCTTCTTTCTGATATTATGCAACTGCTTACGTAATTACTAATTTTCAAATTGCTTGGCTTTCCTTTTATTGCTAGCAAACATACTTCGCAATTTGATTTCGTATAAAAACCTATTCCGAAAAATGGTTTTCCATCTTTTTTGTTTGTTTTTACCCAACTAAACCCTAGCGTTTTGTATATAAATCCCCATGCCTTTATTGTTTTTAATGCTTCTATTAGATTTGGAAATGTTGCCCACATAAACAACATGCAATCTTCTGCAGCTATTTTTTGTATCGTTTCTCCCATTTTTTCTATTTCGCTTGTTTGCATAGTGTCATAATGTTTTGTTACTCCTCCACTCATTTTGTGATCTGTTCTTTTATCTTTATACGACCAAGGGGGATCTGCGTAAATTATGTTGTATTTTTTGTTTGTATTATATATATCTACTTTCATATTTTCTGTTGTTCTCCTTTCAAAATTCTTCTACATGTCTCTTCTGGTGCATATTCACAATTATTTGTTCCTCTAAAATCAGAATCTTCTAATCTGTTACATCCCAGACAGTTTTTACATTTCCCTATTAACTCTTTCATAAGCTAGTCCTCATCAATTAGTTGCCAAAACCTTTTAGCTCCATAATCGTCTATAAGTATTTTTCTTAATTCATCTAATTCTATTTCTTCTAAGTCTTGTATATTGTGTTGTTCACAGAATTTATTAGTTCCAAATGAACATGCTCCAGTAATTGCTCTATATTGACTTCTTGTTACTTTTCCTGTTTCTTTTATTTTTAAAACTATCTCATTAATATCTATGTTATCTAGTTTTTTTAATGTTAAATCTTCTATTGCTTCTCTTACTGTATAAGCGTGTGCTGATAATCTTCCCTCTTTAGCAATATATATATCTTTAGGTTTTTTATCTAATATGTCATCTATATCTATTGCTTTAATAATTGTTATATTGTCTCTTTTCTTTTCTGATACTTTTATTGTCCATATTCCATCAAAATTATCAACTACATAAAATTCCTTTTTCCACAAAATATAATATGTATTTGCTTTAAGTGTTTTTCCTGAATGGTCTTTGTACTCTTTATTTCCTATTTGTGCTGATTTTGCGAAAATTGGTATAATATTATTTTGTTCATCTCTACCGTATTCTGCAAGTGAAATCCATGTTCCTTTTTTAGCTTTTATTATTGTTCTTCTTCCACAAGCAAAACCTATTGAATTGTCTCCATTGATATTTATTCGTGCACTGTCTCCACTTGAACCTATTTGTGCACTGTCTCCACTTGAACCT
>CANSMW010000049.1 GCA_947648215.1 uncultured Clostridium sp. | reverse complement strand
AATTATGTGTCTATAATTTTATGTCTACAACGTGCATTTAATTATACAATATTCATATGATTTGCTATGATATGATAAAATATAAAGTGAACAGCTAATAGCTCTATAATAAAATGCAGGAGGTTTATACAAAATGAGTAACACAATTATTTTTGATGGTTCCAACTATCCCCTTTGTGATGGGGAATTAAGCAATCTTACACGGAACCTCGCAAAAGAACACGCTAATGACCAAGAATTCTCCATTGATGTAATGGGTATTTCAAAGGAATATGCTATTCAATTCGGTCTTCTTCATTCTTTAGGTCGTCAGGCTTTGTTTGTTCCCATTAGGGATGATAACCAACAAATTATTGGTTGGACTTTACAATTTGTAAAATATTCTGCGTAATAGTAAAAGCTTCAGTCTTATTTTATAGGATTGAAGCTTTTACTGTTATATTAATTTTTCTAATTCTCTTATCTTATCTCGAATTTCCGCCGCCTTTTCAAATTCCATATTACTTGCATGGCTTAGCATTTCATCGGTTAATTTATTAATAATATCTTTTATATCATCTTCTTTCTTAATTTCGTATTCAGAACTAATGTCTTCTACAATTGTCGCTTTTATGGTATCTCTTACCGATTTTTTAATTGTTTTTGGAGTAATACCATGAACCTTATTATATTCACTTTGTATTTTTCTTCTACGATTGGTCTCAGTAATAGCCTTTTCCATGGATTCGGTTAATTCATCAGCATACATAATAACCTTTCCTTCGGTATTTCTTGCTGCACGTCCAATGGTCTGAATTAGAGAACGCTCTGAACGTAAAAACCCTTCCTTATCCGCATCTAAAATAGCCACTAGCGAAACTTCTGGAATATCTAATCCTTCTCTTAATAAGTTAATTCCTACTAATACATCAAATTCACCAATACGTAAATCTCGTATAATTTCCATTCTTTCTAATGCTTGTATATCAGAATGCATATATTTTACTTTCATATCTAAACTTGCTAAGTAACTAGTTAAATCTTCTGCCATTTTTTTGGTTAATGTGGTAACTAAAATTCTTTCTTTTTTTTCTACCCTCTCACGGATTTGTCCAATTAAATCATCTACTTGGTTTTCCACTGGTCGTACTTCAATTTGTGGATCAAGTAATCCTGTTGGACGAATGATTTGTTCAACAATATTTTCTTTTGAATGTTCTTTTTCATAGTCTGCTGGAGTAGCACTAACAAAGATAACTTGATGAATTTTATTTTCAAATTCATCAAACTGTAAAGGCCTATTATCTAAGGCAGATGGGAGCCTAAACCCATACTGTACCAACGATTCTTTTCTTGCTCTATCTCCATTATACATTCCTCTTACCTGTGGAATAGTGGCATGAGATTCATCTACTAATAGTAAAAAATCCTTTGGCAAATAATCTAACAAAGTAAAAGGTGCACTTCCTGGCTCTCTTCCACTAATATGTCTTGAATAATTTTCAATTCCTTGGCAAAAACCAGTTTCTTTCATCATTTCCATATCAAAATTGGTTCTTTCTTCAATTCTTTGTGCCTCAATCAATTTATTATTTTCCTTAAAATATTGAATTCTTTTTTCTAGTTCTTCTTCAATCGTACAAATGGCTCTTTCCATTTTATCGCTTGATGTAACATAATGTGAATTAGGAAAAATCATAATATGGTTTCTACTTCCAATTACCTTACCAGTTAATGGGTTAATTTCTGATATTTTTTCAATTTCGTCCCCCCATAATTCTACACGAATCGCCTTTTCATTTTCGTCAGATGGATAAATTTCAATAATATCCCCTTTTGCACGAAACGTTCCTCTTTTAAAATCCATTTCATTTCTAGTATACTGCATGGTAATTAATTTTCTTAAAATCTCATCTCTTGTTTTTTTCATCCCTGGACGAAGGGAAATAATCATGTTCTCATAATCGATTGGGTCTCCTAATCCATAAATACAAGAAACCGAAGACACAATAATAACATCTTTCCTTTCAAATAATGCAGCGGTTGCTGAATGACGAAGTTTATCAATTTCATCATTAATGGAAGAGTCTTTTTCTATATACATATCGGAAGAAGCAATATACGCTTCTGGTTGGTAATAGTCGTAATAAGAAACAAAGTACTCCACACTGTTCTTTGGGAAGAACTCTTTAAACTCACTATAAAGTTGTCCTGCTAATGTCTTATTATGTGCCAAAACCAGTGTTGGCTTTTGTACTTTTTGTATAATATTTGCCATTGTGAAAGTTTTTCCGTGAGCCTGTAACTCCTAGAAGTGTCTGAAATTTCTTGCCTTCCATTATTCCTTTACTTAAATATTCAATTGCTTTTGGTTGGTCTCCTGTTGGCTTATATTCTGAGTGTAATTTAAACATTTTTTTCCTCCGTTATATTTTTATTATGACTATTATCAACCACGAAAATTCGTGTAATTCGTTCGTTTTTTTTCGTTTTTTAGTAAACATAAATAGCAATTACACGAATTCGATCACAAACTTTATATTTTTAAATAATTTCATACTTAATTATAATTTGCTAAAAAAATTATCAAATATTTTATCCCTATCTAAACTTTTTATAAAAGTTACTTTGTGATTGTTTTGTGTTACTTCATAAGAACCATCATCTAATATATTATAGCAACTAATTTCCTCACCTGTAAACCAACTTTCATTAATAATATATGCAACTGCACTCAAATCCCATAAAACTTTACGTACACCTTTTTCATAAATATTTTTATCACATTTGATTAAATTATCTAAAAGAAATGTGTTTATAGATGTTCTTTTCATATAATGTTCTAATTCATATATAGTTGTTATTAAATTAGAAGCTACATTCTTGCAAGGTATAACAGTTAATTTAACATTTGATTCAAAAATCATTTTAACAGCTCTAATATCTTTAAAATTTGTTCCACTGTTATCATTAAACGTAATTTCATTTCCGCCTAGCCAAACTACATTAAGCTTATCTACAATTTTGGGTTCTAAAGCAATTGCAAGTGCTACGTTAGTTATTGCTCCTATTGCAATAATTGTTGTTTCTTTATTTTTTAAACAAATATCAATTATTTTTTCAACAGCCATATTAGTTTTATAATTATTATCTATATAATTTGTTGCACCTTTAAATACTTTATTTTGATATTTGCTCTTATTCATTAATTCTAATATTTTTAAAGTTATTTCATAACTTAGCTCTGTTCCTTCTTCAATAGTATTCAATTTGGAAAATGGTGCAATAGTTATTGCTTCTAATTCAATAACATCTAACGAGTTTAATAAATATGTTAAAGCAAATTGATCATCAACTTGATTTGCCATATCTGTATCTAATATTACTTTTTTCATTAACTTAATCACCCCAGTAAAATTCAAATTAATTATTTTTTTCTAAATATCTTTTATACATTTCATCCATACTAGATAAATCCAAGAGAAATTACCATACCCAAATTATATAAATAAACATTTCTTTTTACATTTCTATTTCCCTCTTTTTGAACTGTCGCAAAATTTGCGACAGTTGGAATATCTTTCAACTCTTCTTTTAAAGCATTATTTATATGTTTTCCTATAGTTTTTATATCTCTTCCAAATAATTTCGATAATTGTTGTCTATTTAACCATACTGTTTCATCTTTTAAATTTACTTCTAATTTTATTCCTTGATTTTCAAATAAAATAATTTCATTTTTCTTTTCGTCCATAAGTACCTCCTTTTTTTAATTACACGAATTTTACACGAATTCAGTCACAAACTTTTTTTGTTTGTTTAGTTTTATTTGGTTTTTTGAGGCTTATTTAGTCATTTTTCATTAAACTAAATAAAACTAAAAGGGACTAAAAGTGTCTAAATAAAGCCATTCTTGATGTTAATCATAATAAGAAACAAAATATTCAACACTGTTCTCTGGAAAGAACTCTTTAAACTCACTATAAAGTTGTCCTGCTAATGTCTTATTATGTGCTAAAACCAGTGTTGGCTTTTGCACTTTTTGTATAATATTTGCCATTGTGAAAGTTTTTCCGTGAGCCTGTAACCCCTAGAAGTGTCTGGAATTTCTTGCCCTCCATTATTCCTTTACTTAAATATTCTATTGCTTTTGGTTGGTCGCCTGTTGGCTTATATTCTGAGTGTAATTTAAACATTTTTGCCTCCATTTTTCTAATACCTTTATTTTAGCATTTTTCTATAAAAAATACAAGGTACCTATGACCTTGCACTGTCTTAATATATTTTTATAAAGTGTAATCAATAACAAAATATTAACTTTTATAATCATTCATCTTCTATTTTTAAATAATCAATTCTTCCATATATCACTCTATGAATAACTACCTTTTTATATTGTTCTTCTATTTCATATAACACTATATAATTTTCTACTACTAATTTACGATTACATCATTATGCGGTTTTATTTGTACTTTTGAACATCAATATGGATTTGTTTCTAATAGAATGATACTCTACTCAATTATTAGTATCCATATTTTTCTCATACCCCCTTAAAAACTGTTCTAGCAGTATGACTTTTCCTTCTTTATATTTTTTTACTTTTCTCTAGTTTACTTAAAAGTATTTCTTTTTGATATTGTTCTAAACTAATTACCACCAAATCTTTTTTATTTTCTCTTTTTACTATTATTGGTCCTTCTATATTATCTACTTCACTAACTGTAGTTTCAAGTTCTCTAACTGTAATTTTTCTTGCATATTTTCACATCCTTCGTATATTTCTTATTATAGCCATTTGCAAAACTCTAAAAGTATTGCAAATACTGGTTT
>CANSMW010000048.1 GCA_947648215.1 uncultured Clostridium sp. | reverse complement strand
TTAAAGATTTTTAAATTTTTAATAAAAAACGTGCAATTAATATTGCAATTTTCATCATAGCAAATCATACAAGAAATAATTGTACTTTTTAAAATAATATGATAAAATACCTACATGAAAAATGGGAGGAATAATAACGTTATGAGTGATAGACAAAGTAAAATTCGAAATTTTAGTATTATTGCACATATAGACCATGGAAAATCAACACTAGCAGACAGATTAATTGAAATGACAGGGGTGCTTTCAGAACGTGAAATGGAAAGCCAAGTGTTAGATAACATGGAACTAGAAAAAGAAAGAGGAATTACGATTAAGTCACAAGCGGTTCGAATGGCATACCGAGCAAAAGATGGACAAGAGTATACGTTTAATTTAATTGATACTCCAGGGCATGTGGATTTTAATTATGAGGTATCAAGAAGTCTTGCAGCATGTGATGGTGCTATTTTGGTTGTGGATTCTAGCCAAGGAGTTGAAGCACAAACACTTGCCAATGTGTATTTGGCACTTGATAATAATTTGGAAATTTTACCAGTCATTAATAAAATTGACTTACCAAATGCAAGACCAGAGGAAGTAAAACAGGAAATAGAAGATATTATTGGAATTCCTGCCATGGATGCACCTTGTATTTCCGCGAAATCTGGGTTAAATGTGGAAGAAGTGTTAGAAAGAATTGTAACCGATATTCCTGCACCTTCAGGAAACGAAGAGGCAGAATTAAAGTGTCTTATTTTCGATTCCTTTTACGATAATTACAAAGGTGCCATTGCCTATGTACGTGTGGTTGATGGGAGCGTAAAAGTAGGAGATGAAATAAGTTTAATGGCAGCTAGAAAAGTATTTACGGTAACAGAACTTGGCTATTTTGAGCCAGGTACGTATGTATCTGCCAAACAGTTATTAGCAGGAGAAGTGCGGATATATTGCAGCAAGCATTAAAAACTTATCTGATATTCATGTAGGAGATACCATTACATTAAATGCAAAACCAGCAGGGCAAGCCTTACAAGGCTATAAAAAAGTGAATCCAATGGTATATTGTGGGTTATATCCAGTAGATGGAAGTGATTACGAAAATTTAAAAGTCGCATTAGAAAAATTAAAATTAAATGATGCTGCCCTTCAATATGAGCCAGAAACGTCCACGGCACTTGGTTTTGGTTTTCGTTGTGGTTTTTTAGGGCTACTTCACTTAGAAATTATAGAAGAAAGATTAGATAGAGAGTTCGATTTAAGCTTAATTACTACCTCACCATCGGTTATTTATAAAGTTTACAAAACTGATGGCACTATGGAAGAATTATACAATCCAGCAGACTTACCAGCACCGCAAGAAATTAGTTATATGGAAGAACCAATTGTAAAAGCAGAAATTTTAACACCAAAAGAGTATGTGGGGAACATCATGGAAATATGTCAAAATAGAAGAGGTGTTTATGTGGATATGAAATACTTAGATACCACAAGAGTAACACTAATCTACGAGTTACCACTAAATGAAATCATTTATGACTTCTTTGACCAACTAAAATCGAAAACCAAGGGATATGCTTCTTTTGACTACGAATTTAAAGAATACAAAAGAGCAGAACTTGTGAAACTAGACATTCGAGTAAATGGAGAAGGAGTTGACGCACTATCTTTCATTGTACACAAAGACTCAAGCTATGTAAGAGGTAAAAAAATGGTAGAAAAACTAAAAACCGTTATCCCAAGACAACTATTTGCTATTCCCATTCAAGCAGTCATTGGAGGACAAATTATTGCCAGAGAAACCATTTCTGCCATGAGAAAAGACGTACTTGCTAAATGCTATGGTGGAGACATCACAAGAAAGAAAAAACTATTAGAAAAGCAGAAAAAAGGAAAAAAGAAAATGCGACAAATTGGAAACGTAGACATCCCACAAGAAGCATTTTTATCGGTGCTAAAACTAGACGAGGAATAAATTATATATGTGTTAATATAAAGAAGTAGGGGTTGCATATCATGCAGGCTCAAAAAAGGGAGGAAATATGCGGACAAAATATAGAATACCAAGACCAAGTGGAGGGCAGAAATGCGGTTTTAGAGTTATTAGAATCGGGAAAAGATATTAATAAGATTTATGTTGAAAAAGGGGAAAAACAAGGGTCTATTAATAAAATATTGAAAAAAGCGAAGGAAAGAAAAATAATCATTTCGGAAATTGATAAGAAAAAATTTAAAAGTATGTGTCAAACACCGAATGCACAAGGGATTATTGCAATTATTCCCCCATTTGACTATTGTGAAGTTTATGATATAATAGCAGTGGCAAAAGAAAAAAATGAAGACCCATTTATTATCTTGCTGGATGGAATTGAAGACCCACATAACCTAGGTTCTATTATTCGAACCGCTGAAACGGCTGGCGTTCATGGTATTATTATTCCAAAAAGACGAGCAGCATCCGTCAATAGTACTGTTGCAAAGGTTTCAGCAGGTGCAGTAGAACATATGAAAATTGCAAGAGTCAATAATCTTGTGGAAACTATGCATATTTTAAAAAAAGAAGGCATATGGATTTGTGGGACAGATATGGAGGCAGAGGAATATTACTATCGTCAAGATTTGACAGGACCAATTGCCATTGTCATTGGAAGCGAAGGAAATGGAATGAGTAGACTTACTAAAGAAAATTGTGATTTCTTAACCAAAATTCCAATGTTAGGGAAAATAACCTCGCTTAATGCCTCTGTTTCAGCAGGCATCGTGATGTATGAAGCAAGAATCCAAAAAATGGGAAAGTAAAGGAGAAGAAATTATGGGAAAAAACAAGAAAAAAACACTTATCATAACAGGTGGTATTACTGTTATTTTGTTGGTCATTGTGATGGGACTAGTCTTATACCTAACTACAGATTTTCTAAGAAGTGACCAAGAACTATTTTTTAAATATTTTGCAGGAAATTTAGAAGTGCTAGACCAATATTTACAAGACCCAAATGCAAGCACAATGCAGGCACTAAAAAGTGCACCATACACAGTAAATTCCGATATTAGTTTCGATTTAGTATCAAGTAATCCAGAAATTGCAAACCAAACCACACCACCTAGAAATTTTAGCATTGCTTACACAAAAAATGCAGATCCAGAAAATAACAAAGACACAAGTGAAGCTAAAATAAAATATTTAACAAAAGAACTATTTAAAGCACAATATGTACACGATGGTGACTTACATGTTATGAATGGAACCAATGCAATTACTTCAGCACCAGTTTTTAATGTTTTCCTAGGCATTGAAAACAATAATTTAAAGCAATTAGCAAAAAAAATGGGAATCGAAGACGTATCGAAAATACCAAATCGATTAGAAAAAATTTCGATAACAGATTTATTAACCTTAAGTGAGGAGCAAAAAGAAGGACTTCAAGAATTGGTCGTAAAAGTGGCAAACACACAAATCTCAAAAGATAAATATTATCATAATCATGGAGTAGAGATTGAAATTGATACCAAACAAGTAAATGCAAATTGCTATGGTGTTACACTGGACCAAGAAGAATATAAGAATGTGATAATTGCCTTATTAAATGAAATTTCACAAAATGAAGCAATGATTAGTTTATTATTACAAAAAATCATGTTAATCGATTCACAAACCGATATTACAGCTGAAAACCTAAAACAAGAGATACAAAATCAAGTAGAACAATTACGAACTGTACAATTTGCCTCAGGAATTACCATTGAAGTATATGAAGCAAATGGAAAAATTGTAAGAACCACGATTTCCAAAAATGGTGTAGAAAATTATACGTTTGATTATGAAAGAGGAAAAGATTCGATTCGAACCCTGATTTCTTTTAACTATCAATTTGAGGTAGGAGGTTCAATCCCAGAAGAAACACCAGGAGTTACTTTTACAGAAGACGGATACCAAGTAATTGAAGGAAGTGCAGTTGAAAGACCAACCCCAGAACCAGAACCACCAACAGTGATTACCATAAAAAGCATTGAAATTGCAAAACAAGTATCAGGAAACCAGAATAATATCATAGCAATTGTAGGAGGAGATGTTGGCGATTCTCGTGTAAAAATATCTATTCAAAATAAAACAGAACCAAATACCTTACAAGAAGGAATGAATCATAATATTATTATTAACATTAGTGATTCGGATATTACCTATTTTACAATTCGAGCAAATTCAAATACAAAACCAGTTACCAGTGTCGCTTTGCAAGAATTAAACCAAAGTAACTATGCAGTATTTAATAACCGTACACCACAAAATATTGCACAATTAATCAATTCGATAAAAGCACAATTAAAGAAAATATATGAACAACAGATGCAAGTAGCAAAAGAAACACAAGCACAAGAAGATGCAAATGGACTAACACAAATTGATCCAAATGCAGTAGAATCAAATACCATTACCAATATGGAAAATGTAATACAATAAAAGGTGCTTTATTATAATATCATATCAAAATAGCATCAAATCCAGTGTAGGAATGAATATTATTCGCTTGTAGACTTCGAAGAATATTCTAAATATGAAATAGAAATTTAGCAAATTTTTTGAAGAACAGGCGATTACTTATCATTCCTACATTTTCTTTATAATTTTAATTTGAATATTCTATGATGACATTTTAACAGTAACAATTTGTAAAAATTTCCACCCAAAATGTGTTGACAGAGGAAGTAAAAGGTGGTATTATAAATAATACAGAAACAAATTACTTGGAAGTGACATATTTTTAAGTAAGAAATTAGTAATGGAAAACACGTAAGAAGTAAGGCAACTACTAGTTTTTTCTTTTGCTCAATTGAAAGAAAAAGAGAGAAAAGAAAAAATATTAAAATATTTTTAAAAAATGTGTTGACAAGTAAAAAGTGATGTAGTATAATACAAGACGTTCCTTTAAAAAAAGGAAGAAAAAAGCACATTGAAAAATAAACAATAAATCCTTTGAAAGACCAATAGCGGTAGTTTTCGTACTACCAAACAAAAACGAAAAAGGAAATGAAGCTAAGTTTAAACGAAGCTTGTAAATAACAGTTCTAGTAGAGCTGATAAGGAAAGTAAAATTCCTTCGGAATTTTGCATAAGTCAGCTCTAGAAAATTTCTAGCGAAATTTTAAGAGCTGATAACAAGAGAGTTTGATCCTGGCTCAGGATAAACGCTGGCGGCGCACATAAGACA
>CANSMW010000047.1 GCA_947648215.1 uncultured Clostridium sp. | reverse complement strand
AATACTTCCGTCCTGCTCCATCTTCGGTACATGGCACCCATACAAATTCATTTCCGTTTGTTTCAGTTCCACTATTATCTTTTATCACAAATCCAGTTTCTTTCGTTCCTTCTGTGTGTTCAAATCCTTTTGGTACTGGTACTCCATCTACCATTGTATATTTATCTCCACTTGGTGTAGTAGGTGTATTTATTCCTGCTATGATATTATCTGCTTCTCCTAAAAATTTTGCTAAATCTTCATCTTCTTTTTTGGCTGCTTCTTGGTAATTTCTTCCCGCTTCTTCTGCTCTTCTTAAGATGCCTCTTTGTCCTATGGTTAGATTGATTGTTATGCCTGCTAAGATTAATAACACAATGATGGTCCTAATATTCCGTTATGACTATTTTTTAATTTAGCCAACATTTTGTAATTTATTATCTTCATTTCCCATATTTAAAATATTGAATTTATAATATATCGTTATTTCTTTATTCTCTGATATTTCTATCTTATCTACTAAAGATACAAGCATTGTTCTTGTTATTTCTTTCATATTAACGAAGTCATTAACAAGTTTATTTATATCTATTGAACTATCTTCTTTTTCTTCTAGTTCTTGTAACTGCTTTATTCTTTCTTCTGCTTGTTTTCTATTTTCTATCTGTTTTGAATAAAGTCTTGTAAAATCTTCATCTTCAAATAGTCCGTTATATTTATCTTCGTATAACTTGTCTATTCGCTTGTTTATATCTTTAACTTTCTTTTCTAAAATAAGAATTTCATTTTTTACATTAAACCTATCTTTGATTATCTTGTCTTTTGATGTATTGGCTATTTTAGTGTATTTTTCTTCATTTAAGAACTCTCTACATCTGTTTTTTATTTGCTCAATTACAAAGTCTGTTACTTTTTCTAAATTGTTGCTATGTGGTGTGCATAATCCTAAATGTGTATTTGTTGCATAGGTATTGCACCTCAAATAAAATGTTGTTTTGTTTGGGTGTTTTTGTGGTACTAGACTTAATTTTTTACCACATTCTTTGCAACATACTAATCCTTTTAGTAGCCAATCATAAGACTTTGTTCTTACTCCTGTTCTGCTTTTTATCATATCTTGTACTATATTAAAAGTTTCTTCATCAATAATTGGTGTGTGCATATTTTTTACGATTATTCTATCTTCTTTTGGCATTATCATTGTTTTCTTGCTTTTATAGTTTATCTTTTTTGTATTTCCATTTGATACCCAGCCTAAATAAGTTACATTTTGCAATATTCTTTTTACTGTGTTTCTGTTCCAACCTCGTTTTATTCCATCTTTTCTTGTATGTGCATTTCCTACAATTTCTGATGGTACTAAAGTTCTTTCATCTGTTAGTATTTTTCCTATTTCTGTTGGTGTCATTCCATTTCGTGCTAACATAAATATTCTTCTTACGATTGGAGCAATGTCTTGGTCTATTACATAATGGTTATAGTCTAATGGATCTTTCTTATAGCCATAAGTAGGATATGTTGTCATTACTTTGCCTTCTTTTGCTCTTGTTTTCTTTCCATTTCTTACTTTTCTTGATGTATCTCGTAAAAACCATTCATTGAAAAATGCCTTAAATTGTACCATTTCTTCTGATGTTTCAATATGCCCTGTGTCTATATCATCTGTTACTGCTATAAATCTTACACCTTTTTCAATAAAAAATTCTTCTAAATAGTACGATATTTTACTTGATAATCTCCCAAACCTAGATAAGTCTTTTACTATTATTAAATTGATTTTCTTATTTTCAATGTCCTTTATCATTCTATTAAAGTCTGGTCTGTCGAATGTTGCTCCAGAAACTCCATCATCTGTGTAGTCATCATATACTTGTATATTGTTGTCTTTACAAAAGTTTCTTAAAAATAGTTTTTGTGTGCTGATACTTCCACTTTCTTGTTCATCTTCTTTTGTTTCTATTACTTCGCCATTACCAACTTCAATATTTTCATTGGATAATCTTTCATATAATCCTGCAATATATTTTTCAGGATTTGCTATTGTTATCATTTTAACCTCTCTTTCTAATAACAATAGGTTTCCTCCTATCCAATTTACAACTGAATTATACAATTTATATAAAATTTTTTCAACTCATATTTAAAAATTTAGGCTAGTTTATATATGCAAAACATATACAAACTAGCCTATACAACTATTTATTATTAACTTTTTCAATTAAATAATTTATAAATATTTCTTGTAACTTTTGTTGTATTGTTTTAGCATTCTCATCAAATACTTCTTTTATTTTATATTCTTGTTTCATCTAAATACCTATTCCTTTCCTGTGAATAGCTATTTATGGTTATTAATTCAGTTATTAACCTATTGCTATTCAACATATTTTCCAAAATTCTTGATTAATAAAATCATTCTTAATACCTCTTTCTAATTTAGAATAAAAAAATACACCTTGATTATTTCAAAGCATACAATTAAACACATATTTTATTACTCTTTATCATATTTGGATTTACAATACTGCTAACTCTTTTAGGAACTGCATATCCTGCATTTATATTATCTTTTAATACTAAATCACTACTATTTTTGTCATAGTCATAAGCACTTCTATTACAGTTTACAAATTGTAAATCATTTTCTTTCTTTTTAGTAGATAAATATTCGTTATCTCTATTTATCTGTACTAATAATTTTTGATATTCTTGCTTTTCCTCTTTTTCCTTTTTTCTTCTATTTTGTGCATATATTCGTTTTTGAGTTTTGTTCTTTTCTTTGTTTTCCTGCCTTCTAGTTTCTTTCTCTTGAATATATCTTGAATCCTTTTGAATTATTTTTGTTATATATGGCATACCAACTTTTAATTTCTTTGATATTTCTGTTGGTTTTAAATGTTTTGCAAAAAATAATTCAATAATTTTCTCTTTTGTACCTTTGCTGTCTAATTTGTGTTTTATTTTTCTCACCCTCTTTCTTTTTTAAATTCTCTATTCCAACAAACTACAATTTCACACCTAAAAATTAAAACAAAAATATACAAATCAAATTACTTTACTGTGTTGTTAATAGTTTGTTTAAAATCTTAAACACATTGTTATTACAAACTCTTCCTAATATTTAGTGAATTTTTATTCTACAACTTTTAGCAATTAGTTTTGAAGAAAGTATTGTAATTATATTAGTATTATAGTATAATAAATATAGAATGTCAATAACAATTTATTATTTTTATTAAATTGTTTGTGTTTTTTTATAAAATTTGATTTTTAGAAGGGAGATAAATTTGTATGGAACTACCAGAAGTAACCTTTTTTAGCGATTTCTACTTTTGGTTTAATACTGAAACAAAAAAAGAATATTATGCTACACCTTTATATTTTTATAAAGCTGATTTTCATTTAGATACTGAAAATAAATTAAGAGATGTCTATTATAAAGAAACTGAAAAAACAGATAATGGATTAAAGCATCCTGCCTCTTTATACTTTCCATTTCACGAAAAATTTGGACTAATGTTATTAAAATTTTTAAATTCTGACTTGTCTAACTATGAAATGGCTAATAAAACTTTCTTTTATGCTTATGGTTTTGAGATATTAAGAGATTTAGATAAGAATTATAAATTTGAATTAATTAGTAATTATGGCAGTAATGAAAGTTATCTAACAGCAACTACTAAAATATTTGAAGATTTACAAGAAAATCTAATTGATTTACAACAAGAATTAATAAAAGCAGTTACCTATATCTATAACTTAAATAACAATAGTGAATTAGAAAAATACACATATATGGAACGATTTGCAGTTTATTTGATAAAAAGAATGGGAAAATTACATACATATTATAAAAATGACTTCGTTATGCGAGATAGTTATTCAAAGAAATATCAAGAATTTAGTAATAAAAATGAATATGATATATTAGAATCCTTACATACTAAAAATATGTTTCTTTCAATGAGTGCTACTCATAAAAGTAACGATTTATCAAGTGTTTGCTATGCTATACTTGATGAACTTTCTAAAACACCTAATTATCCAATTAAAAAATGTCAAAATTGTGGAATGTACTTTATTCCAACTTCAAAAGTAGATGAAATTTATTGCGACTATCCAAAAGAAAATTCAAAATCTTGTAGAGATTTAGGTGCTTTCCAATCTTATACGGAAAGATTAAAGCAAAATAAGGCTATGGGCGAATATAGAAAAACTTATCAACAAAAATTTATGCAAGTTAGAAAAAATAAGGAAAATAGCAAACTTTCTAAAGATTTCGAGATTTGGAAAAAACAGGCTAAAGAAAAAATTAATCTTATGAAAAAGGGCAAACTTACTGAAAATGAAGTTTATGAGTGGGTACTAAAGAATAAATAATTTTAGCTATTAAAATTATGTTATAATATACTATAATTAAACGATATTTTTAACTATTTAGTACATAATGGAGGAAGTAAATGAATAATTTAGATAAAAATTTATACACCAAACATGAATTAAAATTTAACGAAAATGGGAAATTCAAAATATTAATGATGTCAGATATTCAAGAAACATTAAGCTATGATGTGAAAACATTAGAATATATGGATAAACTAATTGAAAAAACTCAACCTAATTTTATTATTTTAGGTGGAGATAATTGTGATGGAACGATATTAAAGACAGAAGAAGAATTAAAAAAATATTTAGAAATTTTTACTCAACCAATGGAAAAACGAAAAATTCCATGGGCACATATCTTTGGAAATCATGACCATGATATTGAAATTGATGATATTACAAAAACAAAAATGTATGAAAATTTTAAATATTGTATTTCAAAACATACTGAAAATATTTATGGAACTACTAATTTTGTATTACCTATTAAAAATTCAAAAAATGATGATATTGCTTTTAATATTTGGGGATTGGATTCAAATAATGAAATAAGACATTCTAATATAGATATAGACAAAAATATAAAATTAATGAATATGCCCTCAATGTCAGATAAATGGGATATTGTACATTTTGAACAATTAATGTGGTATTGGAATAGTTCAAAAGAAATAGAAGATTATTGTGGAAATCGAATAAATGGAATCTTATTTATGCATATACCACCATGGGAATTTCAATATATCGTAGATAATCCAATTGTAACCAAGTGTACAGGAAGTACAAAGGAAGTTATGAAAATAGGAATGCTTAATTCTGGATTGTTTTCTACTATACTTCAAAGAAAAGACATCATTTGTATTGCATGTGGTCATAGTCATAACGATTGTTTTGAAGGAACTTTTTGCAATGTTAAAATGTGTTTAGATGCCTGTGCTGGTTATAGCCCTTATGGAACAGATGATTTGAGAGGTGGTAGAATTTTTGAAATAAATGAAAATGATACTAATGATATAAAAACATATATGGTACATTATAAAGATTTAAAATAGTATTAGAAAGACCTTGAACATTATAGTTACAAGGAGCCTATCGTAAAAGTTGTGTAAATCGGATTTCCTTCCGAATGATAACAAAAC
>CANSMW010000046.1 GCA_947648215.1 uncultured Clostridium sp. | reverse complement strand
TCTGTTCTTCTTTAATTTCTTTTTGTTCTTGTCTTATTATTTTCTGTTCTTCTTTAATTTCTTTTTGTTCTTGTCTTATTATTTTCTGTTCTTCTTTGATTTCTACAATATTCTGTTTCATCGCTTTGTGTTCTTCTCGGTTTTCTTCTTTTATAATATAAATTTCCTCTTTAATGTCTTTTAATCCATCTAAAATTTGGACTAGCATTTTTTCCATATTATCCTTCCTTTCTTCTTTCTTTTTTCCCTTTATTTTTTTGGTTCCTAACATAAAAAATACTATCCTCCTTTTAAATGAGTTTCTCCCTTGTGAATAAGTATACTAAATTACAAAAAGAAAATCAATCCTTTTTTGACAAAAAGTTTGATTTTCTTTCGACAATCTTCGCTAATTTTTTCACACTATTTTCCGTAATTCTGAATCTCTTCTTTTACCGTTTCCACAAAGGCAGAAACTTTTACAGCTCCAATATCCCCCTCTTTTCTTGAGCGTACCCCTACTGTTTTTTCTTCCATTTCCTTTTGCCCTACTACTAACATATATGGCACCTTTTCTAGCTGTGCTTCACGAATTTTATAACCAATCTTCTCATTTCGGTCATCTAGCTCTACTCGAATTCCCTCTTTTTGCAATTGCTCGCAAACAGATTCTGCATATTCCATATGTGCATCGGTTATTGGTAATATTTTTACTTGCACTGGTGCAAGCCACATTGGAAAAGCACCTTTCGTTTCTTCAATTAAGAACGACAAGAAACGGTCAAACGTACCAAGAATTGCTCTATGAATAACAACTGGTGTATGTTCTTTTCCATCTTCGCCTATATACGAAAGTTCAAACCTTCTTGGCAATAAGAAATCTAACTGACAAGTTGAAATGGTAACATCATGTCCCAAGGCAGTTTTAATTTGTACATCTAATTTTGGTCCATAGAAAGCTGCTTCCCCTTCTGCTTCATAAAAATTAAGGCTTGCTTCTTTTAAAATCTCACGTAGTTGTCCTTCTGCAGTATCCCACATTTCATCATCATCAAAATATTTCTCTTTATCATTTTTATCTCTTAACGATAAACGAAACGCATATTCATTAAATCCAAAATCTTGGTATACCGAAAGAATTAAATCGACCACTCGCTTAAATTCTTCTTTAATTTGATCTGGTCTTACAAATAAATGAGCATCGTTTTGGCACATTTGACGAACTCTTTCTAACCCACAAACATTTCCACTTGCTTCATAGCGAAAATCTGGTGCTAATTCACCAATTCGAATTGGTAAATCACGATAGGAATGCATTTTGTTTTTATAAATTAACATATGATGTGGGCAATTCATAGGACGTAATACCATTTCTTCATTTTCCATTTTCATGGTTGGAAACATATCTTCTTTATAATGGTCCCAATGGCCACTTGTTTTATATAATTCTACATTGGCAAGAGATGGTGTATATACATGGTTATACCCCATTTGTATTTCCTTATCTTGGATGTATCGTTCCAAAATTCTTCTAACCGTTGCTCCTTTTGGTAAATACATTGGAAGACCCGAACCAACTAAACTATGTGTCATAAACAAGTCTAATTCTTTTCCTAGTTTCCTGTGGTCTCTTTGCTTTGCTTCTTCTAATAATTGCAAATGCTCTTCTAAGCTACTTGCTTTTGGGAAAGAAATCGCATAAATTCTTTGTAACATTTTGTTTTTTTCATTTCCTCTCCAATAAGCACTAGAAGAAGTTAAAATTTTGACTGCTTTTATTTTTCCTGTACTCATTACATGAGGTCCTGCACAAAGGTCTGTAAATTCTCCTTGTTTGTAAAAGGAAATCTCTTCTCCTTCTGATAAGTCTTCAATTAATTCTACTTTATAGGCTTCCTTTTGTTCTTTCATAAAACGAATGGCATCTTCTCTTGGCATAGAAAATTTTTCAATTGGTAAATCTTCTTTGATAATTTTTTTCATTTCTTCTTCAATACGTGCTTTATCTTCATCGGTAAATGGAGTTTCTACATCAAAATCATAGTAAAATCCATCATCAATTGCAGGTCCAATAGCAAGCTTTACCTCTGGAAATAATCTTTTTACCGCTTGTGCCATAATGTGAGAAGTTGTATGCCAATAGGCTTTTTTTCCATTTACATCGCTATCAAAAGTTAAAATATTGACACTGGCGTCCTCTTGTAAGATAAATCTTAAATCTTTTATTTCACCATTTACCTCTGCTACCGTTGCTACCCTTGCTAATCCTTCACTAATGCTTTTTGCAAGTTCTAATACCGATATTCCTGCTTCTACTTCTTTTTTCGTTCCATCTTTTAATGTAATGGTAATCATAAAAATTCCTCCTTTTTTCGAACAAAAACACCCCTAGGCATTTTTGTTTTAATACCTAGGGGTGCATATTACACGGTTCCACCCTATTTTTTACTTCATTTTAAGATGATAACGGCATCACCGTCTAGTTTTTGCTAGAAACAATGAGGTAGTTTTTCAAAATCGTTTTCTTGTCACTGCTTCCATCCTAAGGCAAATGACTCTCTAAAAGAAACCTTATTTTTACTTTTTCTCATTTTCGTTTTTCTTATCTACATTATTATCATATACTCTTTTTTAGCATTTGTCAATCGATTTTATGGTAATTTTAAAACATTTCACTCTTTTCTATATCTTGCATATTTATGATAATTTTATCGTAAACTAACTTCATTTACTTGTCTTTGTAAGACCTTAACCTCTTCTTGTAATTTTGTTACCTCTTCTTGTTTTTCAAAATTATGAACAAAATATCCTACTACAAATCCTAAGATAAACATTCCTACTACTAAAAGCACACTTTTAATCCATTGTTCTTTTTGATACATTTCTTTATCATATATTTTCATTTCCACATTACCCCTTCTTTCCTATTTGTTTTCATAGCCTGGTTTTCCAAGAAGTCTAAACATATTTCTTTTATATTCTTCTACTCCTGGTTGATTAAATGGATTAACTCCCAATAGTTTACCAGAAATGGCACAGGCTAATTCAAAAAAGTAGATTAAATTTCCTATGGTTTCTTCATCTAATTTTTCTAAATGAAGAAGGATATTTGGTACGCCACCACTTACATGTGCTTCAATTGTTCCCTCCATTGCTTTTTTATTAACAAAATCTAAGGTTTTCCCTGCCACAAAATTCATCCCATCTAAATTGTCTTCATCTTGTTTAATCGTAATATCCATTTCTGGTTCATCTATAACAAGAACCGTTTCAAATAAATTGCGTCTTCCTTCTTGAATATATTGCCCCATAGAATGTAAATCTGTTGTAAAATCAACGCCAGCTGGAAAAATTCCTTTTCCTTCTTTTCCTTCACTTTCTCCATATAGTTGTTTCCACCATTCTGTAAAATAATGCAATTTAGGTTCATAATTAACTAAAATTTCAATGTTTTTTTCACTTTTGTATAAAATATTTCTAAGTACTGCATATTGATAGCATTCGTTATATTTTAAGTTTTCTTCTTTATACTTATCCTCCGCAATTTTTGCTCCTAACATTAACTTATCAATATCCATTCCTGCTACTGCAATTGGAAGTAAGCCTACTGCTGTTAAAACAGAATATCGTCCCCCCACATTATCTGGAATAACAAAGGTTTCATATCCTTCTTCCTTTGCCAATGTTTTTAATGCACCTTTTACTTTATCGGTTGTTACATAAATTCTTTTTCTAGCTTCTTCTATTCCATACTTACTTTCCAAAAACTCACGAAAAACTCGAAAAGCAATGGCTGGTTCTGTTGTAGTTCCAGATTTTGAAATAACATTAATTGAAACATTTTTGTTACTAATTTTATCAATCACATCATTTAGATAATTAGGACTTAAATTGTTTCCCACATATACAATTTCTGGGCAATTTTCTTTATGATGACAAAAAGAAGATGTTAAACTTTCTATTACTGCTCTTGCTCCTAAGTAAGAACCACCAATTCCAATACATAATAACACATCTGAATCTTTTTGTATTTTCCCAGCTACTTGCTTAATTCTTGCAAATTCTTCTTTATCATAAGAAGTTGGTAAATGAAGCCAACCCAAAAATTCCTTTTCATCATTTGCTTTTTCGTGTAATTCCTCATGAATTTTTTTTACTTCATCTCTATACTCTAATATATCTTCCATTGGAATACTGGTATTCGTATCATCTAATTTAATATATGACATACTTTTCTCTCCTTTACTTTTGTATTATATGTCTATTCTATAATATCTATTTTCGTTATGCAATATTTTTGAAAAAAAAGGTGTAATTTTCTACACCTTTTATTCGATACTAATTCCTTCTTGTTTTGTTGTTTTTGCATAATCATCTATTTTTTGCTTTGCCACTTCTGGGGCTATTGTTTTGGCATAATATTGTTTTATTGTTTCATCTATAACACTATAATCTTCTTTTGGAAATTCCTTTTTTACAACTTCACGATATCCTTCATTGATTAAAACAAGCATTAATTCCATTTGTGCTCTTTTGTTGTCTTTACTAGATTCGAGAAGAGATTGTAATTTATCGTATTTTTTTATGTATTTCTCTTGCCTTGCTTTTTCTTCATAATCAGGTTGCAAAAATCCTCTCATTTGTCCCATCAATCTTTTTTTATCTTCTACCTTTGCTTGTTTTATTTCTTGCAATAGCTGTTGATATTCCTCCTCATTTTCTCTTTTTTCTTCTTGTGGTTGCATATTTATATAGTAATAACAATTAATCTTTTCTATTGTTTTTTTCAATGTCTCACTCATCCTAGAAGAAATCGTTTCTCTTGTTCTCTCTTTTACATCTTCTAAAATTTTCCCTTTTTCTATTTTTCGTTTTTTTCCTGAAATTGTTCCTCCTACAATATTTCTTGTTACTCTATCTATATTTGTTTTGATACAATTTCTTTTTTCTTTCTTTTTTTCTAATAAACTCTCTTCTTGTTTTGATGAGATTACACTAACTTGTCTTTCTTGCTCTTTTATCTCTTGTTCTAAAATTCGCCTTTCCTCTTCATAATCTTGTGTTTGCATTGTACTCCAACCAATAATTTCATCCCATTTTCCTAAATCAAATAAAACAGCTTTCTTAGTTTTTAATCGTTGCTTAATCTCACCCAATCCTTTTACTGCAATTCCTTCTTGTTCCATTTGTTTTATTACGTTTAATGCATTACCTTTTTGCTTAAGTCTATCATATATAGCAATTTGAATAAGATAATATTTTGTTTTATCTAAATTATTCATTTTTTCTTTTAACATTTCTATATTAGCACTTTCTATTGTCCCAATATATATCTGTGCTCTAATTTGTGTTAGAACATCTTCTTGTACTGTTTCTGTTTGTAGCTGATTATAAATTTTTTTCCTATCCTTTTCTAAAATTTTCTCCTTTTCTACCTCTTTTCCTTGACTTGTATATAATCTTTCCAACTCTAACTTTGCTATGCTCCTATCTCCTTCTATTTCAATACATTTCTTATATTGTTCTTCTGCTTCTTTTTCTTTTCCTTGACTCGCATATAATTTCCCTAGTTCTAACCTTGCATGTGGTGTTCTATCTCCATCTATTTCTATATATTTCTTATATTGCTCT
>CANSMW010000045.1 GCA_947648215.1 uncultured Clostridium sp. | reverse complement strand
CCGGACCGTCTGCGCCAGTCAGGTTTTTCGATTTTTCATCGGCCATTCGCAATACCTCCTTCTTGGTTTTCTGGCATGAAAAAAGGGCTTGACCTCTCTTGTCAAGCCCCGGTAGTTGGGTTGCCTCCTTTCCCTGCGCCCATGAAAAAACCGCCCTTCGTTGTGAAAGAGCGGTTTTTCAGTAGGTTGGCAGTCCATTATTTTGTTTTTTTATATGTATCCCTTTGTACACTTTTGCAATCAATGAACAATTTATTGTTGATGAGGATTTACATATTACCTTCAGCAGAGATGTTACTAAGTTCCCTGAGTCGGAGCTAAACGAAGTTTTTCAGAAGCGTGAGATGCTGGGACAGGCCAAGGCTATCCTTTTCGCAACAAGAATTAAAGAAGCTATTGCTGAAAAATTGGCTGAGATTCGTGCTTTAAGCAATACATTTGAAGGTGAAGAAAGTTATACTTTGTAGGGAGGTATTGATAAATGTATAGTGTTTTAATACAAGATAAGAAAGATAAGTCAGTGTATCGTTTTCTCCAAGTAAAAGAAGAGGTCATGGAGGAGGTCGCAAAAGAGATTGAAGATCCTGATACTCATGAGGTTCGTATTGAAACAGAATTAGTAGGAACCAATAAATTTCAAACTGTAAAATTTAAAGAGCATGATAAAGACAAATTTGAGAAAAAGGTCATTGAACTTTTGAATACATACAATAGAACTGAAATTATTCCTGTGTCTTTAGAGGAATATGATGTGGATTTACTATGGAATTCTGATAATGCATAAAATATACGGAGAGTGAAGAATATTCATTACTCTCCTATCTTTGTGTCTGTGACGCAATTGGTAGCGTAATCGGCTTTTAACCGATAAGTTGCAGGTTCAAGTCCTGTCAGACACACTAAAATTTTGTATAACTTATTAATTTATACACATACTATTCTTGAGGTGAAAATATGGATAAGAAAACTCAGGAACAAATTCAAGAGCAAAAGAACCACGATAAATTTAATAGTATAACTCAAAAGGTTACGCCTGAAAATCAGAATCAAACACACAATTCCAGAAAAGAAGGTATACAGCCAATCAATCAAAAAAGATAGAGCCGCCAGTTTTGACGGTTCTTTTTTGTGTTAATTTTTCTTTTTCTGATACATCTCATTTATGGACTCGGCTAAAATGGAGCGAGAATGTTTATCGGGATTATCATTACTGTTTTTCTTATCAATATAATAATCCTGTAACTCTATCCAGTATTCATTATGTTTTAACCATGCAATTTTATTATCTAAGTTCCTAAAACCTTTGCCCTGATATTCCCATGTGTAATTACCATTTTTCTTGTTGAATCTTATATACTGCTGTCTTCCATCTTTACAGTTATATACAAGAGCAAAATCGCAGCTATGTATGATTTGGGATGTAAATGTATTCACTTTTTTGATGGTCAATACTCTGGTAGAATCTTCACAATGTTTATAGCCATATCTGGGTGCAACTCGATCTATTGCGTTGCGCATAATATTGCGAATTTCTCCCTGACTATAATTTTCATCATCGTCATTAATTGCAAGATCGAAATCGAAGTCAAACCCTATATTGGATTTTCTGTCATAGGTAATCATGTTCATACTAGAGCTACCTACAGGCTTGGGCTGAAAGGTAAAATATGGTCTTACAATGTCCTGTACTTCTTGGATAATTTGAATCAGCTCATCTCTAACTGGTTTTGCTACAGCTCTGGTTACATATACAAAATCGTGCATTTTAATTTCCTCCTGTGAGTTAGATATAAATCATTACAGAATAACACAGATTTATACTTTGTCAAGAGGGAAATTCTTGAATTAAGCATTTTATTGGGTAATAGTTCTAAAATGTAGTTGAAACACGTCATAAATATATGTTATAGTGTATACATATTTATAAGGCAGGAAATAATATGCAAAAGATATTCAATAATAAAGAACTTAAAAATGCTATTTCACTTATTTTGACAGTTGGCATTGGTTTAATCGGATCTTCTATGGGTAGTTGGGATGCGAAAACTGATGATTTCTTTTATATCAAACTAATTTCTCTTATTACTTTGTCAATTATATTTATAGTATTCCTCATTCTTTCCTATATTTATGATAGAAAGGAAACTAAAATATTAGAAGCAAGAAATAAAGAAATTGAAACGTTGAAAAATGAAATCATATTAAAAGAAAAGGAAATTGAAACATATGAAAACAGCCAAATTTCATTATCTGCAATATTTGAAGCAAGTGCAAATGATATAAATATTACAGCAAATAATATTCAAAAAAATAATATAGTTTCTCTTGACAACTGGAATTTTAAGAAAGAGTGTAAATGGATTTGTGAAAAAGTTTTAAGCATTATTACTAATTTGTCTATTAATGGAGATGAATTTGTTGTAAGCATTTTTCAGCTTAATCCACTTGCAAAAGGAAAGTCTAAAAGTATTACAATGATAGCACATTCGAGTAGATTTGGGAATACTCCTGATATTTATGAAAAACCATTATCTTTTAGAAAGAACTCGGAGTTCTATGCTGTTAAGCTATTTAAAAGAAATAAACATGAGATAGATGTACTCATTGATAAAAAAGAGGTAAACGAAAAATTTATATATAAAGATGAAAATAATCATCCGGACTATTCGCAATATATAGCAATTCCTATTCATTGTAGCGGAAATGACATGCTTTCATTATTGCAAATTATTGCTTTTGGCGATTCTAAAATTGGTCAAACAAAAAATGAAATTACGCAAAAAATTAATAAATACATCTTTCCCTATACTCAATTAGGGCTTATGGCATACAAGTATGAAAAAGCTCTTTTAGCTGGAGGCTATTTAGTAGAGAAAATGAGGGGAGGTGGTAGTGATGAGTAATATCAAAAAGGCATTATTATCAGAAGACGAATATATTAAAAAAATTTTAACTCCTCTTTATAATAGTAACGAATCGCTTGAAACTATTGTTATTAACAGTCAACAGCAAATAAACGAATTGCTTGATACAGAAAAACGTATTAGAACACAAATGGAAGAAACTTTATTAAAATATGCAAATCAATAATTTATAATCATTTAAAACTATACCAAAGGACTGTTATTCTATTTTTGTATAACAGTCCTTTTAGTTTGAAAGAATTGTTTCATTGGAAAAAAAATAAATAACATATTTTCTACAAAATTATTTCTTTGTTATATTTGTTTTCTTGTCCTTATTAGAATCGCTTTTAGGTGCTTTATCATTACTTGATTCTTTACCCCCACCACTACAATAATAAATTCGACAAGTTGTCATAATATATCCTCCTATTGTATAATATTTTAAAACACATATATATATTTGTTGTGTTTTCTAATGTTTTTTCCATTATTCTTATCAACAAACACAGTACAATCATCTGAATTTGGAAATATTTTATATAAAAAATTATATGTATTATTAAAAGGGTTTATTTCATAAACACGTATATTATCAGGTACTTTATCAACAAACTTTAAAGAGATATTATATTCGCTTAACTCTATTTTTCTATAATTAAAACTTTGTATTATATATCTTTTATTACTAGACATACTGCCATATGATTTATATTCTAACCTAATTTTTAAAATATCATTTTTATTGAGCGTTTTGTTTAGTTGTAACAATAGTCTTTTAGCAAAACTGTCATGAGAAATTAACTTTGGACGTATCTTGACATTTGGGTTATTAACTAAATCATATCCAAAACATTCAAATTCATCATCATATTTTTTTAAAAAAGTTGATACAATAGTAAATTCATAATAGGAAAAATTTTCAGTAGTACATCTTGCTTCAAAATTGTGATTTTCAAAATAGTCTTTATCATCAATATAATAGCTGCTAATATATCTAAGTGGAATTAATATGGTATTGATTTTTGTTATTTGTTTTAAAAATTCATAACAATCAATTTTCATATCCTCTTCTTGAATATATAAATATTTTTGTTTCTTGATTATTCCAAAATCTTTAAATATATCTATAATTTTATTTATTATTTCTAAAAACAACTTAGCCTCTTCCATAATAATAAATTATACAACAAAATTACATATATTACAATTATTTTCCATAAAATTTTCACACATATCGTCTAACGGCAAGACATTCGACTCTAACTCGAATAATGAGAGTCCGATTTTCTCTATGTGTTTTCAGACAGTCATCATGGCTGTCTTTTTTAATTGAACAAAAATTTGAAATGAAAGGATGGTGCTTATGACACAAGCAAAATCAAATAGTAAATGGAGAAATAAATAATAACGACTATGAGAGGATCAATTTGTGTTCGTTACGCAAATAGTTGTATCTGAGTAGAAGACATAAGGAAGTCATGAGCCTTGTGAGACGTGGTTACTAACCTCACCACTCTTCTACTCTTTTAATGATTTTTTTGAGGTTAGGGAAAGCAGGTTAGAAAATGCCAAGAGCCAAAACAAATGAAGAATTTTATAAAGAAGTAAATGATGTAAATCCAGATATTGATTTATATGGATTTTATAAAAATGGAAACTCAAAAATAGCTTGCAAATGTAAAAAATGTGGATATAAATGGACATCTACTGCAAGAAATTTATTGAAACCAAAGAAATGTTTAGGATGTTTTCACACTGAAAAAATATTTGAATATCCTGATATCTCACATGAAGAATTTTGTGAAATTATTAGCAAGAATTACCCATCATTGATTATAACTGGTACATATTATAAAGGTTTAAAATTGATTTCGTGTACTTGTAAGGATTGTGATTATCATTCAAGAATTAGAGTACAAATGCTATTAGAAAAAACATACAAATGCCCGATTTGTAAAGATGGAAAAGAAAATATCAAATATGGAATTAATGACATAAAAACCATCAATCCTATTCTGTATGATTGCTTAGCTGATAAATCAGATAATGATAGGTACACCATTAATAGCCGTGCAAAAACAGATTTTAATTGTCTTTGTTGTGGAAAGTTGATAAAGAATAAAAGTATTGATAAATCAAATAGATATGGTCTTAGATGTAAGTGTCAAGATGGAAATAGTCTTGGTGAAAAATATTTTTATCAAGTAATTAAATCTATTGATGAAAACATTGAAGTTGAGAAATATCTAAATGGAAACATGTCATATAGATATGATTTTTATGGAATGATTAATCATAAAACTTGGATTTGTGAAATTCAAGGTAAACAACATAGCGAAAAATCATTTCATACATTAGGCGGACGCACTCTTGAAGAAGAAATTGAGAATGATAAATTAAAGAAAGATTATGCTTTGTCACAAGGAATTGATTATTACATACAAATTGATTCAAAAGAAAGTGGATTTAATCAGTTAAAAGAATCTATTATTAATAGTCAGCTATCTAAGTTATATTCATTTGATAATGTTGACTGGGTTGAATGTTATAAAAAATCTCTTATGTCAGATGTAATTAAAGTAACAGAACTTTGGAATCAAGGAAACAAAGTAATGGAAATTTGTAATATTACTGGTCTTGGTAAAGGAACCGTTAGAAAACATTTGATAAAGGCAAATGAAATCGGACTATGCAATTATGATCACACCGTTAGAAATGAAATTAAAGTATTATGTGTAGATACAGGAGAAGTATTCAATTCATTAAGGGAAGCAGAAAACAAATATAATATAAAACGTGGATATTTATCTGCATATTTAAAAGGGCAAAATTTACAAGTCGCAAATAAAACATGGATATATTACGATGAAAGCACTACTCTTTCAGGAGTTAGTGCTTAATTTATTTTAAAATAGGACAATATGAAGTGACCCCACATTTGTAGCAACGTGGATTTACCTGTATAC
>CANSMW010000044.1 GCA_947648215.1 uncultured Clostridium sp. | reverse complement strand
AAGTGACCTAAATAAGGCAGAAACAGGAAAAGGTTTAATGGAAATATTTGCAGAAAAAAATGGAATCGATATGTATAAGATGTGTAAAGATGAAGTTACAGGAAAAGAATATTTATATGATCCAAAGACAGGTAAAAGTAAGGCAGTTAAGAAAAAGGCACCAAGATACTTAAAATTAGTTAAATAATTTTAAAAAATTTTCAAAAAACATTTGACAAACTTAAAAACTACGTTTTTAAGCAACTTAAAAATTAGATATATGATTAAGACACGAAAAGAAAGGAAGTGAAAAAATGCAGATAAAACAATCAACATTAACATGGGAAGAAGCACCAGATGTAATCAATCCATATAATCTAGCTGACATTTTAGGAGTAGGAGAGAATAAAGCAAGAGAGATGTTTAATTCACAAGGCTTTCCTAGAATTAAGCATACAGGAGTAAAACAAATTGCAGATAAGAATGCAGTAAGGCTATGGTGTATGAATATGGAAGTTACGCCAGAAGTAGTAGGAAAAATATTTGGAGGTGAAAAAACAAATGAAAAATCAAATTAAGTACAAGTTAAGAAGATTAGTATTTATGTATGTACCATTTCATTTATTTTGGACAAGCATAATTACATATCGGTGTTTGGAATTATTGTTGTAGGTAGGAGGAAAACAAGTGGTTAAAGTTAATCAAAATAATGTCTTTATAAATGAATCATCATGGCAAAATTTCAAAAAGAAAATTCAAAAAATAGATGACTATGTCAGTTTAAAACAATTGAAAGAATTAAAAAAAAGAACTAGACGTCGCCAAACAAACTAGTTCTAAATAAGACTATTGTAAATATCTCTTACAACCTAATTATACAGGAAAAGTAGAGAAATTGCAAGTACATATTTCCAATAAAAGCACATTGAAAATTGAATATGTTTATCGGACGAAATGCAGTAATAACAATACTTTTAAAGTATATAAAAAATATTTGAAAAAGTTTTATAAAAAGCATTGACAACGTGTAACACGTATGATAATATATAAACATCTTAAGAGGAAAGGAGGTACAAGCCATATGATAAAATTAATAAAAAATGTGCTTGTCCGCTACCAACGACAACAAGCACAACAACGTAGATTAGAAAGCAATCACAATCAATTACAATTAATCTACAAAGGACTTGAGAGAAGAGCTTAAAGCTCTCTCTCCCTCATAGATAATTATATATTATTAAAGTATAATTGTCAAGGAGGGAACAATATGGCTAAAAGAACATTGAGAGTTATATTTAACAAAAGAGCTGGAAATGATGATAGCTACACAACAAAAATAACATTACCTAAAAAAGACTTGAACAAGATGGGGGTAACACTTGAAGATAGAGAAGTTGAATACGAATTTGATGATAAAAATAACAGAATAATAATAACAAAAAAATAATTAAAACTACTTATACTGCATGAGCCTGAGAAACTATTCAGTATAAGTAGCCATAAACGAGCTATATAGACATAGTCTATTAGTCGTATATTAATTATACGATTTTTAGTATCTTATGTCAATAGCCAATATGGTTAAAGATATAAGATTTTTATTTATATCGAAATAATAAAGTTTTATAAAATTATAAAGAAAAGAGAGGTAAAAACAATGGAAAATTTAGAAATTATAAAAATAAATGAATTTGAGGTAGAATTTGATGAAAATGGAGAACCATTTGTATGGGGAAGAAAATTACATAGTACATTAAAGGTTTTGACAGCATATAAAGATTGGTTTCCAAGAATGTGTGAGTATGGTTTTACTGAGAAAATAGACTTTTGCTCAATTTTGAGCGAAAGTACAGGAGGGCGTCCAAGTGTTGACCACAAGTTAAAATTAGATATGGCGAAAGAAATAGCAATGTTACAAAGAAGCGAAACAGGAAAAGCGGTGAGAAAATACTTAATACAAGTAGAAAAAGATTTTAATACACCAGAAAAAGTTATGGCAAGAGCATTAAAATATGCTTCAATGCAATTAAGTACTGTAAGATTAGAAAATAAGCAATTACAATTAGAAAATGACCGACAAAATCAACTAATAGGAGAATTAAAACCAAAAGCAGATTATACAGATAAAATATTACAAAGCAAAGGTACTGTTATGGTAAATGTAATAGCCAATGATTATGGACTAACAGCACAGGCATTAAATAAAAAATTACATGAGCTAGGAATACAATATAAACAAGGTAAAGATTGGCTATTATATCGCAAATATAGAGGATTAGGATATACACATAGCAAAACAATACACTTTTTCCGTAAAGACGGTACCCCAGATACAAGCATGAATATGGAATGGACACAAAAAGGTAGGTTATTCTTATATGAATTGCTAAAGAAAAATGGAATAGTACCAGAAATAGAAAAAGTACATTAACAAAATGCGAAAGGTAGGTTATAACATGGAAAAGAATTATATGTGGATGGGAGAAACACAATTTTATATTGATTTAGAAAACAAAGAATATGGTGTAGCAATAAACCCAAAAGATGAATACAGAGCTGAAGAGATAATAGTATACTTCAAAAAAGAGAAAAAGAAACAGATTGAAGCATGGCAAAAATTATGGAAGGAAGGTGTTGCTTAATGGAAATGTATGTAGATTTATTAAAAGATTATTTAGGAGATAGAAGAGATTTTGGAAGACTTGTATTTAACTATGTAGGAACCTTGTACAGAGCAATCAACAATAAAAGGATTACATGGGAGCAAGGCATGGAGAAAATTGAAAATTTAAAAACAAAAGAGGAAATGCAAAATGAAATAGTTTTATAAATGTTTACGAAAGGAGAAGAAATGGGTAAAGAAACATATTATTTTTCTCATGATAGCAATGCATTAACAGATACGAAAATTCTTAATATGAGGTCTGATTATGGAATGGAAGGGTATGGGTTGTATTGGGCAATTATCGAAATGATGAGGAACGAAGAAACATACAAATTAGAACTAAATAAAAATACGTATAGAGCAATAAAAACGTTGACTAATACACAAATAGATATACAAAAATTCATAGAAGATTGCATAGGAGATTACCAATTGTTCAAACAAGAAGAGGATAAGTTTTATAGTGAATCGTTGTTAAGAAGAATGCTTGAATATGGGAGAAAAAAAGAGATTAATAGAGAAAATGGAAGGCTTGGAGGCAGACCTAAAAAAACCGAAACAAAACCCAACGGTTTACAAAGTGAAACCGAAGTAAAAGCGAAAAAAACCAAAGGAAAGGAAAGTAAAGGAAAGAAAAATAAAGTAAAGGAAATAAAAGAAAAAGAAAATAAAATAAAGGAAATATATAATTCTACCTGTACCAACTTGCCACAAGTTCAAAAGATAACCGAAAAAAGAGAAAAAGCAATTGATAATTTCCTACAGGAATTTACAGAAGAGCAATTTCAAGAGGTATGTGACATAGCTAATTGCAATAGCTTTTTAACTGGAAATAACGATAGAGGATGGAAGGCTGATTTTGATTTCTTAATGAGAACAGATAAAGCAACATCAGTCTTAGAAGGAAAATATGGAAATACTACACCTAATAAGAATAATACATTAAAAGAGTTGAAGGAGGAATTTAGACATGAAAATTAGCAAAGATACAATAATACAGGGATTTATGATATTAGAAAAAGTATATACAGACTTTTCAAAAAAATTAGAAAATAAAGAACAAACAAGAGAAATGATAGATACGTGGGTGGATTTATTAGAAACAGCAGACCTAAATTACCAAGAGGCAAGTAAAGATTTTGTAGCTGCGGTAAAAAACATATCAACAACAAACAAATATATACCAACGATAGCAGAAATAATTGAAACCATGAAACAAGTAAAACAAAATAGAGAAGATAAAGATGCGAACTATGTAGCAGTAGATACTTCAAACTTAACAGATGAAGAATATATTATGTTAGTAAAAAAACAAATTACGATAAAAGAACTTATCGAGAAAGGAAAAATACATGTATGATGAAGAAATAGAAAAAGCAATGCTATTTTATATTATTTTCGAACAGGAAGAATATTTACTAGACGAGGAAGATTTCGCAGATGGTAGAAATAAAAAAATTATAAAAGCAATTAATGAACTAAAAGCGGAGAAAAAAGAGGTAAGCATATTAAATATAAAATCAAAAATAAAAGCAGACCAAAAAAAGGTTTTAGAGTATTTGACAAGTTTAGGAGATTACATACGAACTAGTAATGCAGAAACAATATATAGCAGTGTAATTGAATTATCAAAGAAACGAAAATTATTTAAAATTATGCAAGAGAAATCAACAGAAATAGCAGATTGTGAAAATATAGATGTGTTAGCACAAGAATTAATAAAACAAGTAAATCAAATAGAACAAATAAATGAGAAAGAAAAGACGTTTTCACAACAGGTAGCAGATACATCAATATGGATAGAACAAAACACAAAAGAAAAAACAGATTATTCTCTTTATACAGGAATAGGTGATTTGGATAATATGACATGTGGACTACACAAAGAAGAATTAACGATCATAGGGGCAAGACCACGGAATAGGAAAAACAACACTAGCATTGCAAATAGCAGAACGTATTGCGAGTAAAGGAGTAGAAACAGCAATAATAAGCTTAGAAATGTCAGATTATCAAATTATACAGAAAATATTATCTAAAAAAACAAGGGTAAATAGTTATAAAATGCGATTAGGAACACTAGAAGACCAAGACCTTGCAAAAATAGGACAAGCATGTGGAGAAATAGCAACATTACCTATACACTTAATTACAACAGCAAGAACTTTACAACAAATAGAAAACATAGTAAGAAAACTAAAAAACAAAAATGACTTAGGATTATTGGTTATAGATTACATACAATTAATTAAAAACAAGGGTAAATTTAACAATCGAGAACAAGAAGTAGCAGACATAACGAGAACATTGAAATTACTGAGTCTAGAACTAAAAATACCAATTATAGGATTGTGTCAATTAAATAGAAATGCAACAAGACAAGAGCCAATGCTGTCAGATTTACGAGAAAGTGGAGCAATAGAACAAGATGCGGATAATGTCATATTTCTATACCAAGAAAAAGAACAAGAAGATAGCATTATAGATGTAACCTTAAAAATAGCAAAACAAAGGGCAGGAGAAATTGGTAAAACATATTTAAAATTTAATAAAGCGATGAGTGAATTTAAAGGGGTGATAAGATGTTAGAAGTAACAAGGGAACAACTACTAGAACGTAATAATAAAAATAGAGCAAAAATATTAAAAAATATTGCACAAGGCAAAATTAAATATATTCAAGAAAAACCAATAGTAATAAAAGAAGCTTCAAGAGAAACAACAATGTATGAAGAAATATTAAAAAAATTAAAGAATGAAAAAGAATTATATTTTACAGAAATAGAAAAAGTTTTTGAATACATGGGCTTTGATTATAAAGGAAATAAAAGTATATGTGTTCAAGGAAACGAGAACATAATAATATGGCAAGGCTGGAATGAGCAAGCAAACAGAATTATATTTGAAATATTAAAGTATCCTAATGTAACAAACAAAGGAATAAGCAATATACTGGAAATATATTTATATGGCAAAAGATTACCATACCCGTTAGTAAAAAAACAAAATCATACATACAAGAAACCACATTGGTGTCCAACTAAATTAATATGGATACGTACAGAAAAATAAAACAGAAAGGAGTGTAAAAATATGAGTATAGCATCGCCAGGAATAACACATTGTAGAAAATGTTGGGCACCGTTAGCTATGAATGAATTTGTTCTTTGCAGAAATTGTGAAGCAGAAAAAGAAAAAGAAAGAAAAGAACAGGAAGAGGCAAAAATCAAGCAACTAGAAGAGGAAAATTCAAACTTAAAAAGAATATTGCAAAG
>CANSMW010000043.1 GCA_947648215.1 uncultured Clostridium sp. | reverse complement strand
TATTCGCTAATAAAATAAAGCTATTTTTTAGTGAAATTTTCAAAAATTATTGACACTTATTTCTTCCCCTATCAATGTAGGTTTGTCAAACATATGTCACACTTTCTTACAAATATCTATCATTAAAGTACCTATATATCTGTGACCGTTTTACCCTTGTATATATTCCATATATTTTTCTTTTGGACTTAACCACCCTAATGGTCGCATTGGAAAGTTGTTATATTCCTTTATCCAATATTTTGCCCTGTTTTTTAAATCTTCTAAACTGTAAAATATTTTCTCATAGTAAAATCTTTCTTGGTCTTTTCTATGACTTCTTTCTACCTTCCCATTATGTCTTGGTGTATGTGGTTTTATTAATTTGTGCTTTATTCCTTTTTCCTCTAACTTCTTTTCGAATAACGTTTTCTTTTCTCTTGTTCCTATGTTCCAACTTAATCTATTCGTAAATTCAAATCCATTATCTGTTTGTATCTCTTTTATCTCAAATGGCATTGCCTTTACTAATTTATCTATAAATTTTGCCGATTCATACGTACTATGTTCATTGCTAAACCACAAATATCTTATTCTTGTATATTCATCTATTCCTGTATATTGATAGTATTTTTCTCCACGCTCTTGTAATTCTTTACTCATACACTTTTTGGGCACATATTTTACATCTACTTGTACTCTTTCTCCTGGATATGTCATTTCTTCATATGGTTTTGGCTCATATTCTTTTTTCTTGCTAGGTGCTTTTTCATATATTCCCATTCTTTTCATTGCTCCATATAGTCCTTGTACTGTTCTTGTATATCCTACTTTCCTTAGTTTCACCCATAACACTACTAATCCTGTCTTTTTATTGTTTGCCTTATATCTTCTTATTAGTTCTATTTCTTCTTCTGTATGTTGCTTTGGATGATAATGTGGTTTTCTTGATTTATCTTCTAAACTTTTTAATGTTCCATCATATTTTTCTCTCCATCTATATATTGTTTTTCTGTGTTCATTAAACTTTCTTGATGCTTTACTTACACCATATTTTAAAGAATATTTTATTACTGTTTGCTTATACTTTGCTTTTTGTGTTATACTTTTCATAAGAAGTACCTCCGATATATTTAAGTTTGGTCACTTAAAATTTATCATTTTTTGGTACTTCTTTCAATATCTTTTTCTATATTGGGTGTGACATATCTATTTTAAACCTATATGCAACTTATTTCTTCCCCTATCAAATCATACTCCCTTATATCAACAATTTTACACTCCACAAATTGCCCTAGCTTATCGGTTTCTTTTCCTTTATTTTCAATAAAGACAACCCCATCCATGTCTGGCACATCCATGTATGTTCTTCCGATATAATACTTTTTATCAAAAGAAATCCCTTCTATTAGTACTGTATATACCTTTCCTATTTTTTCTTGCAATTTGGCTTTTGATATTTCTTGTTGTAATGCCATAATTTGATTATATCTTTTCTTTTTGGTTTGAGGATGAATGTGGTCTTTTAGTTTCTCTGCTGGTGTTCCTTCTTCTTTAGAATACGGAAAAGCTCCTAGTTTATCAAATTTTACTTCTTTTATGAAATCATATAATTTATTAAAATCTTCGTTCGTTTCTCCCGGAAACCCTACCATGACAGTACTTCTTATAATAACATCTGGAATTTCTTTTCGGATTTTATTTATTACGTTTCGTATGCTTTCCCCATCACTATGGCGGTTCATTCGCTTTAACACAGGATTTGCAATATGTTGAATAGGAATATCAAAATAATGGCAAATTTTCTTACTATTTTTTACGGTCTCGATTAGTTCATCGTTTATGGTTTCTGGATAGGAATACAAGAAACGAATCCATTTTAGTTTTGAAATTTTCTCTAGCTCTTTTAATAAACTAGCAAGTCTTGGCTCACCATATAAATCCATTCCATATTTGGTGGTATCTTGAGCAATTACAATCAATTCACGAATTCCCTTCCCTACTAGTTTTTGGGCTTCTTTTATAATATCTTCTAGCTTTCTACTAACAAATGGCCCTCGAATATTGGGAATGGCACAATAGGTGCAATGATTACTACAACCTTCTGCAATTTTTAAATATGCTGTGTTATCTCCTGTTGTAATTCGGCGTTCTTCATATGTTAAATTACCTTCCTTGTTTCTACTTGGTAATACACAAGAAACCTCTTTCCAAAAGTCTTCATAATCGTTACACCCAATCCATAAATCCACTTCGGGAATTGCTTTTTTTAGTTCTTCTTTATAGCGTTTTACCAAACACCCTGTGGCAATCACATATTGGCAATGTTTCTTTTTATATTCACACATTTCCAAAATAGTATTAATTGCCTCTTCTTTAGCACTCTCAATAAATCCACAAGTATTAATTAAAATAACCTCTGCCCTACTTGGGTCATTTACCGTTTCAAACCCATTTTTTTCAAATAAGCCAATCATCATTTCTGTATCAACTAAATTTTTACTACAACCAAGTGATATATATCCTATTTTCATGCCTTCTCCTCCTAAAAACAACACTATTTTATCACATTTTGTCGATTTTTTCTAGACTATTTTATGGGGTTTTCGATATACACGCATATTTAAGATTTTTTTGCATAAACTATTGATTATTAGCTTAATTCATAGTATAATTAAGTTAATAATTAATTATTAGAGAGGGTATGTGCTCCCTATGGAGTGCACCACCCTCTCGCTTTATTCTAACTTTATAGCCATTATTTGTAATCACCAAAAGCGATAACTTAGGTCATTTATTTTCGTTTAAATATATTCAGCACTTCATTATTTTTGAGTAATATAACCGTATTTACCCACATTCTATTTTTAGCATTATATATTTTCTCTATTTGTAATAGGGCTTGCTCTTTTTTCATCTCTGTTTTAGTAATATCAAAAATAAAGTTGTGTGATTGCTTTCTCTTTTTATTAATAGCAGTATCTAATGTATTTTTTCCGTTTCCAAAAATTTGTTTTAAATCAAATTTTTGATTGTTTATGATATAGTCTGGTGTTTGTATTCCTTTAGGCTGTAGTACAACCGGAACAAGATTAACCTGTCCTCCAAATGTCTTGCCTAATATTTTAGCTACCTCCATTTCACTTTCTGTCGTTTTTAATATTACCTGTCTACCATTAACTCTATATTTATTTCCATCATCATCTATAAAATACTTTCGTTTTTTTACTTGATATTGCCTTTGTTCCTTATATTGATTTGTTATATCTACATATTGCATATCTTTTACCTCTTTATTTTTATTTAGATACATTTTATCATGATTACTTAAGTTTTGTCGATTTTCTATAGACTATTTTATAAAATTTGTTATATAATAATGACATGCAAGGGGCGATTCTACATCGACCCAGAATTTAGGAGGTTTGTTATGACACCACATATTGAAGCAAAATTTCGGAGAAATTGCAAAAACCGTTTTAATGCCAGGAGACCCTCTTCGTGCCAAACTAATTGCCGATACTTATTTAGAAAACGCTAAATTAGTAAGTTCGGTTCGTAACATTTATGCTTATACTGGAACCTATAAAGGAAGAGAGTTAACCGTAATGGCATCTCGGTATGGGAATTCCAAGCATGGGGATTTATTCGTATGAATTATATCATTATTATGAGGTAGAAAATATCCTTCGCCTTGGTTCTTGTGGCGGATATACTAAAGATTTAAAGATGTTTGATTTGGTTTTAGTAGACCATACTTATACCGAAAGCAATTACGCTCTTTCTATGAACAATGAAAACTGCCATTATATTGGAGCTAGCCCTATCTTAAATGAAAAAATCGAGCATACCTCAAAAACATTATCCATTCCCATTGTAAAGGCAAATACCCTTTGTGGAGAAGTGTTTGACCGCTACATGACAAACATGGAACAAATGAAAGCTCGTCTTCCAAAAGAATACAACCTAACCGGCGCTGAAATGGAAGCCTTTTCCCTATTTTATAATGCGCATCTTCTTGGCAAGCAAGCAAGTTGCCTTTTAACTGTCGTGGATTCTTACTACTATAACGAAGAAGCAACCGCAAACCAAAGACAAGAATCGTTAGATAATATGATTAAACTTGGACTTGAAAGTGCTATTATAACATAAAATAGCACTTTTTTAACTAATATATCATATTGGTTAATCGATTTTTTGTTTTTTACCAAAACCTTTCAAACATTCCTTTTGCTATAACGATGATTTTTACCTCCGTCCCTAAAATCATCAAAAGAACTTGATTTTTTGTCGATTTTTTTGTATGATAATTTGGTGAATAGATTTTATTGAAGGAGAGATGTATATGAAGACACTTATTTTTGGACATAAAAATCCGGATACGGATTCGATTTGTTCTAGTCTTGTTATGGAAAAATTTGATAAAAATTTGGGTTTTGATGTTGAGGCTGTTAGACTTGGAGATATTAATAAGGAGACACGGTTATGTGTTAAATTACTTAGGTATAGGGGCTCCTAGATTTATTTCCGAGGTCTCGGAAGGACAACCTGTTGTTTTGGTTGACCACAACGAATTTTCGCAAAGTGCTTCTGGCATTGAAAAAGCAAAAATTGAAACGGTTGTTGACCACCATCGAATTGCGAATTTTGAAACCGCAGAACCTTTGTATTATCGTGCAGAACCAGTGGGATGTACTGCTACTATTTTGTATAAGAAATTTCAAGAAGAACATATGGAAATTGAGAAAAAAGAAGCGGTTTTAATGCTTTCTGCGATTATTTCGGATACGTTACTTTTTAAGTCTCCTACTTGTACCAAAGAAGACATATCTGCTTGTGAGGAGCTTTCTAAAATCGCTGGTATTGATATACATACTTATGGTTTGGATATGTTAAAAGCGGGAACAGATTTAAGTGATTTTACTCCAGAAGAATTAATTAATATCGATTCCAAAGAATTTGCCAGTGGAGATTATAAGGTTCAAATTGCACAAGTAAATACGGCTTGTATTGAAGATGTATTACAAAATAAAGAAGCAATTGAAAAGGCAATGGCTAATTTTATGAATGAACATGGCTCAAATTTATTTGTTTTATTAATTACCGATATTTTAAATAGCAATTCACAAGCAATTGTGTTAGGAGATATTCCTGTTTTTGAAAAGGCATTTTCCAAAACTGTAGAAAATAATATGGCATTTTTAGAAGGTGTAGTTTCTAGAAAAAAACAAGTAGCACCTGTTATTATAAATGTGTTATAAATTGATGTAGAGGTCGATGTAGGCATCGACCTCTACAATTGTATTGTTTTTATTAATTTTTGCAATTCTTCTTTTGTAAAATGATATTTTTGGTTACAAAAATGACATACCGTTTCAATATTTACGTTTGTCTCTATCATATCTTGTAATTCTTTTTTTCCAAGTGAAATCAATCCTCTTTCTATTTTTTCTTTGCTACAATCGCATTCATATAATGGCATAATACTGTCTTCTACAATTTGCACTTTGTCATCTCCTGTTAAGTCTTTTGCAATTTCAAGTAAGCTCATGCCTTCTTCCATCATCTGGGTAAGTGGCTTTGCTTCTCTTATTCGATTTTCTAAAATGAACAAATCGTCCTCAGTAGCATCTGGCATTGGTGTTACAATATAGCCCCCGCTTTTTCTTACTCCATTTTTATCTACGAGTACTCCTAAATTAACGGCAGTATTGGTTTGTTCGGAAGTTGCAAAATAAGAGGCAAAATCCTCTGCAATCTCTCCTGAAACCAATGGTACCATTCCAGTATAGGGTTCTTTTAGCCCAATATCTTTTACTACATTTAAGTAGCCTTCTTTTCCAACAGCTCCTCCTACGTCTAATTTGCCATTTTTTAATGGTAAACTAACCACAGGGGTTTGTACATATCCTTTTAATTTTGGAAAGTTATTCGAAACAATTAACATTCCACCAAGTGGTCCATTTCCTTTTATTTGAACCGTTAATTTATCCTTTTCATTTTTCATCCTCACTGCCATTAAAGCACTTATGGTAAGTGCTCTTCCAAAAGCAGCCGTTGCCACTGGGCTTAAGTCATGGGTATTTCTTGCTTTTTCTACTAGCCTTGTGGTATTAGCACATAGAATATTGATTCTTCCATTATAAGCTAACATCTTAACAATTCGATCATGATTTTCCATTCTTCATTCCCTCTTTCTTCACAAGCAAATTATATCATATTCCAGAATAAAAAAAAAGATTGGAATTTATTTTTCCAATCTTCCTATGAAAGAAATGTGATAATGTCTTAAGTAAAGAAATGAGAAAATGTCCCAACT
>CANSMW010000042.1 GCA_947648215.1 uncultured Clostridium sp. | reverse complement strand
GTGAAATATTCGTTTACAAACTTTCAAGGTGATTTTATCATATATTAAATACAGATAGGGGAAGAAATAAGTTACATAAATAGACATAATATGGTAAAATGATATAGAATACCTTAGTATATCAAATAAAATTATTTCTAGGAGGAATATGTTATGACCCAAAAGTACGTACGGACAATTGATGAATTGGGAAGATTGCTAATACCAGTCAAAATTCGTCGAGAGTTACAATTCGAAGCCTATCAAGAGGTAGAGATAACAATTGAATACGGAAAGATTTGTATTAAGAAGTATGAGCAACAAGATATTAAAAAGGTGCCATATTTAGGAATGATAAGGGCATTAGATAAGCAAGACAGGCTTGTTATTCCACGGGACTACATGAGAGTATGTAAGATTGAAAGGTACAGGGAAGTGGAAATTTCATTGGTAGGCGAAAAGATTGAGATTTCAATCGACTAGAGATAATAAGCGAAGGGAAGGTATTGTTTTTTACATATCTTCCCTTTGTTACATATTCAAATATTAATAATTTTCTGCCTGAATTTCGAAGAATGATTTTGGGTGTGCACATACAGGGCAAACTTCTGGTGCTTCTAAGCCAACGTGAATATGTCCACAGTTACGGCATTTCCAAATAACAATACTTCCTTTTTTAAAGACAGTACCATCTTGAATATTTTCTAATAATTTACGATAACGTTCTTCATGGTGTTTTTCTACTTCACCAATTTGGCGAAAACGATTTGCAATCTCTTTAAATCCTTCTTCTTCTGCTTCTTTAGCAAAACGAGCATACATATCGGTCCATTCGTAATTTTCTCCTGCTGCTGCGTCTGCAAGATTTTCCATGGTTGTCCCAATTCCATTTAGATATTTAAAATGAATTTTAGCATGTTCTTTTTCATTTTCTGCAGTTTCTAAGAAAAGTGCAGCGATTTGCTCATATCCTTCCTTTTTTGCAACACTTGCAAAATAGGTATACTTATTTCTTGCTTCTGACTCGCCAGAAAAAGCAGCTTTTAAATTTGCTTCTGTTTTTGAACCTTTTAGTTCCATTACATAATCCTCCTTAATTATAAAAATACTGCTACCATCATATTCTAATCAAATACAAAAGTCAAGAGTTATAAGGAAAATATGGAAAAATGATGAAAAAAATGTCGATAGATGTCTTGACAGTTATTCGAATAAAAGGTATAATAAATTACTCTGTTGGAAAACTTAGCACAAGTATATGGAAACGAGCATGATAAAAATCATGTCGAACAAACAACACATTTAAAATGTGTTGTTTTTGTATGGATTTGATGTAAATTAAAAAGGAGGAAGAAAATGAAATCACTAGATTTAGGAAAAGAAAAAATAGGAAAATTGCTGTTAGCATTTTCAGTGCCATGTATTATTTCACTAGTAGTTAATGCCATTTATAATATGGTAGATCAAATTTTCATTGGTTGGGGTGTGGATTATTTAGGCAATGGTGCAACCAATATTATTTTTCCAATTACGGTTTTATGTTTAGCATTTTCTCTTATGTTTGGCGATGGAACATCTGCTTATTTAAGTTTAAAATTAGGAGAGAAAAAGGAAAAAGAAGCCCAAAAAGGAGTAGGAAATGGAATTTTAGCCTCGATTATCTTATCGGTAATATTAGGTGTGCTTATTCTCATTTTTCTACCAAAACTAATTACATTATTTGGTGGAACAGATCAATTAAGAACATATGCAATGGATTATGGTTATATCATTGCATTAGGAATTCCATTTATGATGATAGGAACTACCCTAAATTCCATTATAAGAGCAGATGGTTCACCCAAATATGCCATGTTTTCGATGATAACAGGAGCTGTTTTAAATATGATATTAGACCCAATTGCTATTTTTGGATTCCATATGGGGATAAAAGGAGCAGCGATTGCTACGGTTATTAGTCAAATGGTTACTTTTGCAATGAATATATGGTATCTAAAGAAGTTTAAAACAATTACCATTACCAAAAGTAGTTTTGTCCTTTCTTTTAAACGTATAAAAGATGTTGCAATGCTTGGTATTTCCTCTTTTATTACGCAAATGGCAATTGTGATTGTTATTACCGTAGAAAATACATTATATAACTTATATGGAGCGGGTAGTAAATTTGGAACTGAAATTCCAATTACCGTACATGGAATTGTGATGAAAATCAATATGATTTTAACGAGTATTATTATTGGAATTGCAGCAGGAAGCCAGCCAATTGTAGGATATAACTATGGAGCAAAACAATATGGTAGAGTAAAACAAACACTAAAATGGGTGCTAATGTTAAGTACAATCGTATCTTTTGTATCGTTTATTTTATTCCAAACTATACCAGAAGCACTGATTGGTATTTTTGGTTCTGGGGATGAAATATACAATGAATTTGCCTGTGCAACGTTTCGAATTTTCTTATTATTAACCGTATGTAATGGAGTCCAAATTGCTTCTGGTATCTTTTTTCAAGCAGTGGGAAAACCAACAAAATCTGCTTTTATTACATTATCAAGACAAATTTTATTTTATATACCAGTAGCCATTATTTTATCCCAATTTTATGGTGTAATGGGAGTATTATATGCAGGTCCTGTAGCAGATGGATTCGCTTTTTTGATTGCCATTGTTCTACTGCTATTTGAAGTTAAAAAACTAAATCAGCCAGAAGAAGAAACAAAGAAAATAGAAAAAAATGAAGTACAAAGTAGGGAAAGTGAAAAAGAACATATAATTATTACGATTAACCGTGAATATGGTTCTGGTGGAAGATATGTAGGAGAATTGTTAGCTAAAAAACTAGGAATTGGTTTATATGATAAAAACTTAATTTCCTTGGTATCGGATGAAAGTGGCTTATCTGCTTCTTACATAGAGAAAAATGAACAAGCAAGAAAAGACCAGCTATTAGCCAATTTCAATTCACAATATTATAATAATCTAACCAATGATGATAATTTGTTTTTAGCAGAAACAAAAGCAATAAAAGAAATTGCAAAAAAAGGTTCTTGTGTGATAATTGGAAGATGTGCAGATTATATTTTAAAAGAAGAGGAAAATGTAATAAAGGTTTTCTTATATAGTGATGAAAAAGGAAAAATAGAAAGAGCAACGACTTATTATGGAATCGAACAGAAGGATGCGAAAAAAGAAATTGAGAAAATCAATAAAGCAAGACAAAAGCATTATAATCATTACACAGGACAAGAATGGAAAGAAGTAAGCAATTATGATATTAGTGTTAATGTAGACAAATTCGGGATAGAAAAAACCGTAGAAATGATAGAAAAAGTAGTAAAAACGAGATAAAAAATTGCCAAAGGCAGACCATGTGTCTGCCTTTGGTATTAGTTTTTTTGGTAAGAACGAGGCTGTCCTTACATTACATGTTTTCAATAAACAATGCCTTTGCAATATAGGGAAGTACATCCGTATATTCATACCAACCGAGACATTTTTGTTCCACCAAATTCTCCATTTGGATTAGATACATACACTTTAGAAATATTATCGGTTGCTAGTAATAACATATAATGAGAAGAAGTAGTCCATTTACTATTTGGCTTGTCCCAAACGCAAATTAAAATCGGTTTATCTTCTTTTAACCAATCAAAAATATAATCTTTTTGAAAATAAGTGTCTGCATAAAGAAAATCGGAATTAACAAGATGAAAATATTTTTCTAATTCCCTAGACATACGTTCACCAGCAAGATGAGAGGTTTCATTAGAAGTATATTTCTTTCGCAAATCTTCTGGGGTATCTTTCATACCATATCCACTTGCAAGAGTAGCAAGACATGTTATACCACAACCATTTTCAGCCATGGTACCCCCCCAATAATAACGCTCTGCCCAAGGGCTATCTCCATTTTGTTTATATTCTTTATATGTTTTTCCATTTGCTGTTGTAAAAGTAGTAGAATACCCATTCCCATCAGGAACATAACTCTGTCCAACTCCAGAATAATGTTCATTTTTGGAAACAACAGGTGTTGTAGAGGAAATCGTTTGTGTATCATCAGTAAAAAAACGATATCGTAAATAAACTCCACCAAGTAAAAAAATAATAAGAAGAAAAATCCATTTTAGACGGGAATAGGATTTTTTATGTTTTTTCTTTTTTTGCATATATTTTCACCTCAGAATTATTATAGCCAATTTTTTTAGTTTAGTTTTTAAGAAATTATGAAAAAGAGTTAAGATTTTCTTAAAATGGGATAAATTTATTTTAAAGAAACGACCAGTCCCTTTGGATAAAGGAGATTTCAAAGTTTTTATGTAATAAGGAGTATAAAGTGGTAAAAAAAAGTGTTGCAACAGTAAACATAACGTGATATAATAATGCTTGCTACAATAAGTAAGAAATACAATGGAGTTAGGAGAGAAAATAGTATGGTAAAGTTAGAAGAGTTTTTTGATTTTGATAAACATGAGCCAGTTAACCGAGTTGGCTACACCAAAGAAGATGCGGATTATAAAATCAAGTTTATACAAAAAATGCAAGAATTAGGAATGGAAATAACCATGGATGAGGTAGGAAATATTTGCGGAACAATTAAAGTTGGAAACAATCCCAAAACTACTCTTGCGATTGGTTCTCATACCGATTCAGTATATGATGGTGGGCAATTTGACGGAACAGCAGGTGTTGTTATTGCATTAAAAACAGTCGAACAATTAATCAAAAGCAAAAATGTGAACGGAATTATAAAACTACCAATTTATGCATGTGAAGAGTCAAGTCGATTTGGAAATGCTTGTATAGGAAGTAAATTCTTAAACGGGAATATCACAAAAGAAGATTTTGAGAAGATAGTAACAACCAATAAAAAGGATAAAAACAAGGTAACACTTAAAGAAGCAATTAATTTTATGAAAGCTTATATAAAAGAAAACACACAGGGTGTAGTAGAAGTAGAAAAAATCTTTGATAAAGTTGATTATGCATTAGAAGCACATACAGAGCAATATGAATTACTACAAAGAGAAAAGCAAAAAAATGGTCAAACTACCATAGGAATTATTAATTCGATTGGTTCAGCGGTTCGAATAAAATATCATGTATTAGGAGAAGCAAACCATACAGGTTCTACACCAATGGGAGAACGAAAAAATGCTTCCGATGGAGTATGCTATATTGGAAATAAAATTAGAAAACTTGGTATTAAATATGAAAAACAAGGAAAAGGCAGAGCAAGTCAGTTAGATGGAGGGACAACAGAACAAACGGGAAGCTTTAACCAAATTCCGCCCAAAGGAGAGTCGATAATCGATATTCGTGTGTTAGGAGATAATACGTGGGAACAAGCATTAGAAGATTTTGCCAAAATAAAAAGAAAAGCACAGAAAAAAACAAGGACAATTATCACAGAGGAAATTGTTTCAAAAGGTAATCCAACGACAACATCTGAAAGATTAAATGAAAAACTGGCACAAATATGTAGCAAAAATAATATTCAATTTTTACCAATGAACTCAGGAGCAGGGCAAGATACTTCTTACGTGCCAGCAGAAGACAAAACGATGATATTTATTCCATCCACAGGAGGAAGTCATAATCCAAATGAAAGTATTGAACCAGAAGATATTGAAGTAGCAACGAAAGTTTTTACTGGAATAGCACAAGAATTGTTACAAGAGAAGTTTAAAGATAGGCAAGTAGTAAATGTAGGAAATGCACCAATTATAATAGAAAATGGAGGAGAACAACCAGTAAACCAAATGGTATTAGAATAAAAATTTGAAAATAGAAAAGAAAATAACGAGTAGGAAACAAACCTACTCGTTATTAATGTAAAAGTTGCTTCTTTACGATTTTTATGTTAAAATTTCAAATAGAAAAAGCGGTTTTTAGAGAAAATGTATAAATAGGAGTTCGTAAGAAATGAAGAAGGATAATATGACATTCTTATATGCTTAGTATTTTAGTAAGTCTTTTATTTACATTTTTTATAATAAGAGCTATTTATAAACAAGCAGACGAAATTTCATTCTTTACTTTGCTGTGCCTAAGATACAGTACTATTTTGAGAACAATTTTGTTTTACTTTATTTTTTTGTTAAACTATGATATGATAAAGAAAAAATGGAGGTATTAGCAATGAAAATTACAAAATTTCCACAATCTTGTTTATTAATTGAAACAAAAGGAAAAAAGATATTAGTTGATCCAGGAACATTAAAATACAAGAATGAGTATTTTGAAATATGGAATAAGGTAGATATGATTCTAATCACTCATAAACACCCAGACCATTGTAATACAGAAGTATTAGAAAAGCTAAATAAAGAAATACCAATCTATTCAACAAAAGAAGTTTTAGAAGCAAATAAAACATTAGACATAAGCATGGTAAAAGAAAATGATGTTATTGAATTAGATACGATAAAAGTAGAAGTAGTACATGCCATACATGGGTACCAACCCTTATTAAAAGGTGCAAAAGAAATACATGAAAATGTAGGATATATTATCGATGATGGAGATAACAGACTATATACAACGAGTGATACAATCTGTTTTAAAAATGAGTATAAAGCAGATATTTTGTGTGTTCCAGTAACAGGACATGGACTAACAATGTCAGCATTTGAAGCTGCATTATATGCAAAAGAAGTAGAAGCAGTTTTAACCATACCAATTCATATGGATAATCCTGCATTTCCACCAGACGAGAATTTCATTAAAGAAATGTTTGAAAAGTATGAAGTAGAGTATGAAATATTAGAAAATGATGAAACGATTGAAATAGAATAAGAGCATGTAGAAGGAGTAAATAATAGAGGAATATGGATAAGAGTGTCTAAAATAGGACACTCTTATGTTATACCAATATATTCCATAAAAGAGTAGTACACATACAAATAACAATACCACAAACAGTAGGAAGAACAAAGGATAGGATAGTCCATTTCCAGCTACCGGTTTCTTTTTTTATAGTAAGTAAGGTTGTGCTACATGGGAAATGTAACAAGGTAAAAATCATAACATTAATGGCAGTTAGTAAAGTCCAACCATTTTGTAATAAAATAGTACCAATCATTTGAGTATCTTCAAGATTTACTAAACTTCCTTTTGCCATATAGCTCATTAAAATAATAGGAAGAACAATTTCATTAGCAGGAATTCCTAAAATAAAAGCAGTTAAAATATAGCCATCTAGCCCCATGAGTTTTGCAAAAGGGTCGAAAAAGGTAGCTGTGAGTCCAAGTAAACTAATACCACCAATTTGTATATTGGCTAGTAACCAAATAATAATACCAACAGGAGCAGCAACGGCAATGGCCCTTCCAAGAACATATAAGGTTCTGTCTAAAAGGGAACGAACAATCACTTTACCAATTTGAGGTTTTCGGTAAGGAGGAAGTTCTAAAATAAAAGAAGAAGGAATGCCTTTTAATATGGTGTTAGATAGAATTTTCGATACCACTAAAGTAAGGTAAATACCGAGTAAAATGACCAATAGTACAGTAAGGGTTGATAACATAGAGGCTTGAAAACCAGTAGCAATACTGCCAATAAAAATACTAGAGATGGTAATCAAAAAAGGAAATCGACCATTACAAGGGACAAAAGCATTGGTAAGAATGGCAATCAATCGCTCACGAGGAGAATCGATAATTCTACATCCAACAACGCCGTGCAGCATTACAACCAAATCCCATGCACATGGTAGTGACAAAATGGTGGTTTTGGAAAGTGTTGATAAATGTGGCGTTTTGAGTTTTGTTAATGTGAAGGTCGGTGTGTATTTTAGATTATGAAATTATTCTTATGCAATTAATACGAATTTATTTAAAAAGGAGAATTTGATTATGGAAAAGAAGAAAAATGTATTGGAGAGATGGCTTGAATTTAGAGAGGAAGAATTAGAGTGTGGACTAAGCAAGGAAGATAAGAAGCATATGTATGACTTTGAGAAATGTGCAGATATGGTTTTGAACTGTGTCGATGGAGAAATGTATGATTTTGCTAAGAAAGAATTGGACAAGTTAGAGGAAGATGTATTGGACAGTTTGCAGCATTTTAACAAGAAGTACTATATGGCAGGATTTAATGATGCATTAGAGATAATATTGAAGATGAACAAAAAGTTATATCTTACAGTATAAAAAGTAGAGCAAAATAATACTTTTTATAGTACCAATTTTCCATACTTTTGAATAGTAATAGAAATTTGTAAAAGTACCATAAACTAACTATTTTAAAGTATTAATTTATTTTAAATATGCTATATTTATCAAATCAATATACTGGAACTACTTTATATGGAATTAATGAAATACAATGATATATTTTTTTTTGAATATTGTATAATTAAATGCACGTTGTAGACATAAAATTATAGACACATAATT
>CANSMW010000041.1 GCA_947648215.1 uncultured Clostridium sp. | reverse complement strand
AATTATGTGTCTATAATTTTATGTCTACAACGTGCATTTAATTATACAATATTCAGAATTTGTTTACATTTTAGTAGAAAAGATGATATAATGGACAAAGGGAAAAATAGGTTTATAGGTAGCCCTTAAAAAAACCTAAATAGAGTACAAGGGATGAAGAGAAATGAAGATGAGTTTACGAACGTTTTGTTTTATATTAATTAGCATAGTATGTGTGTTTGCTGTAGTAATGGCGTTATATGTACAGTTTGTAGGTAATACACCAGAGCCAACCAATACAATACCAAATCCAGTTGGAATGGAAGAGGAAAATAAAAATCTGGCGGAAAAATTTAAGACACAATTTGAAAATCGATTAGACTATCAAAACAGTGGGGTAGATACACTAGGAGTAACCAAAAAAGATGCCAGTAAAGATATCATTTATACCGTAGTAGAGACGAAAAGAGTCGTAGAAAATCGTTATGATATTGACTTACATGTTCCAATTATTAATATTTCCAATAATACTTCTGTGGAACTGTTCAATAAAAAAATTCAATCGTTATTTGTAGATAAAGCAAATGATATTATGAAAAATGCAACACAAAATACCATTTATAGTATCGATTATATGGCATATGTAAATACCAATATTTTATCACTTGTGATTCGTTCTACCTTAAAAGAGGGAAACAATCCACAAAGAGTAATTATTCAAACTTACAACTATAATTTGAGTACCAATGAACAGATTTCCTTAAATCAGATTTTAGAGATTAAAGGATTAAATAAAGAAAAGGTAGAAAATACAATAATCGCACAAGTAAACCTTGCAAATGAAGAAGCGCAAACGCTGAAACATTTAGGATATAATGTGTATACAAGGGATTTAAATAGTAATATATATAAGATAGAAAATACAGATAATTATATATTAGGGCCAGATAATAAACTATATTTAGTGTATCCATATGGAAATGCAAATTTTACGGATGAGATGGATGTCATTGTATTTTAATTAAAATAAGGAAAATATGAATATGAAAGAAGAAATATTAGAATTATGTCAAAGGTATAAAAAATAAGCGACCAGTTTTCTGGTCGCTTTTTGAAAATAAAAGGGGATGTTTTAAATATAAGAAAAGTTTCTTATTAATTCTTTCTTATACTTTTCATGTTCTTATCTTATAAAACAATTTTGTCCATTTTGTGAACGAAACGTGGAAAGCCTGCAAATTGATTATGAAGAAAATATTAAGGCTGTTTTGTTGGTTGTTCGGCAAGGGTTAAAGAGATATCCATTTCTTGCCCATTACGATTTACTTTTAAGGTCATTTGGTCACCAATGGCATGTGCATTTTTAATTTCATTTAATTCATCCATAGTTTTTACGGTTTTTCCATCTGCTCCAATAATAACATCACCTGTTTTAATACCTGCTTTTTCTGCCGAGGAAAAGGTTTCTACTTCTTTTACGTAAATACCAACCACTAGTTTATTGTAGTCTGCGGTTTTTTGGTCTAAATCAATTCCAGTAATACCAATATATGGTCTTTTTACACTACCATGATTGATTAATTGTTCATAAATTTCTTTGGTAGAATTAATCGGAATGGCAAATCCCATACCTTCAATTCCAGTACCAGAAAGCTTTAGTGTGTTTACACCAATAACTTTTCCTTCTGCATTTACCAAAGCACCACCGCTATTTCCAGAGTTAATGGCAGCATCGGTTTGGATTAAGGTAAATGTTTTTCCATCTGTGTCAGTTACTTTACGATTAACAGCACTAATAATACCAGCAGTTACACTACTTTCTAATCCTAAAGGATTTCCAATTGCCATAGAAAATTCCCCTACTTGTACTTTACTCGAATCGCCAAGTTCGGCAGGCGTTAATCCAGTTTTATCGATTTTAATAACGGCAAGGTCGGTTTGTTCATCGGTTCCAATAATGGTGGCAGGGTATTCGGTTTCATCATTATACAAATAAACACTTAATTTATTTGCTTTTCCTAATTCATAAAAAGAATTGGTTGAAGTCGAATTTACAATATGGTTATTAGTTAAAATGTAACCATCTTCTGTAATGATAATACCAGAACCTTCTGCAGAGGCAGTAGTAGAGTTACGAAGAAACATGGAGTTTGCGGTATATTCTACTTTAATTCCAACAATCGAAGGACGAACCTTACTTGCTACCTTCATTCCTGTTTCGGAATAATTGGTAAGAGAGATACTGGTTAAACTACTAGGTGTTTCGACATTTCCGTGAAGGAGATGAAGTTTGCACAAATTCGGTTTTTCCCATTAAATAGGTACGAATTTGTGGTACTCCAAAACAGGTTCCTACTACTAAAGTAGCACCTAAAACACCAGAGCAAAATGGTAATAAAATACTTTTTGAAAAACTACTAGATGATTTTTTTCCTTTTTTTTCATGGTCTGACATATCGATGACTTGATATGTTTGTTTGTTGTTTGAATTTTCTTCCATAAATAAAACCTCCAATTAATAATAAAATATCCGTTTATCAACATTATCATACAATACTTTTGTGAAAAAAGTGTGAAAAGGATAAAAAATCATAAAATTTTATTGAAATAATGAAGGACTATCGATATAATAGAAGAAGAAAATGAAAATAGGGGAGGTATATTTATGAAAAAAGAAGAGAAGGTAAAAGGAATTACCATTGTAGCGCTAACCATTACAGTGATTGTGTTAATTATTTTAGCATCGATTGGTATCTATACAGGAACGGAAATTGTGAAACAAGCAAATTTGCAAAATATTAATACCAATATGATGTTAATTCAGGCAAAAACAAAGACCATTTCAGAACAAGCAAAATTTAATAAAGATACCTCAAATTACAAAGGAACCAAAGTAACCGAGGTAACAGGTAATAAAGAGGTAGAAAAATTGCTTTCTGAAAACAAAATAGAAGATAGCGAAAATTGTTATTTGTTATCACAAAACGATTTAAATGAAATGGGACTAGAAAAGGTAAATGAAGATAGTGGGTACATTGTGAATTATGAAACCAATGAGATTATCTATGTAAAAGGTTTTGAAGCGAAAGATAAAACTTATTACAAACTTTCTGAAATGAAAGATTTAAAAGTAGATGAGGATGTAGTAGAAGTAGAAAAATAAGAAATAAAAGAAGGACTAAAAGAATGAAAGAAAAAGAAGAGATAAGATTAGTGCAACTGAAGAAAATAGAAGAAGATTTTTACGAGAAACACCCAGAAGTCCGCTATATTTGTGGAATTGATGAAGCAGGAAGAGGACCTCTTGCAGGACCTGTTGTAGTAGCTTCGGTTATTATGCCAAGAGATTCCATGATTGAAGGAGTAAACGATTCAAAAAAAGTTTCTGAAAAAAAGCGCGAAGCCTTATATGATAAAATTATAGAAGAGGCAGTGAGTTATGGTATTGGTGTTATAGACCAAAAAGAAATAGATGAAAGAAACATTTTAGAAGCAACCAAAACAGGACTAACTACTTCTTTAAAAGAATTAAGTGTTAAACCAGATGTAATACTAGTAGATGCCCTAAAAGGAATTGACACATTAGGAATTCCATACCAGTCAATTATAAAAGGAGATGCACTGTGTTATAGTATTTCGGCTGCTTCGATTTTAGCAAAAGTAACAAGGGATCGAATGATGAGACAATGGGATGAAATCTATCCACAATATGGATTTGAAAAGCACAAAGGTTATGGAACCAAAGCACATATTGAAGCTATTAAAGAATATGGTTTATGCCCAATTCATCGAAAAAGTTTTACGAAAAATTTTGTTTAAAGGGATATAAAAATGAATATTATTGAAATTATTGCTAAAAAAAGAGATAAAAAGGAATTATTAAAAGAAGAAATTGCATATTTTATAGAAGGCTATACCAAGGGAGAGATTACCGATTACCAAGCAGCAGCATTAGTAATGGCAATTTACTTAAATGGTATGTCAGATGAGGAAATTACAAATTTAACATTAAGTATGGCACATTCTGGGGAAATGTTAGATTTATCGATATTTGGAAAAAATGTAGTAGATAAGCATAGTACTGGTGGAGTGGGAGATAAAGTTACACTAATTTTAGCACCCATTATTGCATCTTTTGGGATACCAGTAGCAAAAATGTCTGGACGAGGGTTAGGCTTTACAGGGGGAACCATTGATAAATTAGAATCCATTCCCGGTTATTGTACGAATATTTCAATAGAAGAATTTATGGAGAATGTAAAAAAGATTGGAATTAGTTTAATTGGGCAAACCTTAAACTTAGCACCAGCAGACAAAAAAATATATGCCCTAAGAGATACCATTGCATGTACCGATAGTATTCCATTAATTGCTTCAAGTATTATGAGTAAAAAAATAGCAGCAGGAGCGTGTAACATTGTATTAGATGTTACTTGTGGAAATGGAGCTTTTATGCAAACTGAGGAAGAAGCAAAAAAATTAGCTGAAATGATGAAACGTATTGGAAAATTAGCAGGCAAAGAAACGGTTTGCGTCATTACCAACATGGAGGAACCATTAGGCTATGCGGTAGGAAATAACTTAGAAGTCATTGAAGCAGTTCAGTTTTTAAAGGGTGATATGCCAGAAGATGTAAAAGAAGTAGTCCTAGAATTAGGAGCGTATATGATAAAATTAGCAGGTCTTGGCGATGATATTGAGAAAAACAAACAAACCATGTTACAAAAAATAAAAACAGGTGAGAGCTACCGAAAGTTTGTAGAACTAATAGAAAACCAAGGAGGCGATACAACTTATTTAGAAAACACGCAAAAATTTGAAAAAGCAAACTATATTTTAGAAGTAACAGCAACCCAAGAAGGCTATGTAAGCAAACTTCCAGCAAGAGACATAGGTGAATTATCTGGCAAACTAGGAGCAGGAAGAATAAAAAAAGAAGACCCAATTGACGAAACCGTAGGAATTGTGTTAAGAAAAAAGAAAGGTGATTTTGTAAAAAAGGGAGAAGTATTAGCCTATATTCATGCCTCCGAAGAAGAAAAAGCAAAGCAAGCAGTAAAGGAACTACAAACCATATATCAAATACAAGAAAGTAAAATTGAAAAAGACAAAACCATTCTTAAAGTTGTTATGTAAGAAGTAAACAGATTTTTGCTTTTTTCATGTAAAATGATTGTAATTTGTTGGAAAATAAAATATAATAAAAATATCCTTTCAAAAAGGAAATCTTTGTGAAAGGGGTGAGTAATTTGTCATCTTACGAATTGATTTGGCGTCTTATAGTTTTATTATTATTTAGTAATGATAACTTTAAAGATAGTCAAAAAACTCAAGATTAATAAATCTAATCAAAGCGGTCTGGTCAACCGCTTTATTTTTTGCAAAAAAAAATGAGATATGTGGTCAACATATCTCGAGCAATCGTCATCTTACAAATAACTCTCTTGCTTAAGCTAAATATAGTATACTATATCTTTTATTATATGTCAAATGATTTTAGAAAATTCATATTTCCTGTAAATTGCAGGTGTTTTTCTTAAAATTTACTCAATTCTTCGTTCTTTTTGCTCCTTACTCCCACACATACGGTCATATTCTTTGCATTTAATCTTATAATCCATTTGTTGTGCTAAATAGCGATAATACATATATGCTTGCTCGTACTGAACAATAGGATTAAACATAGGGTCTTGGTACATGGCGTCATTGGCTAAATTTGGGTTGAAGGTCATATTATCATATGGTGGAAATCCAGTAAAATCGGTATTACGTTCCATTTTTTATCACTCCTTTTTTATAAAGGTATTCAGGTAAAGTTTTTTTATGACATTCGTCTTAGTTTCTTTTTTGGGTAAAGAAAATAAGCAAAACTAAAAACAAGTGCTAAAAGAGCAAGGCCATAAACAGGAGAGGTGGAGGTTGTAAGGGCTTCCACATTTGTTGAAACAATGGGTGAAATATCAAAGTTAAAAACAGGAAAAATGTGGATAAACAGTGTCGTTAAAATGGCAGCCAAAGTTCCTTGTAATAGTTTTCCGAAAAAAATAGGCTTTTATCGAAATGTCCGATTTTGAGGTAATACTAAGTACCTGTAAAAGAACACTAAATCCTCCAAAACCAAGTAAAAAGGAACAAACAATGATATTATTAGAAATCGCTTTTTGGCTAATTTCACAAACCAGACGTAAGCCATTGGTTAGTTCTAAGATACCAGAGGCAATAGGAGTAATAAAGTTATTAGAAATGCCAAATAGATGACAAAAAGGAGTAACCATATGATTTAGTAGTTCAAAAAATTGGCATTCGTTTAAAATAGAAAGAATAACGCTAAATAGTACAACAAAACCACCAATAACAAAAATGGTGTGTATGGCATTTAAAATACTATTGGCTAAAATTTCTCCTAAGTTTGAAAAAGTAACCGAAGAATTGGTGGTAGACATCATATGGGAATGGATTTTTTCCTTATCATGATATTTCCAAAAACGAAAGAAAAATCCAACCAAAATACAACTTAATAGATGAGTAAGAAATAGTAGTATACCAATTTGAGTATTACCAAATAGAGTAATACCAACTGTTCCAATAATAAACAAAGGACCAGAATTATTGGTAAAGGCAAGAAGCCTTTCAGCCTCTGCTTTTGTACATAAGCCATCTTGCCTAAACTTCGTAACAATTTTTGCACCCACCGGATAGCCAGAAATAATCCCCATTACAAAAGCATAAGCACCAATTCCTGGAACACGAAAAACAGGTCTCATCCATTTTGAAAAAATTTTACCAACAAAGGAGACAACTGAAGTATGACTTAATAATTCAGTTGCAATAAAAAAAGGAAGAAGAGCGGGAACCACGGAATTTGCCCATAAGAGTAACCCGAGATTTTGTTGCTTGTAGATTGCTTTTCGAAAAAAGTACCAAAAAAATCGTAAAACACATAAATAAAAAGGGCAAAATGTTTTTCTTCAAAGAAAAACAAACAAAACTAATACCACGTTTCATTCAAAACACTCCTATCATTACAGAAAAGGTGTTACTATTCAGAGTGCTAACTTTTAAGAACCTCCAGTCACGCTCCCGCGCGACAGCGTGACTGGGGGTTCTTAAAACGAAATGATAAATACATACTCTGAATCATAACAAAAGTTACTAATATATATGAAAAAAATCTTGTAATATGCCTAAGGGTATGATATAGTTGTAAAAGTAAGAAAACAAAATAAGAAGTAGGGGGCTTATTATGTGGGGAGATATTGCAATCGCATTTTTACTAGCATTTATTACTGCATTTGTTATTACACCATATACCATAAAATTAGCCAAAAAAGTAGGAGCGATTGATTTACCAAAAGACGAAAGAAGAGTGAACAAAAAGCCTATGCCAAGACTTGGTGGACTTGCTGTTATTGCTGGATTTTTGGTATCAATTGTATATTTAATTGCTATTTTAGGAATTGAAGGAAGTCTTAATTTACGGAATAGAAGACTATAATATTAAATTAGCAGGATTTTTACTAGGAGCTTTGGTCATTATTATTACTTGTTTTATTGATGATGTAAAAGGCTTACCAGCGTTAGTAAAACTAGTAGCACAAATAGTAGCAGCCGTTATTGTTATGAAAAGTGGAATTAGTATAGAACATATTAGCGTACCTTTTTTCGATGAAGAAGGATTTACGGAATTAAATCACATCTTTTCGACCATACTAACCTTAGGGTGGATTGTGGGAATTACAAATGCAATTAATCTAATTGATGGATTAGATGGACTTTCCTCTGGAATTTCATTAATATCTTGTTTATCGCTATTAATTATCTTTTCCTTAAATGGTTCGCCAATTATTGCTATACTTATGATAACTGCTTTAGCTGGTGCGCTTGCAGGATTTTTGCCATTTAATTTTAATCCTGCCAAAACCTTTATTGGGGATGCTGGTTCTAACTTTTTGGGCTTTTCACTAGCCGTCATTTCCATTTTAGGAATTGCCAAAACTTATACATTAATTGTAATTGTAGCACCACTTATTGTATTAGCACTTCCTGTATTTGATACCTTATTTGCTATTGTAAGAAGAGTGATAAAAGGGAAATCTTTAAAAGCAGTAATTATGCCAGATAAAGGTCATTTACATCATAAAATGTTAAAAAACGGATTTACACAAAAAGAGGCAGTACTAATTTTATATGGAATCAGTGCAACCCTTGGAATGTTTGCAATTGTTCTATTAGAAAGTGGTATTTGGAAAGCCATTTCTTTTGCATTAATTGTAATAGCCGTAATAGCACTAGGCTATAAAAATATGTTTAAATTAAGAGGAGGTGAAGAGATGTATAAATGTTTAGCATGTGGTTATGAATATAACCCAGAAGTAGGAGACCCAGATAATGGTATTGCACCAGGAACAGCGTTTGAAGATTTACCAGATACATGGGTATGCCCATTATGTGGAGTAGGAAAAGATATGTTTGAAGAAGAATAAAATAGGGAAGATTGGAAAAATAAATTCCAATCTGTCAATGAAATTTGAAAATGTCCCAAAATTTTTTAAACATGAGCCCTAAAAATT
>CANSMW010000040.1 GCA_947648215.1 uncultured Clostridium sp. | reverse complement strand
ATCATGTAACCCTTTTGCAATGTGCTAAATAATTTGTTTGCACATTTAAAATGATTGCAAAAAATTACAAATTAAAGTATAATAAGAACATCCTTTTCGTAAAGGAAATCTTTATGAAAGGAGGTGCTATTTCAAATGACCTCTTATGAACTAATCTGGCGTCTAATTATGTTGCTATTGGGTACATATGAAGACAAACAACCAGAAAAAGAACAAGACTAGAAATAGTTGATAGAAGTGTATTGCTACTGCACTTCTATTTTTTAAAGCAAAAAAAAGAACTAAATGTTGCTACCCATTTAGTTCGTGCTATTCAAATGACCTCACATTGAATAAGCTAATTCAAATATAGTATACTATATTTTCTATTATATGTCAAATTTTTTACGACATTCACTAAAGTAGTTTTTATCTCTAAAAAATAATAAATTTTTCATTACAATTCTTGCAAATACGATAATAGAATGATAGAATTAGAAAGGAAAAATTTGCGTAAACACGAAGGAAGGATGTTTTAGAAAATGGCAAAAGGAAAAAGAAGTAAAACGACTAGTAAGACAGGAACTAGAACGGCAAGCAGAAGTAGAAAAAAACAAAGTGGAACTAGTATTGATTTAGCAGTAGTATCGATGATTGTAATTAGTATTTTACTTGCAGTATTAATTTATACGAATTCAGGAACAATGGGACAAACGTTAAGTCCACTTCTTGGTGGACTTATGGGTTGGATGAAATATATTTTACCAATTGGCACATTTGCAATTGCCATTCATTTGGCATGTGAAAAAAAAGACACATTAACACCAAAGTTAATTCAATATGCTATTTTTCTTATGTCGATTGCGGTAGTGATGAGTGTATATCAAATGTCAAAACATACAATTGACACATCAAAAGAATTTGGTGTGATTATGGAGCAAGCATATAATTTGGGACAAAAGAATATTGGTGGAGGAATGCTTCGGAATGCTTGTTGCACTTCCAGCTGCTAAATTACTAGGAGAAACGGGAGCAGTTATTTTAGCAGTAGGTGTATCTGTTCTTCTTCTTATTTTCATGTTTGGAATTCATCCAGCGGATATGATTACCAATGCAGTAGAGAACATGGAAGAAAAACGAGAACTACGTAGAGAACGTAGACTAGAAGAAGAGGAAGAGGAGGATGAAGAAGAGGAAGAAGAAATTGTAGTACGACCACAAAGAAAAGAAAAACTACGAAAAACGAAGACCAGTTCCATCGATATTCCACTAGACGATGACCAAATTACAATAAACTTAAACAATGAACCAAAAGGATTGCAAAAATATGATCATTCAGAGGATGACCTAACTCCACTTACGATGAAATCACCAAAACCAAAAAAAGGAAAATCGATCGATATTGATATTGGAGAAGAAGAGCCACCAAAACAAGAAAAAGAAGAAAGTTCTCCAAATGAATTAGAAAATATCTTCAAAACGGAACAACCAGTAAAAGAAGAACAAACCAAAGAAGTATTAGTATTAGAACATACCATGACAACAGAAGATGACAACTACGAATTCCCACCAATTGAATTATTAAGTGAAGGAAAAGTAACTCAAAAGGGTGGTAAAAAAGCAATTGCCGATAATGCAACAAGACTTCAAAAAACCTTATATAGCTTTGGTGTATCTGCAAAAGTGGAAAATGTATCGGTAGGACCTTCGATTACAAGATATGAATTAAAACCAGCAGAAGGGGTAAGAGTAAACAAAATTGCAAATTTAGCAGACGATATCGCTCTAAATTTAGCAGCAGAATCCATTCGTATTGAGGCACCAATCCCAGGAAAACAAGCAGTCGGAATTGAAGTACCAAATAAAGAGACAGAAATGGTACATTTAAGAGATATATTAGAAAGTAGCGATTTCGTAAACTTTTCATCAAACCTTGCCTTTGCACTAGGAAAAGACGTTGCCGGAAATGGAGTCGTTACTGATATTGGAAAAATGCCACATGTGCTAATTGCAGGAAGTACAGGTTCACGGAAAGAGTGTATGTATAAACACCTTAATTACCAGCATCATCTATAAAGCCAAACCAAGTGATGTAAAACTATTAATGGTAGACCCAAAAGTAGTAGAACTTTCTGTATACAATGGAATTCCACACCTATTAATTCCAGTTGTAACCGACCCGAAAAAAGCAGCAGGAGCACTTGCATGGGCAGTACAAGAAATGGTCAATCGTTATGGGCTATTTGCTAAAAAGGGAGTAAGAGATATTAAAGGTTACAATGAAGCCATTGAAAAAGAAGGCTCTACAGAAAAATTACCACAAGTGGTTATTATTATAGATGAGCTTGCTGACCTTATGATGGTAGCCGCAAAAGATGTAGAAGATGCGATTTGCCGTTTAGCACAAATGGCAAGAGCAGCAGGTATGCATTTAGTCATCGCAACACAAAGACCATCAGTAGATGTTATTACTGGTATTATTAAAGCCAATATTCCATCAAGAATTGCCTTTGCCGTTTCTTCACAAGTTGACTCAAGAACCATATTAGATATGGTAGGAGCAGAGAAATTATTAGGAAAGGGAGATATGCTATTTTATCCATCAGGAGCACCAAAGCCAACAAGACTACAAGGCGCTTTTGTATCAGATAAAGAAGTAGAAAAAATAGTGGATTTCTTAAAATCCAATGGTGGAGAAATTACCTATAATGAGGATATATTAGATTCCATTGAAAAATCAAATAGTACAGATAAAGAACTAGACGAAGCCGATGAAGACGATGATACCGACCCATTTTTAAATGATGCCATTGAAACCGTTGTAGAAACAGGACAAGCCTCTACCTCCTTTATTCAAAGAAGATTTAAGGTAGGATATGCAAGAGCAGGAAGAATTATCGACCAAATGGAAGCAAGAGGGATTATTTCTGGCTATGAAGGAAGCAAACCACGTCAAGTATTAATGAGCAAAGAAAGATGGCAAGAATTAAAGATGGGAACTGTACCAGAAGGAGAAGAGAAGGTAGAAGAGGTTACAGAATAGAACCCCCAGTCGCCTATCGGCGACAGCCCCCTTAAATAAAGGGGCCTTTACATTACAGTTCTCCAAAGGATAGCCCTAAAAGAGCCTCCTTTATGTAAGGGAGGTGGCAGGGCGTAGCCCTGACGGAGGGTTCTTAAGATTCCTATTGAAACAAGAACAAAAGAAGAAAGGAAGAAAATTTGTGGATACTGAAAAAATTTTTTCCAAGATTACACCAAAGGATTATCATAATGAATTAGAATTAATTTTAGAAAACAAAGACTTTTCAGAAGACGTAAAAAATCTTCTCCTTTCTTGTATCTATAAAATAGAAGCAGGATACCAAGATTATGAAATCGTAAAACAAGTGGTACTTAGTAAAAAAGAATATTTAGAAGAAATTTTAACCATTATAAAAGAAAAATGCCATCAAATCGAAATCAAAAAAGAAGAAACCAAAAGTTTAGAACAAGAAGGAAAAAGAAGATATGAAATAGACCGTGCTGAGGGGAGCATTACCCTATGGCATCCAAATGAGCAAACCATTTTGTATGCCATTTATGAATTAGATGATAATCAAATCTATGTAGATGAACAGTATAGCTTAATTCGAACCTCACTTTCGGAACTACTAAATAAGGGCGAAAATATGAACCGCTTAGAAGTATTAAGAGACTTTAATGGTTGGAATTGGAATACCAATCCACAAGAGTTGCAAAGTATTACCATTAACTTAGTCTATCAAAACTTAATTGATTTGTTAGGAATTGAATTTTTAGAAAAGTGGATTCATACCAAAAAAGTAACGGATTATTTTGGGCTTGCCAAAGAAAAAATTCAAACAGAATTTGGTGTTAAAAATGAGGAAGAACTATTTTATTGGATTGGTCGATTAGCACTAATTACCTGTACCAAAACAAACCAAAGGGAAAGACAATATCTATTAGACGAAAAGAAAGATAGACAAGAAGAATTACTGAGACTTACTTATAAAAAAGAATTATTAGAAGAAGTTATGAACAAAAACAAGCAAGCACGTGCAGAAATACGAGAAATTGATACCATATTAAATGATAAGGAACGATTAGCAGAAGAATTTATAAAAAGAAACGACAAACTACCAGAATATCATAAAATAGTAGATTTATCCCATTTAATAGAAATCTTAACAAAACAAAGAAAAAAGATTATCTCAAGAATGGAAGAACAAAGCAAAATACTAGAACCTGCTTATTATGTAGAAGTAAAAACAAAATTAGAAGAGCAATTAGAATTATTATCAAACATAGAATTAGAGGAACAAGAAGAAAGAAAACGAATGTTAGAATATAGTATTGAACTAGAAAAAGTAGTTATGAATTGCTTTCAAAAAAGAATAGAACAAATGGATAACTTAGAAAAATTACAAAAAAGAGAAGAAATCATAAAAGCAATCTATCGTTTTCGTTATTACTGTTATTTGTATTTTGAAAATGAAAAATACATTGGAGAAACGACCGAATTAGAAGAAGAAAGAACAAAAATTAAAAAACGATTATTACAAAAAGCAGAAGAAGCAAAATGCATAAGCAAAATCGTAAAATCAGAAAAACAACTTGAAATATTCAATCTTCTTTTTGAAACAAGAATCATTAACCTAGAAAACATTACCATCGAATTAAGCGAAGAAGAAAACATACAAGCGACCATATACGATGGCGATGTGTTAGAAAAAACAATGCCATTACCAATTACCAAAAAAGAACTAAACGTAAAACTTGACAAAAAAATAAGGTTACTGGGCTGATTGTATGGGCTGATGCCATTTATTGACACGAAGAAAAAACAAAATCAAAATGAGTCAATGACCTCATTGCCCCTTACTACGAAGGCATACAAAAAGGCCCCTTTACTTAAGGGGGCTGTCGCCGATAGGCGACTGGGGGGTCTTAGAATGAATACCCCTTTCATAAAACTATAAAATAAGGAGGAAAAGATGAAAATTACCTTTTTAGGAGCCGCCAAAACGGTTACTGGTTCTAATTTTTTAGTGGAAGCAGCACGGAAAAAAATTCTTAGTAGATTGTGGTATGTACCAAGGAAAAGCGACTGAGGAAAAAGACAATGACGATCCATTTTTATTCGATGTACACGAAATTGACTTTATGCTATTAACCCATGCACATATTGACCATTCGGGTAGAATTCCAAAATTATACAAAGAGGGATATCGTAATCCAGTCATTGCAACCAAAGCTACGTGTGATTTATGCGAAATCATGCTTCCAGATAGTGGACATATTCAAGAAATGGAAATCGAATGGAAAAACCGCAAACGTAAACGCGAGGGAAAACAAGAATTACCACCTTTATATACAGCTGAGGAAGCCACCGAGTCATTAGAATTATTTCAAGGAGTACAATACGATGAAATCATTGAAGTTGCGGAAAACATCGAAGTACGTTTTAATGATGCAGGACATATGCTAGGCTCAAGCATTATTGAAGTATGGGCATATGAAAATGGAAAAACCGAAAAAGCTGTTTTTACAGGAGATATTGGAAATAATGATATTCCACTACTGGCTTCACCAACCATGATAGAAAGTACCGATTATTTGATAATGGAATCTACTTATGGTAGTAGGCTTCATATGAGAAATGATGATAAAGCAGAACTTTTCTTAAATATTGTATCGGAAACCATTGACAATGGTGGAACCGTAGTTATTCCCTCTTTTGCTGTAGGAAGGACACAAGAGATTGTTTATGAATTAAACAAATTAAAAGAAAAACGTGATGATGAAGAATTTCTAAAACAATATGAAGCATTGATGAAAGTGCCAGTTTTTATTGATAGCCCACTTGCTATTTCAGCTACAGAAATATTTAAGAAAAATATGGATTTATTTGATGATGAAGTAAAAGAAGAGATGCAACATGGGGATAATCCATTAGAATTTCCGGGCTTACAATTTACCAAAACAGCAGAAGAATCCAAAGAATTAAATGAAAGAAATGATTCTTCTATTGTAATATCTGCTAGCCGGAATGTGTGAAGTAGGACGTATTAAGCATCATTTAAAACATAATCTGTGGAATCCGAAAAGTACGATTTTGTTTGTTGGCTATCAAGCACCAGGAACCTTAGGAAGTAAATTGGTAAATGGAGAAAAAAAGGTAAAAATTTTTGGAGAAGAAATTATGGTAAATGCCAGAATTGAATACATTGAAGGATATTCTGGACATGCAGACCAAGAATGGTTATTAAATTTCATTTATTCCTTTATTCAAAAACCAAAGCAAATCTTTTTAGTACACGGAGAACCAGAATCACAGGAAATATTGAAACAAAAAATATTAGAAACTACCAATATTCCAGTGACAATACCAGATTTTGGTGAAACCTATGAATTAAAAGAAGCAAAACTAACCTTAGCCCATAAACTAGAACTAACCACAAGATACAAACCATTACGCTTAGAAGTACTAGACCGTATGCAAAAATTAAAAGACGAAGTAGAAGATATGACCCAAATCTTAAAAGAAGAAATCATTACCGAAAAAGCAAAAGACGCCGAAGTTGCCTCAATTAATGAAAGAATAAAAGAACTAGAGAGGCAGATTGTGAAAATTATTGAACGGATAGTATGAAATGTAATAAAGAAAACATAGGAAAAGCAAGTCTTGAACCAAAAAACGAAAGGAAAGAAAAATAAATGGAAAACAAATATTATAATGATGCCATTATTGGAAACAAAAAATTAAGAGCAAGTTATACCAAAAAAGGAGAATTACTAAGGTTATATTACCCAAACCCAGACCATAGGCAATACGTAGATTATTGGTATGCGGGGTTAAAAATTAACGATTCAGGGATTATCAATTTATATGATGATATTAATAACCAATATCATCAATATTATGAAGAAGATACGAATATTCTAAATACAGAAATTACCAACACTTATTTTAAAATACGTATCAATCAATTGGATTTTGTGCCAATTAAAGAAAATGTGTTAGTAAAACGATATGAATTTATCAACCAAAACAGTATTGAATTGGATGTGAAATTTTTAATTCATTCCAAACTATTAACGGATGAGAATAATCCGGTTAGTTGTAAAATCACGAAACAAGGAATGTTACAATATTCACATGATTTTACGGTTTCTACCATATCGAAAAAAACGCCACTTTTGAGTTTTCAAATAAACGACACAAGCCGTAATATTCATACCGGAGTCATTGAAGACAAAGACTATATTGGAATGAGTGCAGATTCTAGTATTTGCTATGATATTGGTGTATTAAAACCAAACGAGAAAAAAGAATTAATTATTTATACTTGGATAAACGAAAACAAAGAAAAACAAAAAATAGATGAAGTAGAACGCCTAAACGAAGCTATTAAAGACTTCGATTTTGCAAAACAATTAACCACAACCAAAAACTATTGGAAAAAATTCGTAAAAGACCATGAAACGATAGAATTAAAAAATAGAACCGAATATGATAAAAAAATAAAACAAATCTACCATAGAAGTATTTTACTCTATCCATTATTAATAAACGAAGAAACGGGAGGAATTTCGGCTAGTATTGAAGTAGACGAAAAACGAACACAATGTGGAAGATATAGCTATTGCTGGCCAAGGGATGCTGTTTTTATTACAAAAGCAATGGACATTTTAGAAATGGAAAAAGAAACCGAAAAATTTTATAAATCTTTTTGTAAAAATACGCAAGGTAAATCTGGTATGTGGGAGCAACGTTTTTATACGAGCGGACGTTTAGCACCTTGTTGGGGATATCAAATTGATGAAACAGCGAGTGTGATTTATGGGGTGTATGAGCACTATGATAGAACAAGAAACATCAAATTTTTAAAAGACAACTTAAAAATGCTAGAAAGAGCAACCAAATTTTTACAAAAATATATAAATGATATTATCGAAGAAAAAAACGAAATGCATGTAAGTTATGATTTATGGGAAATGCACGAAGGAATTCATTTATATTCCATAGCAAGCATTTTTGCAGCCTTTAATGTAATGGTAAAAACATATGCTATTTTAGAAACCGCAAAAGAAATAACCAACCGTCTACAACAAGAAAACATGTCAAAACAAAAAGCAAGTCTTATTAAAGAATTAGGAAAAATTAAAAAATATGTCACAAAAACCTTTTATGATAAAGAAAAGAAATACTTTAAAAGAAACAACAAAGACGAAAAAATGGATATTAGTGTACTAGGAGCAGTAACCCCATTTGGTATGTTTTCTCCAAAAGAGAAAAAAGTACTAAACACCGTAGAAAAAATAAACATGACACTACGAACCTACACAGGGGGGTATAAACGCTTTGAAGAAGACCACTACCGAAACGGTAACCCATGGCCAGTAGCAACCTTATGGATGGCACTATACTATATGGAAATAAAAAATCATAAAAAAGCAAAAGAATGCTTCGATTTTGTAGTAAAATCTAGCACAGAGCATGGATTTTTAGCAGAACAAGTGGATAATAACACCATGGAAGTAAATTGGGTAATTGGACTAGGTTGGAGCCATGCTATGTTTGTGATTGTGCTAGAGAAGTTAATGAATAAGTAGAAAAAGAAAAATGAATTGGTAGAGGAGTTTTTTAGAAGAAATGATCCAAAAGATATTAAATCAATGAGTAATATGTATGTAGCATGGAAAGACTTCTTTGCCCCTGCTTTTCAACAATTACTCGATGAAGAAATGGATAGTAAAATGGGATATTCCAAAAAATGAAAGAACGGACAGTGAAAATTATCGAAATGGATACTATCCACAAAGGA
>CANSMW010000039.1 GCA_947648215.1 uncultured Clostridium sp. | reverse complement strand
ATCTTAAGTGAAATATGTGCATAATAAACCGGAAATTTATTATTGCCATTTACATCCTAAAATATTTTTACAAAATGTCTTGTTTTTTTTTCTATAGTATGTTAAACTAATTGGTAGACAATTTATTAAGGTTATTAGGAGGTGCTAGAAAGAATGGCAAAATGTGTAATTTGTGATAAATCCGTTGCTCACGGAAACCAATTAAGCATAACTCGTTCTCACATTAGTAAAAGAACAACTAGAACATTTAAACCAAATATTCGTACTGTAAAAGCAATTGTTGATGGTCAAGCAAAAAGAATTACCGTATGTGCTAAATGTTTACGTGCTGGAAAAGTAAAAAGAGCTTAAGGATAGATATTAAAAAAGTAGGTAAACACCTACTTTTTTTGCTTTATTATGTATCACCTAATCTTTTATTCCAAAGATAAGTTTTACAAATCCCCTTAAGAATTTTGGTACCTTTTTTACAACAATTTGCATCTATTCCACTCTCCTTTTCTAATTTAACACGCGAGCCAAACAAGCCCTAATATTAAGACTGTTGCTCCTATTAGGAATAACCATCCTGTTACTGGAAGTAATAGTACTAATAAAATACCTAAACCTAACCCAATCAAACATACTCCACATGTCTTTTTTAGTATTCCGAACATAATACCTTACCTCCTATCTTTATTATATTATATTAAATTTACAAAAAAAGGTGATTCTATGAAAAAATTAAATCTTACTCAAGCAAAAGAATTAGTAGAAACATTAGAAACTTCCTACCCTGATGCCACTTGCTCTTTGGATTTTTCCACTCCTTTTGAAATGGTCGTTTCTGTTATGTTATCTGCACAGTGTACCGATGAAAGAGTGAATAAAACCACTCCTGCTATTTTTGCGAAATACAAAACCCCTGAAGATTTTGCCAATATTGAACTTTCTACCTTAGAAACATTAATTCATCCTTGTGGATTTTATAAAAATAAAGCCAAAAACATAAAAGCATGTGCTACTAAAATTGTAAATGATTTTCATGGCGAAGTTCCCAAAACCATGGAGGAACTTTTAACTCTTCCCGGTGTTGGAAGAAAAAGCGCCAATGTCATTTTATTAGAAGCATTTGGTATTGCCAATGGAATTGCAGTCGATACGCATGCCAAACGAATTTCCAATCGCATTGGTTTGTCAAAAGAAACAGACCCAGAAAAAATTGAACAAGATTTATTAAAACTCTTTCCAAAAGAAACCCTAAAAGATATTAATCATTTATTTGTTTGGCATGGAAGAAATACGTGTGATGCAAGAAAACCGCATTGTGATACTTGTCCTATTAAACATTTTTGTAATACTTATTTAGCATCACATGAATAAATTTGTTTTTCTTTGTTATACTACTTTTTAAGAGGTGATAATTTTGACAAACATCAATTGTTCGGCAAATTGTGTTTATCAAAAAGACGGAAAATGCTGTTTAGAAAATACTTTTTTTCAAACAGTAACTCCCGCTTCCGATTGTGCCTATTTTTTTAAAAAAGATGCAGTAGATTCAAAATAAAATCTACTGTTTTTTCTTGACAAAACGATGAATTAGAGATATAGTTACCCTATAAAATAAATTAAATATTAGGAGGAATTTTTTATGCGAAAAACAAAAACAAAATTTATGGTACTATTATTTGCATTTGTCGTAATCTTTTCAACTTTTAGTTTTGCTACTGAGGGAGAACCTGTTGTAACCTCTATGGAAGGAGCACCTGTTGTAACTTCTGATGAAGGAAACGCAAATGTTACCTCCACTGCTCCTGGCGATAATGCAAGAACAGAGGGAGATGCTACCAATACAATAACACCTGGTGATGAACCTACTGAGGAAGACATTCATAATGGGGATTTATATTTAGTTGGTAATGACATCGAAATGGATAAGCTTGTTGATGGAAATGTATACTTATTGGGACGTAATATTAATATTACTGGTAAAGTAAATGGTTCTTTATATGTTTGTGCTGAGACAGTTACCGTTGGAAAAGATTGTTTTGTTGTTCAATCACTTTATGTTGCTGCTAATCAATTAACTTTAAATGGTTGTGCTAATGATTTATATGCTTTTGCCAATAAAGTAGATATGTCGTTTGATTCTTTCATGTTACGTGATTTACGTGTATATGCAGATACCTTTAATTTTAATGGTGGTTGTGGAAGAGATGCTTTTGTTGCAGCAAATCACTTTAATTTTGTAACAACCGATGGTAATGCTGCTCTTGTATATGGTAATTTAACTTATTCTACTCCAGAGGAACTAGCTTTAACCAACGAGTTAGTACAAGGAGAAATTAAATATCAAAAAGATTTTTCAGGTAATTCTAGTGTAATGGATATGGTAATTGAAAAAGTTGTTAGTGTTTGTGCTGTTATATTATATGCCTTTGTTGTATTTTTCTTATGCTTATGGCTAGCACCAAAATTTCTAAAAACCACATCTAGTTATTTTAAACCAGTTACTGCTGCAAAATCTTTAGGAATTGGACTATTAGCTACGGTTGTCTCTATTTTTGTAAGTATTACTCTTTTATTTACAGTTGTAGGAATACCTTTATCTTTAGCAATTGCTGTATTACTTGTATTACTACTTTCTATTGCAACTGTTGTTTCTAGTATTTGTATTACTTACAAATTAAAAGAAAAATTTGCTTACGAAAAAAATTACTTAACCTACTTAACACTTGCAAGTGTTGTAATTGTAATTTGGGCATTAAAATTAATTCCATATGTAGGAACCTTCGTAAGTATTGTTGTTAACATGTTTGGTCTTGGTGTTGTCGTAAATTACTTATTTACACAAAATAAGCCAGAAAAGAAAGAAAAAAACCAAACCGAAAAAGATAGCAAAAAGAAGAAAGAAAAATCTGAAAAAAAAGATAATAAAAAGAAGGATGAAAAGAAAAAAGACGAATAGAAACATAGCAAAAAGATGTTATACCTTTGATATAGCATCTTTTTTGTAATCGTAGAGGTGAAACACATTCTTCAAATTGTACCGCCCTTATTCCAGAATAGACAAGAGATCATACGCCCCTACATTTTCATATTTTAAATATAATCATAATCGCAATTAAAATTTGAAGTACAATAATGGCTGGAAAGCCAAACACAAACTTTGCTTTTTGTGTTTTATGGCGAAATGTATACATTCCTGCAATAGTTCCAATTCCACCACCAATAGCCGCTACCAAAAATAAGGTATTTTCTTTTATTCTCCATTTGGAATGCTTCGCTTTTCTTTTATCTAACCACATAATAAAAAATCCAAATAGATTTACTACTATTAAATAAATTACAATATTATGCCATGTAAAAACTTTTCCTACTATTTCATTAAACTCTGGCATGTTTTCTTCCTCCCTTTATGAATATAGGCGGGTTCTCCCGCCTATTATGCATTATTTTCTTAATCCTGTGACTTATTTATTACTAGCCAACAAACTGCTCCAATAACAAAACTCACTTCGGACACCAAAACCTCCAATAACATCGGTTCTTCAAGTAAAACTCCTTTTATGAATATTATTACAATGGCTATAATAACCATTATTATTATAAGGAATGGAACAAAATCCTTATATTGGTTTGGTACCTTTTTTTTCATATTAACCACTTTTTTGGGTTGTTTTGCTTTATTCTTCGTATAATACTCTATAAATATAATACCTACAATCGAAAAACAAAATCCAACCATTGATAGTTTTAACCATGCATTATACCGAAATAGTACTTTCCCTATATCAGCAATAAGCAAGAAAATAATGCTAGATTGTAACAAAAAAAACACTTTTTTCCTCATCACACTTCCTCCTATTAATACTTAAACTTTCTAGTTTTATGTTGCCTGTTCATTATACAATGTTATGGTAGTTTTGTCAATCTATCCAAATAAACTCATTTGATTGCTTTGGCTCATACCGTCTAGGCATCCGGCATTTGCTAGCATTTCGATAACAGCTTTTCCTGCTTTGGAGCGAATTTTTAGGTCGTCAATGGACATAAATTTTCCGTCTTTTCTTGCCTCTATGATGCTGTCTGCTGCTACTCCTCCTAATCCTGCAATACTGGTTAGTGGTGGTCTTATTTTGTCTTCTTCGATTAAGAAATTTTTGGAGTGGGAATGGTATAAGTCGATTGGCAAGAATTGAAAACCTCTTTCGTACATTTCCCATACAATTTCTAATGCCTCGTACATTTCTTCGTCTTTTTTGGTCATTGCATTTCCCAGTAATTCAATCTCTTTCATTTTGTTCTTTACTCTTTCTTTTCCATGGCACATAATTTCACTATCAAATGCTTTCGCACGAATGGAAAAATAGGCTGCATAATAGGCAAGTGGTTTATGTACTTTAAACCATGCAATACGAAAAGCATTGGTTACATAGGCTGCTGCATGGGCCTTTGGGAACATGTACTGTATTTTTTCACAAGATTTAATATACCATTCTGGTACCTCATGCTCTTTCATCATACTTACATATTCCGCCCATTTAGCTGGGTCTTTTAGCGCTTTTCCTTTACGTACAAGCTCCATTATTTTAAAGCTTGGGTTTGGCTCTAAGCCTTTGCTCATTAGATAAGTCATAATATCATCCCTACAACAAATGGCTTGGTCTAGTGTGGTAATTCCTTGTTCAATTAACGTTTGAGCATTTCCTAACCATACATCTGTACCATGCGACAAACCAGAAATACGAATTAGTTCATCAAAGGTTTTTGGTTTGGTATCTAATAACATCCCTCTAACAAATTTTGTTCCAAATTCTGGAACCCCAAAACTTCCTACTTCAGAATGTATTTGCTCTGGTGTCACTCCTAATGCTTCTGTAGAAGAAAAAATCGACATCGTTTCTTTATCATCTAATGGTACTTTTGTCGGGTCAATTCCAGTAATATCTTGAAGCATACGAATTACAGTCGGATCATCATGACCTAGTATATCTAGTTTTAATAGGTTTTGGTCAATCGAGTGGTAATCAAAATGGGTGGTAACAATGTCCGATTTTGGGTCATCCGCTGGATGTTGTATTGGGCAAAATTCATAAATTTCTCTTCCCTTTGGTACAACAATAATCCCCCCTGGATGTTGTCCCGTAGTTCGCTTAATTCCTGTACACCCTTTGGCAAGACGAGTCACTTCTGCATTGTTTACTGGTACTTGTCTTTCCTCAAAATATTTTCTAACAAAACCTTCTGCCGTTTTATCGGCAACCGTTCCAACGGTTCCCGCTTTAAACGTAGTACCTTTCCCAAAAATAACCTCTGTATATCGATGGGCTTTTGCTTGGTAATCTCCTGAGAAATTTAAGTCAATATCTGGTTCTTTATCTCCATTAAACCCAAGGAAAGTTTCAAAGGGAATGTTCATTCCGTCTTTATCTAATTTATGCCCACATTTTGGACACTCCTTATCTGGTAAATCAAATCCATTTTTATAGCCATAGTCGGTAAAATCAGAATACTTGCAATTTGGGCAACGGTAATGTGGTGGAAGTGAATTTACTTCTGTAATTCCAGTCATATTAGCCACAAATGACGACCCGACCGAACCTCTTGAACCTACAATATAGCCATCTTCATTGGATTTCCACACTAGCTTTTGTGCAATAATATACATAACAGAAAAGCCATTTTTAATAATGGATTGTAATTCTTTATCTAGTCTTTCTTTAACAATCGTAGGAAGTTCCTCTCCATATAATTCTTTTGCTTTTGTCATGGCAATATCTTCAATTTGCTTTTCGCACCCCTCAATATGTGGTGGGCATTTTTCCGGTGAAATTGGACTAATGTTTTCACATAAATCAGCAATTTTATTGGTATTCGTAACAACTACTTCATAGGCTTTATCCAAACCTAAATATTTAAATTCTTCTATCATTTCATTGGTGGTTCTTAAATACAATGGTGCTTGTTCATCTGCATCATCATAGCCTTGCCCTGCCATTAAAATCCTTCTATATACTTCGTCTTGTGGATCCATAAAGTGAACATCACAAGTAGCAACCACTAATTTACCTAGTTTTTCTCCCAAAGCAACAATTCGTTTATTAATATCTTCTAAGGCTTTTTCGTCTGGAACCGTTCCGTTTCGTACCATAAACATATTGTTTCCAATTGGTTGAATTTCTAAATAATCATAGTCTTTTGCAATTTGCTCTATTTCTTCTTCCGATTTTCCTGCTACAATCGCACGGTATAATTCTCCTGCCTCACAGGCACTTCCTAAAATAAGCCCTTCGGAATATTCTTTATACAGCGATTTTAAAATTCTTGGCTTTTTATAAAAGTAATCTAAATGAGAATAAGAAATTAGTTTATATAAGTTCTTTAGTCCCACATAATTTTTGGCTAAGATAATTGCATGATAGGTTGGTAATTTTTTAAAATCAGCTTGTCCTTCTTCTAGTTTATCAATATCTTCTATTATCTTTGCTCCTTTTTGCTTTAGCATATCTAGCATCACTTGAAATACCTTAACTAATGTCATAACATCATCTAAGGCACGGTGTGCGACTTCTACTTTTATTCCTAGCTTTTCGGCAATGATTCCTAATTTGTATTTCTTATAATCTGGAAATAAATCTTTTGCTAAACGTAGGGTATCAATATAGGTATTTTCTAATTTATACCCTAAGAGTTGTGCATTGTATTTAATAAACCCTACATCGAAATCCGCATTATGAGCAACAATAACACTATCTCCTATAAATTCTAAAAACTTTGGCAATACCTCTTCAATCGTTCCTGCCTCTTTTACCATCTCATCTGTAATATGGGTAATGGCTACCACATCTTCTGGAATTGGCTTTTCTGGGTTAACAAAACATTCAAATTCTTCTACAATTTCGCCATTTCTATATTTTACAGCACCTAGTTCGGTTATTTTCTCGGTACGGAACGAAATTCCTGTTGTTTCTATATCTAATACACAATATTCTGTATCGATGCTTTGGTTTTTGGGAAAGGATACACTTGGGGTTTTATCTGGTACCAAATAAGCTTCTACCCCATAAATTACTTTCATATCTGGGTTATCTCTACCTAGTAACTTATGTGCTTCTGGGAAAGCTTGTACGACTCCATGGTCTGTAATGGCAATCGATTTCCAACCCCATTTCATAGCTCTTTTAATTAAATCAGTAGCAGACGTCATACCATCCATTTGACTCATTTTTGTGTGCATGTGCAATTCTACACGTTTATTTTCTGCACGATCCATTCGTTCTTGCTTTTTCTTAGGTGGTGCTTCTACAATGACATTGGCAATGACTCCAATTTCTTTTGCATATGGGTCAAACTGGGCTGTTCCACTAATTCTTACCGCTTTTGTTTCTTTTAATCTTGCTACTACTTCTTTTACTTTTGCTTCTTCTACAAATGCTTTACAAGTAATGGTACTACTTTCATCATATACATCAAATAATACTAACGTTTTTCCACTTTTTAGTGGTCGTGTATCAAGATTAATTATTTCTCCTTCTAATGCAATTTTACCACTATCAATGGAAATATCATCTACTTTTACAAGAGTATCTTTAATATTCGCACTTCGCCCTAAAATTAATGGTTTTTTTTCTATTGGTTCTTCTGGAATTGGTGGTTGTTCTTCTTTTGGTACATTATCTTGTTTATTTTCCTCCTCTTCCTTTTCTTCAATTTCCTCTTCTACTCCCATTTCACTAATTGCTTTTTCAATTTCATACTTTTCAGTAAGTTTGCATTTTTGCTCTATTTTTTTCATATCCTCTTCTTGCAAATTTTCTACATAAATTACTTTATATCTCTTTGCATATAAGCTTTTTAGTGTTTTTTCTAATGTTTTGTCAAATCCTCTTGCTGTTAAAAAGTCGGCTCCTTTTACTGCTAAGCTAACTTTTACTTTGGTATCTTCTATATGAACATGACTATTATGTAATAAAAATTCTGTAAATGGATATTTATGTGCCATATATTTTACAATCTGCTTCCATTGTTGCTCCATACTAGGAATTACCGTTTCTTCTTCATATTGCATACGTATTTCAATATTTTCAATAACAAAACGTTCTTTTAAATATTTCTCAAATTCTAATAATTCACTAGGAAATAAATATACACTTGAAAGCAAATCCATTTCTAATTTATTGCTTTTTTTAAATAGATTTATTTTTACAATACTTGCTTTCTTTATATTGGTTTCTACTTGATAATCGCCAAAGATTTCCTCTACTGTTTTCATACTTTGTGCCATTTTTTCTGCCTCCCTTAATACTATGACTTATTGTATCATACCAAAGTAAAATATGGAACAGCAAATATTCAATTTTTAAAATTTGTTTTTGGGGGTTGGTTTGGATTAGAATTTACTTTATGTACTTTATCATTTTGTTATATTGATTTGAACTATAACGTCATCTATGTATTTTGTTATAGTAATTTGACTTAGTTGGGATAATATTAACGATGTAAATAGCTTCTCTTTTAATTTTATAGAGAATAATATAATTTTGAATTGGAATCTTTCGATACTGATTTTTAATTTTGGGATACATTTTAGGAAATATTTTTAGATTTTCAAATTTTAACAAGAGAACATTATAAAAATTCTTTTGGATATGAAATGGCTTTTGTCCTATTTGTCCAATTCTTTTGGTAAACTTTTGGGTATATACGATTTTATTCATATTGCATCATCTCTAGATTCTTGTATATCTTTTTCTAATTCTTTTAAAAATTCCTCCTCTGTATATACTCTTCCTACCATAATATCTTCTTCTCCTTCTCTTATCGCTTGTTCTACATATGCATCATACTCTTTATCTTGTCGTATCTTTTCTTCTATGTATTCTTTTAGATGAAATACTTTCTTTAGTTTTAATTCACGTACACTTATCATGTAAAATCGCTTCCTTTCTTGTTATACTGTACCACATTTTCATTGTTTGTACAATACTTTATTATTGTTTTGTTTTTTAGTCAATGTACTCTAGTGAGTTTTAATTGCATTCTATCTATATTTTAAATATGTTTGATTAGAATATTTTGATTTCGTTGGAAAAATATTAGAAATACGAATGATATTTTTTTCTATTATGTATAAAATTATATAATTTTGAATTGAAATTTTTCGATATGGTGATTTCCAAAACATTGGATACATTCTAGGAAATACTCTAAGATTTTCTGTTTTTGATAAACATTATTATAAAAATTCTTTTGAAGGTAATATTTGTCTTTCATTATGTTTTTCATCGTTCTTCTAAATTTTTGTGAATAAATAATTTCATTCATATTGCATCATCTCAAACTCTTGAATGTCTTTTTCAAATTCTTTTACTAATTCCTCATAAGTATAATATCGTCCTTGCTTAAAATCTTCCTCCGCTTCTCTAATCTCTTGTTCTACATACTCTTTGTAGTCCTTATTTAATTTTGCTTTTTCTTCTAAGTACTCTTTTAAATGAAATATTTTCTTTAGTTTTAATTCTCGTACATTTATCATATAGTTTCACTTCCTTTCTAGTTATAATTATTAGCCATTTGCAAAACTCTAAAAGTATTGCAAATACTGGTTTTTTTATTTA
>CANSMW010000038.1 GCA_947648215.1 uncultured Clostridium sp. | reverse complement strand
TATATGCACTTACGGCTTTTCTTTGTCCTGCTGTATTGGTGTAGTATATTTTTAAGGTACTTCTGTCTAACGTAATGGCATTGTCTACACTTAGGGTGACTATTCCATTATTTAGCCCTAATTCTGGATAGGTTGTGTTGTTGGTGTTTCTTACCTCTCCTTTTATCTTTACCTTCCCGTTTTTTAGGTATTGGTTATTGTATGTCTCGATTGCTTCATACCTTAAGCTTGATGTGTAGGTAGATATTGGTAAATTGTTTGTAATTCCTATGGTTACATTTTGAGTTTGACTGCTTGCTACATTATTTCCTGTATAGCTTGTTTCATATCCTGATACTTTGTCTTGTGCTACTCGGAAAATATATCGATTACCATTATCATCACATTCTTGTGTTTGATAACTATAACTTGTTTGTCCTTTTGCAATCGTAATATCTGCTATTTTACTTTCTGTCCCATTTTCTCCTATTTTTCGATAGATACGTACAGTACTTGCTTTTCTTGAATTGTATTTATTGTTTTGGTCATTCCATGTAATACTTCCTCCAATATCAATTTCGATGTCTTTTACTAATATATTGCTTTGTCCTCCTACTGCTTCTGTTCCTTCTATACTTGATACATTTCCTACTCCATCTTTTGCCCATACATAGTATCTTCCATTTTGCGTAATCGTGAATTGATTTGAAGTTTGAAAATTCGTTGGTGGTGTCCTTGTTGTTGTGATTGCATATCCTACTATTCCAGATGCTGCATATTCAGTTGTTGCATTATCTGTTGCGGTTACTGTTAGGGTAATTGCTTTTTTATTTGTTGATAAACCTTGTGTGATATTGTTTACGATTGGTTTTATTTTATCAATATTGTTTACTTGTATACTTGCTTCTGCAGTGTTATTTTGATTGTTTACTACATTTACTTTGTATGTTCCGTTTTTGGTTGCTGTATAGGTTGCTTGGCTTACTCTTCCTCCATCATTCCATGAGTATGGAGTTCCTGTTAGTCCTACGATATTATCTACTCCATTTGCCGTTAATATGACATCCCCTGCAGTTAGACCCGTTGTACTTGGTGTTATGCTTACTTCTGGATAGGCTGATACCAAGGTAATTCTTACATATCCATTTCCTTCTTTTTGTCCTATTTGTGCCCCTATATTGGTTAAATATGCTGGGTTTCCATAGTTTGTTCCTGCATAATTTGTTACTCCTCCGTAGAAGCCTCCTCCTCCTCCAGCTTGCCCGGTATGCGCGGCTCCATTTGAGGTTTCTTGTGCTTGTCCTTCTATGTTTGTATAGCTATCTACTGTTACTCCTTCCGTTTTTCCACAATTTAAATTATATCTTTCTGGAGTAATTGTGTCCTTGCCACAATTTAATACGGTCGTGGTAATATCTGAAATATTAGATGAGGCATACATTGCATGTACTCCTTGCCCAAATAATCTTGCGTATAATTCTACAGTAAAATAACAATTTCCATTAATATTTCTTAAATCAAATGTAAAATTCCCTTCTTCTGTGTATATCGAATGCTCATTTGATATTTGCTTTTCTTCTATAAGTGTTCCATTTTCATAGTATAATCTTATTGTTATTCGATTTTCTTTTTCTACATTTTTAGAAAATTCATGTGTTATAACTTGAGTACTATATTGATAAGGTATATTAATAACATCATACGTTGTTGCATTAAATACTTGGCTTGTAGCATTTACCGTTTCTGTTTTGTTAAATGAATGATAAGCCTCTCCAATACTTAGTTCTGTCGTTCCGCTCCAATTCAAGAGATTTCCAACTCCACCTTTACAAGCATCGGTATGTGTATGATAAATTGGAATTTGATAACATCCTCCTTGTGTACTACTATTACCTGAATGATAGTGGTAATTTATTTGTGTATAGGCACCACCACCACCTGCTGCAACTAGTATACGGTTTCCTATCGCTTCTCCATTTAGCCTTATATCGGTTGCTCCTCCTCCTACTGCTTGGTAAGTATTTCCTGCTCCTCCTCCGTTGTATCCATTTTGTCCTCCCACATATAGGCTTATGGCTTGGTTTTTCGATAATAGTATTCTTCCTGTTGCATAGCTTCCTTTACCTCCTGCTGCTCCTGAGGTATTTCCTCCTTGTGCTCCATAGGCTTCTATTTGATAGATTCCTTTTACTGGTGGTGTAAAGGTTTGTTTTCCTCCTGTATAGTTATATTCCCATGTTGTTGTTGTAGCATGACTTGTTAACCACTCCGCTATTGGTTCTAATGGCATTGACATTAATATTAAAATAATAATTAACATAATACTTATAATCTTTTTTCCCATAATGTTCCCCTTCTTATATTATTATCTTATACTTTTATTATATATATCCTATTTTTCCTTGTAAATGGTGCTTTTTTCCTATTATCTACAAACTCGCTCTTTAATATTACGGAAACTCTTATCTTCCGTTTTATTACATTTCTTTTACATTTTGTTATCATTTTTGAATTTTTCGCCCTTTTTCTCTCTTTTTCTATTTCAACATCCTCCTTTGCCTTATTTCCGTATGTTTTTTAGAAAGAATAAAAATAGAGTAAAGTATTTTACTACTCTACTCTATTTTATTCTTTTTTCTATATCCCTAACGTATATGGATTAGCTTCTGTTCCATTTCCACCTGTTATTTTAATTACATCTGATTTTAGTAAAATACATGGCTTAAATCCAAGTGTTGAACTATCATATGCATTTATACTACCATCACTATAAATATAAAAAATACTGTAATGTAGACCTGAACTAGTACTGCCTCCTCCTACATAAAATCCAAAACTTACTAATCTTTCAGTTGTGTCAATCTTTCGGGATGCAAACCAATAATTTGTTTTGGCACTAGACATGTTTGCATTTCTTAATGCTGTTTCATCTATTATATAATTATTATCTTGATCATAGCATCCTGTATCCTTACTACTCCAAGTATATGGCATTTTATAAGAATCTGGCAAAACAAACATTGCTTGACTAGCATTATTTTTGTTATTAAATTTTCTATTTTGTATTGTTGGTATGCTTCCAACACATCTTCCATCATACGCATATGTTTTATTTACATATATTTCCGCCTCTTTATTTAATATCTGGATAGCATTATTATAACTTGCTTTAGATGTATCCCAATTGTTTCCACCTATACTAACATTCTTTACTTGTTGATCTGTTATAATTTGCAACCCATATTCTGAATTAGCAGGATATAATACTCTACAAATAATTATTCCGTTATTTCCAGTATCATATCTCACATAATCTCCCGCCTTTAGGTCATTTATTGATGTTCCTACAGTTATGCCTTGTGTATAAACAGTCTCTTTCTTATTTCCCGCTTTATCTTGTGTTAGTACATGTAAGAAATATGTACCTGGTTCCGATTTACTTGTTGTAATATTTTGTGTTGTGCTATTTCCTATGAAACTTCCTGTATAGTTTCCATCTTCTCCTATTGGATTGATTGAATCTGTCAATATCCATTTACTACTTACTATATTTACTCCACTCTCATTATCTCGTAAAATTACTTGTACTGTTATTTCTCCTCCTGGCGATACGGTTGTTCCTGATGTCCAACTTATATCTGCATCTTGTGGTTTTTGTCCATCTCTAATTTCTCTTGAAGTATAATTTCCCGCATTGACTCCGTCCCATAATCTTATATACACCATATCCTCATGCTTTAATCCATTAACTGTAGTTCCTGTTTGCCATTTACCTTCTTCATATCCATTTATTTGATATTGTATTTGCAAATTGTTTCCCATTTCTTGAGCTTTATTAATACTAATACTTGCTGTATGTGTAGTTAAATCCCAAACTTCTGTAGTTGTTTGTATATTACCTGAAGCCACTTCTACTGTTTGAGTTGTTACTTCTATTTGCTTACTTCCTACATTTCCTGCCTTATCTTTGGTTTCTACTTTTATTGTATAACTTGTTGTTTGTTCTAATCCTTCAAAACTATTCGTAGTAGCTGTAAGTTCTTGCTTCTTATATTCACTATCTTCTTGTTGTATCTTTTTAATGGAATATGTATATTTTGGTATTTCTGGCATTCCATATTCATTGTCTTGTGCTGTAATACTTACCGTTATTGCATTTGTTTTTGTACTAGTAACTTGAATATTGATAACTGGTTCTTCTTTATCTTTTATGTCTCTGCTAGCATAGTCTTTTCCTCCTCTACTCCATTTGCTTTTGTAAGTGTCACACTTGCTGTATGTGTACTAGGATTCCAAACGACACTTCCTATGTCTACCGTACCTTCTACAATATTTACTGGTGGTTTTGGCTCTTCTGGTACTTCCGTTCCCCCAATGTATTCAATAGCATCTTTTGTAATAATAAATTCATATCCTTCTTCTGTTACCATTTTTTGGCTATTTTCATCCTGTTTGGTTATATTCCCTTGTGGTACAATTTCTTCTTTGTAAATTTGGTCTACTAACTTATCTAATGTTATTTCGCCTAAATTGTCGATTGCTACATTTTGTCTTGCAATTTCCACTCTTTCTTTATAATTTTCTATTTCATATTCTACTTTTGCTTTTTTAGCATTTTGAATAATTCCATTTTCTCCTAATGTTAATTGAATAGTTATGCCAGCTAATATGATCAGTATAATGATCGTAATCACAAGAGCAATTAAAGTAATTCCTGATTTATTTTTTCTAATCTTTGAAAATATCTGTTTTTGCATATTTTTCCTCTTTTCTTTTTACTTCTTTTCAATTTTATAATCGTATGCACTTGCATAATCGGATGATGTTCCCATATTTAATTGTACACTTTCTCCCGGTTTCATAGGTGATATTAAACCATTTACTTTTTCTATTACTTCATTTTTATCATTATATAATGTTAGGATAATTGGTGTTAATGAAGTGTTTTGATTTGTCATATTCGTAACGGTTGCTAATATAACCGATGAACCATTTTTATAGGTTAATTGCATTTGCGATATTTCCAATCCATCTAGTTTTTTTGTTTCATTTAGTTTTGTGCTAGTATTTAATTTTGTTCCATCTGTTAATACTTCTACATATTTTTGCATCGTTTCTGACGATGTACCTGCCAATTCTTGTTTTCTTTCTTCTTTTTTATTAGAATTTTTTAATAATAAAATTCCTCCTATCATTATAATTCCTATAATGATTATCATTGTAATTGTCCTTTTTTCTTCCTTTTTCATTGGTTCTTCCTCCCTTTTTTATCTTAGATTATTTGTATATTTTTCTCATTTAGATTTTACAAATAACTTTATCTTATGGTATCATTTTATCTTAATTTTTGCCAATACATTTTGGTATTTTTTATTAAATCATCATATTTAGAAAAAGGGAGTAAAATGACAAAAGTCAATTTACTCCCTTTTTTATTCCCTATTTTTGTACGCTTCTGTTTGCGATTTCAATTGCTTTGGATACGATGTTACCACAGTCTTTTGCTGAAACATTTCCCCAGCTTCCACCGTCTTTTTTAACGGTATCATATACACCTAACTCTTTAGCAATTTCTTCACGTAATTCATTTGAAATTAGTTTTGAATTTCTAGACATAATGCATACCTCCTATTTATGAAAAATACTTGTGAAATGCTTTTTTTATAAATGATTGTGTTATCGCCTTTGGCGATTACAAATCATTATATGCGTTCGAATAAAATAATCAAAATAAGATTTCTGTTTTTTCATTTCTTGTATTTTCATACACTTAGTATGCTCTATTTTTGTATCTTTATTGCATGTAGTTTTTTGCAATATTGTCATTTTTTGTTGATTTTTTTTACATCGTTAAGGTTCCATTTGGAGTATCTTGGATGACTAAGATGTCTTCTTCTCTTCCGTTGTCTGCATTAATATAGACTAAAAATTCTGTGTCTTCTACTTTCCCTTTAAATTCCCAACATAGGATTTCGGTTTGGTATTCGGTTGGAATGACGGCTAAGCCTTCGCTTTCGATTTGTAGATTTTTGTTTAAAGTGGCTTTTGCTTGTTCTTTGGAAATTTTTACTTTTGGTAGGTTTCTTTCTTCATGGGAGTTTAAATATCCTGTGGTTTCGATTCCTAGGATTTCTCCGTTGTCTAGGGCAATTTTTAGTTTGATTAGGTCTGGATAGATGGTTACTTCGTTTTGATGGTAGGCATAGTTTATGGTGATGGTTCCTTCTTGTTTTAGATAATAGGTTTCTTGCATGTTTGGAAATCCTTTTTGGCTTAAGAAATTTTTCCCGATTTCGTTTACTTGTTCAAAACTTAAACTTTCTACCTCTACGTTTCGGTTAAAGTTGGAAAATACGATGTGTCCTCCTTTTTGAGAAATGGAGATGTTGGCATTGTTGTTTTTGTCCATGTCTTTTAATTTTACATAGAAATCGTAAGAGGGTATGTTTCCGTTTTCGGAAAATCCATTTAAGGTAATTTCGGAAATTCTATCTTCTCCAAAAAAGTCTTTTGCAATTTGCATGGCTTGGTTTTCTTCTATGTTGTTTCCGGTTAATCCTTTTCGTTCAGGGTTTGTCATATGCTCAGAAAAGGCACCATCGTAGATTAACCCTGCATATTCATGGAAATTTTCTTCAATTCCAGAGAAGCTGTCTTTTGAAATGTTGCTTACTTGTTGGGCAAAGGCAATATTTCCTTTTTTGGTAAGTTCTCCCCAACTAATTCGCCCTTCGTTCATGTCTGCGGATAGTTGGACTAATGTGTTGTTTAATTCTACACTATAATCATGCAAACTTTTTAGATTGTCTAAATCGCTTTGGGTTAATGGTTCATGATAGATATTTTTTCTAGATAACGAATAACTATAATCGCTTACTTGGTTTAAAAATCTGGAGGTGTTTTCTAGTTCTTGTGAAGCAATGGGTAGTCTTGCTAAATAGCTTTGGGCTAGATTGGATTCTCTCCATAAGTTGGTTAGGGTTTCTGCACCGTGTTCTGGGGTGGTCGAAATAAGGGCTTTGGCAAGATAGGTTTCAACATTTTGTACATAATCCACTAATTCGAAAAATGCCATGTTATAAGAGTTTTCAGAGACTTGTCTGAAATCTCTTTCTCTTTTATAGGTAAATAGTCCGAATTCCTATAATAATGGCTCCTAATACAACAATAACGCTTAACATGTGACGGTCTTGTAACCTGTTTTTCCAATCCATCACTTTTTCTTTTACATTCATACTCTTCTTTCCTTTCTTTGTTTATTAAAGTAATCCTGAAGAACCCCCAGTCGCTCCGCTTTCGTCCCCCTTGTTAAAGGGGCTTTTTTGTAAGTTCTTCGAAGTTTTTATGCAATAAGTACGTAAAAGAATCTACCCTGTCTCACAAATTTAGCTATCCTTACGAAGCGTTGCAAGAAGGCCCCTTTACTTAAGGGGGCTGTCAGCGAAGCTGACTGGGGGTTCTTTTACTACTTTTATTTACAGAATCTATGTTTTCCGATTGTCTTAACGAGTGGTCTTGACCAAATCCATTTATTCGTAGCGGTGTTTGGGTTAAAGTAATAAATACATCCACCCGTTGGATCCCAACCATTCATGGCATCTCTTGCGGCTTTTAATACGGTAGAACCTTCTTTGATGGGTACGTTAATTTGCCCGGTCAGCTACTGCGGTAAAGGCTCCTTTTTCATAAATAACACCTGCTATGGTATTGGGAAACTTAGAGCTTTTGACTCGGTTTAAAATAACAGCTCCGAACGGCTACTTGCCCTTCATAAGGTTCTCCTCTTGCTTCTCCATTAATGGCTCTTGCCATTAATTGTAAGTCAGATTGGCTTCCGCTTGCTGCATAGACTTGGCTGTTGTTTGGTTCAAAATAGATGGCAAATAGAAAACTTAGGACACTTAAGATTAGTAAACTAATTAATAAGATTGATTTTGCTTTTGGTTTCATGTTACCTCCTTCAAATTCGTTTTTGTTTTGGCTCATGGTCATTATTTATCATTGCCAAAAGCCATAATTTAATCATTTATTTTTATTTTGCTATTTTTTTCAAATTTTATTCTTAAAATTTTCGAAATTGTTTTGATTTTGATTGTTTTTGTGTTAGAATGTAATGGTAAATAAGGGGTGCATGGTATGCAACCCCTACTGGTAATTTTTATGATATGATACATTTTTTATACGAGGTGGATTATGAAAAAGGTTTTAATTTTTTATGCGGCGTATGGTGGTGGTCATTTGTCTGCTGCTCGTTCAGTAAAAGAATATCTCGAAAGTCATTATTCGGATGTAGAAATTCGATTGGTGGATTGTGTAAAATATGTGAATAAAACGCTTGATAAGGTAACAACAACTGCTTATAATGAACTAGCCAAAAAGGCTCCTTGGGCTTGGGGAAAGATTTATTCGAATTCGCAAAAAGGAGTTTTTGCCAAGGTAAGTAATGATTCGAATAAGCTTATGTCCATTAAATTAAATAAATTGTTACAGGAATTTTCTCCTGACCTTGTGATTTCAACTCATCCTTTTGGCTCTCAGATGTGTACCATTTTAAAGAAAAAAGAAAAAATTCATGCTAAAATTGCTACCATTATGACCGATTATGCTCCTCATGACCAATGGCTGGTAAATTCGGATTTAATCGATTATTTCTTTGTGGCTCATGAGGGAATGAAACAGGATTTAGTAAAAAAAGGAATTGATGCAAAAAAAATATTTGCAACTGGTATTCCATTATCTAATCGTTTTTTACAGCATTACAATAAAAAAGAAATTTTAGAGGAGTTAGGGTTAGTGGAAAATAAAAAAACGGTTTTATTTTTTGCAGGACGGAGAATTTGGGCTTGGAAAATCGAGAACCTATGAGATGCTTCGTACATTTGTACAGAACTTTGATAATATTCAAGTGGTGGCAATTTCCGGTAGAAATCCGAAGATGAAACGTAGTTTTGAATATTTAGTAGAACAAGAAAAGAAACAAGATTGTATTAAAATATTAGATTATACCACAAAGGTGCCAGAACTGATGAGTATTTCGGATTTAGTAGTTACCAAACCCGGAGGACTTACCACTTCCGAAAGCTTAGCGTCACGGTCTTCCGATTATTGTAATAAACCCTATTCCTGGTCAAGAAGAAGAAAATGCTGCTTTTTTAGAGCAAAGGCAAGTTGCTATTTGGATTAAAAAACACGATGATGCAAAAGTGATTTTACAAGAACTTTTTTCTTCCCCAGAAAAAATGCAAAAGATGAAAGTAAATGCAAGACTTCTTGCAAAAAAGAATTCTTGTAAGGATATTTGTGAGATTTTATTAAAAGAGTAATAGTATTTACATAAAAATCAAGAAACGCCTTACGGCGTCTCCTGACTTTCATCTGTGGAAATCCGAATTAATCCTGGACTTCCTGGGGCTTGTTCTTCTACTCGGTATGTTGCGGTTTTAGAGCGTTTCAACTGTCCTTTTCCCATTTTATGATAGCAAAACTTCAGTATATAACATCCCTCTTCAACATCTCTTTCAAAGTGTGTTTCATGAATTGCATTTTCTTCTAACGTGAAAACATCACCTATTTTCACCTCCATTGTTCTTGTTCCTACTTCTTTGTACTTTCCTCGAACTTTTTGGTAATTGTTTAGGTGTCTTTTCTTATACCGTTTCGTTTCTTTCTCCATGTTGCCAAGTCCCTCCTTGCTTTCTTTAATGTTATTATTATACATAATATTTCTCTCGTAATCAAGATGTTTCTGTTTCTTTATGGTAATTTCTTTGAAGTGGACGTGCAATGCACGCCCCTACCATTTCATATTATATTACCATATGAGGTGAGATTTTTGCATGATTTATTTAATAACCTTTCAAGTTGTGAATGGATTGCTCTTACGAGCTCTCTTTCGGTGATTATAAGCCAAGGTCTAACTTCTGATGAAGTCTCTACCTTGGCTAATTTTTTCTCTGCTTTAGGAGATAATTTAGACATTATTGCAAGTGGAAAAGATGATTTTAGGTGATTTTTTCCTCCGTCCCTAAAATTATCTTTTCATAATTTGTCCAGGCTTTTTATTTTACATAAAATTGACATTTGTTTTGAAATCCTATATAATAATATTAGTAATTGATATTTTACCCTTTATGTTTTTTATTTATAATAAACTGGAGGGTAATACCTCCAGAATTTGGAGGTAACTTACATGAAAAAAATTTTTTACAGCTTTACTATTTGTATTTTTCTATTAGCTCTAAGTGGTTGTGGTAAAAGTATTGCTCTGAATACTAAGACTTCTTACATATACCCCGAAGTCGTTTCTTGTGAAGAGCATTTTTATTTAAATTACAGCTATGAAAGCTTAGCCCGTAAGTATGCGGATAACTATTATTTACATCATTATTACACAGAACTTGCCATCCAAAATGGCTATTATGAATATTATATTACTGTAATAATTGATGAAAAAAACTATAAGTTTATTCGCGAAGAGCAAGCTAATGTAGGGGATACTATTGAAGTAACTAAAATAGAAACCTTTTATAACTTATAGTTAATTGATGTAGAATATAAAATTACCTAAATCCGTGAATTGACTGGTTTAAAAGAAGTCAAAATCATTGATAC
>CANSMW010000037.1 GCA_947648215.1 uncultured Clostridium sp. | reverse complement strand
GGTGAAATATTCGTTTACAAACTTTCAAGGTGATTTTATCATATATTAAATACAAATCAATTAAGTTGGATTTGACAAATTCATGCTTCTATGGTAAAATAAGCAATGTTTGAGAAAAAGCATTGCTTTTTTCCTTACTCATACCGTATAAAAGGGAGTATGGGTTATAAGCCAAAAGGAGGTGAAATAATGAATAAGTACGAGAGTATTATCATTATTAATCCAAGTTTAGAAGAAGAAGGGCTAAAAAGCCTTATTAAAACATTTTTAGACTTGATTAATACTGATGGAAAAGTAGAATCTGTTGAAGAAATGGGAAAAAGAAAATTAGCATATGAAGTAAAAAAGAACAAAGAAGCGTATTATGTGTTAATCAACTTTGAAGCAAACCCAGGACTAATTACAGAATTAGAAAGAAATTACAGAATTACAGATGAGGTAATTAAATTCATTGTTGTAAAAAAAGAAAACTAAAAATGTACGAAATTGTTTCTATTGTTTAGCAAAGTATTGGTAAGAATGTTTTTTATACGATTTATGAAAGAATTGTTAACTTTTTATACAATTAAAAAAGTATAGGTAAATACTTATTTAAAGATAGAAATAAAGTTTATTTAGGAACCTTTAATAAAAGAAAGGTAAGGTAAAAAAATATGAACAAAGTAATTTTAATGGGAAGATTAACAAAAGATCCAGAAGTAAGGTATACACAAACCAATAACACACTAGTAGCAAGTTTTTCACTTGCTGTTAATAGAAGATTTGCAAGACAAGGAGAAGAAAGACAAGCCGATTTTATTAATATTGTGGCATGGAGCAAAACAGGAGAGTTTTGTAGTAAATACTTTAAAAAAGGACAACAAGTAGGAGTAATTGGAAGAATTCAAACAAGAACATGGGATGATGATCAGGGACAAAAACATTACGTAACAGAAGTCATTGCAGAAGAAGCTTATTTTGCAGACAGCAAACGTGATGGTGAAGCAGGAGCAAGCTTTGAAAATACATTTGGAAATGTAGCAACCCAAAGCCCAGAATTTGAAATTTCTTCTAATGATGACCTACCATTCTAAAACAAAGATAGGGGGAAAAGAAAAAATGGCAGACAAAAAGAATAATAGAAGAAATAATAGAATGAATAATGGGGATGAAGATTATAATCCAAGATTTCGCAAAGTAAGAAAAAAGGTATGTCCACTATGTGCAGACAAAAACTTTGTACTAGATTATAAAAATCCAGACCAATTAAAAAAATTCATTAATGAAAAAGGTAAAATATTACCAAGAAGAGCAACAGGAGCATGTGCAAAACATCAAAGAGATATTACCATTGCAATTAAGAGATGTAGACACATTGCCATGTTACCATACACAGAAATTTAATGTAAAAAAAAAGGGGAACCAATTGAAGGTTCCCTTTAAACATTAATACCATTTGAAATATCTTTTGTAACTAAAATATTTTTTCTTAGCAGGAATTTCAATTTCTTGTTCACCTTCTCCAGAATAATTGGTTTCTTCTATTAAATCGAAAAGAACCTTCCGAAGAGTATGGGAATAAACGATTTTTCCTTCATTAAATTTTAGCATAAAAACACCTCAAAAGTTTCATTGAAACCATTATACCACAGATTACAGAAAAATTCAAAAATAGCAAAAACGAAGGTTTAAACATATTGTAAATAGGAAATACTGTTTATAAGGTAGGTGAGAAGATGAAATTAGGAATTGCTTTATCTGGAGGCGGAATTCGTGGGATTGCTCATGCAGGAGTGCTAAAAGCACTAGAAGATAATGGAATAAAAATCGATATAATTGGGGGAACAAGTGCAGGAAGCTTGGTGGCTTCTCTTTATGCCATGGGTTATTCTCCATATTACATATATATTTTATTTAAGAGATATGCCAAGGAACTCGTATATATTAGTAGTGGACCAATTGTTTCAGGAATTGGTAATTTCATGATGAACCGAAAGAATACCATTCAAGGGCTAAAAACGGGAAAAAGTTTAGAAACCATTTACAACAAAATCGCCTATAAAAAAGGAATTCAAAAATTAAACCAAATAAAAATGCCAATTGTTATTCCCAGTGTAGATATTATGAATTCCAAAGAATATGTTTTTACTAATTACATTCCCGAGAGGATAGAAGATACTTCCCAGTACATTACCAACATTACCGTAGGAAAAGCAGTACGTGCGAGTAGTAGTTTCCCTGCTGTATTTACTCCATGTGAATTTGAAAACCATGCCTTTATGGATGGTGGAGTACTAGACAATGTACCAGTACATGAAGTAAAAAAGCAAGGAGCAGATAAAGTAATTGCCGTAAAATTTGATGCAGACCCAGTAAAAGAAGATAGTAATATTATGGACATTGTCATGAAAACCATTGACATTATGGGAAGTAAAATATCAGAAGAAAGTTTAGAAATGAGTGATTTGGTGTTAAGTGTATATACCGATAAAGTGGGGTTGTTAGATGTAGAGAAACTAGATAGTTGTTATCAATATGGATATAATTGTGTGGTGGCAAATATTGATAAAATAAAGGAAATAATGAAATGAAAATTTTATGCAATAGACTGAAAAAATGAAATCCAGCATTTTTGCTGGATTTGTTACCTATTACAAAAGTAATAAGGTTTCTTAAGTAGCTCACCCACAGGCTTTGTCTGTACAGGGGGGGCAGGTTCTTATTCTACTGTTACCGATTTGGCAAGGTTTCTTGGTTTGTCTACGTCTAATCCTTTTTCTTTTGAGATATAATAAGAAAATAGTTGTAGTGGTATAATCGAAAGGATTGGTGAGATGAATGGGTTCGTGGTTGGTATGGTAATTACTTCATCATAGTTTGTTTGGTTTAGTTCTTGGTTAGTGACAATGAAGGTTTTTGCTCCACGGGTAATGACTTCTTGCAAATTGCTAACGGATTTTTCTACTAAAGTAGGGTCTGTTAGAATACCAACAACGGTAATTCCATTTTCGATAAGTGCAATTGGTCCATGTTTTAGTTCTCCTGCTGCATAGGCTTCGGAGTGAATGTAGGAGATTTCTTTTAGTTTTAGAGATGCTTCCATAGATACGGTATAATCGGTTCCTCTTCCTAAGAAAAAGATGTCTTTTTCAGTATAAACTTTATGGGCAAATTCTTTTACTTTGGAAGTATCTTTTAAAACTTCGTTTATTTTTTCTGGTAATAATAAAAGTTCTTCTTTTATATTAGTAATTACGCTAACTGGTGCGGATTCTAATACTTCAGCAAAATATAGGGTAAGTAGGGTAAGTAGAGTAATTTGCGAAGTATAGGCTTTTGTAGAAGCGACCGCAATTTCTGGACCTGCATGGGTATAAATGGTAAAATCGGCTTCTCTTGTAATAGAGCTTCCAATGACATTGGAAATAGCAATAGTAGTTGCTCCTTGTTTTTTAGAAAGTTTTAGAGCAGCAATGGTATCTGCTGTTTCCCCAGATTGGCTAATATAAATACATAGGGTATTTGCATCAATTAATGGTTCACGATAGCGGAACTCAGAGGCAATATCCACAATAACTGGAATATGGCATAATCGTTCTAAAAGCGGTTTTACGGCTAAACCAGCATGCATAGCAGTTCCACAAGCAACCAAGTAAATTTTGTTAAACTTTGATAAAGTTTCTTTGGTAAAACTAATATCCTCAAAATTTACTTTTTCATTTTTCTTTAACCTAGAACCAATCGTTTCTCTTATCGATTTTGGTTGTTCATATATTTCTTTTAGCATAAAATCTTCATATCCGTCTTTTTCACAAGCAGAAACATCCCAATCGATATTTTTAAGTTCTTTTGTGATAGGAGTTAAGCTACTATCATAAAACGAAATATCGGTATTGGATAATTTGGCTAAATCACCATCGTTTAATAAATAAAAGTCTTTTGTATACGAAAGAATGGCTGGAATGTCTGAAGAAACGTAGTTTTCTTCCTTACCAACACCAATTACAAGAGGGCTATCCTTTCTTGCTACAATCATGGTTTCTGGCTCGTCTTTGCAAAGTACTTCAATGGCATAACTTCCTTTTAAATCACCACAAGCTTGATGAACGGCTTGCAAAAATTTATCGTTATTTCCTTCTAGTTTGGTATAATAATAATGAATTAAGTTTGGGATAATTTCTGTATCGGTTTGGGAAAGAAAATGATATCCATGATTTGTTAAAAATTCTCGCAAATTTTGATAATTTTCAATAATACCATTGTGTACGACACTAAACGTATTACTATTATCCATATGAGGATGAGAATTTTCCTTTGCTGGTTTTCCATGAGTTGCCCATCTTGTATGAGCAATTCCAATGGTTCCTTCTAGGGAATCGATTCCTTCTAAATCATATAAATTTTTTACTCTTCCTTTATCTTTCATATTCGAAAGATAACCGTGTTCCATGGTTGAAATTCCTGCTGAATCATATCCTCGATATTCTAATTTTAAAAGTCCATCAATCAAAATAGGACTTGCTTTTTTGGTTCCAATATAACCTACAATTCCACACATATGTGAATCCTCCTTACAATTTTAATATGGAATTGAAAGTATGCTTTTAAAAGTTACCCTACTAGATTTGTTTCATAATATCACTATTATGGTTTGCTAGTATTTCTGGCAGTAACCATGCCATAGAACCATCCGCCGATCATTTCGATAAGTTCTATCCTCGTCAACAATAGGGAAAGCCCCACTGTTCAGGCGCTTTTTAAAATAAAACCTTAAAACTCCTTTCTTTCATGATTTTTAGCATAAACTTTCAATAATAATAGTATATTACACTAAATTTCAAAAAGTAGCAAGTACTATAAGAAAAAATTAAGAAAATCAGTATGTAGGTCTACAATAGATATGTCACACCCAATATAGAAAAAATATTGAAAGAAGTACCAAAAAAGTATTGCAATGGCAATACTTTTTTGATATAATATTAAAGTTAAAAAATATACACATAAAGTGAGTTTGTTTTTAGTGCCTTAAAAAAGGTGTGTGTGCAAATGAAGATACTTTATGGATGTAAAACTAAAGGAGGAATAAAAAATGGCAGTAGTTGCAATGAAACAATTACTAGAAGCAGGTGTACATTTTGGACACCAAACAAGAAGGTGGGATCCTAGAATGGCGGAATATATTTTCCAAGCTAGAAACGGAATCCATATTATTGACTTACAAAAGACATCAAAGAAAATTGATGAGGCTTACCAATTTGTAAAGGAAGCATCAGAAGAAGGAAAGGAAATTCTTTTTGTGGGTACAAAAAAACAAGCACAAGAATGTGTAAAAGAAGCAGCATTAGCTTGTGGTATGTACTATATTGACCAAAGATGGTTAGGTGGAATGCTTACCAACTTTGATACCATTCAAAAAAGAATTCAAAGATTAAAAGATTTAGAAACAATGGCAGAAGACGGAACTTTTGAAGTATTACCAAAAAAAGAAGTTATTTTGTTAAAAAAAGAAATGGAAAAACTAGAAAGAAACTTAGGTGGAATTAAAGAAATGAACAAACTTCCAGGCGTTATCTTTGTAGTAGACCCTAAAAAAGAAAGAATTGCTATATTAGAAGCAAGAAAATTAAATATTCCAGTAGTAGGATTAATCGATACGAACTGTAACCCAGAAGACGTTGATTATGTTATTCCTGGAAATGATGATGCAATTCGTGCTGTAAAATTAATTACAACCGTAATGGCAAATGCTGTAATCGAAGGAAAACAAGGAGAAGCGTTTGAGCCAATTACAACAGAAGAGACAGTAGAAGACGAAGAACCAACCAGTATGGAAGAAGTGGTTGCTAAGGAAAAAACCGAAGAAAATATAGAAGAATAATCGATAAATGGGCACGGGAAGAGGCCGTGTCCATTTAAAAAAATTAAACATATGTAAGGGCAGGCCTTGTGTCTGCCCAAAGAAAAATTAAAAGGAGGAAGAAAAATGATTAGTGCTACGATGGTAAAAGATTTAAGAGAAAAAACAGGTGCAGGAATGATGGACTGTAAAAAAGTATTAACCGAAACCGATGGAGATATGGAAAAAGCCATTGAATTATTAAGAGAAAGAGGAATCGCAAAAGCGGCTAAAAAATCAGACCGTATTGCAGCAGAAGGAATTGTTACAGCATATGTAACAGAAGATGCAAAAATAGGAAGTGTTGTAGAAATTAACTCAGAAACAGACTTCGTTGGTAAAAACGAAGAATTTAGAAGTTTTGCAAGCGATATTTCAGAACAAATTGCAAAAAAAGCACCAACAAGTGTAGACGATTTATTAGCACAAAAATTCATAAAAGATGAAACAAAAACGGTAGAAGAAGTATTAACTGGAAAAATTGCAACCATTGGAGAAAAGCTAACCATTCGTCGTTTTGAACGATTTGAATCCACAGGATTAGTAGAAAAATACATCCATGGAGATGGAAAAATTGGTGTATTAGTAGAGTTAGAAAATGGTAATTTAGAACTTGCAAAAGACCTTTGTATGCAAATTGCAGCAGCAAAACCAGAATACTTAGACAGAGCATCTGTTCCAGAAGAGCGTGTAGCAAAAGAAATGGAAATTTTAAAAGTACAAGCAATGAATGAAGGAAAACCAGCAGAAATTGCAGAAAAAATGGTACAAGGAAGAATTGGGAAATTCTATGGAGAAATCTGTTTAGTAGAACAAGATTTTGTAAAAGATCCAGATATGAAAATTTCTAAACTTTTAGAAGCAAAAGGAGCAAAAATTGTAAGATTTGCAAGATTTGAAAAAGGAGAAGGAATTGAGAAAAAAGAAGAAAACTTTGCAGAAGAAGTAATGAACCAATTGAAATAATCTTTTATTACATTTAATAAATAAAACGACACCAAAAATGAATTTAGGTGTCGTTTTATTTATGATAAAATTTTGAAGTTGTTTACAAATCAATGACTGGTGTAGTGAAGTCTAGGTTACTAAAGGAATCAAAGTCATAGCCTAGAGTGTAGATATCGGTTGCGAAAATATCTTTTTCTAACATGGCTTTTAAAATTTTGTTATTAGATTCATCTAAGTAACGGCGTGGGGAAGTGATAATATCTAATTTTGGATTGCTGTGGGCAATGGCGGAAATTAGTTCTTTTCCTCTTACATTAAAGCCAAGTACACGGACATATGGATTTATTTTTTTAGAATTTAGCATATCTTTTTTGGTAATGTTAAGTAGGCAGTATACTAAAATTCTTCTAATTCTGGTTTCGGTATAACGTTTGCTTTTAATAATACTAACAAGTTCTTGAATGGTATTGCAGGAGTTTGCTGCATTTTTTATTAGGTTTTCTAAACCTTCGGAAACATCTGGTAAATCTGCAATCTCTTCTAAGGTCATTTTTCTTAAATTATAAATAATTTCATGTTCAAAGCGTGATAAATTTGGAACGGTTTTTCCAGCACGTAGTTGGTCATACATTAAGTCGAAAGAAGGCATAGGCATTGCCTTTCTTAAACTCCATACATCATTGGTTAAGGCTATTTTACGAATGGCGGTAGCACTTGCAAAACCATCTACAATTTCGGTACTATTGTAATCTACTTTATTTCGCTTAATACTAAATGGAATAATACTACTATTTTCTTGTTTTAATGCTTTTAAATATTCAATAGCTAAAATATTATTTGGACTAGATAAAATATTAGCATATCGGCGAATGTCATTTAAATACATTAAAAGAGCATTTTCTCTAGCTTTTGGAAATGAAAAGCCTTTTCCTAACTCATGGTTTAAAATGGATACATATTCTTTGGGTTCAGTATATAAAACTTCGGCAAATTCGTTTAATAAATTGACATCACAAAGTTCGGTGCCAAAAGAAAGATAATCAACAATTTTTAAGGAATTTAAGATTTTTACACTTCCACTTGCAAAGTTTTCAGCACTCGAAACACTGTATATGGTAGGTAACTCAATAACAAGGTCAACTCCATTTTGAAGTGCCATTTTTGTTTTTATCCATTTATTGGTAAGTGAGGTATCACCGCGTTGTACAAAGTTACCACTCATAATAGCAACTGTATAGCCAGCGTTCACTGCTTTTTTGGATTCGGTAAGATGATATAGGTGACCGTTGTGAAATGGATTGTATTCTGCGATAATTCCTAAAACTTTATTCATATTTTTTCCCCCTCGTATTGCAATAAAAAAACAATTACTGTTATAATATCATAAGAAATAATTTTTTTCAAATATTATAGAAAAATATATAAAAAAATTTTTTTAGGGGGAAAAATGGAAGAAGTAATTATTTATACCGATGGTGCATGTTCTGGTAACCCAGGACCCGGTGGATGGGGAAGTATTTTAATGTATGGGGAGCATAAAAAAGAAATTTCAGGGGGGAAAAAAGATACCACCAATAATGTGATGGAATTAACCGCAGTGATTGAGGCATTAAAGCTACTAAAATTTAAATGCAAAGTAAGTCTATATAGCGATAGTGCTTATGTAGTAAATGCTTTTAACCAAAAATGGATTTATGGTTGGCTAAAAAACGGTTGGAAAAATGCAAGCAAAGAACCAGTAAAAAATAAAGAATTATGGCAAGAATTATACGACTTAACCAAAACGCATGAGGTCACTTTCATTAAAGTAAAAGGACATAGTGATAATGAATACAACAATCGCTGTGACGAAATGGCACGTGAGGCAATTACTAAAATATAAAATGAAGAAAGGTCTAAACAATAAATGTTTAAACCTTTTAAAACATTTCAAAAATGATTCACATAAAAAAGCAACTACAGGAATACATTAAAATGAGTTTTGCTCTACATTTTCAATTAAATCTTGCCAATATTTTTTTGGCATAAATTGCATTCGTAGTTTAGCATTTTTTCTTTCTTTGATACCAATGGCATGATAAAAGCAATTCCATAAATCTTGGTAGTATTGTTCTTCTTCAGAAAGTGAAGTAACTTGTAAGTTCTTTGCTTCTGTGATGGTGTATTCTTTGGTGTTATATAGAAGAGCAAGTTCACGTGTTGGGTCGTGAATAATAAAGTTTTCGTTTGGTAAACGAGCTATGAAGTGGTGACCTAATAATTCTAACACATGATTATCAGGGTGAATTTTGGCATAAAACATGCCATTTTTTAATTTCATAAAACGTAGTAATCCACATAAACGGTGGTATTCTCCAAAAACTCGTTTACGTGTTTTTTCCATACGAAGGACAAGGTCATTTGTTAGAAAATGATCGATTTTGTTGCCAATTTCAAAACCAAGAAGGAGAAAATGAACAATATCCAATTCCTTATTTGGTAAATTTGATAAAAACACATGATAAGCAGTAGATAAACAGTGGTAAGAAATGTTTTTTACAATACCTTGGTAAATTCGTTTTGCTTTTTCTTCATTTGTTTGTATGGTTTGATAGTTACAAAATAAATCCATTTCAAATTCAGAGGAAACAATTCTACTAGGAATCGTTTTGGAAAGATAGCTATCAAAAACAATAGTAAGTAAACCATCAAAACTACCATCATAAATATAACAAGTATCTAAAGATTGCCACTTAAACATTTTACAAAATCCTCCTTTGTTGGGTTTAATGTATCAAATAAAGATAATTGTTTTGCTTGTTGTAAGATAGGGGTGGAGCGTTTTTCTTGATAAAGTAAATTCGTTTCAATAAAGGAAGCGTTTAGGTAATGGGCATGGTTAAAATAAGTACCACTACAAGTAATAAAATAGATGGCACGTTTTAATACAATTCCAAGACCTTTTAAGTTATCAAAATTTAAGCGAAATTGCCTTCTTGCACGTATAATGCGTTTGGCAGAAATAACTCCAATTCCTGGCACGCGAAGAAGCGTGTAAAAATCTGCTTGATTTACATCGACAGGGAAACATTCTAAGTGGCGTAAAGCCCATTCACATTTTGGGTCTAATAAGTTGTTGAAATTAGGATGAGTTTCATCTAATAATTCTTCGGCTTTAAACCCATAATAGCGAAGAAGCCAATCGGCTTGGTAAAGGCGATTTTCTCGAAGAAGAGGAGGCGTTTGTAAAGTAGGTAAATTGGAATCTTGGTTTACCGATACATAGGCAGAGTAATACACTCGTTTTAACGAAAATTTTTGGTACAAACTTTCTGATAAACGAAGAATTTTTAAGTCCGATTCTGGAGTTGCCCCAATCATTAGTTGTGTTGTTTGACCGGCAGGTACGAAACGTTTGGCATAACTAGATTTTTCCTCTTTGGTAAGTGCAATATTGGTAGATATTTGTTTCATGGGAGTTAAAATACCCGCTTTTTCTTTCTGTGGTGCTAGCAATTTTAAACTATTACTAGAAGGAAGTTCAATATTAATACTCATACGATCGACTAAATTCCCAAGCATATCGATTAGTTTTGGACTAGCTCCAGGGATTGCTTTTGTATGAATATAACCATGGAAGTGATATTCATTTCGTAAAATGAATATGGTTTGATAGAGCTGTTCCATAGTATAATCTGGTGATTTTACAACAGCAGAACTTAAAAACAACCCTTCAATATAGTTTCTTTTATAAAATTCGATGGTTAAGTCTGCAATTTCTCTTGGCGTGAAAGTAGCACGAGGAACCGAATTAGAGGAACGATTAATACAATATTTGCAATCATACATGCAAGCATTACTCATCAAAATTTTTAATAAAGAAATACATCTACCATCACTTGCCCAACTATGACAAATACCAGAGACTTTACCATTACCAATTCCATTTTTCGTATTCGTGCGTTTACTACCACTTGAACTACAAGATACGTCATATTTTGCAGAGTCTGCTAATATCTTTAATTTATCCATTGTTTCCATATAAAATCACCCAAACATACATTCTTTTCATATAGCACATCACACAAACACATGTTTATGCAATAGAAAAAAGAAAAAATTTAAAAATATGTCAATAATTTTTGAAAATTTCACTAAAAAATAGCTTTATTTTATTAGCGAATA
>CANSMW010000036.1 GCA_947648215.1 uncultured Clostridium sp. | reverse complement strand
TTTCGTATTTTCTCTTTTAAATCATTATTTTCCATAGCTATAACCTCCATCTTCTAAATTTCTTTTAATGGCTTTCCTAACTCTATGAAGTATAGTCTTAACATTGCTTGTAGATAAATTTAATACTTTTGCTATTTCTTTTACTGATTTCGATTCATAATAAAACATTATAAATATTTCATATTCCTTTGGTTTTACTGCCTTTAAAGTATCTAACACAACTTTATTCTGTTCATTTTCTTCTGCGATTTTTTCAATATTGCAAGCATCAACTAAATTTTCTTCATAATCTGATATAGAAAAATTTAATTCTGTATTTCTATACTTATTTCTTATCATATTTTTAGCTGTTCCTGTCAGATATGGTTTTATTTCTGTTTTTTTTAATAAATTACTGCTATTTTTCCATATAGCCACAAATACATCTGATATTATTTCTTCTGTATCTTCATCTGTCATAGATACACTGACTCCATTTTTTACTATTATATAAACATAGTTATAAAAATCATCTAGTATTCTGTCTATATCCAGTTTTCCATTTATTAGATAATCATTTAAAATTTCTTTTTTCAATTTAGACCTAAATCTCCTTTTTTATTTTGTTAGCTAACTTTCATATACATAGTAACATTTTCTCAAAAAAGGTTACAACTTTTCTAAAAAAATTTAAAAATATAGAGATATTAGATTTTTTAGTTTCTAATACCTCAGCGACAACTTACTAGTTATCGAGATGATTATAACATTAAAATCCTATACTTTTCAACTTACTTATACTCATTTTTATTCATTGCTTGATACTTCCCCATACATTTTAGCTTTGGTGTCTTGTTGTAATTCATACCCATATTCAAATATATATGAAGTTCCAAATAAGAATAATATTTGCACGATATCAAATAATTCAAAATCTACTCCTAAATGGGTTACTAATATTTTTTCAAATGTTATTCCTCCTGCATTTGGTAAAATAAGTGCAATAATCATTAATTTTGCCATTTCTTTAATATATTTAACATTCTCTAATGTAAAAGGTGTATCTCCTTCGTTTTTATATCTTCATCTAATGAATCGATATCTACCACATTTTCGTGTACCAAATCGTTTATTTTGCAATGAAAAATGCAACTGAAACTTTACATTTTGCAAAAAATCCTTTTTTCTAAAATATGAATCATGAATTTACTATTGTTTAATTCATCCATATGACTATTCTTATATCCTTCTTTTCTTTTAATTCTTTACTTTTGTTAATAATCTCTGTCCCCAAATTTTCTATTGTATCATCGATATAAATTTCTTTTTGGGAAAGTGTTTCTATTATTTTGGTAAGTCTATCCCATTCTTCACTATTTATTTGTCCACTTTCTATTTTGCTATCATCAATATTGGAATTATCCGATAAAATTTTATTTATTATTTCTTTTTTCTTTACCCTCGAACTGAAAATTGCAATTGGATTGTTTGTTTTTTGTAACACCTTAGAAATGACCTCGAAAGCTACCTCTTTTGTATCATTCTTTAAATTTAATATCAGCAATTCTTCTTTATCTGACTTTTGGGTACTATCCTCCATATTTGATATTTCCGTTAACATTTTGCTTACATCACTAATTTCTTTTATTTTCATTATCATTTCTCTCCTTCTTTATATTACTTATCCTATTTTATTTTCTCTAATTTCTAATATCTCATTATCACTAAAACCACATAATTTTAATCCTTCATCCGTAAACCAATAAAAGGAACTATGATATTCTTGTATTATTTTCTCGTAAGCACTTATAAATAATGTAATATCGATTTCGTTTTTTAATAAACTGCTCACTGATTTTAATAATCGATTGATACCTTTTAAATTCCCCTCAAAATATTCCCAACTATCATAATCAAAAACATTGTCACAAAAAAGTTCGTTATTTTCACTTATTATATAACCTGGACCTTGCATATCTGAACAATCAAAATTTCCTTCTTTTAATCTTTTTTCAAAATTCTTATTCCAAGTTATCAAATGGTCTAATACAAATGGAAACTTTTGATAGTTTAAGACAAATCCCCCTGCAAAAGGGGTTAGCGATGTAGCAATTAATAAATCTCCTCTTTTAAATGGTGTTGGTATGTTTAAACAAATACCATGAATATCTAACCATTCATTATTAAAATCATATATATTTACCATTTCTAACTTTCTATCTTTATTAAGTTTATATTCTGCCACAATATTATATTTACTATTTTTTGAAAATTCCCTTTTTCTAATTAAAAAACTAATAATTTCTTGTTCCTCATCTTCTTTTAATTCATTATCTATCTCTTTTTTTACTTCCTTAAATGTTTTATAAATATCTCTATATTCGTCTTTGCCAGTTGTAATAATATGATGATCTACACAATTACACCAATAGTTATAGGTATAAATTACATCTGGTTCTTCTTTTTCTAGTTTTTCTTTTAATTGTTTCATTCTTTTTATTTCTTCTTTTATCATTACTTTTACACTATCATAATGTTTACAATTTATTCTTTCCATTACTTCCATATCTGGATAATCTTTTATTAATTCTTCATAGGCACTTATCTTTTGGTCTATATTCATTTTTTTATTTCTATAAATTAGAACTGCTAATTCTTCTGTATTGAATTTATGTTCTATTTTTCGACAGTATTCACGAATTGCTTTTGAATTGATTAATTCATATACATCTATCATTATTTTTGCACTCCTACTTTTTACTTGTTTCTATTTTAATAACTTCCCATTTTCTATTAAATGTCACTTTACAAGAAGCATATTCATCTGAAAAATAATGTTTTTCTATTATGATTTGTATCCCTTCATATTGATTTGGATATTTTATTGGTGGTTCTTTTTTTAATGCTTCTATTGTTTCTTCTATTGTCATATAACCATTTCTGTTTAAAATATTTAACTCATCTTCTAGAAAACATATTTTATAAAAACAGACGCAATTAGGAACATTATCAAAATCAACCATGTCATTATTATTTTTCATAAATTCTTCTACTGCTTTCTTTTCTTTCGTGAAATCCACTTTATTTAATTGTTCTTTTTCTCTTTTTGAAAGATATTGGTTAGAAGCAAGTTCAAATTCCGAATCTATCATTGCTATTTCAAAAGCCATATCCATCCTTAGATAAATCGTATCCTCTGTTATTTTTTTACGAATATACATATCTACATTTGGTGTACTGATGTCTGTATATTTGTAAAAAACATGATATTTATCATATTGCTCTAATTCTTTGTCTAGTAAATATAGGTCTTCAATGGATATCTGTTTTTGATTGTTTATTAACTCTGTAATTGTTTCTCTTTCTTCTAGGGGTATTCGGTCTTGTGGATCATAATCATATTCTAATAATTTATTATCACAATATGGTTTATCCAATTCTAATCGAAATTTCAATACACTCTTTTTATCAAAACGACCACCTGTCAAAATAGTATCTATTTCAAATTTCTTGATTGCTTTTCTTTCTATGATTGCGGTATCTAAGTTTGAAAACCATAAACCTAAATGTTCAAACTTTTTACTTTTTAATATATCTTGACTTACTTTTTCCATTACATAACTCATTTTCTATACTCCAAATCCTATTCTTCTTTTATTTTCTACTGTTTTTATTTTATCTACCACATTTTTTATATCTTGTGGTGTTATTGTATATAAATCCTCACTATCTTTTTCTTTTATTCGCATAGCTTGTTCAAATTTTATCTTTTCTACTAAATTTCGCACGAAACGTCCATTTCCAAAATTTTCGTTTTTTAAGGTTACTTCGTTTTCAAAATACTTCATTACAATTTCTTTACAACCTTTTTCTAATTTTAGAAAATCTTCTTCTAGTTGTTTTAAAAATATTTCATATAATTCTTCTATCTTATAATCTGGAAAATTGATAAAAAATTGTATTCGGCTTTTGAATCCTGAATTTGCGTTTAACAGTCTTTCCATTTCTTCTGGATAACCTGCTAAGATGACACATAAATCCTCTCTATGATTTTCCATTTCTTTCATTAATGTTGCGATACATTCATAGCCATAATCATTCCTTCGCCCAGATGAGCCTTGTATTAGTGAATATGCTTCATCGATAAACAATACTCCACCAATTGCTTTCTCGATAACCTTTTTTGTTTTTGCTGCTGTGTGTCCTATATATTCACCTATTAAATCTTCCCTACCAACTTCTACAAAAATTTTTTTCGTGCTTAATATTTCATTTTCTGCAAAGATATCACCAATTATTCTTGCTACTGTTGATTTTCCTGTCCCTGGATTGCCACACATACACATGTGTAGCATCGTTCTTCCTTGTCCACCTCGTTTTGTATCTACTTCAACGTAGCTTAGTATTTTCTTTATTTGCTCTTTTACTTCATGTAATCCAATCAAGGAATTTAACCTATGGAGCCCATATTCGGATTTTTTATCTGTTTCAGGATTATCCCATTGAAACAGAATATCGTTTACATCAAAACAATCTGTATTGATTTCTTTTAATTCTTGTTTATTGGCTTTAATACAAGCTCTAATAAGTGTTTTATCTAGTTCTATCATTGAATTTTCTGCAATCGATTTTATCATCCATTCTTCTAAATTTACTTTTAAGCCGTTTTGTTTTGCCACATTCTTTATATATTGTATCTTTTCTTCGTGTGTAGGCTCTATTATATTTAGTTCCCAATAAAAGTTTCTTTGTAACATTTCTAGTGTGCTATCTTTATCTCTTTTTGACATTAATTTTGAATCTTTTATGATAACAACAAATATACAAGCTGGGTTATTCTTAATGATTGGTTCTAGTTTTCTATCAAGATTCTTTTCATCATCGATAATATAAAGTTTATTTTTCTCAAGTTCCGTATTTTTTAACATATATAGATCCGTAATCATTGTTATACTATCATCTTCTATTATGTTTTCTTTTGTCAATATTTTTCCAATTATCTCTACTTCTTTTTCATAATCTTTAGAATTGTTATCACAGAGTAGTATTATATTATTATTTCCTATATTTATCTTGTTTTCTTTTTTTAGTCTAATATATTCTACATATTCTTTTAGTTTATTTCTAAAAAAGGTTACACCATAGCAGTTATCTAAACCTTTTAGAATATCTTCTGTCGTTTCTTCTTTTATTACGATGTTTTGTTTTTCTAAATTTTCCATTTTCATTCCAATTCCTTTCACAACTTTAAAAAAATTCTATCTACATTATAGTATATAGAATTTTTAATTCCTTGCAAAACGCATTGGTCATATTATGTATTCAACTCTATTTAATACTTTTTTAATATTTCTTTTAAATTATTTTTTAATTCTTCTCGAACTGATAATGGTTCTAAGATTTCCACATAATTCAAATATTGCATAATCCACATTTTTAGTCCTTTTAAACAAACATGTAATGTCACTTTAAAATGATGTTCATCCATTTTTTGGATTTCTATATTGGTTCCAAATTTTTCGATTACGGCATCTAATATTAACATATCGCATTTTAATTCTATTTTTTGTCTTTCTCCACCAAACATATATACAGAGCTTTGTACAAAATCTTTTATGGATTGATTTGTTTTAACATTTGGGATTTTAGTTGATTTAATATGTTTTATTCTATCTAATCTAAAATAGGATAGTTCTCTATATTTTTCGTTATAGGCGATTAAGTAATAAAATTCATTTTCGCAAAGAATCGCATATGGGCTTACTCTTTTGTCTTGTTCTCGTTTTAACTTTTTACTAATATCATATTTATAATATTCAAATTCAACTTTTGTTTTGGATTTTATACTATTGGATAATACTTCTATGTTATTTAATACCTCTTTATTTATTGTCTTTATGTTTTTACTATAGACTTCTATTTTTTGTGTTTCGTTAATTGTTTCTTGTTCATAGATACTTAATAGACCTTTTAATTTTTCTACTATTTCGGCTGAAAATGCTTCTTCCATAAATTTTGAATAATGTAGGAAATCGATCATCATTTTTATTTCACTAAACTCAAAATCTTTTGTTCTTAAATAGTAACCTTGTCTATTTTCTTGAAAGGTTTCAATATCGATATCTAATTTTTCTATTAGCACTCTTATATTTCTTCTTACCGTTCTATCTTCTATTTCTTCATCAAATTCTTCTTTTACATATTTCATAATATCTTTTATGCTTAATATATGCTCCACATCGGAATACTTTTTTAGAACCTCATAAATATAGATTATATTTCCTAAATTGGTATGTAGTTTATCTTTCATTTACTTTTTTACACTTTCTATTCGTTTATTTTTACATTATACTTTGTATTTCTATTATTCTTTTATGATGTAATATTGGTGCAATTCGTTGTAAAATTCTCCTTCGTCATGAAAATCTTTCTTTAGTACATCAAATAATTCTTTTTTTTCTATCAAAATGATATTTTTAATGTCTTCTTTAACTTGTCCTATATATCCCTTTCCTGAGAAAAGATAGATTTTCTCAAAATTATTAGCTAGATTACTGTATACATTACAATCGATATCTTCATTATTTTTTACTTGACAGGTAATTATTTTGTTTTTATTTAAAAACTTAAATTCGAAAGTTTGTTCATTGCTTTTGCAAGATGAAGGTATCAGCATATACCCTGAATTATTTTCTATTATATATTTCGCTACCAAATCTTCTAGATCTAATGCATCTAGAGCTCTGTAAAAATCTCCACTCGTAATTTCTATCTTTTCTTGTGAGTCTCCAAATAATGCTTTTATCAATTTCTTTTGCACGAAATGTTTAATATCATCTAATTTTTTAATTGTATTCATTCTAGATTGCATTACTCCTCTTAAGGCACTTGGAATACTAATAAATGGGCCTATATTTTTCCATTCAACATCTACAATCCAAGAATAATTCGTTCCATAGCGAATATTGCTCAATTTATTTTCACTATGATATGCTTTACTTTTTACTTTTCCTATATAACATAAGCTAGTATTATATAATCTAGTTAAAATATAATCTCCCTCTTCTATTTCATTATATCTATTTAGAGCTTCCGTTAACATTTTACTTGCTTCATGATATTTTTTATAACTTGTTTTATAATTTTTTACTCCTATTTCTTGTAGTTGGATTTCTTGGTTTTTTTGAAAAAATTCCGCAAATCCCCATCCCATCCCACATATTTTTTCGTTAATACTGTCTTCTTGTAAAGCGACAACTTTTTCATTATTACGCTTATCTGGTCCAAATGGTTTTAATTGCACTAAAAATACATTATAATTTTCTTTTACATTCTCTTTCATTTTTTTATCATTCCTTCTTTCACTTCTTTTATTTTATCAAACATTATCTATTTCGTCCATAATTTTGGTCATAAAATGTATCTATTCTTTTAACATAACATTTATTTTCTTATAAACTTTTTAGTGTTTTATCCTATATTTTACAATTGCATATTTTTATTCATTCCCTATGATATCTCTTATATAGTACTGATTTCCGTCTTTGTCTACATATCGTAAATTCGGAAAAGTTTTTACCATAATCTTATCAGAAAATAGCGTTTCTTCTATTTTCGTTTTTACTTTTTGCCATACTGTTTGATTGGCGGTTTCTTGGTTTTGTTCTAGTTTGGTTCCTATTCGTTTTTGATATGAGGTAATTGCCCATATTGTTGCTAGTCCATCTAGGACGAATAGTACAATAATCGTAATGTATAATTTCTTTTGGTTTGGTATTTTTTTTATCAATTTGTCTACTTTGGGTTTGATATATCTTATCAAAATTACAGATAGCACGCCCCAATATATGGAATATAACAAGCAAACTCGTCCATTGATATCGAAACCATAATAGGAATAATCCCAAAATCGAGTTCCATAATAGGCTTCTAGCAAATAACTCATTCCATATTCAATCACATTTCCTAAAATACATCCAATCAGGAATAATGTCATTGGTTTTTCTTGGTAGGTGTGTAGACTTACTATTAATATCGTAGCTCCAACTCCATAAACTGGGCAAAATGGTCCCCATATTAGCCCTTTTCGACTTTCGATTACACCTGTTGTAAGATAGCAAAATATGGTTTCTATGATTAATCCAATAACAGAAAAGATAATAAAATAGCATAATATTTGCTGATAAGTGATATGATTTGTTGATTTTAATTGCTTGTTATCCACATTTTTCTCCTTTTTACGAATATGTTATTCTTATTTTACACCATTTTGTGAATAATTACTATCTATTTTTTTATACTATATGTAAAAGGAGAATTTTTATGTTTGTTCCAAATGCTATTTATTATGAAAAAAATATTACGGATTACCCGCTTGGTAGAAAGTTACTTGACCAATATGCTTCTATCCCTAAGGTTATGATTGATAACCACAATAATATTCCTGAAATGCGTAAAAACCAAAATTCGGAGTTTCCAAAAATGAAGCGAAATCTCATTATTGGGGTTCGTAAAACACATCAATTTGTACCCAATCATAAGGTGTCCGATTTTCTTGTTCCTTATACTTCTTCTGGTTGTACGGCGATGTGTTTGTATTGTTATTTGGTGTGTAATTATAATAAGTGCTCATATTTGCGTTTGTTTGTCAATCGTGAGCAAATGTTAAATAAAATCATAAAAACGGCAAATGAGAGTGAGAAAGATTTGACTTTTGAAATTGGTAGTAATAGTGATTTGATTTTGGAGAATTCGATTACGAATAACTTAGAGTGGACAATCGAGCATTTTTCTCAAGCAAAAAAGGGGTTTTTAACGTTCCCTACGAAATTTGACATGGTTGACCCTATTTTAAATGTGCCCGGAAAAGAACGTATCATTGTACGAATGAGTATGAACCCAAATGACATTATTCAAAAAGTAGAATTCGGTACTTCTCCCTTACAGGCTCGTATTACTGCCCTTAACAAACTAAAATCCGCCGGTTTTCCTGTTGGTATCTTAATTGCTCCTATTATTCTAGTCGATAACTGGAAGGAATTATACGAAAATTTTTTGATAGAACTTTCTTGTAAGTTGTCTGAAGAAGTAAAAAAAGAAGTCTTTTTTGAATTGATTTTTATGACTTATAGCTATGTTCATACGAAAATTAATGAAGAAGCATTTCCCAATGCTCTTTCTCTTTATGAAAAAGACCTAATGACAGGAACAGGACGAGGAAAATATCGCTATCGCCCCAATATAAAAGACGAAGCCTCTTCTTACCTTCTATCCCTAATGAAAAAGTATTTTCCAAATAATCATATTTTATATATTGTATAAGATTTTCCATTTTTTCGAGCTAAACTGTTGACACCACTATGCTTTTGTGCTATTATAATGAGTGCGTTATATCATATGGGTCAGTAGCTCAGTTGGATAGAGCACAGGCCTTCTAAGCCTGGGGTCGGGGGTTCGAATCCCTCCTGGCTCACCAAGATAAAAACCGTCATTTCAATAGATTTGGCGGTTTTTTGTTGTTTAATTTTTGATTGAATAACTTTAATATTTTTAACATTTTAGTTATTTTAGTGTGTCAAAAGGTGTGTCAGATTTAAGCATAAAATTCTTTGATTTTGTCTAGTTTTGCATTGTTATCTTCACAAATTTTAATAAGTAATTTTATATAAGCCTCCTTTCCTTTTTCTAAATTGCACTCTTTCATAATCTCTTTCAAAATTTTTTCTTCCATTTACGGTTCCTCCTTATTATATTTTCGAAGGAACGTAGTACAATATCCATGTTAGTGTGGATATCATACTACATTTGAGAGATAAGATAATGTTTGACGACAGTCTTGTCTCTCTTTTTATCCTTCACTATATAAGAGTCATTTTTTACCCATTTCGTTACAAAAAAATGCAAACTTTTTTAATTTTTTATTTTCATGTCGCTTTTTGTGCTATTCTGTAAGGATTGGAGGTTTTAAAAAATTTAAAATATTCTTGGGATTGTTTTCCACTTCGTTCCGTTTCTGTCTTTTTGTTATGTTTTGAGGACAAAAAAAGAATGGTATTCTCACCATTCAATATCGTTTCCGCTTTATTCCACTCTTGTCGTTTTTTCGCTATTTTTGCCGTTTTATTTAGCATTTTTATTGTAAAAGCCTGTAATATGTGCTATTATATTATTCGAAATGAGGTGAATATATGGAAGAAACTATTGCAACACAAGAATTTACTTCTAATGAAGAAAAAAGTAAGGCAATAACTCATAAAGACTCTGCTTTAAAAAGATTAGATATTTCCTTTAATAAACATATTGAAGCATCTGAATATAAACAAAGTAATTTACTTTCATACTGGATTAAGGATTTCGCTAATTATCATGATAACGAAAAAACTTTTTCTCCCAACTCTTTAAAAAATTTTAAACGTGGTGATATCGTTAAGGTTAACCTTGGATTTAATATAGGGAATGAATTGGGTGGACTTCATTACTGTGTAGTAATTAATAAAAACGATAACATTTATTCAAACACTATAAATATTATACCTTTATCTTCTGCTAAGGAAGATAAAATATATAATCCAACTACTTGTATAAATTTAGGAGATGAATTATATAATTCCTTATGTGAAAAATTTGAAAAAGAAATGTCCGAAGTTTCATCAAAACTGCTTACCATAGATGCAGAAAATCTAAAAAGTTTCGAAATTGAAAAAATCTCTAAAAAACTTGAATTTTAAAAAAAATTGGAAGCTGAGATTGATAAAATGAAACATGGTAGTATTGCTTTTGTTCATCAAATTACAACAATAAGTAAGCAAAGAATATTTAAAACTCCTATCCTCTCAGGCATAAAATTATCTAATGAAGGCTTAGATTTAATTGATGAAAAAATAAGCAATCTATTTATGAAATAAAATTTTTTTATTTTTTAAGTATATTTTATTTGACAAGATACATATTATATTGTATAATCTAATTAAGATTTTACCTTGTGTTATGTAAATAACTCAACGGTCATAAGAAGATTTTGGTGGTCTTTACGACCACCTATTTTTATTTTCTACATGCTAAGCCAACTTTAGTAGCTTCTTCCACGTCCTATTTCTTGCTGTAATCTCCCCGTCACAAACACATGAGTTTGCCCTTTGATAGCTTTTTACTGCATTATCGAACAATTTACCTGCTATTCCATCAACTGCTCCACAATCAAATCCTAGTGCGTTTAGGTAACGTTGTAATGGTTTGAAAATTGCAATATTAATTGCACGTTTTTTTATTAAAAATTTAAAAATCTTTAAACGTTAGTTTTTATGCTACTTTTTCTTCTTCATAATATTCCTCAGATGTCTTAAATTTCAATATCTTTCGTGGATAATTATTTATCCATTTTTCTATTCTTTTTACTTCTAATATTTCTTTATCTATATAGTTATATATCGTCTTAAAACACAATGTC
>CANSMW010000035.1 GCA_947648215.1 uncultured Clostridium sp. | reverse complement strand
CTTCTTCATCTTTACCACCTCTTTTGCTACTTTTATTCATTCTTTTCTTTCCATTTTTTATAAATTACTGCAATAATTACTATTATGATTATTGCTCCACCAACTCCTAATATTGGCAACCAAAAATCTTGTATTGATTGAATTACTCCATCCCAATTTATATTTTTTGGCATTATTACTCCTCCTTATTTTATATTTAATACTGTTTTCACTTTCTCTGGTAATTCATTTTCCTGTACTTCTTTCCAAGAATGCACTCCCAATATTCTTACTTCTAACATTAAATAAGCATCTTCTTTTAATTCTCTACTTGTTTTAAATTTTATTTCTTTTTTCTTTCCATTTTCATTATAAGAATCTAAAGTATATTCATATTTCATATCATCTGTTGCAGATATACTTTGAATTTTGGTATTATCTATTTGAGTATAATATACTGCCTCATAATTTTCTAAAAAATAGAAACCTAGTACACAAATTGTTATTGCTACAATAACTGCAATAATCATTGGTATTTTTTCTTTTATATCTTCCATTTTTCTAATATTCCTCCTATTATTCTGCTATAATATCAATATTTCCCTTAAAATTATCTAATTTAATAGTTAAAAAGTAACTTACTCCTTCAACATAAATATTATCTTCATATTCCCCAGTATCGTTTATTAAAGTAGTTTCATTGTTTCCTAGTTTTGCAACAACATCTATATTACCACTTTCTTTTTCTACTTTTATTTTTAATTTTATATGATCTCCGTTTTTTCTATTTAGAGCTGTTCCTCCAAATATTGTTTCTTCCGATGTTATATTGTTATATTCTGCTTTATATGTTCCAATATACTTGTCTGCCTCAAAAATTCTTTTTCCCTGTAAATCTTTATTCTTCGATAAACCTGCCACATCAAAACTTTGAATGAATGAGTCATAGGCATTTATAATTTTATCTTTGAGATTTCCATCTATTCCTATGTTAGAAATTGTAATCCATAATATTATCACTAAAGTTATGATTCCTAAAAATATCATTTTAAAGATTCCAAACATATCTATTCCTCCTCTTTAATGATGTTTTTACTTCCAAAGTATGTAGCTAAGAAATATGCACCATATATAACTCCTATAATAATTACTGTTACAACTGCTGATGGTAATAAATCTTCTTTACTTGCCAAACCTGACATTAGTTCTATTGCAAATTGTATTCCAAATACAGAATGTATAATTGCTAAAATAAGTGGTACTCCAAAAAATATTGCAATTTGTCTAAATAGTGATTTATTTATCATTTTTTCATCACAGCCAATTTTTCTTAAAATAGTATATCTTCGTTTATTGTCTGAACTATCTGTTAATTGTTTTAATGCTAATATTGCTGAACTTGCAATTAGGAATATTACTCCTAAATAAATTGCAATAAAGGTTACTATTGTTGCTATTCCAACACTTGATTCGATTATAGATATTTTTGTCATACCATCTATTTCTAAACCTTTTTCATTCAAATTTTGAATAAATCCTGAATCTCCACTTGTAAATATTTTTTCTATTTCTTCTTTTTCTTCATCAGTTGTTGTATTGTAATTTGCAGCTAAAAAATATTCTTCTTTTATTTCCTCTGTTAAAGGACAATCATCTGGTACTAATATTATTCCTGTATTGGTATGACTTGTTGACATTTGTATAAAACCATCTTTGCATTCATTATATTTTGTTTGATATTCCTTGCCTGCAATAGATAAAGTATTGTTGCCATCTACCAAAACTCTATTTATTATGTTTTCCATACTATCAAAATTACAAATCATAATATATTCATTTGTGTTTAATTCATATTGTTCTATCCCATACAATTTTGCTATTTTATTATAATCTGAAATTTTTACCATCATTTCTACTGTGTTATAATTAAGGCTAGGAAATTCTGACTTTATTTCTTCATACTTATCTCCAAAAAATTCCTTCCAAGTCAAATCATTTGTAGCATATATTGGTATTTCAACAATATCTTTTAAAACACTCATATCTAGTCCATTATTTTTTAATGTTTCAGTTACTGGTATTTTAGAATCTTCTCTCTGCTCTTTTGTTGTTATAACTTCTTTTCCATATTTCATATAACTTTCTGGTAGATTCGCTGTTTTATATAAGTTTAAATCTACTGGTGTCATTTCTACTAACTCCCTTTGCATTGTATTTCTTAATGCTAAACTTGAAGAAAGTATTGATATTGTCATAAATAACATTAAGCATATAACACTCATACTTGCTACCATTGTATTAATTTTGTTGTTTATTTGTCTTAATACAAACATATTAGTATCTTTTAAATATGTATTCTTCATCTTTTGAACTACTTGTATTATAAATCCTGATAAAGACCAGAAAACTAATACTGTACCAACAATTCCCATTAAAATAGGCGGTAATAGTTTATCCGCTGTATCTAAAGAGTGAACATCTCCTGTTACTTTCCAATAAGCATATCCTAATAAACTTGCAGCTGCTATAAATACTACTATACAAAGAAATGGATTCTTAATTTTTACTTTTTCATTTTTCTTACTTGCATTTAATAAATTTATTAATTTATATCTTGAAACTGTAAATGTATTGAAAAACATTACAGCAACATACATTACTGCAAAATAAATGCAAGTTTTAATACAAGCATCTTTTGAAAATACAAATTGAAATTCACTCATATCTGCCTCAAACATTTTTGCTACTAGTATTGACATAAATTGTGATGCAAATACACCAACTACTAATCCAATTACAAGTGAAATTACTCCAACAAATATTGTTTCCATTAGTATTATTTTTGATATTTGCCTTTTGCCCATTCCAAGTGTCATATAAATTCCAAACTCTTTTTTTCTTCGGTTAATTAAGAAATTATTTGCATATACAATCAATAATCCTAATACAACTGCTACAAATACTGATACAAAGCCAAGCATTGTTATCATTAATTTTATAATACTTCTTTGCGATGCAGATACTTGTAACATAGCTTGTTGACTGTCTATTGAATTAAACATATAAAAGATTGCTACACCTAATACTAAGGTTAGAAAATATATTGCATAATCTTTTATACTTTTTTTCATATTATTAAAAGATAACTTAAATAACATCGTTTAAATCACCTCCAAGAAGTGTTTGCACCTCGATTATCTTCTCAAAGAATTGCTTTCTTGTGTCATTACCTTTTATTATTTCATTAAAGATTTTTCCATCTTTAATAAATAAAATTCTATTAGCATAAGAAGCTGTAAAGGCATCATGTGTAACCATTAAAATAGTTGCACTCAATTTTTTATTTAAAAATTCAAAATTTTCTAGTAATTGTCTAGCTGATTTTGAGTCTAATGCTCCAGTAGGCTCATCTGCTAATACAAGTTTTGGATTTGTAATAATTGCTCTTGCTGATGCTATTCTTTGTTTTTGTCCTCCAGATACTTGATAAGGATATTTCTTTAATATATCTTTAATTTCTAACTTCTCTGCTATTTCATTAACTCTTTTATCAATTTCTCTTGCATTTACCTTTTGAATTGTTAAAGCTAAAGCAATATTTTCATAGGCTGTTAATGTGTCTAATAAATTAAAGTCTTGAAAAATAAAGCCTAATTCTTCTCTCCTAAATTTATTTAGTTTGTTTCCTTTTAGTTTTGTAATATCTTCGCCATTAACGATAATATGTCCTGCTGTTACTCTGTCTATTGTTGAAATAACATTTAAAAGTGTACTTTTACCAGATCCACTTGCTCCCATAATTCCAACAAATTCTCCTTTTTCAACATTAAAACTAATATTGTCTATTGCTTTTGTTAGATTTGATTTGTTTCCATAGTATTTTTCTATGTTTTTTACTTCTAATACTTTCTCCATAATTAAAAACTCCTTTCAATCTAACATTATTATAACTCCATATTTTTATAGTTCATATCGATTTACCTTACACTAATCTTACATTTTGTAAGATTTCTTTTTCTATAAAAAAACTACCCTGCAAGTAACAGGATAGCAATTTATTTTATCTCTATATAACTACTTTTAGGAAATACTAATCGTATTTCTGTACCTTCATTTTGAACACTATTTAATTCTATTCCTATTCCTAATTTATTACATAAATTTTTGCATAAATATAGACCAATTCCAGTAGACTTTTTTCCAATTAATCTTCCATTTGTTCCTGTGAATCCTTTTTCAAATACTCTTGTAATTTCTCCTTTTTTAATTCCTATCCCATTATCTTTTATATAAAGAATAACATTTTCTTTTTTCTCTACTCCATATATTTCAAGTTCTAAATTTTCATTGATTTTTTTATATTTAATGCTGTTTTGGATAATTTGATTTAATATAAATACTACCCATTTATTATCTGTATTTACTTCTAGTTCTAAATCGTGAACATTTAAAGATATTTTTTCATGTATTAAAACATTTTTATTTCTTTTTATACTCTCATTTACAATATCTTTTAGATTGACTTTTTTTATATAATAATCTTTTTCTACTGTATTACTTCTTGCATAGTATAAAGCCTGTTCTATGTAGTTTTCTACTTTATCTAATTCTTCACCAATACTTTTAGTTGTTTCATTTTTATTATTTTCTATTATTAATTTACTTGCTGCTATTGGTATTTTTATTTCGTGAATCCATAATTCTATGTATTCCTTGTAGTCCTCTTGCATATATTTGTATTTATTGACATGTTCAACCATTGATTTATCTATTTGTTCTAATGAATCTTTTAATACTTTACCTTCAATAAAATTTGGTTCTTTTATAATCTCACTAATTAAGTATTTATCATCTAAATCATTTAAGGTATTCTCTAAATTTTTATAAAATTTGAGTTTTGTATAATACTCTATGCCTATTCCGATTAAATATAAAACAATCATCATAACTGGAATATATATTTTTAGAAATAGTTGGGCTGGATATGCTAATAAAAATATCTCTATCGTTACAATTCCAAATAATAATAAACAACTCAAAATCAGTTTATCTTTTATAAATTTTTTAAAACTCATCTTAATTTTCTCCCTTTAAGATATAACCTTGTCCTCTTTTGGTTTCTATTAAATCTTGTAATCCTAATTCTTCTAATTTTGTTCTTAATCTTGTAATATTAACACTTAAAGTATTATCATCAATAAAACTTTCACTTTCCCATAAACAATCCATTATATCTTCTCTTGAAACAATTTTACCTCTATTATCAATTAAATATCTTAAAATTTTATATTCATTTTTTGTTAAATCAATAGTCTTATCATCTTTTAAGATTGTATTATTTGCCACATTTAAGATAAAGTCTTTTGCATTAATTTTATCTTTTGAATCATTGCTGTTATTTGTTCTTCTTAATAATGTATTTATTTTTGCAAGTAATATATGTATATTAAATGGCTTTGTAATGTAATGGTCTGCTCCATAATTAATGGAAACTAATTCATCTAATTCGTTATCTCTGCTAGTTACAATAATAATTCCCATATTGGATTGTTTTCTAATTTCCTTGCAAATATATTCTCCATCTACTCCTGGCAAATTTATATCTAATAAAATAAGATCTGGATTTATTTTTAAAATATCAGCTATGGTATTGTCAAAAGATTTTAAACTCTCTGCTTGATAATCGTTGTTATTCAAAAATATTTCTAATTCATTTCTTAATTTTTCATCATCTTCAACTATTAATATTTTTTGCATTTTATTTTATCCTCCAAAAGTATTATATCACATATTTTGCTAAAATAATCTTACATTTTTGTAAGATTATAAAAGACACTTCGATAAGTGCCTTAATTTGAATTTAACTATAAAATTGTAATTTTGCAGTTACTTTATATTGTTTTCATTATCTTTCCAAAACTCATAAATTATATTTGCAAGTCCTTTTGGATTATCAATATTTACTTCGTGTCCTGCATTTTCTATAATCCTAAATTTACTATTTTGTATAACCTCATTTAGCTTTTTAGCACTTTTCATATTTATATTATCTTTTTCCTTTTCTCCACATATAATTAGTGTATTACTTTTTATATTTGGTGCTTTGTTTGGAATAGATAAATTCTTCATTGAATCTAGTAATCTAATTATATCTTTTTTAGGACACCCTATTCTTTCAAATATTCTTTTAGGCATAAATTTGTAAATAATATTTTGTATAGTAAATATAGTCTTTGGTATTTCGTATGGTGTTCCTATAAGTATTATTGAATTTATCTTTTCTGGAAATTCTGTTATATAATCAACAGCTAATACTCCACCTAATGAAAGTCCTACTAGATTTATTTTTTCGTTAAAACTATTACAATAATCAGCAAATGTTTTATACATATTTTCATAATTCACTTGATAATTTTTTACAATAGAAAACAAATTAGGTGTTTCTACATTTATTCCATTATTATTTAATTGATTTTTTACTTCATTCCAACTTGTTTCATCTTGTCCTAGTCCGTGAACTAAAATATTTGTCATTTCTTGAATCTCCTTTACTTATTGTAATTTTATGGTTATCTATTATTTTTTCATTATTGTATTCAAACTATTTATAAATTCTTTTCTTCTCACAATGGTTGCAATTATAACAAACAAAGAATATATTAAGTTCCCTATAAATGGTTGTGTATTAAATTCTGTTGTCAAAGAAGCACTAATGCAAAAGAATATAATAGCCAATGCTAATACTATCCAGTTTGAATTTTTTATCCTATTTATATACAAATAACCTAATGGTATATATATAATACCTACTAATAATTTTACAATATAATCTGGAATATTGGGTACACCAAATATCATATTGAGTCCACTACCGTTAAATATCAATGACAACAATATAATAATTCCTCCAAATATATAAAATCCTCCTATAAATGTTATGACTTTTGACTCTTTCATATTTTCCTCCAATCTAAACAAAAAATTACTATCTTGTGTTTTGATTATATCATAAAGGACAAGTAATTATCAACTTAATTACCTGCCCTACTTACTTAAATTGTCGCTTAGGTGTTATTTAACTCTTATAATTTCAAATCATTAAGTTTCATACTTGGAACACCAATATACACATCTCTGTTACCATCTAATTTATGTACTTTTATTATTGAATAATCCTTATAATGATATTCTATACTTCCACCATCATCATAAGAAGTAGCATTTGGAAAGTCTTTATTAGCTTTTATAATTAACCCATCTAATGTAATTCTTCCACTTTTTAATGCTTTTTCTAATGACATAGTTTGACCTTTTATAGTTACATTTACTTCATCTAATCCATAATAATATAAATTAAAGACTGAATTATTTTTATATAATTCTGTATTGTTTAGTATTTTTCTTTTATTCGTATTTTCTGATTTTTTTACTGTTAGTGTAAAATTCTCATAACCATCTGTTAAGATATAATCTGTATTGATTTGTGCTGGATAACTTTCCTTTATTGCTCCATTATATTGGATGATAACTTTTCTTCCTATTCCATATAAATAATCCTTATGGTCTGCCCCATAATTTATTTGGATTTTGTCTGATGATTCTCTTTCTTTTTCATCTTCGTTTGGCTCAACTATCATATATGTAGTTGTTTCTTCTAATACAGTTCCTACAAAACTATGTATTTCGCCACAAGTATATTCGGTATTTTCGTCTTCGCCATTTAATTTTTTTATATTTTCTTTATCTATTGATTCAAATAAAATTGCTACATTATCAACATTTAATACCATACTTTTTCCATTAGCCTCTAATACACTAGCATTAAATATTTCTTTACAATTAGTTTCTCCATTTAGTTCAGGTATATATTCTTCACCTATTAGAAAATCAATTTTGCCTATTGATTTGTTTAAATCTCCTGCATAGTCAATAAGAGCATTAGATTTTCCATATAAAACACCATCAAATTTAACTAATTTTGTTGTATCTACATTTTTAGCTGTTATTTTTAAGTCTTTTAATTTTACTTTTTTATCTGTTTCTGGATTTTTTTCAATATGGTACATAGTTGTATTATTAAATATTTCTTTTCCTAATATTTCAAATTTAATGCCTTCTACATATTCTGTATCTGTTCCAAATTTATGATAATCAGTTAACTTATATAGTAATGCTTTGTATTCTACAGTTCCTCCATCTTTTAATCGGTTTATTTTAAAAGGAAATAACAATACTACTACTAATAATACAATTATTGCTATAATTAAAATATTTTTCTTTTTCATACAATCACCTTTTTACCTTTCTATTATTTAGATGATTTTTTCTTTACTTTTAGTTGGTATTTTGCTAAAAAAATTGAAAAGGTTATTGTGATGGCTAAAAATATAGCAGAAATACTAAATATCCCAATACTTAAATAATTTGTTGTATTTACATTTGTATCTTCTATTATAATATTTTCAAAAGAGTCTGTATTCTCGTTATCTTGTATTACCTCATTTGTATCTATTCTGTCATTCTCTTTATTTGCTGTATCTTCTCCAGTTATATTATTAAAATTTTCATCTTCTTTAATAATTGGCGCTGATTTTTTCTGATTTTTTAATGTTGCTATTCCAAGTACAAATGTTATTATAAACATACCTAAATTGCTTAACATTATTCTTAATGAATAAATGGACTTATAATATCTCCACTTTATTGTATTTGCTGATTCTCCTAACAATTCTCCAATTTCTTTAAAAGTAAAATTAGATAGTATTTTTAAAGAAACAACTTCTTGCTCTTTTTGATTTAATCCATTTATTAACCTATTATAAGAGTCTTTATTTATAAATTTGTCTATTTCATTATTTTCATCTTCTAAATCATAAATTGTGTCTAAATTGACATCATTATTGTTTTTTCTTAAAAGTAACAATGCTTCATTTTTAGTTACTGTATATAACCAAGTTCCTATTTTGTCTGTTGGCAATTTATCTTTTTCTAAAATATATAGTTTTGAAAATACTGTTTGGACTACATCTTCTGAATCTTCTTTATTTTTTAATATACTAAATGCAATTCCATATACCAATTTATTATATCTATTATATAGCTTTTCCAATGCTATTTTGTTATTGTGTTTTATTTCTAAAACTAGCTCTCTTAACTCTTTTTCATTTATTTTTCCCATATTAGTAGTCCCTTTCTTTATAATCTAGTTATAACATACTTTATATAAAAAATAAAGAGGTTTCCTTTGATGGATTCCTCTTGATATAAGAATAATATCAACTTTACTTACTATACATTTCGATAAATTTTTGGTTTACCTATTTTGCATAAATCAACCTTGTGGCTTATTATCCTTATTAAAAAATGACTTCTTAAAAAAATAAATGACAAATGGTAAAAATATTACTACACCAATTAAAAATGAATAACTTTTATATGCAAAAGAATAATAAACCATATATGCTAAAAATCCAAATACATAAACAAAGAAACTTATACGAAAAATATATTTAAAAATATTAGATAATTTTTTCTTATTTAGCAGCAAAAACAAATTTTCACATAACATAGCAAAAGAACAAACTAAAAATGGAATAATAATTATTTTCGCCCAAGTAGCATTTTGGAAAAAAGCCCACATGAGTATTATAAGTGCTATTAAAGACATAATAATTTTTCTTATACTAATAATTGTTTGCATTTTTTTCATATCTTACCTCCTTGTCAGCTTGTAATTTGTTTTTATTTAATATGCTGATAGGCATCTTTTAAAGTTATTACCTCTAAATCCTCTATTTTTTCTAAATGACGATATTTTAAAGATTTTTGAGTAAATCCATAATCTTCACAGACCTTATATTGATTTATTCTATTAGATAATTCTTCATCTAATTTTTTTAGTCCTTGTATTCCAGCTTTTTCTTCTACTTCTTTATATAATCCTATAAAGTTATAATCTTTTACCCCCTCATCATTTCTAACAAATCCGAAAAGATAAATACTATCATTGTATATTTCTACATACTTTAAAAAGATTTTATCCATATTGTGAAATGAAGTAGTAATTGGTTTTAAAGTCTTTAAATCATATTTTGTTAGTTGTGTTCTAGTTGAAGTTTTAGGTGCTTCAATGTTATATAAATATTTTCCGTCATAAGTAATATCAAAATTTTCATCTTGACTTCCCATATTTGAAAATTTAATTTTTTTCATTAATTCTAATTTATCTAAATCATAAAATAGAAGCCACCCAGAAGTTGATTTTACTACTAAAATATTTGTGTTTGGAATAAATTTACCTCGATACATATAAGGAACATCTTGGAATTTTGCTAATTCATTTTCTTCATGATCATAAATATATACAGTTCTACCACTTAAGCTAACTTTAAAATTTTTATTTTGAGTATATCCCTCATATTTTTTTATCAGTTTATTATTATTAAATTCATGACATATAATTTGAAAACTACTCTCATTATCTTTTGCACAATTATTATCTAATCTTCTTTTAGTTCGTAATGCAAGTTTTGATAACGAACTTATTGTATGTCCTAAATCAAATCCCATATTCTCATCTCACTTTCAACTTGTAATTTGTTGCCCTCTTTATAATTTTGATATCCAATTATTTTATCATCAAATGTTAGAAATGTTTTATCTTTGATATTTTTCTTTTTGTCTTATAACATAATTACTAATATTTTTATCATAATCTGGATATAAATAATTTAAACATTGTGCCACTTCTTTTGATACCATTCTAAAAATTCCCATACATAATTCTAAAGATTTCCACATTTCTGTATATGACCCCATATTATATGTAGCAAGAATTTTCTTCCATAATTCAGGTGAAATATATCGTTCTAAAAATTTATAGTTTTTTCCTAGACTAAAACTATAACCTTGCTCTATTCCAACCTTCCATGAAATCATTCGCAGTAATTCCATACGCACAATATTATTTAAATGGTCGATTGCAAATAAAATTTCCTTTCGACATAATCCTTTCACTACATATGTTACAGTATTCCAAAATTCATTACAGCAATCATCAAAAGAACGTGCTGTCGGATGTTCTATATAATAATCTTCATCTGTAGGTACTGGTATATTAGTAACACGATTATCCTTATCTAATAATAATTTTACTAATTTATCCCAAGTAAAATATTCATCTAAAACTTCTAATGGCAATAATGTCAAATCTATTTTAACTCCGTCCCAAAATAACATAAGATATGAATACCCTTTTTCTTCTTTTGGAAACAATTCCATATCCTCGGGTTTTTGCATAATAAGTCTCTCTCCAAAAACATTAAGCCACTCATCACTATTAATAAAACTCTGCATGTCTGTGACAAAAAAAGTAATATCATAATCTTGAAAATCATCTGGTATAATATTAATATTTGTTCTTGAACCTTCTAAAGTAACCACCCTAATTCTATCATCTGCTTTAGCAAAATTAAGTATAGTATCATATATTTGTTTCTCTGTTCTCATTTTCATATCAACTCACTTTTAAAATTATTATTACTTATATTATAACAGAAAAAAGTAAATTTTCTATTGCCTTAGATTTACCTTAAACATAAAATTATTCTTTAAATTTAACCTTGTATCTATTTTATATTTTTTCCTTTTTGGATTTCCATCAATCCTATAAATGCTATTATTTTTAATATCATAGCTTACAGACCAAATTGTATTAGCATCCTTTCTCTATCATAATCACATCTAAACAGTACAAAAATCTTTTTGATTTCTAAATACTTATCCATATCATCAACTACTTAACAAATTGTAATTTAGCGAATAGTAACTTAATTTTCTTTTTTATTAAACATATGGCG
>CANSMW010000034.1 GCA_947648215.1 uncultured Clostridium sp. | reverse complement strand
ATCTGTTCTTAATTTATATGAAAATACATCACTCTATATAGTTCACGGATTCGGATTGCGATACATATAATAACATAAAATTAATACAATTACAACACAATATTTTTTTTGAAAAGTATTTTTCACAGACTAGACACAATGGCAAGTTATAATATATAATAATTATTATAAAACAGGAGTGAGAAATGTGAATAATGTAACCGTATTAGTAGTAGATGATGAATCAAGAATGAGAAAATTAATTAAAGATTTTTTAGTGCAAAAAGAGTTTTGCGTGTTAGAAGCAGAAGATGGAGAAAGAGCCTTAGAGGTTTACCAAGAAAACCAAAAGGAAATTGGGCTTATTTTGTTAGATGTCATGATGCCAAAGTTAGATGGTTGGTCAGTGCTTAGGCAAATTAGGCAAGAATCGAAAGTGCCAATCATTATGCTAACTGCTAGAGGAGAGGAACAAGACGAACTATTTGGATTTGAACTAGGAGTTGATGAATACATTTCAAAACCCTTTAGCCCTAAGATATTGGTGGCTAGAGTAGAAGCCATTTTAAACCGAACCAGAGGAAGTAAAAACGAAGTAAAAGATTACGGTGGCATTGAAATTGATATTGATGGAAGAACCGTAAAAGTCGATGGCAAAGAAGTAGAAATGAGCCTTCGTGAATACGAACTACTAAAATATTTAATGGATAACCAAGGTATTGCCTTATCCAGAGACAAAATATTAAACAATGTATGGAACTATGACTATTACGGCGATTCCAGAACCATTGATAGCCATATCAAAAAAATAAGACACAAACTAGGAAAACGAGGAAAATACATTGAAACTATGAGAGGTGTAGGATATAAATTTGAGGTGAAAAAATAAATGGAGCATATAAAAGAAAAATTTAAATCCATTCGAATAAAACTATTTTTAACACTTTGTATTGTCGTTATTATCATCATTGCCTTCTTAATTCTAACCAATAACTTTGTACTAGAATCCTTTTATTTATACACCAAAATGAAAACACTAAACTCCATCTATGAAAGGATAAATAACTATTATATCCAAGAACAAACCGATAGCACAGTAATTGAATTAGAACTAGAAAAAGCAGCCATTAATAACAATTTCGACATACTCATTCAAAGTGAAAATAATATTAGTGTATATTCTACTAACCGAGACTTTTTATCGAGCATCAAAGAACTAAATGCTATCAATACAAGCGTACTACAACAAAGAAAAAACATTGTTTATAAAAATGACAAAGTCATCATTCGAAAATTTGAAGACAAAAGCAATGGTATCACCTTTTTGATGTTTAGTGCCAAACTAAACAATGGCTACCAGTTATATATAAGAATGCCCTTTGCCTCAATTAGCGAAAGTGTTAACATTTCCAATAATTTCTTATACCTAATTGGAGGATTTACTATTTTAATTGGAGGAATCGTCGTATCCTTTATTTCGAGGCGATTTACCTCTCCAATTCTAGAACTAAACGCAATTGCCAATAAAATGTCAAAACTAGACTTTAGCCATAAATATGGTGTAACCGATACAGACGACGAAATTAACGAACTTGGAAAAAGCATTAATACCATGTCCGATAAACTAGAAAAAACCATCAATCGTTTAAGAGATAGCAATATTGAATTAGAAAAAGACATCGAAGAAAAATCCAAAATCGATGAAATGAGAAAACAATTTATTTCCGATGTATCACATGAACTAAAAACACCAATTGCCTTAATACAAGGCTATTCAGAAGGACTTATCGAAAATGTCAACACCGATGAAGAAAACCGAAAATTTTATGCGGAAGTGATTTTAGATGAAGCCAACAAAATGGATAAACTAGTAGCACAATTATTAGAACTTATGAAACTAGAATATGGCAAAAGAGAATTTAACAACAAAGAATTTGATATATGTGAACTAATAAGGGAAGTGATAAGAAAATCCAAAGTCATGCTAGAAGAAAGACAAATTGAAGTTAACTTCTCACAAACAGAACCAGTGGTCGTATTAGCAGACGACTTCTATATAGAGCAAGTGGTTACGAACTATTTTACCAATGCCATTAAACACGCCACCGAAAAAAGTGGAAAGAAAATGATACAAATACGAATCGAACAAAACCAGGAGCAAGGCACAGCACGTATTTATGTATTTAACACAGGAGAAACAATAAAAGAAGAAAAACTAACAAGAATTTGGAATCGTTTTTATAAAGTAGATGAATCCAGAAACAGAGAGGATGGAGGAACAGGAATAGGATTATCTTTAGTAAAAGCAATTATGAATAATTACAAAAAAGAGTACGGAGTATCCAACGTAGAGGATGGAGTAGAGTTTTATTTTGATTTGGAAATTGTGGAATAAAGTTTCTACGAAGTAATCTAAAATTTATTATTTCAATTGAAAAACTTATTAAAAATGAAAAAAAGTTATTTGGGATATCTACATAGTTAAAATTACTAGATATCCTAAATAACAGTAATTTTCTAAGAGTAAATTCATAAGATATGTTCTACAAAAAAGTTTTTAACTTTTCTACATTGTTTTCCTGCATTTTTACAAAGGTATCTAACACTTGACGTACTTCTTTATTAATATTCGGATTTTGGTTTAACAATTTTCGTCCTTCAATAATACCCATCGTAGTACCTTGAATTAGCATATCCGCAATATGAGAATTACTCTTATCAGTTAACGTATTCATTTGAATACCAGTCCATGCCATAACCTCATTCATAGGATGATTGTCTTTTGGAATATCCCCATATTTTTTATAAATTTCATTAACACTATCCAAAATATCCCCATATTGCGTATATTGAAAACTTAGGTTGTCCTTAAAATTTGGTTCTGATACTTTTTCGCAAACGGTTGAGATCGAATCCATTCCCATCTTTGCTCCTTTGTGAACTTCATTTAACACATACAAATTTGTATTTTTTTCCATAATATTACCTCCATTTTTCATAATACTATTTAGTATAAACGAAAAAACGAAAATTATAACGACAAATAAAAACAAAATAATTTACAAAAAATAATTTTATCGATATAATAAGACAAAGAAAGAAGAGGAAAAAATATGAGTGAAGTAAAATGGACTAAGGAGCAATTGCAGGCAATTTCGGAGAAAGATAATAATATATTAGTAGCTGCTGCTGCTCGGTAGTGGGAAGACGGCAGTTTTGGTTGAACGTATGATAAAGAAAATTTTAAAACAGAATATGAATATTGATGAATTATTAGTGGTAACTTTTACCAATGCGGCAGCAAGTGAAATGAGGCAAAGGATGTTAGATGCCATTTATGCTTATTTAGAGGAGCATCCTGAGGATACCAAAATGCAAGAGCAAATAGTAAAAATGGGGAAAGCGAGTATTTGTACTATTCACGCTTTTTGTTTGGAGGTAATTCGTAATCACTTTTATGAAATTGGGGTTTCGCCTAATATTCGTATTGGAAAACCAAATGAAATGGAATTACTAAAACGACAAGTGTTAGAAGAGTTATTTGAAGAAAAATATGAAACAGAAGATAAGGAATTTTTGTTATTAATTGATACGTATACCACTTACCAAAGAGATGATGCGCTAAAGGATTTGGTGCTAAATATTTTTAATACCATTAAGGCAAATCCTTTTCCAGAAGAATGGCTAAAAAAAGCGGTAGAGGCTTTTAACATAAGCGAGAAGGAAGATTTTGCAAATACGAAATGGGGTAAGATACTCTTAGAAGAGGCAAAGGAAGAAATAGAAAATTGTGTGTTAGACTTAAAAAGTATAAAAAAAGAATTAGAAAAATACGAAGAACTAAGTAAATTTACAGAAACCATAAAGCAAGACATTACAAATATAGAAAATATACTTGTAGAAATAAGTAATAATAACAAACAACAAATTCGGAAAAAAGGGTAAAAATGAAATAAAATTGGAGTATCGGAATCAGTGATGAAAATGGAGTATTTCCAAACCAAAAAGACCAAGGGATTGACCCAAAAACATTTAATAGAAATTTGACTTCGTGGGATAAAATATTAGAACAAGTAACCAATACCAAATGGGGCACTTGGCCAAGAGAAAAGATAGAAAGTATACAAAAAGACCAAGCCAAAGAAAAAAGAGACCAAGTAAAAAAGAAATATAATAAGGTAAAAGATAAGTTTTTCATTGCTAGCTCAGAACAAATTAGGCAAGATATGGTAGAAATGTACCGAAAATTAGCATGTCTTCGCGATTTGATTTTTGAGTTTGAGACTGCTTTTGCCAAAGAAAAGCTAGAAAAAAATGTAATGGATTTTCATGATATTGAACATTTTGCCCTAAAAATTTTAGTAAAAACCGATGAAAACGGTGAAAAGAGGCCAAGCGAAGTTGCGCTTAGCTACAAAGAAAAGTTTAAAGAAATTGCTATTGATGAGTATCAAGATAGTAACTTAATTCAAGAATACATATTAAATATGATTTCTAATGGAAATAACTTATTTATGGTAGGAGATGTAAAACAAAGTATTTACAAATTCCGACAAGCAAGACCAGAACTGTTTTTAGAAAAATACGAAACCTACCAAACAAAAGACAAAAGGAGGCCAGAGGAAGACCTAAAAATTCAGTTATTTAAAAATTTCCGAAGTAGGGAAAATGTACTAGAGGTAACAAACCATGTATTTGAAAGCATTATGAGCAAAACCTTAGGAGAAATTGATTATAACAAAGAAGAATACCTAAATTTAGGTGCAAACTTCCCAAGTTTGCAAGAAGATGTAAAAGAGAAACAAAGCAAGAATGAAAAAACAATATTGCCAGTACAATTAGAAGAAAAGGAAAAGAAAGAACAAAAAAATAGTGCAAAACAATCAGAAGAAAGAGGAAACAATGCAAAACAGCTAGATGAAAACAGAAGTAATGAGAAAAAAGAAGAAAACGAAGATGTAATATTAAGAAACAAATACAAAACAAGCCTACACATTCTTAATTTAAAAGAACCAGAAGAAAAAGAAGAGGAAGAACTGGAACAGGTAGAAAATGTAGTGCTAGAGGCAAGGTTTGTGGCAAATCAAATTCAAAAATTAGTAAAAGACAAATTCCAAGTATACGATAAAACGAAAGGATATCGTGACATTTGTTATAAAGATATTGTTATTTTGCTAAGAAGCACCGCTAGGCTAGCACCAATTTTTGAAAAAGAGCTAAATAACCAAAATATTCCCGTATTTAGCGACACCGGAAGTGGGTATTTTGACTCCATCGAAATTCAAACCATGTTATCCTTACTAAAAATAATCGATAACCCAAAACAAGACATTCCATTTGTTAGTGTGCTACGCTCTCAAATTGGAAAATTTGATGATAATGAACTAATTCGTATCAAATTAATGGGACAACAAGGAAACAAAGAAGATTTTTATACCATTTTTAGGCAAGCACTTGAAAATGAGAACCTAGGCTCGGAACTAGAACAAAAAATGAAAGAATTCTTATCGAAGCTAGAGGAATTTAGAAACAAAAATGAATATATGCCATTAGATGAATTTATTTGGCACATCTATATGGAAACCGGCTATTACCAATATGTAGGGCTTATGCCAAATGGACAGGTAAAACAAGCCAATTTGAAAATGCTATTTGAAAGAGCAAGAGAATATGAAAAGGCAAGTTTTAAAGGACTATTCTATTTTATTGCCTATATCAATCAATTAAGAAGAGCAAGTAGTGATATGGACTCAGCCAAAATCATTAGTGAAAACGAAGATGTAGTACGTATTATGAGTATTCACAAAAGTAAAGGACTAGAGTTTCCAGTGGTTATCCTAAGTGCTACTTCGAAAAAATTTAATTTAATGGATTTAAATGCTCCTATTTTGTTACATCAAGATTTAGGAATAGGCCCCAAATATATTGATGAAGTAAGAAAAATCGAATATCCAACTTGTGCAAAGCTTGCTATTAGTGCAAAGGTAACAAAAGAAACCTTATCGGAAGAAATGAGAATATTATATGTAGCACTAACAAGAGCAAAGGAAAAGCTAATAATAACAGGGGTTCGTAAAGATTTTGAAAAAGAAATTACAAAGAAAAAAGAAAGACTAGCCCTTGGAGAAACAAAAGAAATACCACCAAATTTAGTAAAACAATACAAATCATACCTAGATTGGCTCGAATTAGTTTATTGGAAAGACGAAGAAAAAGCCAAAACCATGCTAGAATTAGAAGTGCATGAAAAGCAAGAACTACAAAAAAATAGGGAAAATAGCGAAAAACAAGAAAGAGAAGTTCATTTTATACAAGAAAGTAAGAAATACGAAGACACACAAGAGTTACAAAAACAATTAGAATGGCAATATCCATATGAAAGTTCTTGCGATATTCCAACCATGACATCGGTAAGTAAAATAAAAGAAATGGAGCAAGAATTACCAGATGTATTAACGATAATAGAGCCAAATACACGGAAGGCAACCAAAAGAAAAAAAGGTACCAAACTTCTTAAAAGACGAAATACAAATCAGCTCAGCAAGAAAGGGAACCTTAGTCCATTTATGCTTGCAACACATAAATGAAAAAGAAGAATACACCTTAGCCAAAATTGAAACACTCATAAAAACATTAGAACAAAAACAAATCATTACCAAAAAAGAAGCAGAAGCAATTCCGACAAAAGACCTACTAGACTATACCAAATCGGACTTGTTCTACAAACTAAAACAAGCAAAAGAAATTCATAAAGAAACACCATTTTATTTTGACATGCCAGCAAAAGAAATTGTGAAAAAAGAAGTAGAAGAACCAATTCTAGTACAAGGAATTATTGACTTATACTATATTGATAAAGAAAATCATATGATACTAGTAGACTACAAAACTGATTTTGTAAAAAAAGAAGAAGAACTAATAAAAAAATACCATAAACAACTAGAAATCTACAAAAAAGCCCTACAAGCAGCAACTGGGAAAAAGGTAGAAGAGGTATATATTTATTCTGTCTATTTACAAAAAGAGATTAAGGTAAATGTGTAGATTAGAGGTAACTACAATAAAAGAAAAATCAAAGAGACAAAAAATGACAGGGGGAGAAAATTTATGCAAAATATACTAAACCTCATCTACCCACAGGTTTGCGGGATATGTGGAGAAATTTCAAAAGAAGACATATGTAATCATTGCAAGGTCAAAATAAAGCCATATAAGAGAATAAAAAAACGCATCTATTTAACGAAATATTACGATACCTATATGTATCTATTTGACTACCAAGACATCATACGAGAAAAAATTTTACAATACAAATTCCAAGAAAAAAACTATATTTACCATAGCTTTGCAAAAATCATAACAAATGATGAAAAAATATGTCGATTTTTAAAAAGTTATGATATAATAATCCCAGTACCAATTAGCAAAAAAAGAAAACAAAAAAGAGGCTATAATCAAAGCGAAATCATAGCAAAAAAACTTGCAAAACAGGTACCAAAACTAGAGTATCAAAAAGATGTATTATACAAAATAAAAGATACATCACCACAAAGTAGCTTAGATAAAGAAAACAGACAAAAAAATATACAAGGGGCATATTACATAAAAAACGAAAAAAAGGTACAAAATAAGAAAATCTTATTATTTGATGATATTTATACAACAGGAGCAACCGTAAATGAATGTAGTCGAACACTAAAACAAGTAGGAGCAAAAGAGATTGGCGTATTAACACTCGCCAAAGATTAAAAGAGGTGGAACATGGAAGATTTAGTAGAAAGTATTTTAGATTATGTAAGAAACGATTATACCGATTATGCCATCATGATTAACGGTGAATGGGGAAGCGGAAAAACCTATTTTTGGAACCATAAAATTAAAAATAAAATTGAATCCATGCAGTTAAATGGGAAAAAATATACTACTATTTACATGTCTTTATATGGAATTTCAAATTTAGAAGAAATTAGTAAAAAAATATTTATTGAAACTACTCAATTAATGGATAAAAACCTAAAACGATACATGGATGCCAATGAGCAAACTACCATTCCGGAATACGCGAAAACGGGTTTAGACATGGCGAACTTTTTTGGTGTTACCCAAAATGGAGACCATATTGATTATGGAGAATTCTTTTCCACAGACGATAAAGTATTATGTTTTGACGACCTAGAAAGAGCCAATGTAGATGTTATCGATATTCTAGGTTATATTAACAACTTTGTAGAACACGACCATATTAAAACCATCATCATTTGTAATGAAAAAGAACTATCCACCAAACTAAAAAGCAGTAACCTAGAAATGAAAACCTTTATTGCTACTTATCTATTAGACAAAGAAGGAGACCTAGACAAAGTAAGCGACAAACCAATGGTAGAAAAAATTCAAGACAAAATTGAATACGTATTTGATAAAGCCAATGATTATGAAAGAATTAAAGAAAAGCTAATTGGAGAAACCTTTGAATATGCACCAGAATTTACGTACATTATTAATGGTCTTTTGATGCGTTACGAAAATAATGAAGACTTAATTCGTTTCCTTCGAGAAAATACAGGACTGATTATTTCTACTTTTAACAAAAGTGGAACCAGAAACCTAAGAATCTTAAAACATGCCCTAAACGACTTTAAAAAGATATTTGACATGGTAAACAAATATTACCCAAATACCAATAACATTGTATTACAAACCATGCTCATTTTCACCATTGCCGTATCGTTTGAAATAAAAGCAGGAAAAATTACCAAAGACAAATTTGTTAACATCAAAGATAATGAAGAATACAAATCCATTTTAGTATCTTCCAGAGTGCTATTAACCGATAACCGTCAATTTTATATTAAAGAATTTGATAACAACTATTACTACAACTTTAAATCCGAATATCGTTTTATTAAATTTATTGAAATCTATGTGCGTACCAGAATTTTCGATATGAAAGTATTTAAAGACAACATGGAAGTTATTATTAATACGGTAGATACTGACAAGTTACCAGGTTACAAACGATTACTAACCGAAGAATATTGGAAAATTAGCGATGACCAATTTGACCATGTGATTGATGAAGTATTAGAAGATGTCAAAGAAGGAAAAATCCGCTTAATCGATGTGATGAAATTATTTGCATATTTTAGTTATTTTATAAAAAAAGAACTCATTCATTATGACATGAGAACCGTAAAAAGCATTTTCTTTAACGGAATGAACGTAGCTTCCCTAAATTCCGAATACTGTGAAAATGTGGAAGAAGAACTAGCTGGAGTAACCATAGGGGAAGTCAATTCCGATATTGAAGAAGTACTAAAATACTTTAACCAATTAAACATTCAGTTAAAAGACAAAATGTACATTGAAAAAGCAGAAGAAATTTTTAAATGCATTCCAATGCGAATGGACTTATTCTATGAGCGATTTGATGAAGAATGTATGAACATACCAATTTTCAAATATTATGATGTATTCCAAACATTCCAAAGAATTTCTTGTGCCAGCAATGAAGACATCATGACCATAAAAGAAAAACTAGTAAACCGTGTGAAACTATACCAAGCGGAAATCGAACCAGAAATGAAAAACATCAAACAACTAAAACAACTAATCGATGACTATACCAAAAACAAAGATGCTACCATTAAAATTGTTATGTTACGAGAATTTTCAAAAGACCTAGAATATATTTTAGACCAATACAAAGTACCAATTTTAGGTGGAAAAAGAGACGATTTACAAGCAGGCGTTCCAAAAGTACAATTATCATAAATTTCGAAAAATTGTCAAAATTATGTATAAAATTTTCCTCTAGTCAAATAATAAGGTAAATTAAAAAACAAAAAGGAGGGAAAATTTTGAAAGCAACAGGTGTCGTGAGACGTATTGATGATTTAGGAAGAATTGTTATTCCAAAAGAAATAAGAAAAACATTGAGAATTAAAGAGGGAGACCCTCTAGAGATATTTACCGATAAAGAAGGAGAAATTATCTTAAAGAAATATTCACCAATTGGAGAACTATCCGAATTTGCAACAGGGTATGCAGAAACTTTAGCAAAAACAACAGGACATATTGCTTGTATTACCGATAAAGATACCGTTATCGCCGTTTCAGGAGGTTCCAAAAAAGAATTTTTAGAACAAGACCTAAGCCAAGAACTAGAGCAATTATTAGAAGATAAGGAAGTATACACCAGTAAAGAAAATAACGAAGTAGCACTACCAATTACTAAAAACGACAATACCGAAAGAAAATACAATTCTCAAGTCGTATACCCAATCATTTCACAAGGAGATGTAATAGGAAGTGTCATTCTTTTATCAAAAGATAACAACACAAAAATGGGAGATACAGAATTAAAGGTAGTTCAGTCAGCAGCAGGATTTTTGAGTAGTCAAATGGATATATAAATAAAGGGCTTGCATATTTATGCAGGCCTGTTATTAAGACTTATTGTATAATTATTAGAAGGAATAAGATAGAGCATGTTACTCTATTTTTAAAAACAAAAGAAAATGCAAGAAAAACAAAGAAAAAATATTGAAAACTACTTTTTATTCAAGTTTTGAGCAAGTAAAAACCAAATTAACCTAGCAAGGTTCAAAATGAACCAAAAAATCATTTTGAGAATTTCCAAAATTATGCTATAATACCAATTGATGGTGCATTATTCTAGTAATATTGTCTATTACGAGGGTGGGGCTAAAAATCCACTAAAGGGCATATCGATGAAGTTTCTTGTGAGTGCGCGGTAACGCCCAGTTCTGTGTGCTTGCAGGGAGTAAAGATAATAGGGAAATATGTAATGGCATACATAGCAGTTCCCCTGTTGTCGCGGAGGCTTACCAAATAGGTGTTAACACATATTGGTAAGTAAAACCTATATAAAGTGCCAAGACACAATATATAGAGTAGCCTGTCTCGAGTGGTAAATTTGGGATTAATCGAAACGGTTTTTTTACTACAATAGCTAAGTAATAAAAAAATTATGGTTATGAAATTATTACTGCAAAAAAGACTAGTAATAGAGCCAATATTTCAAGGAAAACTTCTAGAATGTTTGTACTACCTTAAGTACATAAGAACTTAAGGATTAAGGTGTAGATTTTAGTGGCTGTCTGGTAATCTTTAAAAAAAGAGATTATTTTCTTGAAACGGAAACGGCTAAACAGTAATGTTTAGTAGAAAATAGAGAAATTCGGCTAGACCTATACTACAAAGTTTACTTAAGTTCTTACCATCTAAATTCATTTATAAAACTAAGGAGAGACAAAACTTGAAAGAAAATAAAGAAAAAAAGAGTAATAGCGAAATAAAATGGTTTATTGAAGTATTTATTATTACGTTTCTATTATCGCTATTTTTTTCATACATATCCACCACTGCCATTAATGACATACCAATGGGACCAGCCATTTTAATTTTACTTGCAGTCATTTTTGTAGGTATTTTATTTGATATTGTAGGAGTAGCAGTAACTATAGCAGGAGAAGAGGAATTCCATGCAAGAGCAAGTAAAAAAATTCCAGGAGCAAAAACAGCAGTAAAACTGATTCGAAATTCCTCGATTGTAGCCAATATTTGTGCGGATGTGATAGGAGATATTTGTGGAGTATTAAGTGGAGCTATTAGTGCCATTATTGCTATGAAAATAACCGAAAAGTATAAAATATCTTTTCCGATTCAATTTTTAATTAGTGCTTTAGTAGCATCCTTAACGGTTGGAGGAAAAGCATTAGGAAAAGGATTTGCAAAAAAGAAAAGTGGTATGATTGTATGGATTGTATCCAAAATGATGAAAATATTTTTCCATGAGAAAAAGGAAAATACTAAAGAATAGTGAAATTTTAAAAAATTATGGTATAATAAGAAATATTAGATAATTGCGAAACTATTTCGAAAAGATAAAGTAACATAAAATTATAAGAAA
>CANSMW010000033.1 GCA_947648215.1 uncultured Clostridium sp. | reverse complement strand
TCGGTGTTGCCACCATTTCCGTTATCGGTGTCGGTGTTAGTGTTGCCACCGTTTCTGGTATTGCGGCTGCTGGTGTCAACATTTTTAGCTTTGTACGTATAAGGTTTTACTTTTACAATCACCTCATCGTACAAAACTCCACTCTCGGTGGTAAACGAACACCGTAGATACCCTTCGGTATCTAAAGTGGCATCCTTGAATATTCCTTTGATAAAGGTCTCATCCAATGTTAACTGAGCCCAGCCACTTGTCAAAGTAGAATTTACACCAAAAAGTGCTTTTTCTACTTTAATCGAAGAATATATCACCTTCCCATTTTCATCATGTCTAATGAAATATCCTTCTCCACACTGTTTGTAGTAATCTTCCTTCAGCTTTACGAACTGAATAGAAACTTCCTGCTGCTGCTCTACCGGCTGTGCAACTTCCGCTGCCCTTACCCGAATGGGGATTACTACCATAATCATTGCCATTAATAGTGTTGTCAAAATTCTTCTTGTTTTCATATTTTTACCTCCATGAACAAAGTTTTGTTTTATAGTATATACGATAAAATACCTTCTAAGCAATACTTTTGATAAAAATTTATCAGTAATTTTCATCAAACTGCAAGCTTGCTTATTTAGCATATTATTTTTATGGTCAGTGCCATATCTATTTATTATTATACAATATTATCCAATAAAAGTCAAGTTTATTTTGGTTTTATGTAATCTTGTGGTTTCTTTTTAAAATAATTTTCCTTCTATTTCATGCCGTTTCTCGTTTCCAATAGAATAGATATTGTTGTGCTAATCCTGCTAGGTTTTGGTATTTTTGGTTTGCTAGGTTTTCTATTTCTTGTTTTTTTACTTTTGTTTCATCTTTATTTTGTATGTATAATTCATTCATGACTCGCCTAACCCATACATCAATTGGGAATACTTCAAAACGGTGCATGCCAAATAATAATATGCAGTCTGCTACTTTGGGACCTACCCCGTGGTAAAGTTTCTAGTTTCTTTTTGATTTCTTTTACGTTTTGCATGTTTTTTAATTCTTCTATGGTGATTTCTTGTTTTAAAAATTTTCTTGTGGTTTCATATATGTATTTATCGCGAAATCCTAAGCCTAACTTTCGTAAATCTTCTATACTTGCTTTTCCTAGTTGTTCTTGGGTTGGAAATGTATAATAGGTATTATCTTTCCATACAATTGGTGTTCCATATTCTTTAGAAATTCGTTCGATGATTTTTTGAATTCTAGGAATATTGTTATTTGCGGATATAATAAAGGAAATAATCATTTCCCATAAGTCTTGGTTTAAAATACGAATTCCATGCCCAAATTCTATGCTTTTTGCTAAATATTCATCAATATGGCTTAACTCATGTTTCATTTTTGCATAATTTGTTTTCATGTCAAAATAGTCATCCACTATTTTCTTAATCTCATCCTCACAAATTCCTTCAAACACAATACTCTTTGCTTGTTTTTTAACATTTAGCACATTGTTTCCAAAAACCCCAGTATAACTATCATTTTCCTGCTTATTCCACCTAAAACACTGCCCACATTCAAATATATGTCTTGGCTCAAAATCCATTTTATCAATCATTAATTTTTGTTCTTTCATCTTCTCATCCTCATGTTTTATTCTACCACATTTTCTACATTCTCTCAACAAAAAATTTATTTTCTATTTACACTTTGCATAAAATTTGGTATGATTTTATTCCCTCTTAAACCCAAGCCCATAGGCTTCTCTTGCGTTGGAGATAATGACAAAGGAACGTGGATCTATTTTTTTGCTGATTTGTTTAATGCGCATAGCTTCGTTTCTAGAAGCAACGCATAGTAGCATCATTTTTTCTTCGTTTGTGTACATGCCTTTGGCATAAATTCCTGTTAAGCCTCTTTCTAATTCTTTCATGATTTCTTCGGATATGGTTAGATAGTCTTCTGAGATAATATAGATTAGTTTTGTAAAATTAATTCCTTCAAATACAATATCGATTACTTTTCCCATTAAGTATATGGTAATAGCAGAATATAGTCCTACTTCTATTTCTTTAAAGAAAATGGTATTGACTATTACAATGATAACATCAATCATCATAATTAAATTTCCGGTTCGATAATATGGCTTATATTCTTTAATGACATAGGCAAGCATATCGCTTCCTCCTGTGGAGGCATTTGCTTTTAAGATTAGCGATGTTCCTACTCCCATGGCAATGCCTCCATAAATACATGCCAAAAATCGATCTCCGTGTTAGTGCTTGATATTGGTCTAAAAAATCAATAAAAATGGATAGGAAACTTGTTCCTAAAATTCCCTTTATGACAAAGCTTTTTCCTTTTTTGATAAAGGATAAAATAAAAAGTGGTATATTTAATAAAAGAATGGTTACTCCCATGGGGATTTTTAGAAAATAGTAAAAAATAGTCGCAATTCCAGTAAATCCTCCAGAAGATAGTTGATTAGGGAGTAAAAATAAGGATACTGCTATTGCCATTAAAAAACTGCCTATTATGATTTTGATTAATTCGAATATATATTTTCTAAATTTTAATTCTCTTCTTTTTCTTTTCAGTGTCATTTGAGCCTCCTTATAATTCTCACCTATTTTCATGTCGTAAGAACTTAATGCCTTCTGTTGCTTTTTTTACATCGACAGACATATCTATAATTTTAAAAATGCCTCTATTTGTATTATTTACAAATAGAGGTATTTTATACCATTTCTTATTCTAACTTTATAGTCATTCTTTGTAAGTGACAAAGTCACTACCTTAGCTCATTCATTTGGTTATTTTTTCGTCTTCTTTAAAATCTTGAAAGGTTTGCAAAATTGTCATTTCTGTTCTTCCTGGCTTTATGGTTTCGTCTTCTTTTACTTTAATATCTACTTCATATAAGTCTTTTAATTTTTTGGCATTTTCTCTTTTATGTCCAATTACACTGCCCACATCTTGTGGATTTACCTTAATTTCTACTTCTTTTACTTTTACATTGAATTTTTTAATTTTATCTACAATACTATCATACCAAATACTATCATCCACCAATTGCCCAAAGGCTGGATGAAATGGACCCGCTACCACATCACTTTTATCACTATTTGGCTCTGAAATGACATCAGTGTTTTGAAGTCCGATACGAATTACTTCGACTCTACTTTTATTGAATAAATATACAAGTTCTTTGGAACGTTCTACTGCTTGGTCTAGTGTAATTGGCTCATAGGTTCCTTCTTCAAATTCCTGTTCTAATTTTGTATTTTTCAACACAAGTACGGGATAAATTCTTACCATTTTGGGTTTTAGTTTAATTAAATCTTTTGCCGTTCTTAATTCATCTAGTTTGGTACTTTCTGGAAGCCCTACCATCATTTGATGCCCTAGTTTAAAACCATAACGGCGAATTAGTTTAGAGGCTCTTTTGACGTCTTCAAAACGATGTCCTCTTCCCGCTCTATTTAAAATATAGTCATTGGTAGATTGTACTCCTAATTCTATGGTTTTTACTTTGTATTTTTTTAACCTTTTTAATATTTCTTTATCAATATAATCTGGTCTTGTTGAAATACGAATGGAATCAATTTCTCCGCTTTCAATATATTCGTATGCGGTTTGCAAAAGTTCTTCTTGCAAACTTACATCAATTCCTGTAAAGCTTCCACCAAAAAAGGCAATTTCTTTAAAAGCCTCTTCATCTTTAAAACTTGCTAAGTATTCCTTTAGTATTTTTTTTACGTCTTCTTTGGTTACTTGCTTTTTTTGACCACTAATTGCCTTTTGGTTGCAAAAAATGCAATCATTGGGACACCCTAAATGTGGTACAAAAACGGGAATAATATATTGCTTCTTGTTTTTCATGCTTTACCATCCTTTCTTTTTCTCAAGTCTTAAAGTTTGCAACTCATTCTTATTTACATTATTTCCTTAACTTTAGCTTTTATCTTAATTTTTCTTTCATTATTATCTTTTTACTTTTGTTTTATCTTTTCTTCCATGGCAATTCTTGCGGCTTCCATTTCTGCACTCTTTTTGGAACGCCCTTCTCCTGTGGCTAATACTTGTCCATTGCATTTTACTTCTGCAATAAAATGTTTGTCATGGTCTGGTCCACTTTCGTGAATAATCTGATATTCTATATGAACTTCCCCATGGGCTTGTAGTTTTTCTTGTAAAACGGTTTTATAATCTTTTAACCCAACACTTTTACTCGCTTGTTCGATTGGACCTTTTAAGTGTGTCATAATAAATCTCGAAACTGGTTCTAGCCCCCCATCTAAGTACATAGCAGCAATCACTGCTTCTACACTATCGGCTAAAATAGCTGGTCTTTTTTCTCCTCCACTTACTCTTTCGCTTTTTCCTAAGTATAAGAAATCACTAAAATTAAGCTTTTTTGCTATTTGGTATAGGCTTTCTTCACATACCACACTTGCTCTAACTTTAGTCATTTCTCCTTCTTTTAGGTACTTATAATGCTTGTACAAATATTGGCTAGTGATAAACTCTAAAATAGCATCTCCTAAAAACTCGAGTTTTTCATTACTTACCATGTTTCTTTCATTGGCATAAGAAGTATGCGTTAACGCAGTTTTTAGTTTTTCTTTATCCGAAAAAGAGTAACCAATATTAATCTCAAAGCGTTCTAATTCCATTTTTCTCTCACCACCTTTCCTATTATATACCAAACCGCAAAAAAACGCAATCGCGATTTTTTAAAAATGCTATCACTGAGTGTCAACGTCGAATTAATTGGCTTAACAATCTACCCAAATGCTTAGATGATGGTAAATTTTATTATCCTGAGCATAGAAGAAATTTCAAGTTGTACAATCTACACTTGCAAGTTACAGAGCCAGAGTACAAGTTATATTATCTCCTTGATCCTATCATTTTCTCTGTTGATGAAGAAAAAGATTTTTCGGATTCTTGTAATCATAAAATTGCACATATAGGTCTATGCTTTGGACCGGATATGCCACTTGACTTTTTTGTTGAGCAAGGGTTAACAACCATTAATGACAAAAGGTTGGAATCCGTTACACATATTTTAGAATTTGACTAATCTTTTAATTTACTGGTAATAGAACGAAAGGGCAATTCCCTTTCGCTCTCAGACTGTTGGCAAAAATATTTTTTATACTTTGTCAACAATTTGAGAACACGACCTCTGGTCGTGTTCTTTTTTCTAAGTATTTCGAACTGGAAATTAGCAACATCCTCTTCCGCATCCACATCCACAGTTTGTGAATAATAGTAAGAATATAATGATGAAGAATAGTATTTCGCTATCACCACAACCACCGAAAAGTCCTCCTAGACCGCAGTTATTGTTGTTGCATCCGCAGTTACATCCACAGTTTCTTGATTCATCCATTGTTTTTTCCCTCCTTGTTTGTTTTTATATGATATAGTATGAATTTTTTGAAATTTGTGTTACAATGTAAATGAAAAAATTTTTTTAACTAGAGGTATATACATGAATGTAATTGAATTATTAGCACCAGTTGGTGATTTTGAGTGTTTAAAGGCTGCTGTACAAAATGGTGCAGATGCTGTTTATCTAGGGGCTTCTATGTTTAGTGCTAGGGCTTCTGCTAAGAATTTTGATTTACACGAACTAGAAGAGGCGGTTTCCTATGCTCATTTACGTGGTGTAAAAGTGCATTTGGCTTTAAATACGTTATTAAAAAATGAGGAATTAGATGAGGCTCTTGTTCTTTCCAAACATGCTTATGAAATGGGAATTGATGCCCTTATTGTACAAGATTTTGGGCTATGTTCTATTTTAAGAAAAAAATTTCCCGACCTTCCTTTGCATGCTAGTACACAAATGAGCATTCATAATTTAGAAGGTGTGACCGAGCTAGAAAATTTAGGTTTTTCTAGGGTTGTGCTATCTCGTGAGACTTCTATAACAGAATTAGAGTTTATTAAAAACCACTCCAATATTGAACTTGAAGTGTTTATTCATGGTGCCCTTTGTGTTTCTTATTCTGGGCAATGTCTTATTTCTAGTATGATTGGTGGACGTTCCCGGAAATCGTGGAAGATGTGCACAAGCTTGCAGACTTCCCTATGAGTTAATCGTAAAATCCAATAAAGAAATTTGTATGGATAAGGGGTACATTTTAAGCCCAAAGGATTTATGTGGTATTTCGTATATTCCAGAATTAATCCGTATGGGAATTTCGTCTTTAAAAATAGAAGGACGTATGAAAACACCTGAATATGTAGCAACCGTTACCCGAATTTACCGAAAATATATTGACCTTGCTTATTCAGAGGAAGAATTTGTTTTTGATGTACAAGATGAAAAAGATTTATTACAAGTATTTAATCGTGGCGGTTTTTCTACTGGTCACTTAAGTAGCGAACCAAACCGTAGCCTTGTTTTTAAAGAAAAGCCAAACAATATGGGAATTTACATTGGAAATGTAGCAAACTATAATGCTAGAAAAGGCCATATTACGTTAAATTTGAATGATAATTTAACCATTGGTGATACGATTTGTTTTGAGAAGGAAGAAACCAAATATCGTATTTCCGAGTTAATGATGGGGGAAAAAAATATTGATTATGCTACAAAAGAGTCTTTAGTTACCATTGGAAGAATGAAGGGAAATATCGCTCCTGGTGATAAGATTTATAAATTAGATAGTAAGACTTTGTTAAATAAAACAAAAGCTACCTATGTAGATGAATTTAGGAAGCATGCTTTATCGTGTTCTATTTTAGTGCATAAAGATACACCTGTTACGATTTCGGTTTGGGATAATATGGGTTTAAAAGTAGATTATCAATCCGATCTTCTTCCAACGACTGCAAAAAGCCAGCCAGTTACCAAAGAGCGTATCATCACCCAGTTTTCAAAAACAGGAAATACACCTTTTGATTTCGAACATTTTACCATCAATTTAGAAGAGGATGTTTATTTAAGTGTTCGTGATATGAATGAGCTTCGTCGTAAGATATTAGAAAAAGTAGCTACGGTAATTATTGGAAGCTTTCGAAGAACTCCCAAAAAAGACATCATAGTGCCACAAGATTTTGGTATTCCTGCGGATAGTACCCCAAGGAAGCAAATTTCTCTTTTGTTAAATACCTTAGATGTAAATGCCAATTATGGAGAACTGGAACAGGTTGAACGTGTTTACATTCCATTACGATATTTTACAATGACAGAATATGCCAATATTCTAAAACTCATTTCAAACCAGTTTGATACGTATATTTACATGCCAACGATTATTAAATCTAATTATCGAAACTTGTTTACGACTCATATTGATAAGGCTTTAGAGGATTTTCGAATAAAGGGGGTTGTGGTTTCCAATTTAGGCACTCTTACGATGTTGGAGCCTTATAAGAAGGACTATGAATTCATTGGAAATTATACCTTAAATGTGTTTAACCAAGCCTCAGCGCATGCTTATCATGATTTAGGATTATCTACAATTACCTTATCTCCAGAATTAAATAAGGAGCATGTAGCAAAGTTGGCAAGTAGCTGTCATTTTGGAACAGAATTAATCGTTTATGGAAAAACGCCTGTTATGACACTTGGGTATTGCGTGCTTGGAAAATCAAATAAGTGTTACCCAAATTGCAAGGCTTTGTGTAAAAGCAAAAACGATTACTACCTAAAAGACCGTCTAGGACTTTATTTCCGAGTAATCGCTGATAATGTGCAAACCATTAATACCATTTATAATAGTAAAATTACTTCTTTGGATTATACTGGATTACCAATTAATTCGGTAAGAATTGATATATTAGATGAAAATTTATTACAAATCAATCATATTATTCAAACAGTAAGACAACAAAAGAGATTAGAAGGGAAAGATTACACCAATGCTAATTTTATTCGTGAGGTGTGATTGTATTGTAGGGGTCGATACCCACATCGACCCATGAACAAGAACAAGACATACAAACGGGTCGATGAAGGCATCGACCCCTACAAAATTGGATTTTTACTCAAATTGATAATCAACTCCATATTGTCATCGTTTGCGGATTTATTCTTACGAATTTGTCCGCATTTTTTGCATTTGAATATAATCACATACCCTTTTTTAGGATTGTTCTCAATACCAATTGGTTCTAAGGCTCCATGGCATTCTTCTGCACGGTCACCTGGATTTTGATCCACATGTTTGGAATGCAAACAATGTGGGCAATGGTTTCTACAGGTGTAGCCTAGTTTTGGCACTGTTTTGCCACAATTGTCGCATATAAATTCTTCGTCTATTTCGGTAAATTTTCTTAACATTGTTTTTTTCCTTTCTTGTTTGTATTATTGGGGTTGTTCACAAAAGGCGGACACAAGGCCCGCCCCTACGGTTTATGTTTAATCGGCAAGCAGACTGCCTCCTATGAATTCACGAATCAGTGAGGTTTTGGGAATGGCGTCTTGTGGGATGGATTCAAAGTAGCTAAGCAAACGAATTAGTCTGGTTGCTTCTGCGTATTCTGGTTCTGTATTGGTAATTTGTTTTAAGAGTGGCAAGGCATAATCTTTTAGTACACCTAATTCATAAATCAGTGAAGAATTAAACATATTGTCTGCCTCTTCTTGGTATGGGTAAATGTATCTTTCTTCCCCACGATTTACCGAATACCACATTTTTATGGTATGTTTTGCACTATACCCCCTGAATTGATTGTCTCTTACAATTCTTCTTATTAAACGAGTGTCGGTTGTAGAAATACGATTGTAGTAGTCAATATTTAATACGGTTAGTGCACTAATATAAATTTTGTATTTTTGCTCCTTTGGAATGGCACTAGTTAATTTATCATTTAAACAATGAATTCCCTCAATAACAAGAACTTCATCATCTTCTAATTTCATGGTTTCCCCATTGTATTTTTTATGCCCTACTGTAAAGTCAAACGTTGGTACTTCAATTTCTTCTCCCTTTAATAATTTTACTAGGTGTTCATTAAATAGCTTTACATCTAATGCTTCAATACATTCAAAATCGTAATTTCCGAATTCATCTTTTGGGTTTTCTTCTCGTTCTACAAAATAATTGTCCACCGATATGGTAACTGGTTTTAAGCCATTTAAGCGTAATTGAAATCCTAAACGTTTGGCAAAAGTCGTCTTTCCTGAAGAAGATGGACCTGCAATTAAAATTACTTTTACTTGTTTATCGTTTGCAATATGGTCAGCAAGGTCTGCTATCTTTTTCTCATGTAAACTTTCGGATAACAAAATAGCATCTTGTGCCTCGTCCCTTTTGGCTTCCCTATTCAATTTGTAAATCGTATTAATTCCGATTAATTTATAGATATCTTCATATTCATCTAAGGTTGCTACTAGCTTTTTATTTTCTACAAATGGACTAAGTTTGGTTGGTGTTTTCCAATTTGGATAACGCACAATAAAACCATCTTTGTATTTTACAATATCATATACTTTTGTGTATCCTGTAGAAATTGGCATTACTCCAAAAAAGTAATTGAAATAATCTTCACAATAATATAAAGATGCCCCATATGGTGTATCTTGTGCAATTTGTATTTTTCCTTTTAAGGTCTTCTCCTTTTCGTAAAACTCTTCTGCCTCTTGTCTTGTCATTTTTACTTTTCGAATTTCTAAATCCTTATCAATTATTTCGCTCATTCGTTTACGGATATTTTCAATCATTTCTTCTGTCATTTCCATATTATCTAATTCACAAAACATGGCATTGGATAACTGATAATTCACGGTTAAAAGAGCTTCTGGGTATAACTCATTTAATGCTTTTGCCATAATATACATGATACCTCTTATATAAATCATCATGCCATCTTTGCAGTTTAAATCAATTAATTCTACCTTGGCATCCTCAGTTAATTTCAAATTCAAACTTCGTACTTCATTATTCACTTTACAAGCAATTACTTCTGTTTTTGCCTGCTTAATTTCCCCTTCTAATAATTCATAAACTGTTATTCCTGAAGTTGCTTCTAAATTTTGATTTTCATATGTGATTTTCATCTTTTATTCTCATTCCTTTCGCCAAAAGGCATAACATTTTTAACGTTTCCTTGTTGGTAGACAATATTTCTTTTACTATATTCTTCTAATTTTAATACCCTTATTGTAACATAGGGATTTTTTAAAATCAACTAGTATTTGGTATATTTTGCTAAGTATGTGGATATACTGTCATTAACAAAAGATTTTTTAAGGGAGGTACAAGCTATGAATTTGGAGCGATTACATGTAATGTTAAATAATAAGGAAAAAGTGAATGTGTATTATGATGAAAGACCTGTATGGGTACAAGAAGTACATGATAATATTGCGAAGGTTAGTTTTATTGATAATTTTGAAGAAAAAGATGTTTATATTGAGGATTTGTATGAGAATGATTTATATAATAAATAAAAATTTTTTTAGGATAAAAAGCAAAGAAGGGCTTACGCCCTCTTTGCTTTTTGTTTTGGTGGATATATCCCCCTATTTTCGGTTATTGCCAAATACACTTTCTTTACGGGTTTGTCAAATTTTCCGTTTGCTGTAGAAAAATGCTTTACTGGTTCTGATTTTATATGAACCCTGCCTTCTGCATTAATTGCATCAATTAATTCTTCAATGCTCCTTTGTTGTTTTTTGTTTTCCCAAACTAATTCTTCAAACACCTCTCTTACAAGGTTATCATACCTCTTCGTATGGTTTGTATACCTTCCAATAAGAGTATTTTCTCCCTTGGTTGTTAAGCACCGAAATAAATTGGGAACCCGTTCGTATTCGTCTGGCATTGTTACCTCTTGTTGTAAAATTTTCTCCGTTTTTTGTAACATTCTTAATAACCCTCCTTGGCTTCTTTATTGAACACCAAGAAGCATTATAGCTCATTTTTTGTGTTTTGTGAAGACTTTTTAAAATTTTATTTTTTCTTCTATCCATGCTTTTAACTCTGGAATTTTGACTCTTACTTGTTCCATGGTGTCACGGTCACGTATGGTTACACTTTCGTCTTCTAAGGTATCAAAGTCGATCGTAATACAGTATGGTGTTCCAATTTCGTCTTCTCTACGGTAACGTTTTCCAATGGAACCTGCTTCATCATAGTCACACATGATATCTTCGGATAAACTTTCATATACTTCTTCTGCTTTTTCGGATAGTTTTTTGGATAGTGGTAATATTGCTACTTTGTATGGGGCAAGTGCTGGGTGTAAATGTAGTACGGTTCGAGTATCTCCTTCGGCTATGGTTTCTTCTTCGTAAGCATTACATAGCATAGCAAGGAATATTCGGTCTACTCCAACGGCTGGTTCTATACAATATGGTACATATCGTTCGTTTGTTTCTAAATCTAAATAGGTTAGGTCTTCTTTGGAAGCCTCCATGTGTCTTGATAAATCATAATCGGTTCTATCGGCAATTCCCCATAGTTCTCCCCATCCAAATGGGAATAAGAATTCTATGTCTGTGGTTCCTTTACTGTAGAAGGATAATTCTTCTTTGGAGTGTTCTCGAAGGCGTAAGTTTTCTTCTTTGATGCCTAAGTTTAACAACCAATTTTTACAGAAGTTTTTCCAATATTCATACCATTCTAAGTCGGTTCCTGGTTTGCAGAAAAACTCTAGTTCCATTTGTTCAAATTCTCTGGTACGGAAAATAAAGTTTCCTGGTGTAATTTCATTTCGGAAAGAACGTCCCATTTGACCAATTCCCATTGGCATTTTTCTCCTTGTGGTTCTTAGCACGTTTTTAAAGTCTACAAACATTCCTTGGGCAGTTTCTGGTCTTAAATATACTTCTGATTTTGCATCTTCCGTTACTCCCATATAACTTTTAAACATTAAATTAAATTGTCGTATTTCTGTAAAGTCCATTTTTCCGCAAGCTGGGCATACAATATTATTTTCTTTTATATAATCCACCAATTGCTCATTGGTCCAACCATCTAATCCTGCCATTTCTTTTCCTTTTTGGAATGCCCATTCTTCAATTAGCTTATCGGCTCTATGTCTTGTTTTACATGCTTTACAGTCAATTAATGGATCGGAAAATCCACCTACATGTCCTGTGGTTACCCATACTTGTGGGTTCATAATAATAGCTGCATCAATTCCGACATTATAACGATTTGACTTAATAAATTTTTTCCACCAAGCATCTTTAATATTCTTTTTAAGTTCTGCTCCTAAAGGACCATAATCCCATGAATTTGCAAGCCCTCCATAAATTTCTGAACCAGGATATACAAATCCTCTTGCCTTACATAAATTTACGATTTTTTCCATTGAATCTACCATAAAAATACCTCCTTTATTTTTACTAGGTAACAAACAAAAAACTTTCATACCTAGCAATTTAATGCTAGGGACGAAAGTTTACTTTTCCGCGGTTCCACCCTATTTGGTAATAATTACCCACCTTCATTTTACTTGCTCCAAAGCTCCCCATATAGTTTATATGATTAGATTTCACCAACCTCTAATTCTCTTAGCATATTCCCTATACTTTTTCTTTCTCTTCGCAATATTTTATTTTTATATTATATACAGTTTTCAAAGAATAGTCAATATTTTTCGCTTTCATTTCATAAAATTTTCCTACTTTCATTTTTCATTTCTAAAAATAGTTGTTTCTTCTATTTATCCTTTCTTTCCTTCCAAACCTTCTCAAGCTCTTTTTCCAGATTTTCCATGTTTCCATCATTTACAATAATATACTCCGCCTTTTTTGATAATTCTTCTTCACTCATTTGAATATTCAATCTTTTTTTAGCCATTTCCTTAGAAATACCATCTCGCTTACAAATACGTTCTATTTTTTCCTCTTCTTTTGCCATCATTCCAATCACAAAATCACAAATTTGGTCTAGTTTACTTTCAAATAATAAAGGAGCATCTATCACAATGCAATCTTCCTTCAAAGCATCAATTGTTTCTTTAATTTCTTGTACAACATACAAAAACGTAAGACCGATTTAATTGGTTTCTTTTTTCCTCATCATGATAAATCAAATTTGCTAATTCTTTTCGTCTTAGCTCTCCTTCTTGGCTTAAGATTTCATCTCCAAAACATTCTACAATTGCATTTAAGTACATCGTTCCTTTTTTTGATAATCGTTTTGCAATCTTATCTGCATCAATAATATATGCTCCATATTGTTTATGCAATATTTCACACAAAGTTGTTTTTCCTGCTCCCGATGTTCCTGTTATGCCAATAATATTCATGTAACCCCTCCATTTTTATTGATATTGTAAATATCTACCTGTATAGATTTCACGAAAACCTCGCAAGTTTTCAAAATCTTTTGGTTTTATAAAACACACTCGTTTTTGAAATTGATATATCTTCGCTTTTTGTAATACAGAAGCAACAAAATAGCTACATACATATTTATTCTTAAACGTTAATGGAATACCAAAAAAACGTAATACAATTCCTATAAAATCATATTGATATTGGCTACTATGTAATAACATCGCATGAATAATATCTTTTACTTTTTCATATTGTTCCTCTGTTACAGGAACCTCATAAATCGTACACATTGTTTTATGGAAGGTTTTAAAAAACTCTCCATCTTTATATTCTACACAAAAACCAGCATCTAAAAAAGAATGAAGCTTTTTTCTTCCAAAACTATATATCACATTACAATCCTTCTGTAACGCAATTCCTACATGACTATATTTATAATTTGTTACTTTTTGAATAAGCCTAGCTGGTATTGTATTTGTATGCATTAACAATATATATATCTTTTTCATAATGTATTTATCCTCACTTTATTTATAATTCTTTTTCATCTTCTGAAAATACATGTTTTTGTTTTATATTTCGTTCTTTTTTCATGAATCATACGATTTAATTCTTGCATTACTGCTAATATATCCTTACACATTGCATTTAGCACTGCAACATCCATTTCCTCGGGGCTTTTTTATATTCCTTCACTGGTACATCTACACTACCATAATTTTTATGAACTAACAACTCCCAACAAGGATGTTCCTCTTCTTTTACTATATTGTCTCCCTCTGTTCCTTTTATCAATTGCTGAAAGCTACTGGTTTCTATCTTAATCTTTGTTCCATTACTAATTTTTTGTCTTCCTTCATATTACACACCTATTTCATAAAATAGTATTTATTAAAGACTCCCTTTATGGTCTTGAACCTTATCTATCGTACCTTTTAATTTTATCATATTCCATCGCTTATGTAAATATTTTTAAATTTTTTCTGTATTTAATATATGATAAAATCACCTTGAAAGTTTGTAAACGAAT
>CANSMW010000032.1 GCA_947648215.1 uncultured Clostridium sp. | reverse complement strand
ATATTTTTTATTTTATCACGGAAGGATTTATTTACACAACTTTTTCGATACTCTCTAAAAATACAAAAACAGCATAGTCTTTAAACTATACTGCTATAACCTAAAGGAGTACTTAATCAATAATTGTCCTTATTGAAAGTACTCCTTCTGATTGATTTTTGTATCTATCTGTTCAATTTAGTTCGAACAGATACGTCGTTGGTGCCTTAGCAAAGGACGTATGCGAAAAACGTCTTGCACAAAAGTACCTTATTATCCGTTTCAAAATTAGTTATAGCAATAGTTTCAGAAAAGTGTATACCCACTTTTGAAATTTTTCACCTTAACTGTTATTTTTAATTTAACATAACTTTTTATATTTGGCAATACTTTTTGAAAAGAAATTTAATATATATCATCATTTCCAAACTCTATCACAATTTTTAGTTTCTTTATCTTTGAATGCTCTAAAAAATTCATATTAGCTATACTAAGTAAATATATAAAGCAATCTGCTAATTCTTCTTCAACACTATCATTATATTCTTTTGTTATATCTAAATGTCCATTTGTGTTTTTTCTTATTGCTTTAGCAAGTTCTCCTAACTCTTCTAAAAATAACATCATTTCTCTTTCAATAGTAACTCCATCAAATTTTCTAGCTTTCTTCATATCTTTTATGTATTTTTGAATTTCTCCAACAGAACTTTTTTCATTTAATAATTCTAATTTTTCCTTTAATTCCATATCTAACTCCTACAATTGTATTTCTTCTTTAAGAAATTTACTAGCAAATTCCCATCTATGTTTTATAAACTTACCACTATTTACTAAATCGTTAATTTCTGTCCAAGTTGCCCATTTTACATCTGAAACTTCATCTTCTTGAAATTTCATTTTAGATATATCATAATCACATCTTAAAATATATGTATCAATCCAAACATTTCCTGTTTTAAACTTTGTAATCAATTTTAAATTATCAGCATTAATATCAATATTTAATTCTTCTTTTGCTTCTCTAACAATAGTATTTATCGAATTTTCTCCTAATATAACAGAACCACCAGTCATAGCCCATACATTAGGTTCTAGCTTTTTTTGTTTTGCTCTTTTTTGAATTAGTATCTTATTATCACTATTTATTATCCATACATCTGCTCCTAAATGATAAAAAACTCTGTCAAAAACTTTTTGATCATATTTCTCCATTATTTCGCCTGTTGGATTCCCATTGTCATCTAGCACTTCCCATAGTTCCATAGCGTTATTGCCTTCATTTATATTTTTCATTTCAGCATTTTTCAAATTTCTTTTATTTTCTTTTTCCAATTGTTTTAAGCTCTTTTTAGGTGTAGGTAATTCTTCTGGCATAGTTCCGTCCTGCTTGTTTAATTGCTTTTCTGACTATTTTTCCAATTTTATTATGAGTATCGCAAGCTTTCTTTTCAGTATCAATTTTATCTCTTTTTAATCTTGATTCTGTTTGTGTTATACGAAATAAATTAGCTGCAAGTTCTTCACTTCCCATATTGTCTAAAATGTCTTCTCTATATCTTAATCCTTTTCTTTTTGCAATATCATCAGCTGTTTCTCCATTGTATAGACCTTTATATCCAGCATTATGAAATTTGTCAAAATTTTTAACTCCTGCATTTTTAGCAGTTTGATTAAGTGAATAATTGCCTTTCTTTGTCAAGTTTCTTTGATAAAATCTCTTTTCATCTTCCGTTAATGAACTATATTCTTTTTCGCTAATTTCTTGCTTTCTGGTTTGAATTGCAAAATATGTTTGTGCAAGAGCAATAACTTTTTTTCTTGTATCTCCATTTTGTGCTATTAAATAACAAGCATAACGTGTTAATTTATAATCTTTTTGTTTTCTTTGTGCTCCTGAACCTATTTGCACCATTTTGTCGACATCGACAAAATGGTCAAAAACATTAATATCACTATTTTTACAAGATTCTTTTGCTTTGTTTATTACATTTTCAAATTTTCGCCATTCTTTATAATTTAAAACTGATTGTAATTCTCTAGCATACCAAAATTCAATTCCGTTTTCATCAATATGTTTTATATCTTCAAAAGTTTCATTATTATAATTTTCTCCTTTTTCTAATTCACTCATTTGAAATCAACTCCATTTCTTATTATCTACATTTTATTATAAATTCAAATGAATTGCAATATATATACGAAAATTTGTTTTTAATTAGTCTATTATTGATTATATTGTATAGTTAATTAAAAACTTTTTCTTTATTTACTATCATGTCTACTTTTCCATCTTTTAGATAAATTATTTTATCAGAATTTTCAATAGTGGATTTTCTGTGTGCTATTATAATTACTGTACTTTCTTTCGTTATTCTATCTATTAACTTTTGCATTCTATCCTCAGTTTTTAAATCTATATTTGAAGTTGGTTCATCAAATATATAAATATTTGCTTTATGCAAAATTGCCCTTAAAAAGGCTATCATTTGAAGTTGTCCATAAGATAATTTATTCTTTTCTATTTTTTCTTCTAATCCATTTGGAAATTTATCTAAAACTTTTTCAAAACCTATTTCGTTTGCAACAGTTCTTATTTGCTCATCTGTAATTGTTTTATCTCCTAATATAATATTATTTTTTAATGTATCATTTAGTATATATGGTGTTTGTGAAATATAAGAAATATTTTTCCTTATATCTTGTATTCTTACTTCTTGAATATTTCTTCCTCCAATTAATATCTTCCCACTTTGTATAGGATATAATCTCATAAGAACATTTGCAAGCGTTGTTTTGCCTACACCTGTTTTCCCTGCAATTGTTACTTTATTACCTTCTTTTATAATAAATGATATATTATGCAGTACTTTATTCACTCCATATTGCATACAAACATTTTCAAATTCAATATCACCTTTTAAATCTTCTACAATTTCTCCTGTTTCTATGTCTTCTTTTCCTTGCTCTTTTAATAATTTATTAATTCTTTTTAATGACATACTAGAAGATTGTATTTCTTCTAATTCTGTAAATATTTCATTTAAAGGACTTCTACAATTTTGTATATAATTTATTACAAGATAAATACTTCCTAAAGAAATTGTAATATTAATATGAAATACATAAATCAAGATTAAATAAATCGCAATTGCTTGTATTGTTACAGCAAGTGGATAAATAAAACTCTCATCAAAAATCCACTTTTTTCTATAAATTAACTCCTCATCTAATGTTTGACATATTCTATCTTCATTCTTTTTTTGCAATCCATATAAGAAGGTTAATTTATTTTTATTATACATTTCAGAAAACTGTTTATTTTCTTTATCCCTTTTATCTAAAATTATCTTATTACAATTAGCTACTTGATGTGTAAATATGTAAGAAACTATTGCATTTAATAAAATTGCAATACTTCCAATGATGGCTAACTTTATATCTGCAAAAAACATAAAGATTACCATAGTTATAATATAAACAACATCATTTAATACTACTTGCATTGTTCCTAAAAATAGTGATGATACATTATCTATATCTGCTGTTAGTCTTGTATAAATTTCTGAAGAATTATATTTTTGATATGTTGACATATCCCATTTTAATATATGACAAAATAATTTTTCTCTTAAGTCTTTTAGTATTTTTGACATTGCCTTATTTATAATACTATTTCTTGTGTTTTTCGCTAATACTAAAATAATATGTATTATAAAATATGTTAAAAATAATCTTATTAAAGCATCTTTTGCTGTTATATCAATGTCCAATATTCTTTTCATAACTAATGGATGTGAAGCACTTAAAATATTAACTATAATTATAGAGATTCCAACTAAAAGTAATATTTTAGCATTTTTCTTTAGAATATATTTCATCTGTTTCTTCCTTTCTTTCAAGGTACTCTAGTTCTTTATAAAATTCACTTCTTTGCATTAATTCTTCATGTGTACCACAATCTTGTATTTGTCCATCTAGTAAAATATATATTTTATCTAATTGCTTTACATTAGATATTTTATTAGAAATTACTATTAGTGTATTATTTGAAACTTTTCTTATTAAGGTATCTATTATCTTTTTTTCAGTTTTAGTATCTAAAGCTGAAAGAGTGTCATCAAAAATATTAATATCTCTAATTTTACCTAAATTTCTTGCAATTGATATTCTTTGCTTTTGACCTCCTGATAATTTAATACCTTTTTCTCCAACAAAAGTATTTTCTTTATTTTCTAGTTTCTCTATATCTTCTTTTAGTTCTGCATTTTGTATAATAGTTTCTAATTCTTTATCTTCTAGTTCTTCTTTAATATCGATATTTGCCTTTATTGTATTATCTAATATGATGTTTGACTGAATTGCATAATTATATTTTTCAAAAATTGTATTTCTTTGATATGTATTAATATCTTGATCATTTATATAAATCATTTCATTTGGTATTTCATAAAAGCCACATAATATATTCATTAATGTAGTTTTTCCACTACCTACTTCTCCTATAATTCCTATCTTTTCACCTTTTTTGATTGTCATCTTTATATCATTTAAACTTGGTTTTTTATTATCATTGTACCAATATGATAAATGCTTAATTTCAATTTTATCTATCTTTTCTAATTTTTTACCCTGTTCTTGAAACTGCTCTAGGTTTAGAAAATAATTAAATCTATTTATAGATTGTTTAAAATAAGGCAATTTTTGTAACATACTTTGTATAGCTGATACAAAATCTCCTAAAATTTGTCCTATATATCCTATAAATGCTACAATTCCTCCTACTGTAACTGCTCCATTTAATATATATACAATTCCTATACCAAATCCTGCAACATAACAATATGCCCACAATAAGTTTATAACACTGCTAATCTTATTTTTAGATACACCTATTTGATAGTCTGTATCATACATTTGGCTATTTATTTTTTTGAATTTCTCTGTTTGCTCATTTTGTCTATTATATGATTTCACTAATAAAAATCCTTCTGTATTTTGTTCTATATTCTTAGATAATTCTACATAAACTTTTCTTGATATTTCAACTTTTTCCTTTAATTTTTTGTAATAATAATACATAGCTATAATTGCTATTGGAAAAGCAGGTATTAAATATATTGCTAATTCTTTATTTAACTGATTCCAAATCAAAACAATTCCCATAATTGGAGTAATACACATTTTAGTAAGCCAAAACCAAAAATTTCCTAAAACTTTATGAATCGACAAGATTTCTTTTGATAAATATGCTAAAAATGCTCCTTTGTTTTCTTTTTCAAAATACTCTGGTTTTACTTTTTGTAAATGTTCCACTACTCTTTTTCTTAAATATGTATCTGATTTTCTTGAAACAGTAAAATATAATGTTCTATATAAAGTTCTTGGTATAAAAACAAAACTACAATAAAATATCAACCAATAAGCTTCTTGTATTATTTGCTCTTTGTTTATGGTTGTTTGCATTAACATATCTAAAATATTTCCTATACTATTGGGAATTTTAAAAGCCATATATATTACTAATGTATGTAAAACTACTCCCAATAAATGATATGGAAGTATTCTATTTAATTCTTTAGTTATTATTTGATTATATTTTTTCATATGTTCTCCTATTTTTAATTCTATCATTTAAATTTTAACATAATTATATATTTTGCACAATACAAAATTGTGGCTAATTTACCATAAAAATTAGTATTATTTGCTCTTTTTGTAAAATATAACAAGATTACCTAAATCCGTGAATTGACTTCTTTTAAACCAGTCAATTCACGGATTTAGGTGATTATTTGATGTTTCTTTACCATATAAGAAAAATGGAAATTCTTGATTAGTTTCATTAGTAACATCTTGAACTGCTAAAAGCATTTCATATACTTGTTCACTTAATATAATTTCAGCATTCGGCATATCGTTTATAATTTCAGAATTTATTGGAGTCATTTCTCCATAAGATCCATAAGTATTAAAATTTTGTTGATGATATTTACCATATGGATTTTTTTGAATCATAATATCTTTTACTTTTTGTGAATATTGTTCTCTAGTCATAATTATTCCTTTTAATATAAATTCCCATTTTTCATATCTTCATCAAAATTTGGATATAATATTTTATCTAATAAATCTTCATTTTTTTCTAGACAAGTTTTAATGGCTTCTATTGTTTTTTCTTTAGTTCCACTTGGTTCAACAACATATGCTTTTTTACCGAATCTTTCTTCATAAAGTTTACAATATTTTTCAAAATCTTTATCTTCTTCTGATAGTTCTGGTACTGGATTATTTATAAGTTCTTCCCTATATGATTTTACTTTATCATTATTAACTTTTTTAAACTGATAATAATAAGCTAGTCCACCAAAACCATCTTTATTTTCTTCTAATTCAATATTGAATTTTTTGCAAGTTTCTTTTACCAATCTTCTAATTTGCACTTGTGTAAGAGGCTCAACAAATGTTTCGTTTGGATTGTAATTTATTAAATCTGCTATTGTAGTAGTGGTTTCACTTGGCAAATCAATAATTTTTTTCATAATATCATATACTGCCATATTCAAATAATTGTCATTGTGGCAAGCAACTTCTTCAATAATTGCTTTTAAGTTTTCATCATTTATCATATTCATACCTTCTTTCTATAATAAATTATACATTATTTTCAATTTTTTTACTAGCACTTCACTTAATTTATCTTTCTAAATCATCTATGTCTTTATTTTTTGAGTTATTTTGAATAATATCTAAATCATTATCATCAATAATTTCTTCTTCGTGTAATCCTTCAATAAAGTCATCATATTTATCATTAGAGAAGAATTTATTTTGTAAAAATTCTATAAATTTTTTCCATAGTTCTTTAAAGTAATCAACTATTTTTTGTAATTCTGATACCTTATCTTCCAACTCATCAATAGTTTCGTTAGCATCATTTAAGTCATATGCTAATTCTTCAATTCTATCATCACGAGTTTTTATTTTCTTTTTCAAGTTTCTAACTTCGTTAGAGTGTTCTCTTAAATCATCTTCATATTTTTTCAAGACTATATTTGTATCATTGGCATTTCTTAAATTAGAAGTAGTATCATTGGTTTGTTCTATATATTTTTTGATTTTATTAACTTCTTCATTTGAAATAGTGAAATTATTTTTATTCATTAATGTAGGTTTTAAATTATCAATAATATCATTAATCTCATTAGATTTATTCTGTAATTCTTCTGTTTTACTATTTAATTCTTTTAGTTGCTTTTTGTATTTTTCTTGTTCTCGTTTAAACTTTTTATATTCGTTCATATTGGCAACATTAATATCAACATTTCTTCCATCTTCTTTTGCTTTAAGAGTGTAGTTTAAATGATAAATTCTATTGAATGAATTAATACAATATTCTCTCATTTTATCTTGAATATTTACTAAACTTATTTTATTAAATACATCAGATTTACCAACTTGTTTTTCCATACCATTTTTCATTCCATCTTTAAAAGGTACTCCAACAATATGCATGTGTGGACTAGATTCATCAAAATGAATGGTGGCATTTGCAATTTTAAAGTTAGGCACAACTTCTTCTAAATCTAACACTTGTTCTTTAAAAACTTCAATCATTTTTTTCTTAAATTTATCATCTTTATCAGACCAAAAATCCATATCGCCAAGTTCAATAATTATTTCACAAGCAAGATCTCTTTTGTTATCATTTGAAATATGATTAAAATAATTTTCTATCTTTCTATCATTTCTAGTTTGTTTTTCGTTATATTTAATTCTTGCATCTTCAAACAATTCTAAATACAATTTTTTAGTATCTTCTACAATAGATGAAGTGCCTTTAATCGTGCAAATTAATTCTTTTTCCTCATCATATTTTCTCAAATTATGTTTATCAACTTTTGATAATTGCTGATGATTTTGAATAGCATTATTATTAAATGAAGTAGTATTAGTATCATTCGTTTTTGCTGTTCTTCTTGCTTTTTTTGATTTATTTTTATCATTACCTAAATGTAATGAATAAGATAATTCCTCCATATTTTTATATTCCCCCTTTATATTAGAGTCCTACTATTTATAGTAGGGTAATTTTGGCTTGTCAAAATCTCTAACCCCCTATATATTTTGACACAAGTATCAAAATATGGGGGCTAAGGTTTAGGCAACCTTAGAATTCGCCTGTCTTATTTCGTAATATTTCAAAACTTCGTAATGAAATAAAACTACATAAGACTTAAAAATTATTCGTACCTTTTACAAACTTCGTAAGTAAAAGTTCTCATAATTTTATCCATTAACATTATCTGGTATTGTTTCAAACACATCTCTAATATTTACTTTTATATCATTAGGAGTGCTTTTTGTTGCAAGCATACCCATTGATACCCAATTCTCATTTCCATTATTATTATCTTGTAATGGGAATATTCTAATTGGAACTTCACCATTTTTTAGTGGTAACATATCTAATTTTTCAGTTTCTTTATAGTATGTTCCTTTATAAAAATTCACTTCATAATATTCATTTAATCTATATAAGTTTTGCATAACTTCTTTAATTGATAAGTATTCACTATACCTAACTATTGTGTCTACGCATATCCCATTAAAATTGTAAATGAGTGGTCTTTTCTTATCAATATAACCTTGCTTATATAATTCTTCAAAATCACTATAAAATGTACTTCTAAAGTTTATTTGTTTAATTTCGTAACTATTGCTTTTCATTTCAAGTTCAACATCATCAATATATCTCATAACAATATCTGCTTTAGTTTCCCTATCAAGTAAATCCCAGTTTTCATTAAAAGCATAATAAGATATTGGTAATTTTATTTTATTAATGAAGTCCATATCTCTTTTTAATAGAATATCATCAATAGTAAAGTTTAATTGTTCTGCTTGTTCATTTTCTAATAGTTTTGAATTGATAAGTTCAACTTGTTCTTCAATTATTTTGGTTTCTTCTTTAAATTCTTCTTCAGTAAATAATGAATCAATATATGCTTTTTTAATTCTTTCTTTTTTCTTGTTTAAGTTCTTTAATTCTTTAGTTAATTCTTCTTTTGGTTTTTCTAATTTTGATTTTAAAACTGGTAAAAAGAACTCATTAACAACATTATCATATTCCAAAATATCAGCAAGTAATGTTTTAACTGCTTCTTCTATTTTTGTTTCTTTAAATGTTATTTTACAAACATTACATTGATAGTAATAATATACTTTACCATTTTTCTTTCTTGTTGCATTACCACCTAATATTCTTCCACATTTAGGACATCTTAACTTTTGTAAGAATAAATATTCTTTATCTCGTTTGTAATTTCTAGAGTTTTTTCTCTTTTGTACTTGACATTCTTCCCATAATTCTTTTGATACAAGTGGTTCTACGACATTTTCATAATAAGTAGGATGATTTGTCTTTTTTCCATGCACATAATCGCCTTTATATATTTCATTTTCTAGTATTCTTAAAATTGTACTATCACACCAATTTGTTTTTCCAAATATTTTTTCTTCATTATAAATATTAGAAATAGTTTGATAGGAATTTCCCTCATAATATAAATTAAATATTCTTATTACTTCATCTTTTGTAAATGGGTCTATAACAAGTTTTTTATTTACATGTTTATAACCAAATGGTGCTTTATTTGGAATATTTCCAACTTTTATGGCACCAGCTAAACCTATTTTAGTTCTTTCACTTGTTCTTTCTATTTCGTTTTGTGAAACAGTTGTTAAAAGTCTTGCAACCATTCTACCATTAGCATTAGTTGTATTTATATCATCATTTGCACAATCTAAATAAGCATTGTTTTCTTCTAAAAATTTCATTATGTTTTCCCAGTCATAAACACTTCTTGTTAATCTATCTAGCTTTAATACAACAATAGTATTACATTTTTTATTTTTAATATCTTCTTTCAATTCTTCAAATGCTGGTCTTTTATTTCCAGTTTTTGCACTTATTCCAGCATCTTTGTAAACTTTATAAATTTCATAACCTTTATATTCACACATAGCACGAAGTCTTTTCTCTTGTTCTGGTAAACTAAAACCTTCACGAGCCTGATCTTCTGTACTAACTCTTATTTATATTCCAGCGATTTTCTTTTCTTCATTCATAAATTCTAAATCCTTTCTATCTTTATTATCAAAAAAGAGGCGACAAAGACACTTAACTTGGTTTTATGCCTTTGACACCTCTATAAATTTCTATCAGTTGTTTAAATAATTTGTTTTATATTAACCCCCACAAAAACATAAAACTTCCTTTATTGATTTCCTATTATAGATTCTTTTAATGTAAAGTCAAGACATAATTACCATTTTTTGCCTATTTTAAGACGATTTTAAAAGAAGTTGATACAAATTACTTATATTTTAGTTTAATGTTTTTATAAAGGTTTCTAAATCTGATAATTTAATTCTATTAGACAAATTTTCAATAAATATTTCATTAGAATAATTAAATACTAGAAATGTGATGCCTTTAATAATAACTCTATGAGGCTCTATGTAGTTTAAATTTGTTTTTTCAATTTTTCTAATATTACCATTGATAATAGTAGGAGTAGTATTACAAAAACTACATATAAATTCTATTTTCTTCTTTAATTCATTATCAATTTCTAATTCTTTCTTTGTAATAGTTACCATTTAAACCTGTCCTTTCTTCCTTAAACAACAAAAAAGTATCAACTTCTAATTTGAAATTGATACTTATATATTCAAGTCTAAACTATAAAAGTTCGGACAGATTGCTTACTGGTGCCGTTGGCGTAGTTATCTACAACTTTTTCGGCTCTCATAACGATTGATACAAATATCAATCAATTTATTAAAGTATATCATATTTTTTATACATTGCAACAAATTTATATAAAATTTTATACATATTTGTGAAAAATATTCATAAATTTAATGCACTGATTATTTATTAAAAAATAACTTCTTTATTTTGTTTAATATTTTTTTATACCATTTTTCATTTTCTAATTCAATTAATCCTATTTCTTTAATATCTTCATTTATATTAGCTCTCAATGTATCTTTTTTAAATAAATTTTCTGCACTATATTTTCTATTTAATTCTTCATTATATTGTTGTAATTCTAAATAATCTTGTTTTTCTAATTTGTTTTTAGTTTCTTCATCACATAAATAAGCTCTATATATTAATGATAAAATATCTTTTGTTTCATCTATTAATTCATTTTCTTTTATAAAAATATCATCTATAGCCTTGGATTGAAATGAGCTTGATTTGTTATTAGAAATATAACTATAAAACGATGATGGGATTTTTTTTATAATATCTTCTGGCATTATTTTTAATATCATATCAACTTCTGTTAATGCCTCAGCATATTGACCATTCATAAATTATTCCATTTCCTTTATCCATATCTTTACTATTTTCAATTATTCTTCTAGACCAATTAAGTGCCGACTGTCTTCTAATAGGTGTGCTATATCTATCCACAGTTTCAAAAAATCCATATGCAGAACTTGGACTCATAGTTCTTGAATTTTTCTCCATTGATTTGTAATTCTCATGATTTATGTCTTTGCCAAATTCATTTGTAGCACAGACAGCTATGGCTTTGCCATATTCTACTGCACAAATACCATACTCATTTTTTGAAGTTTCTATTTTATTAATTAACTCTTCAATTTCTTCTGCACTTATAGTTTCCTTCAATAAATTTATAACTTTACTTTTATCTATCTTTTTTCCTATAGAATTTCTAAGTAATTCGTCTAATTGTAAAGTACCTTGTTCACCTGAAATTCCAATTTCTGGAGGAATTCTAGTTTTTAATCCACACAAATATAATTTCACTAAATTATAGGTTGTAAATTCGTCAGTAGCTCCTAATAGACTTTCTATAAAATTTTTAACATCACTACCAGCGGTTGTTTCATTTCCTTGTGATAAAGCTCCAACAACACTGCCTTTAGGCAATAAATCTTTATCTTTTAAACAAGCACCACTATGGCATGATGTAATTACTATATCAACAGGCTTGTCTTTAAATCTGGAATTTACCATTTCAAATAATTCTCGAGAACTTATATAAGAATCATCATTTATAAAATAAAATTGCCCTTCCTTTTCTGTTCCATGCATTTGTATTATGATTGTAGTATCGTCTCCATTTTGCGATATTTCTTCTAATTTACTTGCTATTGCTCCATTTTCTATTTTTTCAACTCCATTACCAACACATAACATTCTTCTAGAATTGTCTTGTTCAATATTTGAAGTTAATAAATCAATTTCTTCATTTCCAAAAGCTTCTTCCCCTGGACCTGCTATTACTAATACATTTCTCATTTTTTTATCCCTTCTTCTTAACTGATAATAGTATATAGTATTTTCTAATTTATTTCAACTATATTTCTAAATTAGAATTATTAGAACTTTAAACTAAATTAAATTAAATAAATACATTACCACTTTATTTCGTTCAACTTGTTCCATTTCCATTATTTTAGCCATTGTAAACATCACAAGTTTATATTTAGCAAAATTTATTAAAGTAGTTCTATATTCTTCATCAACTTCTTTTAGCATAGTATCAAATTTCTCATACATTTCAGTTTTTGTTATATAAAATATTAGCCCAATCACTTGTAGTTAAGCATATACCTAATCTTAATCTATCTTTCATATCCATATCTTTAATTATATTTATTACATTTTCAACTTTGTTTTCTTCCATAGCTTTTTTCCTCCTTTTAAAATCTTGTATCATTATTTTTCTTTTTACTTTTAGTTTGTTTGTTTTCATCTGGTATAGTTACTTTTCTAGCAATATTATTTGCAATTTCATTATCGTTACTATCAAATATGCCATTTTTATATAAATCATCACTTACAATTTTATAGTTATCATCTTTATCATAGCAAATTCTTTTGTGAAAATGGCTCATAATACTATGCCAAAAATCTTTGAATTTCTGTAATTCTTGTTTTATCTTTTCTTTTTCAGCTTGTAATCTACCTGTAATTGTGTCTTTAGTAGATAATTCATTTTTTAGACTTCCGATTTCATTATCTTTTAGTTCTATTTCATATTTAAGAGAACGATTTTCTTTTTCTATTTCAAAAGCGAAATGCTCAAAATCTTTAATTGCCATATTTAAGTCATTTACACTTCTTACTGTCTGGGTTTATCTTTTACATCTTTTGTATAATTTTTAATTCTCTGGACATCCTCGTTTGAAATAATCATATTATTTTTGTTTAGCTTAGCAGGTTTTAAATTATCTAATATTTCATTTATATTTGTAGTTGTATTATCGAGTTGTTTTGTTTGATTATTAGCTTTAGTCAGTTTCTGCTCTTTCTGCTTTAGTTGTTTCTTTATTTCTCTGTAATCTCCCATATCTTTAACATCTATATCTTGATTTCTTCCTTTTTTCTTTTGTTTTAGTATAGAAGTCTTTTCATAGTGTTTATTATATGATTTTATACAACAAACTCTCATTTCATCTTGTATTCGTTGTAGCGATTCTTTCGTAAATACTTTTGACTTTGCAGGTTGCTTTTTCATACCTTTCTTATAACCATCTTTTACAGGAACACCAACTAAATGTAGATGTGGAGATAGTTCATCAAAATGTATTACTGCATTTGCAACTTTAAATTCTGGTACAATTCTCATTAAGTCTAATACTTGCTCTTTGTAAACATATCTCATATTCATTCTAAAATCTAAATTTTTATTATTCCAAAAGTCCATATCTCCAAGCTCAATTATTAGTTCACATGCCAAGTCCTTTTGCTTATCTTGTGATATATGCTTAAAATAGTTATCTATCTTTCTATTTTCACGAGTTTGCTTATTATTATATTCTAGTCTTGTTTCTTCAAATTCTTGTAAATATAGGTCTTGAACATCTTGATATAAGTTATCAGTTCCATATAAAATGTAAATATTATCTTTATTATTATCATAATCTCTTAAATTGTGTTTATTCACTTTTGACAACTGTGTTGCATTTTGTATTCCATTGTTTGCAAATGATGTTTCTCCAGATGGATTGTTTTTTGCAACTTTTTTAGCTTTATTGGTTTTGTTTTTATCACTACCTAAGTGAATAGAATATGCTAATTCTTCGCTCATCTTTTTCCTCCTTTAGAATTTGCTTCGTAGCATAGGAATTTGACTTTAGTCAATATTCCTAACCCCCTATGAGTTTCGTCATGCTAACAAAACTCGGGGGCTCTGCGAGGCAATAAATTTTCTCCCATTGGAATAAAATTTATTCAAATTAACTATCGCCACTTTCATTTTTATTTCATAAAAACAAAACGTGCCACGTTAATTTGTTTCATGTAGCTTGTCTTCGCAGAACTTTACTGGCTTTACACCTACTGAAATAGGAGTATCATCTTTTGTATAAATTACACTATCATTACTTTCATCTGGTATATAATCAAATGCAGTATCAATTTCTTTCATTTGGAATTTATCTTCTTCACGAATATAAATAATTCCAAACTCATAGGTCTTCATTTTATTATCTGGATCTAGCTTGTAGTAATCTTTTAATGGGAACACTCTAACAATAGCACTATTGTCTTCAGCAAAGTTAAAATAAAACATTTGCTTATCAACGTAGTAGGTTGCCTCTGTATAACCAACATCATAGTATTGTCTTAATCTCATAATTATTTCGCCGACTTCTTTCTCTGGCAAATAATTGCTAAACCTAACATTACCCAGCACATTGCCTAATATCATTGGCTTTGTTGTATCAATATAACCTTTATCATATAATTCTTGACAAGGTTTGCAAATTGAGTCTCTAAAGTTAATTTGATTTACTATTACTTCGTTACCAACTAAAACAAGTTCTATATCATCTACATATTTCATTATAAGTTCTGCTTGTTCTTGTCTAGTGTAATCTTTCCACATTT
>CANSMW010000031.1 GCA_947648215.1 uncultured Clostridium sp. | reverse complement strand
AATCTTAAGTGAAATATGTGCATAATAAACCGGAAATTTATTATTGCCATTTACAATTTACAATTATTTTTAAAATAAGTATAGACAAAATGGAAAAAAACCGTTATAATAATATAGTGATACAGTGAAATTCACTGTCCCAAGGAAAGTTTTTAATATTCTCTCATGTTTGTGAGTAGAGAAAAATACAAAAAGAAATATAAAATAATAGGAGGAAAAGTATGAAGAAAACAAGTAAAATATTAGTAGCATTGTGTATGATATTAGCAATTGTTACAATGAGCGTCATCTCATTTGCTGAAGGAACAGGAGAAATCAACCCAGGCATCTTTTCAGGAGGAAATCTTGATTCTGCTTCAACAGAAGGAATTGTAAATTTAGGAAATCAAATTGTAACTGTTGTAAGAACAGTAGGAGTATTAGTAGCTGTTGTTATTCTACTAATTTTAGGTATTAAATACATGATGGGTAGTGCAGAAGAAAAAGCAGACTACAAAAAATCAATGATCCCATATATAGTAGGAGCCGTATTAATATTTGCAGCATCTACAATTACAGGAATTGTATATGATATGGCAAGAGCATTAGAGGGTAACGGATAAATACTACAATAAAAGAATGGTATTATAAATAAAAAAGGCTAGGAAGGAATTCTTAGCTTTTTATTTTAACATATAGCCTTTTTGCAATTAGAAAGGGTGATTATACAATTATTTATTTCACCTATATTACAATTATATTAAAAATGTAATATTTTCTCCGAAAATGTTACATTTTTCTTTGTTTTCTGGTATAATGATATTGATTATAACTATGCCTTGAAGGAGGAAGAACATGGGACCATATAATATACCAAGAAATGTTAAAGATGAGGGAAGAATTTTATTTGTTTTTACAGGGAAGTCAATGATATATACCGTTATTGCAGCAGGAGTGGGATTCTTTTTTTACTTGATTATTGCAGCAATGGGAGCAAAGTTAATAGGAATGTTAGTAATAGCCATATTTGCGCTAATCGGGTTTTGCATTGGAACTTTTAAAGTACCAGATCTTGGGGCATTTGCTTTTACCAAAAAAGTAGGTGGAGAAAACATTGATGATGTCATTTTCAGAGCCATTCGATTTAAAAAAGCACATAATAGAATTTATACTTATGAAATAGAGGAGGAAACAAAGGATGAATAATTCAGATCAAATTACACAAATGTTAATCTCATTATTAATTGTTGCAATAGTTATTTTAGTAATACTTATTGCTATATTCGTATACTTCTGGTTAAAAGGTAAAAAGAAAAAAGAAGAAATAGAAACGAACAGGGAATCAACTAGTAGTGATGCAAAGAAAATTGCAAAAGAATATACCAAACAATCTATTTTTAAATTCATGGAATTTGAGACAATTGAAGATAATATGATCATACAAAAAAACGGAATGCGTTATATTATGGTAGTAGAATGCCAAGGTATCAATTATGACCTTATGTCAGAAGGAGAAAAAATAGGAGTAGAAGAAGGATTCCTGCAATTTTTAAATACCTTAAGACATCCTGTTCAAATTTATGTACAAACAAGAACTGTTAACTTAAATGATAGCTTAGAAGGTTATCGAAAAAAAGTAGAAGAAGTAGGAATAGAGCTTGAGAAAAAAAGAAACGCTTATCTAAAAAAATTACAGTCAGGAACAGCAACAAGAGAAGAATTAAATAAGGATTTCTTTGAAGTAACTAAACAAACCAATTTGTATGAATATGGAAAAGACATTATTGCTAATACGGAAAGAATGAGTTTAAACAAAAATGTATTAAGCAAAAAGTATTATGTTATTATTCCATATTATGTAGAAGATTTAGGAACAAATAATTCTTTTGATAAAGAAGAAATTAGAAGTCTTGCTTTTCAAGAACTATATACTAGGGCACAATCCATTATTCGAACCTTAGCCGGTTGTTCTGTGGGAGGAAAAATCTTAAATTCAGAACAATTAGCAGATTTATTATATGTTGCCTATAATCGTGATGAAGCAGAAGTATTTAGTGTAGACAAGGCAGCTCGTTCGGGCTATGAAGAACTATATACAACAGCACCAGACGTATTAGATAAGACGATCAAGGCATTAGATGAAGAAATAGAAAGAAGAGCAATAACACTTGCTAATGAAAAAGTAATGCAAGCAAGAAGTCCAAAACAACAACAAATTGACCAAAAAAGAGCACGTTTAGAAGAATTAATTAGACAAAGAGCACAAATGATTATCAAGCAAAATGCAGCATACTTAGGAAAGCAAACAGCTGATTCAGCAACAAGATTAATTGAAGAAGAACAAAATGAAAAGGAAAAAGGAGGAACTGAGGATGTGGAAGAAAAACCAAAAAGGGGCAGAAGAAAAAAATCAGCAGTTAACGAATAATGAGGAACAATACAACATTTTAAAGAAAAAGACCATAAAAGAATTAATTGCACCTTCTGGAATTGATGCCTCTAACATTGACCATTTAGAAATTATCTCTAATACCAAACGATATGCAAGAAGTTTCTTTGTATCGGCACTTCCAAGAATGGCCATTTTCCCAGAATTATTTCGTGATTTATATTTATATGGAGATACCAATACCTCCATATACATTAACCCAGTGCCAGAAGCCAAATCGCAAAACGAATTAAATAGGGTTATTAACCAACTAGAAACCGAAAGAATCGTAGCAGCAGACCGTGGAAACATTAATAGGCAAAGTACCGTTGGGCAAAAACGATTTGAAGCAGAACAATTAAGAGACGAAATTGCAGCAGGGTATAATAAATTATTTGAAGCAACAATTGTTTCTACTCTATTTGCTTATAGCCTAGAAGACTTAGATAAACTAACCAGTTTATTATCCACTGAAATGTCAAAATCCTTAGTAAGTGTAAAAAGTGCATGGGGAATACAAGAAGATGCCTTTAAAAGTAATGTACCATTAATGGATAACAAATTAAAAAAAGTACATACCTTTGATAGACGCTCCATGGGAACGGTATTCCCATTTACTACCTCAGAGGTAGGACATTCCACCGGAGTACCTTTAGGGTTTAACAAACAAACCGGAGTACCAATTCTATTTGACAACTTCCACCCATCCCTAACCAACTACAACATGGTAATTTTTGCAAAATCTGGTGCAGGTAAATCTGTTACTATGAAAACTCTTATTTCTAGGTCAGCAGTACTTATGGGAATTGAAAGTTTGGCACTTGATGCAGAAGGTGAATATACCATAGTAGCAGAATCTTTAGGTGGAATAAATGTAGTATTAAGTCCAAACTCTAAAACGGTTATTAACTTATTCGATATAGAACCAGAGATTATAAAAGATGAAATTACAGGAAAAGAAAGGGTTATGGTCAATGTAGAAAACAAAGTAGAAGACGTAACACAAGCTCTTCTTACCATGGCAAGAGGTAGTACCAGAAGTACCGAAGTAAACGAATTAACCAAACAAATTATAGCAGAATCTGTTTCTGAAGAATATGCAGCAATGAAAATTACATCAGATCCATCAAGCTTATATGATTCAGCAGCCAACATGGCAACTGGAAACATGCTTGCAAGAAAGAAAAAACTAATGCCAACCATTGGTAGTTGGTATAAAAGAATCCAAAGAAAAGCAGCTGAAAACGAAAACGAAGACTATCGTTTTCATTACAGCTACTTACTAAAAGTTATGAAACAATACATACGTGAATACGAAGGACAAATGGCCTATTTTGATGGACAATCCACCTTCGAATTATTAGATGGTGTGCCATTTATTAACCTAGATATTTCACAGCTAGAAGAACGTTTTGCAAGACCACTTGCCCAACAAATTTTACTTTCTTGGATTTGGGAAAAATACGTTAAGAAAAACAGTGAAGATAGAACCAAAGCCAAAAAGAAAAGAGTATTAGTAGATGAAGCATGGATGTTACTACCATACCCAGAAGCAGTCGACTTCTTAAACACCATGGCAAGACGTGCCAGAAAAAGAAATGTATCTTTGGCGATTATTTCACAAAGATTCCAAGACTTTTATGAAAAACAAGAAGCACAAGCGGTACTAACTTCATCTGATACGAAATTATTCTTAGCACAAGATAAATCGGAAATACAATACTTAAAACAAGTATTCAAACTTTCTGAAGGAGAAGCAGGATTTTTGGTAACTTGTTTAAAAGGAGAAGGGCTACTAAAAGTAGGAGCAGATACAGCAATTTTACAAATTACACCAACCGCAAAAGAATTTGAGTTTGTAGAAACTAACTTAAACAATATTGTAAACATGAAGAAACAAAAAGCAATACAATAGAAAGGGGAAAACATGAAATTTTTTACGAATAAGGGAGTTATACAAAAGACAATCCTTGCAATCGTTATCGTAATATTAACAACATTTTGTGTTCCATCTACAGTACAAGCAGATATTGGTGGAAAGCTAATGAGTCCCATTGTGAACTTTGTAGCAGCAATATTTGATGGTATTCAACGTATATTAGAAACTGCTATCCTTGGAGAAAGTTCTAATTTTATGAAAGAGATTAAATCAAGTGATTATCCAAGTAGTGCAAACAGTAAAGTTTCAATTACAACAGATGTATTTATTGATGCAACTTTTTTTGGATTAAATCGTGTTAATATACCAGTTATTCGATATACACCAGAAGAAATGTTTTCAAATAGAATACCAGCATTAGATGTTAATTTTATTAAACCATCGATTGAGGGGATGGATGAGAAAAATATAGCTAAAAAATTACGTCCAACCATTGCAAGTTGGTATGTAGCACTTCGTTCGATTGCAATAGTAGGTTTATTATCTGTTTTAGTGTATTTAGGGATTCGCATGTTACTAACAAGTATTGCAGCAGATAGGGCGAAATATAAACAAATGATAGTAGACTGGTTAGTAGCGATGTGCTTGGTACTGGTGATACATTACATTATGTCTTTTGCTTTAACAATGACAGAAACGGTAACTGCAATGTTATCATCAGGAGAAAATGGTACTTTTACAGTGCATGCAACAAAAATAGATGGACTTGGAACTTCTACATACGCAATTGATTTTGGAGCAAATCTAATGAGTTATGTACGTTTTATGGTACAAGCGGGAGATTTGCAAATTAAAGTCGGATTTTTAATGTTGTACATTATGTTAGTTATTTACTCTGTTCGATTTACTTGGATATATTTAAAAAGGGTAGTCAATATGGCGTTCTTAACGCTAATTGCACCAATGGTAGCATTAACGTATCCAATAGATAAAGTGTCGGATGGAAAAGCACAAGCTTTTAATATGTGGATAAAAGAATTTACATATAATGCATTAATCCAACCAATTCATTTACTACTATATAAGGTATTATTAGGCACATCCATAGAATTAGCGGCAGATAATCCAATTTATGCGATTGTGGCACTAGGTTTTATTATTGCAGCTGAAAAATTAGTAAAGCAAATGTTTGGATTTGGAAAAGCAAGCGGAGGAACTGTAGGTTCACTTGCAGGTGCAGCAGGTGTAACGGCAGTAGCGGGAAGAGCATTACAAAACTTTGGAAAAAAAGGACAAGGAGGGCAACAAGGAAAAGTAAGAACAAAAGATATACCAGAAAGACAAGGAAGAGATGCACAAAGCAATAAGCCATTTGAGGCATTTAAGGGAAAAGATGCAAATAATGTAATAGGAGGAGGTAGTGATACACCACCACTTCCATCACCAGACGAAGGAACACCACCACCAGGGGGAGACGCACCATCACCAGGGGGAGACGCACCATCACCAGGGGGAGAAAATGGATTACCACGTCCAGAGGAAATGGAGCAATTAGATAAGGAACTAGAAGGATATACAAATGAAGAAATTATGATGGATCCAGAATTAAGGGCCAAACAAGAAAGATATCAAGATTTATACGATCAAGAGAATGCAAAACAGCAAGAAGAAGTACAACAACAACAAATAAATCAACAAGAATATGATAACCCATTTGCACGCCCAGAGGATGCTCCAAAAGAACTTAATATTTGGGATATGATGAAACAAGATACGGGAAATTACTTCCAAAGAAGCGGGGAAAGACTAAATGCGGCAAGAGATGCTTGGAATAATTTAAAAACACCAGAAGGAAAGCGACAATTAAAAAATAGAATTGGTTCAGAAATTAATAAAAGAGCAATAGGAGCTTGGAAGACATTACCAACAGTAGGATATAAAGCAGCAAGAGGAACGTTAAAAATGGCTTCTAGGGGAGTATTGGCAGCAGCAATGGGAACGGTTGGTCTTGCGATTGGTGCAACTACAGGAGATGGAGAAAAAGCACTTTCTATGGCATTTGGAGCAGGTGCAGTTGGTGCTGTAACAGGTGGAAATTTATTTGAAGCAACAGCAGGTAAGAAGATGAGAGACAAAAGTATTCTTGATACGTATGAAGCTGGAAAATATGGCAATATAATTGATGCAAGAAATGCAAGAGCAGATAAGGCATATTTCCAAAGTGAAAAATTTGATAATTTCTATGAGAAATATTATAAAGGAAAAAAAGATGCAAGCACTGGTAAAGACTATACCAAAAAAGATGTACAAAAATTTGTACAAGATTATCGAAAAGCAGGAATTACGGATCATACTGACATAAGAAGAGCACGAGCATTAGAAGATAAATACGTAAAAGAGACGAAAGGCTTATCAAGAAAAGATGCAAGAGCACAAGTACAAAATATTGTACAGAGTTATGAGCCTATGGGTATTGATAAAAAAGCATACTCAGATGCTAATATGCGAGCAGCAGAAATTAATCGTATTGCTGGTATGTTAGGAGGAGATCCAAAATCAGCAAACAATCAGCAAGTAGCAAAACAATTATTCCAAGGCTTTGTGGATTGGAGAAACAGTGCTGTATAGAAAAAGCATAAAACTAGGAGGATAATACCATGATTATTAAAAATAGTAACATAAGAAGAAGTATATTTAAAAATCGATATGTTATATTTGCAGTAATCATTGCAATTATCCTCTTTTTAACTGTAAAACAATTATTAAATGAAAATGCAAAAGAGAAATTTAGACAAAAAGAAAATCAGATACAAAATACAACAATAACTTCACTACAAGAAGAACGCTTAGAAAAGCCAGTAATTTCTAATGTGGAGATAAATAAACAACAACAAACAGATACAAAAGTAATTGAAGAATTTATTGATTTTTGTAATCGTAAAGAAATACAAAAAGCCTATGATTTATTAACAGAAGCTTGTAAAGAAGAAAAATTTAAGTCTAATATTCAACTCTTCAAAAGCAATTACGTGGATAAAATTTTTGTGGGCAAAAAAACATATACCATACAAAATTGGATAAATACTTATCAAAATACTTATAAAATAAAAATAATAGATGATATGTTATCAAGTGGAAAAATTTCTTCTTCAGAAAATACAATCGAAGATTACTATACAATAGAAACAATAGGAAATGAAACAAAACTAAATATTGATGGCTATATAGGAAGACAAGAGTCAAATCAAGAAGTAAATAGTAATGGAATTAAAGTAAAAATTCTTAAGAGAAACATTTACAAAGAATATGAATCTTATGATATTACTATTGAAAACCAAACAGCCAATACCATTTTACTAAATAGCCGGACAAAAAGTAGACTCCATTTATTTGGTTAGTTCTAAAGATAATAATTACAATGCATATGCCTATGAAATTGACGAAACAGAAATTACGGTAGAACCTAGTAAAATAAAAAAAGTAACGATACGCTTTAATAAATTATATTCAAACCAAGCGATTATAAGAAAAATGGTATTTGATGATGTAATTTTAAATTACGAAGAATATAAAATCACGACTAACAAGGCAGAATATACAAACCGAAGTACCATCACCATTGAAATATAATGAAAAAAGAAAATCTATTTAAAATGAAAAATGAAAAAAGAGCAGAAAAGAGGTGACATATGGACGAAGAAAATCAAGAGCAAGAAGGACAAGAATTATCCAATCTAGCTAAACAGGGTGTTAATAAAGGAAAGGGATTATTAGAAAAACCGATAAAACAAGGAGCGGAAAATTTAAAAAGAAAAGGGACACAAGCAGCAGTAGAGGGCATAAAAAAGATAGCCGCACAAATAGCTGCACAAATAGCCGCATTTATTGCTACTCATTTAGTATTGATTATCATTATTATAGTGATTATAGTATTAACAACTTTTACAATATTTGTTTTAATTCCAGCTGCTGACAATTATTTAGATGAATTAAATGCACAGAAAACGGATGAAGTAACATATCAAGTATTACAGGACTATTGTACGATTGGAGAAGATGGCATCCATTTTGATAAAGAAAAATTCTTAAAAAATATTGTAGCAGAGCTCTCCTTAAATGGAATTGATTTAAATGATTTGGGGTTTGGTGATGATGGCAACTATAGAATGGCTGCACAAAATACAGTTTCAGGAACAGAAATCATCATGGATACACTCAATCCCAATACACAAGCAGCTCAGTATTTATACAAATTTATAACTGCTTCCTTAACAGGAGAACTTCCTTATATTGAAGGTAGTGATAAAGAAGTACAAGGAATTGTGAAAATAAAAAGAAGAATGGAAGGAAAAGACAAAGAGGAAGAAGCAAAAGAGCTAACCTATATAGGATATGAAGCCTTTCAAGAAAAATTAAAAACGACAAAAGATTTTGAAAAAGATGACCTCTTAAACTATTTTTCCTTAGACTCATCTTGGAACCTATGTATTGCAAAACCATATAAACACACTACCAATCTATATAACCATGGTACCTTAACTAGTAGTATAAAAACTTATGAAATATCAGAAGTAAAAATACCATATCGAGATATCATAGCACAATACACTACTCCATTTTTGTTTTTAATAGATTTACAATTTATTACAAACAATGCGGCTTATGTAGAAGCAGTTTCTGAATTAATGTCAGAACAAAGTGAGATTGAATTTACCATTCTCGATCAAATTACTTCTTATACAAGTAAGTATAACTATAAAGCGACAAGACATACAAGATCAGAAACAGAAATAGAAGGTTATGAAGAGCCACAAATATCCACTACAACAAGTAGCATTGATGAAACAACTGAAATAATCATACATACGGATATTATAAAAGCCAATGTAACAAAAGCAAAAACATGGATCATTGAGCAAGAAACAAATTACGAATTGGAGGAAACGCCAGATTATGAACCATATGGAGAAAATGGAAAAACTACTTCCTTGGATTCGGAAAGTGAACCAGATGGCTTAGGCAGTTGGGATACCGACCGTTCGGAGTATAATTATTTAGAAAACATAACAAGAGAGTGGTTAAAATCAACTGGAACACAAACAGTAGTTAATCCATCCGAATTCATGGGGCTATGGAGTAATGAAACAGGAAGATATGTAAAAGGTGCTCCCTACCGACCAAATGGTGTTGGTTTACCAGGAAAAATTGTGGAATATCAAGTATTAAATAGTATGCAATTAGAAGATGCAATTGGAAAAATAATAACTTCAAAAGATGAATTATACGAATTACTAGAAGATGGACAAAAAACACAAACACATGCTGAAATTATGAGAGAATGTATTAATTTTTACTTAACGGGAAAAGAATTAACTAGAAATTTTGCGATGCGATTTGTACCATTATTTGACACAGATGAATTTCTTGAAATAAATTGGAACAATCTTGGTACAGGATTTTGGTGGCCAATTAATGATGTAACCCAAACAAGAATTAGTTCTGTTTTTGGTTATCGAGGTGATATTGGTGTTGCTGGAGCAAGTAAATTTCATAAAGGAATTGATATAGCTGTCCCACAAGGAACTGAAATTATTGCAGTAGCAGATGGAACAGTAGAAGTAGCTGGTTTTAGTAAATCTGCTGGAAATTGGATTCGAATTAACCACGCAAATGGCATTAAAACAGTATATATGCATAATTCAAAACTATTAGTATCAGTAGGACAAGAAGTAAAACAGGGAGATATTATTGCGTTATCTGGAAATACTGGAATTAGTGGAGGTCCACATTTACATTTTGGGGTACAAGTAAATGGAGAGTATGTTAATCCACAAGAATATGTAAACCCTAATAAACCAAGACCATCTGCATTAGTACCGGATGTTCCCGTAAATGTACAAGCATGGAGACCATATATTGTACAAGCATTCTCAGAACTAGGATATGTAATGACAGAAGAAAAAATAGAAGCAATCTTAAGACAAATAACGACAGAATCGAGAGGAAATCAAGCCATTATGCAAGGAATTAAAGATTCCAATTCTGGAAAACCAATTACCATTAATGCAGGAGTTTGCCCATGGTGTTCACCTGGAACAGGTTGTAAAAATACCAACATAGGACACGGATTACTACAATTTATACCAACTACTTTTTATGCTAATATGATACCAGGACATACCAATATTTTTAATGGATATGATCAAATTTGTGCTTGTATTACCATGCTAGAAAAACGTTCGGGTTCTTATACAGATTATATTGGAAAAGGAACTGGATGGGGATAAAAAAGAAAGGAGTATCTGGTGGAAGCCACCAGGAAAGAAAATATGATAAATAAATTTTTAAAAATCGCCATAATAATTGTTTTTGTTACTATTGTTGTTATTTCTCGGTTTCATACTTCTTCTTTCTAAGCAAAGTAGTGATAATCCAGTACAGAAAGAAAATGAAAAAACGGATGAAATGATACAAGTAAGTAGCGTAACGAAAAGAAATGATTTTTTTACAGTAGTAAACTGTGTAGACCGATATATTACATATTTAACAACACAAGAACCAGAAATATTATATGATTATTTAGATGAAGCTTACCGAAAAGAAAAAGAAATTACAAAAGAGAATATATTAAATAAGATGGAGACACTAGATGATTACTATAAATTCAGAGCGAAAGAAATGTATGTAACAAAACTTTCGGATAATCTGGAGCAATATTTTGTATATGGAATCTTAACACTAGAGGCAACAGAGGAAACGGAGGAAAAAATAGAATTCTATCTATCTGTTAAAATGGATAAACAAAATAATACATTTTCTGTTATTCCAAATCAATATATACAAGATGGAAAAATAGTAGAAAAATAGAAAAGAAAATAAGTTTGAATAATATGAAATGTATAAAGATTTATTCTGATTTGTGCCTTTAGGGAAGGAATGAAATAAATTATGAACCGAAAAAATATAAAAAAAGTAATATTAATGATAGCTATCTGTTTAAGTATTATCGTACTCATATCCTATCTATTGTTTTTACAAATAACGAAAAAACCAGAAAATAAAAATGAAGTGATTCATCAAGAAGAACCAATAGAGGATAATACAAACACAATTCGATATACCAAGTATAATGAGATATTAAGAGCCTATATTAGTGATATGCAATTATGCAATATTTATTTATTAGATTATAAAGATAATGCATTATATTCTACACAAGAAGCATATGATTCACTAGATGAAACATACCGAGAAAAGCGTTTCGGAAGCTTTGAAAATTATAGAGACTATATACAAAGAAATGTTAATACAATAATGGATATAAAATTAGTTAAATATCAAATAAATCGATATGATAATGATACACAATATATTTGTATCGACCAATATGGACATGAGTATATATTTCATGAAACAGCTATTATGAAATATACTTTATACTTAGATTCTTATACAACAGATTTACCGCAGTATGTTGAAAAATATAATACTTCGGATGCAACACAAAAAGTAGGTATGAGTATCGAAAGATTTATAAAAGCCATTTATGAAGAAAACTATAAATTTGCATATTCTGTATTGGCAAGCGGATTGAAAGAGAATTATTTTAAAACACAACAACAGTTTGAAACGTATATAAAACAAAATTTTATAAAGGGAAAAGAAATTACCTATTCTTCAACAAGGCAAGAAGGAGATATCTATATTTATGAAGGAATCATTCACAATGAACAAAATCAAACAATGAAAAAAACTTTTATGGTACGTTTAGGTGAAGGCACTAATTTCGAATTATCTTTGGAAATTTAAAGAAGTACAAAGGTCCCTTTACCAAAAAGGGGCTGTCGTCGTTTTGGCTCTAAAGCCTTCTATACAAGCAATTAAATAAAGAAGGTAAAATAACGATACTTACTTTAAGAGTAAAGTAAGAAAGGTATGGTAGCTGGATATGGAATTAAAAGAGTGGTTAGAAACCCTAAAAAAAGAATTAGAAAAACAAGCAATGGAACATAATGAACAATGTAAAATACGTGATATACACTACTACAAACCCATTACTTTTGACGAAATAGAAGGAAAAGAACATCCATTATTTTTAGTAGAAAAAGAAGTAAATGGGGAGATAAAACGAGAGTTACATATGGAAGATATCGTAATAGCAGATATTGATAAAGACAATCACCTTCATATGAGACAAGGTTTTTTCGATAAGGAATTACTTATTTTAGTTAAACTTCGTGATACGACACCGATTTCTTTAAAAGAATTAGAAGAAATGGAAGAAGGACTTGAAACCAATACACAATTAGAGGATACACAAAAACAAAATAAGAAATTAATAGAAAAGAAAAAAGATAAAGACCCAAAAGAAGATACAGAAGAATTAGAGAGTATTAAAGGAGCAAAACAGGAAAATAGTAATGCAAAAGACATTGAAATTGATATAAATAAAAAGGTAACAGTAGATAGAACCTTTGCTGATTTAGTACCAGAAGTAAAAGAAAAACAACTAGAAACAGTTAAAATACGAAGAATCGATGCTACTAGATTTGAATTCTATGGCATAAACAAAGACGGACAAGAAGTAAAGTTTGAATCATTAAAAACGGTGGAGGGAACCAACCCAATAAAAGAAATCACCGAAGTAGGAGCAAATGGAGAAGTTAGAAAAGATGATGTACTCCATCTAGTTCAAATTGTACATGGTACAAACGAGCAAAATGGAAATGAAGGATTTTCCGTAGATATGGAAACAGGAATTCCAAAAGTTGCTTATGTTAGAAGATCAAGAGATAACGAATACACAAGTGTACCAGTTAATCCAAAAAATACCAATCAAAAAAGAACCGATAAGGAAGTACAAGAATATGCTGAGAAAACAAGAAATCCTAGAGTAAGTGATAATATCGAAAAAGCAGATAAGATATTAGAAAGCCAAAAGAAGCAACCTTAGAAAACATTGATGACAACGAATATAATGATAACCGAGATACCACATTAGAATATGAAGAAACGCTAATAAAAGAAGCAGCCAAACGCTGTAAAATATCAGAAGAAGGATTTAGAAAAGTACTAGAACAAGAAAGAAAAGAAGGAGAACCAATCGAGAAAAGCATTGAACGAACAGAAGACGAAATAAATGAGCAAGTGGTTAGTATGCAAAGAAGATAAACTTACAAAATAACAATGAAAATTAGTTATAGAATCACCATTTTCATAATATAATGAAAATGGTGATTTTTGTAAATAAACCTTGTCTTATTTAAATATGAGTAAAGACACTAGCATATCATGTAACCTACGTAGGAGTAAGCATAATGCATGCCATCAATTAGGAGGAAGATAATGAGTATACGATTAAAACAAATAGGAATTCTAATATGCATAACCATTCTAATGCTCATAACCAACACGACCGTATTAGCCGATGATGAAATCGATGAAGAAACGACCGATATTGAAGAAGAAGTTTTAAATGCTTCTACCAATGTGGATCATTTTCCTAACCTACATGCAAGAGCCTGTATCGTAATCGACCGAGAATCCAAACAAGTACTTGCTGAAAAAAACGGCTATACCAAACGCCCCATGGCTTCTACCACAAAAATCATGACTGGTACCATTGTGTTAGAACATGCCAAACTAACGGATATAGTAGAAATTTCGAAAAAGGCAGCAGGAACCGGTGGCTCAAGGCTTGGTTTAAAGGCGGGAGACAAAGTAAGTGTGAATGACTTATTATATGGACTAATGCTTCGCTCACGGAAATGATGCAGCAGTAGCTCTTGCCGAGTATGTAGGAGGAAGCATAGAAGGGTTTGCGAGTCTTATGAACCAAAAAGCAAAAGAATTGGGACTACAAAATACCCATTTTATAACCCCACATGGATTAGATGGGGAGGAACATTACACGACTGCCTATGAACTAGCACTCCTTACCGACTATGCTCTAAAAAATGAAAAATTTGCCAGTATTGTAGCTACCAAAACATGTGAAATACACATTAACAATCAGCCAAAACAAATTTCCAATACCAACGAACTTTTAGGAAATTTAAATGGAGTCAATGGTGTAAAAACAGGCTTTACCAATGGAGCAGGAAGATGCCTAGTAACCTCTACCACAAGAAATGGACACCAAATTATTTGTGTGGTACTAGGAGCCGATACCAAAAAAATAAGAACCAGTGATAGTATTAAATTAATAGAATACGCATTTTCAAAATACGAATATATTAATGCAAAAGAAAAAATAGAAGAAAAATTTAATACATGGCTAGAAGAGGCAAAACACATTCAATATGATAAAGCAAAAACAAAACAAGTAGAATATGAACTTTCAAATAGCGAAATAACATGGGTACCAATTTTAAAAGAAGAAATAAAAGATGTAGAGGTAAAAATACAATACGAAACAAATTTACAAACACCAGTTGAAAAGGGATATTCCATTGGCAAAATACAGATTGTTGTAAAAGACAAAATATTACAAGAAAAACAAATTTTCTTAAAGAATGAAATAGAAAAAAAGCAAATAGGAGATTACTTCACACAGCTTGTACGACAATATTCGTCGTATTTATTAAATGTAATTAAGTAAAAAAGTATTGAAATTATGTAAATTATAGTGTATAATGATAGTGTTACATAAAATCGCACAGACGAAAGGAGCAAAAAATGATAAATCGGAATATCGATTTAAACACTTCAGGCAAGGAACTTATGGAATTAGAAGAACAGCTGGCAGAAAGAAAAACAGAATTAAAGAAAGAACTTGCTTCTGTCGAAAGAGATCTTCTGTTAGTAAGGAAGGAAGTCAACAGGCGAGAAGCAAAAGAAGCCTCATTAGCCAAACGTTCTACGGCATATTCGCATTAATCTTTGCCACCCCCACAATTGCAAACAAGCAATTCTGGGGGTTTTCTTTTTTATAATTCTATGATAAAATAACCAAAACTGTAGGGAGCGATGCTCTCATCGACCCGAATATAGATAAATTACAAGGAGGACAAACTCAAGTGAAAATCATGTTTATTTGTACAGGAAATATTTGTAGAAGTGCCATGGCACATTGGTTAATGAAAAAGAAGGTAGAGGAAAAGAACCTACAGGGTATCGAAATATATTCTTCAGGCATATTTGCTATGCCAGGGGATGTCTCTACCGAGGAAGCCACCAAGGTAATGGAAGAATATGGTGTAAATTTAAAAAAACATAGAGCCACCTTAACAAGAAATTCTAACATTCAAAAAATGGACATCATCTTATGTATGACAAATTCCCATAAACAAAGCCTAATACAAATGTATCCAAATTTAAAAGACAAAATCTTTACCCTAAAAGAATACGTAGGTCTTACAAAAGACGGAGTAGAAATTAAAGACCCATGGGGGTATGACATTGTAACCTATCGTTTCTGTGCCGCCGAAATTGACGCATGCTTAGAAAAATTAACCGAGAAAATACATGATAATCAGGAATAAGAATCAAAATTGTCAATAATTTTTGAAAATTTCACTAAAAAATAGCTTTATTTTATTAGCGAA
>CANSMW010000030.1 GCA_947648215.1 uncultured Clostridium sp. | reverse complement strand
AGTGTGGCAGGGAAAAATAAATTTTTCCCCACACCCCTTTGCCTAAAAAATATCTGTATATTTTTTAGGTTTAGTTAAAATTGCTATTCGCAACTTTAACTAAAAAATCAGCTACCAAAGTAGTCTACCTACTCTAGTAGCTGATTTTTTATAATCTTGTCTTGTGCTATTACATTTATTTATATTTTTATTATTATATTTATTATCCTTAAACTTTTCTTCAATAGGGGTATTGAAGTTTTGTTGGAGAGGGTATTTAACTTTTGTTAAATAGGTATTTTTATTTATTGGAATCAGTTTTCTTATTTCTACTTGTTTACTATTTTCTTTATAGATTAACTCAATATCAACATACTTTTTATCTTTTAGTGAATTTACTAATTTTGATACTTGGGTTATTGATATATTTAGTAATTCACTTATAGTTTTATTTGTTAAATAACAATAATTATTTTCTTTGCTTAAATATAAAATTATTGCATATATTATTTTTTCTTTATCACTTAATTTTTCATTTGTTAATATTTCTATTGGTATCCATATACCTTTCAAATTTAAGTTAGACATTCCCTCACCTTCTTTCGTTTATTCACTTTATTTTTAACTTTTAGCCATTTTAAATTGCTTTTAGTATATTTTTATATTCTTTAAATGTAGACAAAAAATTTCCATAAAAATAAGCCCTAGACTTATTTCTAAATCTAAAGCTATACTTTTTTAAATTTTGTCGACAGTGTCGACAAAATTTAACTATTCTTCATCTTCAATATTTTTCCTTTGTTCTAATTGTATTTTTGCTTTTTCTATACTATCAATAAACTTTTTCTGTAATATCTCTTTTGGTACATATTCCGTTAAATATTGTGCTACGTGTATTCCACTATTATCTAATTCTAATAATTCTGCCATCATATCATTTTTAGTTGCACACAATATAATAGCAATTGGTGGCTCTTCTCCATCTGCTTTTTCGTATTTATCCAACCATTTCAAATAAAGTTCTACTTGTCCTTTATGTTCTGGTCTAAATTTGTCCAATTTCAACTCAATAACAACCAACCTTTTCATTTTTCTGTGATAAAATAGTAAGTCTATATAATAATCTTCTCCGTCTATTGTTATTCTTTTTTGTCTAGCTAAAAATGCAAAATCGTTTCCCATTTCTAAAATAAATCTTTCTAATTCGCCTAAAATTGCATTTTCCAAATCTTTTTCGCTATATGTATCTTTTAAATCCAAAAAGTCTAAAATATATGGATCTCTAAAAAATAAATTTGTAGTCATTTTATTTTCTTTACTTAATAATTGTAAATCATTTATTATTGTTTGTTCTGGTTTTTTCGATATTGCTGTCCTTTCAAATAAAGCTGAACCTATTCTTTCTCTTAATGTTCTTACTCCCCAAAGTTCATTTGCACACATTGTAGCATAAAAATCTCTTTTAAGATTATCTTGTATCTGTAATAGTTCTACAAAATGTGACCAACTCAATTTTGCCGACAGTGTCGACAAAATTTCAAAATCTGGAAAATAATCATAGAACTTTAACATTCTAAATATATTTCTTTCCCCATAGCCTCTTCCATATTCAATTACTAACTTTTTACTTAATTTCTTTATTACAGATTTTCCATATTCTGCCTTTTGGTTTTTAAGTACATTTTCTGTTATATCTTTCCCTATATTCCAATACAAGAAAGTCATTTCGTTATTTACTTTTACAGCTACATTCCTTTTTGCATTTTCTATTAGTACAACGATTCTATTATATAACTCATCTATATTAACATTATCTATATTTTCTAATTCGTTCATATCTTCCTCTTTCTAATTATGCAGATGGTGTCTGCACAATTTATTTACTATATTGAAGTTATTATAGCATTTATTTTCAGTTTTTTCATTACAAATTCAAAAAAAGATGACATTGTATTATTATTTTTTACAATTCATCTTTTAAATATGTGAAAATTTATAAATTACTAAATTGTTTGTAGGAGGAAACCTTTGCTATTACTACATTTTAATTTTTCGTCATAAGAGAATATAATCGTGATTACGAGTGCCACCAATGTGATACCTGCCTTGTTCCCATGTAGATAGAGCACAGTAGTGTCTGTCTTACGGGTATTCCCGTAGGAAAGCTCCCCTACAGTCGTTTTACGTGATTTTTCTTTTTTATTCATTTTTTCTCTTTTGCCTCCTTAATTTTCCTTTTTTCTTATTGTTTACATTTTTTCCATAAATATGCACATTTCCTCTATTCTCATTTAAATAACAATAGCATTGTAAATACCTTTTTCTTATTTAATTGTCAATGTACACATTTATTTATGTCTCTACTTTACCATTAGGTATAAATATTGTCAAGGGAGTGTTTCCACTTTTTTCTGTTTTATTCTTAAACGATTTTTTCAATTCCGTTAAAAGAAAAATAGAGTTATGCTTTACAATCACAACTCCATAAAAGTTTTAAACTTTTTTCTATATAATCTTATTATATGGTATTCTATCATTACTCATTCTTCTATTTCTTCCTTTTTCACCAATTCCTTAAAAATTCTTCCTCGTTCTTGGAAGTTTTTAAAATACCCATAACTAGAGGCTGCTGGTGATAGTAAACAAATGCTTTCCTTTCTTGTTAACGTTTTTGCTTGTTTTACTGCTTCTTCCATGGTTTGTACCATTATTATGGTATGCCTTTTATCTTCTCGAATAGCTTCAAAAATAGCCTCTCCTGTTTTTGGTAAACAGATAATGTGTTCTACTTTACTTTCTTTTAAGAAATGAATTAACTTTGTTTGATTAACCCCTCTATCGTTTCCCCCCACAATTAATGTATTTACTTTTTCTAATGTTTCGATGGCATCAATGGTCGCTTCTGGTATGGTGGCAATGGAGTTATTGTAGTATTCCACATTGTCAAAAGTGCCTACAAATTCCATTCGATGTTCTAATGGTTCAAAGGTATTAATGGTTTGGACCGTTTTTGCTAAATCTAATTGTAAAATTTGGCTTACTGCTAATACAAACATAATGTTATTTAACATATAATTTCCTTTTAGTTTTCGTTCTTCTTCTGCATTGTATAATAGTTTTTCGTTTTGGTATACTTTATTGTCTTTTAAATAAATGACATGTTTTCTTTCTTCTTTTTTCTCTTCCTTTATTGTAATTCCATAATCGTTTTCTTTAAAATGATACTGATATTGTTTCATAAGTTCATTATCCATATTAAAAATTGTAATGTCATTTTTTTCTTGATATTTCACAATATTGTATTTCGCTTCTATATATTTTTCTAACGATTCATAATGGTCTAAATGTTCTTCATAAACATTTAATAAAATTCCGATATTGGGAGACTTTTTTACATATTCTAGCCCATGGGATGAAATTTCTAATACTATGGTTTCATCTTTTTGAATTTCTTCCATTTCATCAAAAATAGGAATTCCGATGTTTCCTAATAATCTTGTTTTTCTTCCTTGGTCTTGTAACATTTTATAAATTAGAGAACTGGTGGTGCTTTTTCCTTTGGTTCCCGTAATTCCAATGGTATAGCAAGGCATGAATTCCAAAAACAATTCTAATTGTGAGGTTACTTTATGAAGAAAATTTGTGGTGTCCATTCCCTTAAAACTGACTCCTGGTGATTTTAAGATAATATCGTATTGTTCCATCTTTGTTAAATATTCGTCTCCTGTATAAAAGCTAAGATTTTTGTCTTTTTCTAAATATTCTTTTTCTTCTTTAAAATCTTGCTTATGGTATCTTATGGCAAGTGGTTTTTGTGGGAAATGTTTTCTTAAAAATTGATACGTCGATTTTCCTTCTACCCCAAACCCTAATATCAATATTTTTTTATCTTCTAAATACTTTATTAATTCTGTTTGCATATACAATATCATTCCTTCCTCGCTTGGTTCAAAATGCACACATCGTTTGAAAAGTTTATTTTATATTAAGTTTCTCTTTTAACATATCATTTAATTCTTTTGGTACATTATTTTTTTCGTTATACCTTTTTGTAATATCTTGGGTAATATCCACCATATAATCATTCTCTTTATAGAATTTTAATAAATATGGAATTTCTTTTTCTTGTTTTTCTAGTTTTTGAATCGTAGTTGTAAGTGCATAATTTACTTCTTCATAGGTCCCTACACATTCAAATGGTTTTGTTTTTCCTTGTCCGCATAATTCCTTAAAGGTTTCTAGTAAATTTCCCTTTTGAAATAAGTCTTTCCCAAATATTTTTATTAATTCCTCTTTATATAAAAATGGACTTAAAATAATAAAAACAAATAAGCATTTGGGGCACTCTCCACACCATTCCCAAGGAATACTTTTACTTCCTACATTGCAACTTCTAAAAATGGAATGATATTTTGGATTTTGGGAAAATAGTTTTGCAATTTGTAGTTCATTTAATGGACGTAATAAGCTAAAATAGTGTACTCCTGCTTTTAAATATTGGCTCGAATAATCGGCAAAGTCTTGTTCAAATTCATAGCTTTTTGAATATTGATGATTAATTTTTTCTCCTTCTACATTACTTTCTTCTGCACTTGATTCATTGGATAAGGCTACATATTTCTTATTGGTTAGAAAAGCAATAAAATAGGATAAAAAGGCAAGAAGCGAAGAAAATGGTGTATGTCCGTTTAAATATCCTTTTTTATTTAGTCCCAATAATTCAGAATCAATCGTTCTTGTTACTTCGATGATTTGATTGTCATTATGCCCTGCTATTTTTGCACTTTGCAAGGATGGTTCTTTTCCACCAATCATAAGGCAATAATTATCGTTTTTATTTTGCTTTAGTAATTCCAAGGTAACAGTAGAGTCTTTTCCTCCACCAATTGGAATTAGTGTTCCTTTTAATTCGCCTATTTCTATATCTTTTAACTCTTTATATGGTGCTTCTACTGTTATTTTCATCATCTCTTCTTGTGATATATCAATTTGATTAATATAGCGATATTCTCCTAATCCATTATAGTAAAGTTTTTGAAACCACTTCATTTGTTCTTCATTTAAATATCCACATTTTACAAGTACATTCGGAGAACATGTGCATTTCCAGTAACTAACTAGCTCCACCATTCCAATATGAAATACTAAATTTCTCACAAAGTCGTTGTCTATCTCTCGAAAAGGAATCTCCTTCTTTTTTATTTCAATTTTAGGATGAAACTCACATAATCCAACAATTTCAAAATCAAATTGCAAAATAATTTGATTTTCGTTCTCTTTCACATGATAGTCATGATAAATAAATGTTGGATATCGCTTTCTTAATTCTAGAAACTTTTCATTCATACTCATTCTCCTAACTTTCTATATACTTCACAAATCCATATTCTATATTTCCCTTTGGGCAATCTTTTAATTCATATAACAAAGTACAACCCATTTTTTCATAAAATCCTTTTGCTTGAAAATCGAGTGTTTCTACTCTAATTCCTACTAAATTTCTTTGTTTTGCATATTCCTCTAGCTTTTTAAAAATGGATGTTCCAAGGCTTTTCCCTCTATATTCATCACTAATAAATGTTTTTTGAATTTGTAACCACTGTAAGGCTTCATATACTACCATTCCACCTATGATTTTTCCATTTTCAAAGGCATAACAACCAAATACTTCTTTTTCTTTCGGTTCATCACTTCTATTTTTAAAATATGGTGTCTTTCCATTTTCATTATTATACTTATGAATTCCTCTACTAATATATTGGTAATTCTCTATTTTGTTACTTATTTCTATTTTCATATCTTCTCCTCCTATTTTCGAAGCTCTGCTCCTAGTGTTTTTTCTAAATCTACAATAATTTTTTCTAGTAACTTGTTGATTTCTTCGTCGGTTAGGGTTCTGTCGTTTGTATTAAATTCTAGTGAATAAGACATGCTCTTTTTTCCTTTTTCTATGTTGGAACCGGTGTATAGGTCAAATATTTTTGTGCCTATTAATAAGGAGCCTGCTGATTTTTTGATTTGTTTTTGTAGTTCTTCATTGGTGATTTCTTTTTTTACTACCATGCTTAGGTCTTTTTTTACGACTGGATATTTTGAAATTTCTTTGTATTTCATTTTTCCTGTTTTTTTGCTTAGTAATTTATCTAGGTTTATTTCAAATACGAATACATCATTTTGTGTTTTTTTCGGATGTACTTTTCCTATGATACCAATCATTTCTCCATTTAGGTTAATTTCGGCACTTTGACCTGGGTGCAATTCTTGTGGTATTTCTTTTAATGGCATAAAACTGTATCTTCCTACATATCCCAAATAATCTAATATTTCTTCTACTATACCTTTTATTACATAGAAATCTACTTTTTTACTGGTCATTGCTAAATTGTACTCACCAGAAAGTAAGGCTGATAATTTTCTTTCTTCTCCATATACTTCGTCTTTTTGGTAAAAGCTTTTTCCTATTTCAAAAATTGATACGTCTTTTACATTTCTTGCTATATTGTATTCGTAAATTTTATATAAAGATGGCAAAATGCTTGCTCTTAAAGTGTTTCTTTCTTCGGTTAGTGGGTCTAATAGTTTTAGTGTTTCTACCTTGTCATCTTTCATGAATTGTTTGGCTTCTTTGTCGTTTACTAAAATATAAGATAACGTTTCGTTTAACCCTAAATCAATCATTTTATTTCTAATTTGTCTTGTCGTTTTATCATAACTTCCTGGTTTTAATGGCATAACTGGCAAAGCACCTTCTATATTGTCTACTCCATAAATACGCCCTACTTCTTCAATTAGGTCTTCTGGTATAGAAATATCAATTCTTCTTGTTGGAACAGATACGGTTATCATATCTTGTTTTACTTCATAAGTAAAACCAAGTCTTCTAAACGCATCTAAAATACTTTCTTTTGGTATGTTTAATCCTAAAATATCCGTAATTTTCTTAAATGTTATATCGATTTTTTTATCTTCTTTACTTGTGGTATCGTATTTTGCCATCCCTCCTACAATTTCAGCATCTGCATATTTTTCTAGCATATGGCATGCACGTTCTATGGCAAGATACGTTCTATTGGGGTCTAACCCTTTTTCAAAACGGGAACTTGCTTCACTTCTTAGAATTTTTTTGGAGGTACATCTTACTTTAATTGCATCAAATATAGCTGATTCAATGATTATATTTTTTGTGGTATCTTCTATTTCTGTATCTAGTCCGCCCATGACTCCAGCAAGCCCTATGGCTCTTGTTCCATCGGATATGACGATATCCTCTTTTGATAAATTTCTTTTGATACCATCTAATGTCGTCAATTCTTCTGCTTCATTTGCCATTCTTACTTCTAACATTCCTTTTAAAGAATCAGCGTCATAGAAGTGTAGTGGTTGACCCGTTTCTAGCATAACATAATTGCTAATATCTACTACATTGTTGATTGGTCGTATGCCAGAAGCCATAAGTCTATTTTTGATAAAAGCTGGGCTTTCTTTAATTGTTACATTTTTTACTTTTTTGGATAAAAAGATACTGCAATTGTCGGTAGCAATGTTTAGTTTAAACGTATCGTTTATATTTTCTTTGCTTTCGCTATAGGATACCTCCATTGGTTTTACTTTTTTATCGTAAATCGCTCCTATTTCATATGCCATTCCTAATATACTTAGTAAATCTCCACGGTTAGCAGTTAGTTCAAAATCGATTACTTCATCATCTAATTCTAATTGTTTGATTGGGTCTTCTCCTACTTGTGCATTACTTGGTAATTCATGAATCCCATTTTTATCCGCTTCGGTTAGAAATTTACTTTCTAGTCCTAATTCTTGCATAGAACACAACATTCCATTAGATTCTTGCCCTCTTATCATTCCTTTTTTTATTTTGAAGTCCCCTGGTAATTCGGCACCTACTTGTGCTACAATTACTTTTAATCCTTTTCTTACATTTGAGGCACCACATACAATGTTTAGTATTTCACTTCCAATATTGACTTTACAAATGTGTAAATGGTCAGAATCTGGGTGCATTTCACATTCGATTACTTCCCCTACAATTAGTTTGGTTGCATTAATTAATTTTTCTGCACTATCGTATTCATTTCCTACCCCTGTCATATCTTCTGCAAGTTTTTTTACCTCTACATCAATATCCACATAATCTTTTACAAAATTGGTACTTAATTTCATCTATATTCTCCTTTCTTGTTCATTATCTTTTCGGTCAAATTGACTTAAAAATCTTACATCATTTGCATATAACAAACGAATATCTGTAATTCCATACTTAAACATGGCCAAACGGTCTAGTCCTGTTCCAAAAGCAAATCCACTGTATTTTTCTGGGTCATATCCATTCATTTTTAATACATTTGGGTGCACCATTCCAGAACCTAGTATTTCAATCCAACCCGTTTGTTTACAAAGGTTACATCCTTTTCCTCCACATTTAAAGCAACTGACATCAACTTCATAAGATGGTTCTGTAAATGGGAAATAGCTTGGTCTAAAACGTAGTTTAGAATCTTTTCCTAACATATGACGAACAAATACTTCTAAGGTTCCTTTTAAATGAGCAAGGCTAATGCCTTCATCAATCACCAATCCTTCAATTTGACCAAATTGATGAGAATGCGTTGCATCATCATCTCTACGGTAGGTTTTTCCCGGGCATATGACACGAATTGGTGTTTTTTCTTTGTTTGCCATCATGGTTCGTGCCTGCACAGAAGATGTCTGGGTTCTTAGTAAGTATTCTGTAGTAATGTAGAAAGTGTCTTGCATATCTCTTGCTGGATGACCTTTTGGAAGATTTAATCTTTCAAAACAATATTCATCTGTTTCTAATTCTGGTCCATCTACCACATCATATCCCATGGATACAAATAAGTCTTCTAATTCTTCAATAATGCGGTTTACTGGATGTTTGCTTCCTCTTCGCATTTTAGAAGAAGGAAGGGTAATATCAATTGTTTCTTGTTCTAATTTTTGTTGTAATTTCTCCTCTTCTAATTCTTCTGTTTTTGTATTCATTAAAGCTTCTAACTCATCTCGTACCTTATTTACTAGTTCTCCAACCACTGGTCTTTCCTCAGGAGCCAACGCTCCCATTCCTCTTAACATGGCGGTCAATTCTCCTTTTTTTCCTAAATACTTCACACGCACCGCATCCAAACTTTGCAAATCCTCTACCTTCGCAATCTCCTCTTTTGCAAGCCCCTTAATTTTCTCAATTTGTTCTTTCATAGCTATTTATCCCCTTTCTTTTCTATTTGTTTAATAACTGTATATGCTTCATCCCATGTCTTTACTTTTATAATGTTATTACCTTCGCATTCTTTGTTATGTAGTGCTTCAAATACAATTACTGGTATTATTTCAGATACCGACATAATATTTTGTGGTTCATCATCTATCAATATATCAATATTTTTATCGATGCAACATTGTTTTTTATCTTTTTGAATAATTAATTTATCATAATTAAGCCCATATTTCTTTAACATTTCCTGTGTTACCTTATATGGCTCTTTAACTTTAGTTCTTGCTGTTATTATATAAATATCATTTCCTTCTTTTTTTAATTCGTTTATTACATTTGTTGCATTTTCTTTTGTAGTTACCTTTGAAAACACCTCTAGAAGAATATTATCAAAGAAATCTTGTCTTTCTTCATCTGTCCAATCATATAGATTGCTAGCTGCAAATCCCTTTTCATTTATAGGCAAATTTCTCTTTACTACCTCTTCATTATACTTCTTACAATACTCTTTCATTACAGGCAATGTATCTGTTATAGTATTATCCACATCAATTCCAATCCTCATATTTCCCCCTATCTCTACTAAAAAAATCCATTTCCTCCTAAGTCAATATAGGACGAAATGGATTCGTGGTACCACCTAAATTTATTAATTAAAATAATTAATCTCATTACAGTTATAACGTAAACTACCGTCTAGCCCTACTACACTTCAAACTAGAACCAAAAAAGTGAAATTTCAGTTAAATTTATGGATTTAGGCTCTCAGCTAATACCCAAATTCTCTTTTTCCAAAACAGTCTAACTTACTTTGCTTTTTATATGGTTTTTCTATGTTTATTATCTTACCACAAGTTGCAAAAATATTCAAGCTTTTTATTGTAATTGTCTTCTAATCCTGTTATAATGGTTGTATGAAAGGAGTTGGTAGAAATGTCTGATGCACAATTACAAGCAATTAAAGATGTTATTAAAATGACCCCAAGACTTACCATCGATTGTTTAAATTCAATTAGGTTATTAATGGAAAAAACAATTGACTCAGAATTACTAAAATTAGAACCTACTATTATTCTAGAACATATGGATATTACAGAAAAGGTAATGTATCTCGATTACTTAATGGAATGCAAAGATACAAAAGAATCAGAATCAAAAAATGCTATCTCTTTAGAAGAAATTTTACAAAGAGAGGGGTTGACAATTGATGACTTACAAAATAACGATTAGACCCAAGGCATGAAAATTTATTGAAAAGCAAGACAAATCACAAAGGCTCCGTATTTACAAAGCCATTTACAATTTACCAAGTGGTGATGTAAAAAAATTAGTTAATTCCAAAAATGATTATCGTCTTCGAGTACGGAGATTATAGAATTATTTATACATTTCATCAAAACACATTTACTATCCTTGTTACAAAAGTTGCTAGCCGAGGACAAATTTATAAGTAACTCTTTTAAGCTTTCATTTTCACTTGGATTCATTCGAATCTCATATTCCTATTTTATTTATTAATATTACATATTTATTATAATTAATGTGTTTTTATTGTTGTAGCTATTTTTTATTTTCACTTTTATGGCAATTAGTATATATCTCTTTGTTTTAATCTATTTAAGCAATGCTTTGCCCAATCTTTTTCTCTAATTTTAATAAATATATTAAGGATTGAAATCAATCAATCCCTAACACTTTTTTACGATAGTACACATCTCTTGTTGTTGTCCCAATCGTTTCTGCAATCTCTCGAACCCTTGTGCTCTTTGCAGATAATTTAGCAATTGCATCATCTCTTAGCACACTCTTGCTTTTTAATCCCCTCATTTTTTCTTAAAAAAATAAGATCTTTCTCTATTGTGCTTGGATGAACACCCCATTCATCTGCCATTTCTTTAATCGTTTTCTTGATAATGTTCTCTTTTACATAATCTCTCCGCTTACGTACTATCTCTCTCTTCATTTTTCTTCCTCCTAAATATTATTTACCATTTAAGAGCATATGTTAGCCTCTTACTTACCTTTGATGGCACTTCCTATATTTTACCACATTATGTTAAATAGTACAATATTTTATATCGTTATTTTCATCTCTTTTTTAACAACAAAACAAAAACCCCGCCTTAGCCGTCATTCTCAAGAGATTTTACGGACCTGTACTCATACAGGTGGGTGCTTACCTAAATACTCCTGGGTTTCTTGCATTCAGCAAGCATACACGCCATATTTAGAGATTAGCTCCCGTTTTAGAAACTTGTAGGTTCTAAAATATCTTGTTTGTCGTACTACGCAGGGAATTTTTATATTCTTATTATGGTTTTATTGTAACATAGTTTTTCACGTGTTTTCAATTGTTTCTTTTGACCGATTTTATTCATTAAGTTAGATTTAAGCCTTTTACCTTTCTTAAAGTATCTTTATCTATCTTATTCACACTATTTTAAAATTAGGTGTTCTTAAAGAGCTTCTCCATCAGTAGCAAATCTCTTAATATGTTTTTCCGATAACAACCATTTTCTTTATAAAAATACCATTAGTCCATATAATCCTATATTATAGATGGTTGGTACAAAAACTTTAGGCTTTGTTTTAGACATTCCTCAAATTCTAGTTCTTGCTTAATTATCTTCATTTTTCGCACAATCCTTTCGTTTGGATGATTTTTATATTGTTTTTAGGCAACAAAAAAATCAACCAGATTTTATTTTCTGATTGATTTCTGTATCAATTCTGTTCAATTTAGTTCGAACAGATACGTCGTTGGTGTCGATGGTGGGAATCGAACCCACATGGATGTTATCCGCAGGTTTTTGAGACCTGTGCGTCTACCTATTCCGCCACATCGACATATTTACTTTAGTATCTTACCATATTTTAAGGAGCTCGTCAACCTAGCTCTTATATTTTCTATAGTTAATTTTTCCACATAAATTTTAAAACAAAAAATTAAGTCTTGAGTCTGCCCCGTAGCGAGCGAAACAAACTCAAGATTGTACATAGCTGAAATATTTCCTAATAAAATAAAGCTGTTTTTTTATGAAATTTTCAAAAATTATTTACACTTCACTCAATTACCTAATTCCAAAAATTCTATCCCCTGCATCGCCTAATCCTGGTACGATGTAGCCGATATCGTTTAAGTGGTCATCAATTTTTGCACAGTAGATTTGTACATCTGGGTAGGCTTCTTCTACTCGCTTTATTCCTTCTGGTGCTGCAATTAGGCATAAGAATTTTATTTTCTTTACTCTGTCTTCTTTCATCATTTTAATGGCATCTAGTGCTGAACCACCTGTTGCAAGCATTGGGTCTACTAGAATGACTTCTCTATCTTGTATGTCTTTTGGTACTTTGTAATAATAACGTACTGGTTCTAATGTTTCTTCGTTACGATATAAGCCAATAACCCCTATTTTGGCATTGGGAACAATTTTGGTAATTCCGTTTGACATACCAAGTCCTGCTCTTAGGATTGGTACAAAAGTGTAACGGTCTTCGTTAATCTTTTTCGCCTTAGTTTTTCCCATTGGCGTTTCTACCTCTACTTCATCAGTTTTGGCATCTCTCATTGCTTCATAGCATAATAACATGGCTAATTCTTCTGCTAATTCGCGAAATTCTTTGGTACCTGTTTTTTTATCTCTTAAAATTGCTACTTTATGCTCAATTAAGGGATGTTTTAATTCGATTGCTTTCATGTGATCCTTCCTTCTTTTTTGTATTTAGGTTTTTTATGGATGTGCCTATAAACCCCCTGTGTGTTTTGGAATATAGTTCAATTTTATTTTATACGTTAATTTTCTCTTCTTCTTTCTCCTCTTTTTCTTCTTTTGCCATGTTTACCTCTTCTTCTTTTTCTTCTGGTAAGAAAAGATTAATTAGAATTCCTACAATAGCTGCTAGGCTCATTCCTGAAATGGTAACCGATACATCTCCACTAACAATGGAAATAGCTGCTCCTCCTAATCCTAGTACTAACATGGCAGATGCCACTACTACATTTTTTGTTTTTCCAAAATCGATTTGATTTTGGATTAGTACTTTTAATCCATTTACGGCAATAAATCCATAAAGAAGTAAGCTCACTCCTCCTAATACTGGATTTGGTATAGTAGATACTAAGGCTGTAAATTTTCCTAAGAATCCTAAACAAATCGCAAAAATAGCTGCCAATCCAATTACCCAAACAGAGGCAATTTTGGTCATTCCTACAACTGAGGTATTTTCTCCATAAGTGGTATTAGCAGGTCCTCCAAGTAATCCTGCAACAAAGGTTGCAATACCATCTCCTAATAATGTTTTTTCTAATCCTGGTTCTTTTAGTAAATCTTTTCCAATAATATTACTTAAAGAAGTATGGTCTCCAATATGTTCTGCCATAGTTACTAGTGCAATTGGTACAATGGTTAAAATTGCGGAGAAGTTTGGTACATAGTTTAAAAACGGAATAGCAAATTGTGGCATACTAAAGAAAGCTGCTTGTGCTACTGGTGTAAAATCAACCAATCCTACACATACCGAAACAATATACCCTGTTACAATTCCTACTAAGAAAGGAATAATCTTTAAAAATCCTTTTCCCCTTACTGCAACAATTGCTGTTACTAAGAAGGTAACAACTGCCACCAAAATGGCTTTCCATTCTACTTGTGCCTCTCCTCCAAGTCCTATTTGTGAAATAGCCGATGGTGCAAGCCCTAATCCTATAATCATAATCATTGGACCAATGACAACTGGTGGCAATAATTTATCTAGCCAATTTTTTCCTGCAAATCGAATAATGGTCGCAAATACAATATAGATAAGTCCTACTGCCATAATTCCTGTCATGGCACCAGATAATCCACCTTTTGCATAGGCTGCTACTAATGGTGCAATAAAAGCAAACGAACTTCCTAAATATACTGGCGATTTTCCTTTGGTACATAAAATATAAATTAGAGTTCCTATTCCTGATGTTACCAATGCTACTGGTATAGTAAGCACGATTTCTCCCGCTCCTGCATTTACTAAAATTGGTACTAAAATAGTAGCTCCAAACATAGCAAATACGTGTTGAATTGCTAAAACAATCCATTTTGCAATTGTTGGTTTTTCGTTTACATCTAAAATCATTTTGCTTTTTTCCATAAAATTTCCCCCTTTTTTATTTTAGGTGTTTCTAGGTACAAAAAATCACTAAAATAATACATTTTAGTGATTTAATAATATCCTATGAATTGTAGTAAACACAAAAACTAGCAAAGTAGCTTTGCCATTTTGATTTCTCATAGCTTTTGTTTTTTCTACAAAAATTTTCATTTTCTGACACCCTAAAAAATATTACTACAATATTTAAAAAAATGCAAGCACTTTTTCAAATTTCAAATTCAATATTTTCTTCTTTTAAAAATAAGTCACAAACTTTTTGGGCTTCTGCTTTTAATCTTTGTTTATATTTATTCCCTATTGCATCATCTTTTAACGTTGTAATTGTAGTATATTCTGGATAATGTTTATCAATATATGCTTTCATCTCTTCACTCATTTTTACTGTAGTCGCTGGTTTTGTACTTTCTTTCATAAACTTTCTTTCTAGTAATTCATCCTCATATTTTCTATTATTGGCAATTGCTAATTTTAGATCAATTCCAGAAATAGATCTACTTTCTAAAAATTTTCGATAAACTCCTCTAATTTCACGAATCTCTTCATCATCTGTTATGTTGTTTTTATATCGATCGATTGCTCTTGCATATTTACAATCTAAAAATAATGAATAATATTCGATTCGATTTTCTTTTTCTAATTCATTAAAATAACACAATACTTCATATACTTCCTGAACCCAATTATTACTACATTGGCTTAATTTATTATAATATTGTCTTCCTGAATATAATGGTCCTGCTGTCTTATATTCATAGGTATTATAAAAAATTCCTGAAACTGGACGATATTTCACAAAAGAAAGTGCTTTTGTTTTACTTATTTCTTCTGCTACTCGATTAAAAATTTGGTGTATTAGCGTTGAATTAATATTAATACTGTTGTAAAAATATTCTCTACGTAAAGGATCATCATGTAAAGAAGTAAATCTTTCTAACTGAACAATTAATTCCAACATGCTTTCTTGATCTTTTTCATAATTCATCTTCTCAAGACCTATATCAAGTTCTTTGTGTGTACCTATCAACTGTTTTGCACCATTTACAATTATCCATTTTACAACTTCATCTTTGTTTTCTAATCCATAAAAAAAGTATGTTTTAAACCATTCTTTATTCAATTGCCTTTGCATTTGCCACCTCTTGCTTTATAATTCTTACAATATTTTCCCAAAAGTGCGATATAACATATGGCATTCTTTTTTTATTCTTCTTTTGTTGTTTTCTTTCTTATTTTTGTATAAATTATAATTAAACTTGCCAGTATCGAACCCGATATTGCTGTTATTAGTTGTGTTATTCCCATAGAAGTATTTAATGTTTGTTTGACCATATCTGGTACTATCATAGCATTTACCATAATCATAAAACCTAAATAAATAATAGCTACTTTTACTAGTACTGCAATTACTGTAGATATTGGATATTGTACTTTTTTATTCACATACAATGTTTTGTATAATAGAATAAATGCAAAATTTCCTAACCATATTGCTGGAATCATTGTTTTACTATACAGCGTCATTCCTCTAAATAATAATCCTCCCAAAATAGTAGAAATTGATGGCAAGGTTGCAATTGCAATTGTTTTCATGCTTCCTTTTGTATATAAAGCCGTTAAAATAAGTGACATATTTACAATTGTTCCTATTATTAATTGTTGGTGTTTTCCAAGTGGAATCACTTTCGCTAAAAAAGTTGGCACAACAAATGCTCCTATTATAATAGCTATGGTAACAAGTATATTCGTTACTTTTTTGGTATCAACCAATCGTTCATTTAAAATTTTAATCATTTACATCCATCTCCTTTATATAATTAACCCTTCACCATTTGCTATTCACCATACCTTCTTAAAGTCATACTTAAATGGAGCGAACATCGTAGTTATCTACAACTTTTTCTCTTGACAATCGATACAAATATCAATCAATTTATTATTTTAACTTTAACATATTAATTATTTATTTTCAATAAATTTTTGAAAAAATATTGATAAATTTGTAAAAATAGCATATAATATAAGTAAGGAAAGTAAGGAATGTTGAAAGGAAGTGATTGTATGGAATTAGCAAAAGTAACCACTAAAGGTCAGATAACTATTCCAAAGTCTATTAGAGAATTATTAGATTTAAAAGAAGGTAGTAAAATTATTTTTATACAAAAAGGTAAAGATATAGTTATTCAAAACTCTGCAATGTTAGCTCTAGAAAAAATACAAAAATCTTTTGATGGTGAATCAGAAAGACTTGGATTAGAAACAGAAGATGATGTTGTAGAAATGATAAAAGAATTTAGAAAAAATAGAAAGAGGGATTAGTTGTGAAAATAATGCTAGATACTAATATTCTTATTTCTGCATTTGTATTTAAGAGCAAAAAGATGAATGAACTAATCTATAAACTTTCTAAAGAACACGAAATAATTATTTGCTCCTATACAGTTGAAGAACTGAAAGAATTAATAAGTACAAATTTTAAAGTAAGTCAAAGAGAATTAGATGAATTTTTTAAGAATTTTCGAGCCTATCGTAAAAGTTGTGTAAATCGGATTTCCTTCCAAATGATAACAAAACTTTAATATTAAATTTTTCATTTACTCAATTGTATCAGATCATTTTTTATAATGTCAATCATTTTGTAAATGTTGTGTAAATTAGAGGGTTGATAACTAATCCTCTAATTCTTTTCCTTAGAGTTTCTTTACTTCTTGCAATATTTGTCTGCCAGTATATTCATACATTAAATCTAGTTCCAACAAGTTTGTATATGCTATTTCTTCCGTTGACGCTTGATACACT
>CANSMW010000029.1 GCA_947648215.1 uncultured Clostridium sp. | reverse complement strand
AAATATAAAATAGAGAATAAAAATAAAAAAGTATAAAAAAGAAAAATATAAAATAAAGAATAAAAATAAAAAAGTATAAAAAAGAAAAATATAAAATAGAGAATAAAAATAAAAAAGTATAAAAAAGAAAAATATAAAATAAAGAATAAAAATAAAAAAGTATAAAAAGTAAAATACAAAATAACAAAGCGAAATATAAAGTAAATAATAAAAACAAATAAATAACAAAAGAAGAAAACTAATAAGAGTAAAGAACAAAATGAATAATAAGATATTAAATATAAAGTACAAGGCAGAGGATAAAAATGCTATATATAATAGTAAAAAAATAAGAATTAAAATATAATAAAAAGTAAGTAACAACATTTAAGTATAAAGTAGAAGATATAACAAATAATATATAAAAGAGTAAATAAATAAAATAATCAAAAAAATTATAAAAAATGGTAATAAAAATGGCAAGATATGAAAATAAATAGAGGCATAATATTATTAAAAAAAGATAAAAAAGCCTTAAAACGAAATTTAAAGCGTCCAAGGAAAAATATAATTTATTAATTGTACGTATGTATGATTTAAGACATTCACATGCTTCACTATTAGTTAAAATAAGGACACAACCAAAAAAATATTCGTCAATTAGGTCTATTAATATAGAAACAGCAATGAATTTGTACTCTTACCTATATGAGAAAATAGTCCAAGAAGTAGCCAATATGTTTGATAAACTAATAAAAGCTCATTAAAAGGTTAGCAAATATCTAAAAATCCAAAAATTTCTATTGACAAGCAAGGTTAAAATGTGCTAATATATATACTGTTACCGACGAAAGTTGGTAACACATGCAGAGGTGGTCGAGTTGGTTTATGGCACCAGTCTTGAAAATTGGCGTAGGTTTATAGCCTACCGTGGGTTCGAATCCCACCCTCTGCGCCAAAAAATAAGAAAACCATCAATGATTTGGAGATTTACCCAAGTGGTTGAAGGGGACGGTTTGCTAAACCGTTAGGGTTGCGTAAGTGGCCGCGAGGGTTCAAATCCCTCAATCTCCGCCAAAAAAGCACGAAAACATATTTGTTTTCGTGCTTTTTTAATACTAAAAAGAATATAAAAAATAAGAAAACATAGAATTATATAGGGTGAAGAATATGAAAATGGGAATTTGTTTTGCTGGCGGAGGAGTAAAAGGAGCAGCACATATTGGCGTATTACGAGCATTTGAAGAAGAAGGAATTACATTTGATTATATTTCTGGTACATCATCAGGAAGCATCGTAGCCACACTATATGCATGTGGATATACCTCAAAAGAAATCTATGAATTATTTAAAAAATATTGTAAAGAAATAAAATATGTTGATGGTATCAATATAATAAAGGGAATATGGGGATTAATCATAAAAAGAAAAATTATAATTGATGGATTAACCAATGGAAATAAAATAAAAAAAATAATTAATATGGCATGTGAAAAAAAAGGAATAGAAAATATTAATCAAATAAAAAAGAATTTAATTATACCATCTGTTGATTTATATGATGGAAAGTTATATGTATTTTGTTCTAAAAATAATAGAACAATATATTCAAATGATGTTCAATACATCTATGATTGTGAAATAGGAAAAGCAGTTCAAGCCAGTTGTTCCTATCCAGGAGTATTTTCACCATGTGAATATAAAAATACAAAATTAATAGATGGTGGAATAAGAGAAAATATTCCATGGAAACTAACAAAAATACAAGGAGCAGAAAAAGTAATATCGGTCGTTTTTGAAAAAGAAATAAATACCAATCGAGAAAAAGAAAAAAATATTATTAATATTATAAGTAATGCAATTGATATATTATCTTATGAATTATCAAATTACGAATTAGCAGGAGCTGATGAATTATTAAAAATAAAAACAAAAAATATAGAATTATTAGATATAAATAAAATCGATTATTTATATGAGCTAGGTTACAAAGTAGCAAAAGAAAATATAAAAACGAAATATAAAACAAAAATAATAAATAAAAAAGAGCAAAATGAAATAAAAAAACAAAAATAATAAATAATAAAAAGTAAAATAAAAATAATAAGTAGATAAAACTGATGTTAGAAATATCGACAAAATTGGGATAAAGAATGTCTGTATTTATAAATATTTTGAATATTTTATGCTAGGTATAGCATAAAAAGGAAGAAAAATGCAAAATGTTTTTCTTCCTTTTTATAAGTTATTTTAAATAATAAATATTTTCTAAAAATTAAATTTATTTTTTTATTGAAGGAGAAGAATTTTCGGAGTCTTTTTCAAAAGTGTTTTCTTCTAATATTTTTTGAGATGACTTTTCCTTTAATTTTAAATTATCTTTGGCAACGGTCATTAATAGCTTAATACGATTGGTTTGGTTTGCTTGGCTTGCTCCAGGGTCGTAATCAACTGGCGAAATATTTGCTTCAGGGTATTTGGAACGAATGGTTTTTATGACTCCCTTCCCTACAACATGATTTGGTAAACAGGCAAATGGCTGTACACAAATAATATTTGGAATATCATTTTCAATATACTCAATCATTTCTGCTGTTAAGAACCATCCTTCGCCAGTTTGGTTTCCAATGGATAACACATCTTTTACCTTATCTTCTAAATGCCAAATATCACAAGGTGGTAAATAGTTTTTCTTCGATTTTGATAAAGCAAGTTTTAAATCTTTTTCTAAAATATCGATTAACTTAATAGCCACTTTTGATATTTTAGAAGATGTTTTATTGATTTTTAATAAATGATTGAACGTAATTTTATGTGTTGCCATAAACTTCACAAATCCCATAAAATCTGGCAAAATGACTTCTGCTCCTTCTTGTTCTAAAAGTTCTGCTACAAAGTTATTTCCAAAAGGATGATATTTTATAAGCACTTCTCCAACCACGCCAACTTTTGGCTTTAAAACAGAAGTATCAAGTTCAATTTTTTCGAAATCTTCTACGATATCATAAATACTTTGTTTAAACTGCTTTGTAGAACCATCTTTTAAAATATGTTTGCATTTTTCCATCCAAGTATCAAATAGCTTTTTGGTTTCTCCTTTATGAACTTCATAAGCCCTATTCTTTGTTAGCATTTTTTGTAATAAATCCCCATAAATAATACTACGTAACAAGCGTTCCATTAATGGAATGGTTAAAGAAAATCCTGGGTTTTTCTCCATACCAACAACATTAAAAGAAATAACAGGTACATTTTCAAAACCAGCATCCTTTAATGCTTTACGAATAAAGCCGATATAGTTTGTAGCACGACATCCCCCACCTGTTTGAGACATAATTAAAGCAGTTTTATTTACATCATATTTTCCAGATTCCAAAGCCTCTATGAATTGTCCCGTTGTTAAAATAGATGGATAACAAGCATCATTATTGACATACTTTAAACCAGTTTCTACTGTTTTTTGGGTACAATCTCGTAATAATTCAACATGATAGCCTTCAGAGCTTACGGAATCCGCAATAAGTTCAAAATGAATGGGTGCCATTTGGGGAATTAAAATTGTATAATCCTTTTTCATTTCTTTTGTAAAAGGAATTTTGTTTACTCCATAATTTCCCGTTTGTGTCGTTTGTTTCTTTTTGGCAAGACGCTTTTCCATACTAGCAAGCAAAGAACGAATACGAATACGAACGGCACCTAAATTATTGACTTCATCAATTTTAATTAATGTATACATTTTTTCATAGCTTGACAAAATTTCTTCTACTTGGTCAGTCGTAACCGCATCTACCCCACAACCAAAGGAATTTAGTTGAACAAGCTCTAAATTATCATGTTTTCCAACAAATTCAGCAGCCGCATATAATCTTGCATGGAACATCCATTGGTCCACCACACGTAAAGGTCGTTTGGCTTCTGCAAGATGAGCAATACTATCCTCTGTTAAAACACATAAACCAAGACTCGTAATTAAAGTATCAATACCATGATTAATCTCAGGGTCAACATGATAAGGTCTACCAGATAATACAATTCCCTTCAAATTATTTTTTTCTATATAATCGAGTGTTTCTTTTCCTTTTTTATGAATATCCTCACGACATTTTTGGTACTCCTCCTCTGCTTTTGTAGCCGCTTCTAGTAATTCTTTTTTGCTAAAATGATATTCTTGAAATTCCTCTAGTTCCAAAATACGTTTTGTCAAATTCTTTGGTTCTAATGGTAAAAATGGATTTAAAAACTTAATATCACTTTTATTTAGCTCTTCTACATTATTTTTTAATACTTCCGAATAAGAAATAACAATTGGACAATTGTAGTGGTTATCTGCCTTCTCATATTCCTTTCTAGAATATGGAATACAAGGATAAAAAATCGTTTTAATACCAGCTTCTAGTAAGCTAATGATATGTCCATGAGCAAGTTTGGCAGGATAACAAACGGATTCTGAAGGCATAGACTCCATTCCCTTTTCATAGGTTTTTCGATTACTTTTTTCGGATAATATCACACGGAAGCCAAGATTGGTAAAAAATGTAAACCAGAAAGGATAGTCCTCATACATATTTAATACCCTTGGAATACCAATTGTTCCACGTGGAGCATTCTCCAAAGCTAGCGGTGTATACCCAAAAATTCGCTCAAATTTATATTTCATTAAGTTTGGCAAATTGGTATTATCGGAAACAATCCCTGCCCCTTTTTCACAACGATTTCCGGAAATATGTTTTTTGCCATTACTGAATTTATTAATCGTAAGTAAGCAGTGATTTTCACAACCATTACATCTTGTATGTGATACGGTAATTTCTAAAGAGTCTAAATCTTCTAATTTGCAAATATGAGAATGATATTCCATATCGAAATTTGCCTCATATTGTTCTTTGGCAAGAAGAGCAGCACCATAAGCACCCATCAAGCCAGAAATATCTGGTCTTACCACTTCTTTTCCCACAATTAATTCAAAAGCACGAAGAATGGCATCATTATAAAAGGTACCACCTTGTACCACAATATGGTCTCCTAAGGTTTTGGTATCTCTTACCTTCATTACCTTTTGAATGGCATTTTTAATAACCGAATAAGAAAGACCAGCAGAAATATCCCCTACTTCATAACCCTCTTTTTGTGCCTGTTTAATCTTCGAATTCATAAAGACCGTACAACGAGAACCAAGGTCAACAGGACGTCTCGATTTAATGGCTTCTTCTACAAACTCTCCAATGGACAAATTCAAACTTTTTGCAAATGTTTCAATAAAAGAACCACAACCCGAAGAACAAGCTTCATTTAGCATAATATTATCAATTACACCATTTTTAATACGGATATACTTCATATCTTGCCCACCAATGTCAACAATACTTGTTACATTTGGTAAAAATTGTTTGGCAGCCGTGTAATGAGCAATGGTTTCAATTTCATTTAAGTCCACATTTAAAGCAGTTTGAATTAACTTTTCACCATAGCCAGTAACACCACTATAACGAATATCGGCAGTATTTGGCAAATTCGCATACAATTTCTTTAACATATGAATGACACTTTGTAAAGGATTTCCCTCATTGCTACCATATAGAGAATACAATAACCTACCCTCACGGTCAATTAGCACCAATTTTGTTGTCGTAGAACCAGCGTCAATCCCAATAAAGCAATCCCCCGTATAGGTTTTAAGGTCCGCCTTTTCGACCGTATCTTTTTTATGTCTAGCAGTAAATTCATCATACTCAGCATCAATCGTAAATAATGGTTTTAAAGGTTCTGTTGTGGTATCACGAGACATACGTAATACTTCAATCTTTCCCCTTAGTTTCTCTACGGATATTGGTGTTACCGTAATCGAATCAAGAGCAGCGCCTTTGGCAACAAGTAGATGTGCTTCCTCTGGAATAATGGTCGTTTCTTTGGTTAATTGCAAAGTTTCAATAAAACGATTGCGAAGCTCAGATAAATAATTCAGTGGACCACCAAGAAAAGCAATACTACCACGAATTGGTCTACCACAAGCAAGTCCGCTAATGGTTTGGTTTACAACTGCTTGGAAAATAGATGCTGCAATATCCTCTTTTGCTGCTCCCTCATTTAACAAAGGTTGAATATCCGTTTTTGCAAAAACACCACAACGAGAAGCAATCGGATAAATGGTTTTATAATGTTTGGCAAGCTCATTTAATCCTTCTGTATCTGTATTCAACAAACTTGCCATTTGGTCAATAAAAGCACCCGTACCACCAGCACAAGTACCATTCATACGTTGCTCCATAAACTGGTCAAAATAAATAATTTTGGCATCCTCTCCACCAAGCTCAATGACAACATCGGTATTGGGAATATACTTTTCCACCGCCCTTTTACAAGCCACTACCTCTTGAATAAAAGGTAAATCCAAAAAGCTAGCAGCACTCATAGCACCGGAACCCGTAAGAGCAACCGTAAAAGTACAATCCTTATAGTTTTCGGTAAGTTCTGTTAACACATCACAAACCGTATTCTTTGTATCTGAAAAATGACGTCTATAAGACATATCAATCGTCTCTAAATTTTGGTTCATCACAACCACCTTCACCGTAGTAGAACCAACATCTAGTCCAACATGAAGTAATTCATTCATAAACCTCTCTCCTTCCTTTTCCACATTATGTAGAAAAGAGTACATTCAACCTCTATTTTATTACGAAAAAAGGCATTTGTCAAATGTAAAATACTGTAAGAAACTTACGGAAGAGAAGAGTTTGGCGGATTTTGCACAAATGTGAAGGAATGGTGAAATGTGGTTTTGGGAAACAAATGACAAACCATACTAAACAAAACACAAAAAAAACAATGATTTTGTTTAACCAACTAAACAAAATCATTGACAAACACAAATCAAAGGTCTATAGTTGGAAATTTAGAAAATGGAGAAATAGACTTTATAGCAACGAGATTTAAAGAGAAAATATATATTCAAGTTGCATACATTTTAGCGGATGAATCTGTTATAAATAGAGAATTTAGAGCATTTAAAAACATAGACGATAATTATCCGAAATATGTAATAACAATGGACAAATTTGATTTTTCACAAGAGGGAATTATCCATAAAAATGTGATTGATTATTAGAAGAATAAATTTTAATAAAAATTAAACATGCTAAAATACAAGTTGCTAACGACAGGGGAAAGGTCAATGATAAAAGAAAAATGCTATAGGAAGCAAAATCCAATAGCATTTTTTTGTATACAAATTTGTAAAAATAAACAAATTACGCAAATAAATGATTGCTAAAAATTGGAAAAAGACTTGACACTGTCACACAAATGTAATATAAAAGTACTTGACAGTAAATATACGTGAGTATAAAATAGTGCCATAAGGTAGGGAAAACATAGGAAACCATGCTCTGTATCGCCCTCAAACGTAATCGTACGTAATCCATACCCAGTAGGCACATTGACAATTGAATAAAAATCAAAAAAGAAATGCTAATAAACCGAAAATACCCATGTGTTCCAAAATAAAACATGCAAAAGGAATAAAACAAAAAGAAAAGATACATAATAATGATAGAAATCATATTTGATGAACCAAAAACAAAAAAATGCCGGTAGGGGTTGCATATCATGCAACCCAGAATATGCGAAATGCCAACAATTAAAGGGTTGCGCATGGCGCAACCCCTACCGGCCAAAAAATAAAAAAAGGAGGCAAAAGAGAAAGAATGAAAAAAAGAAAAATTGAACAAAACGGAAAGATTATGCAAACCAATTGTAGGGGCACCTTCTTACGGGAATACCCGTAAGACAGACACCACTGTGCCCGAATCACACAATAACAAGGCAGGAATTACCTTAGTGGCACTCGTAATCACTATCATAATTTTGTTAATATTGGCGGGAATAACAATCAACTTAACCATAGGACAAAGAGGAATTTTAACGAGAGCACAAGAAGCAGGAAGAAACTACCAAGAAGCAGCGAAAAGGGAAGATGAAGAGTTAGCGAATTTCCTAAAAGAAGCAGATGATATTATAAATGGAATAACAGGAAATGGAGGAGGAACAACGCCTACCACACCAGAAATATCAGAAGCAGTAAAAGGATTAAAAGTAGGAGATTATATAAAATATGATACGGGTGTAACTACTGTAGGAGAAAATGGAGTAATTACCTGTAGAGTGTTATATCCAGTCGATTCCGAGTATGGATTACAAATTATATCAGACAAAAACGTAGGAACAGACATAACGTTAGGTGGAAGCGATTGGGAGACAGGAAAAACAGTATATAATGGAGCAATTGAAACATTAAATAATGAAGCACAGAAATATGTAAACGAAGCATATGCCTATGATGGAAGATGTGTAGGAAGTATACCAACAGTGCAAAATGGGATATTTGTAAATAAAAACAAAGTAAGAGATAATGAAGGAAACATACTAGACACATTAGCTACTGTTTCAATACCAGAGGCATATACAATGCCGACAGGATGGACGAGCCGAGATACAGGATGTTGCAATACAGATACCAATTATACAATAGATGAGACAGCATTAAAAGAAGTCAATATCTGGACAACAGGACAGTATTATTGGTTAACCTCCCGTTATGTCTACTCGGATTCGTCTCGCGTGGGCTTTTATGTGCGTGATGTGAGCACCATTGGCGGCTTGTACAGTTACTACCTGTGTGTTGTGGGTTCGGACGGTGGCACGTATGGCGGTTCGAACGCGAACGGTCTTCGTCCTTGTATTTCTCTAAAATCTAATATCATAAAGATAACAGGTGGAGATGGAACAAGTGAAGGTACTGCTTATACAATAGGAAAGTAATTCATACAGTGCGAGGAAGGACTTGGTACTTCCTCGCGAGAGAAATGTGCCACGTGTAACATGGCACAAGGCGCGATTTTAAATTAGGGAATATAGTAAGTAGAAGGTGGAAAAATGAGTATAGAAAATATGGTACAAACAATAAAGCAAATTCATAAACAAGATGTTGTATTAATTAAAGTAGGAACATTTTATCATGCTTATGGTCGTGATTCATATATTCTTAGCTATCTATTTGGATATAAAAGAAAAGTAATTGGAGAGAATATAGGTGATACAGGTTTTCCAAAAACAGCACTAAATAAAGTAAAATACACACTAGAAAAGAATAAAATTAACTACTTAACAATTGATAGAAGTCACAATTATGAAGTAGAAGACAAAGTAGAGTTTAAAGGAGAAAACAAGTATCAAGAAATGTATGAAAAGGCACATAAATATATTGGTACTAGTAACCGAATTCATAATATTACTCAGTATCTAATGGAAAACATAGAACAAAAAGTAACAAAACAAAAAATAGAAAGAATAGAAGAAATACTATATGAAGCAGGATAAATTTATTGTAATTAATTTAATAAAGAAATTAATTGTTCATATTGATAAATACTTAGAAGCATTCCCAAAAAAAGAATTAGAAATAAAAAAGGAAATAGAGCAAAATAGTTTTCAAATGTTACAATTAGCATATGAAGCCAATACAAGTCAAGACATTGCTAAAAAGCAAGATATTCAGGAGAAGGTTATGAGTAAAATTATGTATATCGATTTTCTAATTAATCTTTGCTATGACAAACAAATTATAAATGGAAAAAAGTATTTAAAATTTGGAGAAGACTTAAATTATTTAATGAAATATGTGAATGGATGGAAAAAATACATCATACAAAATAGGGCATAGTTGTAAGAACCTCCCGTAATGTCAACTCGAATTCGTCTAACGTGAACTTTAATGTGCGTAATGTGAACACCAGTGGCGACTTGAACAGTAACAACATGTGTAATGTGAATTCGGACGGTAACACGAATGGCAATTCGAACACGAACGGTCTTCGTCCTTGTAGCTCCTACAATTGAGGTTATTTATTAAAAGGATAAATAAGAGAAAATAGGAACAGACTAATGTCCTTTCATAAGGTAATTCTTGTGATAAAGTAAAAATAGATAAATATATTTGTTAGTAAGCATTTCTGAAAGGGAGTATATTTTAGTACTATTTTTAGAAAGTAAATAATATATTTGCTTTCTTTTTTTGCGGAGATGAGAAAATTTGAAAAGAAAAAGTAATTTATATAAAAACATATATGATTTAACAAATATATTGTTTTGCTTTGAAGAAGTATGTAGAAACACAAAAAACAAAAAGAAAGTGGAAGAATATAGAGAACTAAAATGTGCTTATGTATTTAATATTTATGATACATTAAAAAGGAAAAAGTATGAAATAGGAAAATATCATATTTTCACGATTTATGAACCAAAAGAAAGAAAAATTGTTAGTCAAAATATAGAAGATAAAATAGTAAATCATTTAGTAGCACGTTTTATACTATATCCAGCATTAATGCCCCTTCTTATTGACTCAAATGTGGCAAGTAGGAGAAACATGGGAGTTAGAAAAGGACTAGAATTATCAAATGAATATAGAAGAATTTGTAATGTAAAATACCCAAAATACTATATTTTAAAGTGCGATATTAGTAAATTTTTTGCAAGTATAAACCACGATATTCTAAAACAAAAACTAAAAAGAAGAATAAAAGACAAAGAAGCATTAGACATTGTGGAAACAATTATCGATAGTTATGAAGAAGGATTAGGAATCGGAAATATGACATCACAGGTATTAGCAATTTTTTACTTAAATGATTTAGACCATTATATTAAAGAAGAATTGAAAATAAAGTACTATGTAAGATACCAAGATGATTTTTTGTTGTATCATTCATCGAAGGAATATTTGAGAGAATGTTTAAGTAAGATACGAATGTTTTTAGAAAAAGAAAAGTTACAATTAAACCGAAAAACAAGGCTATTTTCTAATAAAGAAAGTTTCAATTTTTTAGGTACAAAGAAAAACGGAAGATATGCGAATTACCGAACTATAAAGAAAAAAATAAAGTATCGATATTATCAATACACAAATAATAAAATTACTTTAAATAGTCTTGTATCAACAATAAAATGTTATGAACATATAAAAGGCAGAAATTAGTATAATAGAAAATCAATCAAATAAAGAAAGTAGATAATACAATATAAAAAACAAGTTCTAAAAATAACTTGTCTTTCATATGAATGAAACATATAGGAGGGATGAGCTATGAAGAACAAAAAAAGAATTGCGATATTAGGGTGTGTGGTTGTATTATTAGCAGGAATTCGGGTATTTTGTTTATAGCCAAGTGGAAATATCTAAGACCGATATGGAAATGACAGAATATACACCTGAGGCAGAAATTACAGCAGAGCAGTTACGACAAACCATGATTGCTTTGTATTTTCGAAACAAAGATACAGGTACATTGGTACCAGAGGCACGAAATATTGATGTAAAAGAATTAACCAAAGAACCGTATCAAACGTTGCTTAATTTACTATTAGAAGGACCAAAGGATGAGAAACTAGAACGTACCATTCCAGAAGGTACAAAGGTAAATAAAGTAGAGCTAAAGGGAAATGTGTTATGGATTGATTTTTCGAAGGAGTTTATTGATAACCACAAAAATGGGGCAGAGGCGGAATCGAATACGGTGTATTCGATTGTGAATACCATGACACAACTAAATGAAGTATCTTTTGTTAAAATTGTAGTAGACGGTAAAGAGGACCCAGCATTCTCGGATAATGCGCTTTCCCTAAAAGACGTTTTTGTACCAAAAGAAGAGACTATTTAAAAAATTGATTCTCACACATATAACGGCTTGTAAATGGCGAAGACATTATTGCAACCATTTATAAAAGTTAAAACATTTTAATGCTTTCGAGAATTGGCACAAAAAATTTTCGACTTGATAAAGAGAACAAAGAGCGTTCTCTTTTTTTTGTGCAAAATTAAAATTTTTCTTAGGGCAACCATTATTACAAGGCTTTCGGTTTGGATAACAGCCATTCATATTTATTCCACCTTTGCATAAAAAGAGTATTTAGTATATAATATGACAAGAAACAAAAAAAGTGAGGTATTATGGTAGAATTAAAAGAAAAGGAAAGAATCGATGATTTAGAATATAAAGGGCTAAAGATTATTCAAAACGAAGAGGGATTTTGTTTTGGAATGGATAGTGTACTTCTTGCCCATTTCGCAAGCGAAATAAAACAAGGAAGTAACGTAATCGACCTAGGAACAGGGACAGGGATTATAGGGATTTTATTATGTGCTAAAATTCCAAAATTACAAATGGTCGGAGTTGAAATTCAAGAAGAAGTATATGATATGGCAACAAGAAGTATCGAGCTTAATCATTTAGAAGACCAGTTTACCCTCCTTCATGCGAATATAAAAGACCTAGAAGGAAAGCTAGAACAAGGAAGTTTTGATGCCATTGTTACCAATCCGCCCTATAAAAAGAACCATACGGGAGTCCAAAATGAAAACGAAAAAAAGCGAATGGCAAGGCATGAAATAACCGCATCCCTAGAGGATTTTATTCGTGTTTGCGCAAAACTGCTAAAAGAGAAAAAAGACCTATATATGGTACATAGACCAGACCGATTAGTGGATATTTTAGAACTATTACGAAAATACAGACTAGAACCCAAAAAACTACAATTTGTACATCCTAAATTAGGAAAAGAGCCAAACCTAGTATTAATCAAAGCCACCAAATATGCAAACCCATTTTTAACAATCGAAAAACCTCTATATGTATATAAAGAAAACGGACAATATACCGAAGAAATACTAAAATTATATGGGAAAAATAAACAAGAGACGACTAAAAACATGTAATAAAGGTTTCTAGGTAGCCTTTTAAAAACCTAAATCGAAAACAAGGAGCATAATAAGAAAAAATGAAACGGAAAATTATATATAGTGGCAACGCCAATTGGAAATTTAGAAGACATCACCCTAAGAGCAATTCGAACTTTGCAAGAAGTAGACATCATTGCAGCAGAAGATACAAGACATACCTTAAAACTACTAAACCATCTACAAATTACCAAACCAATGATTAGCTACCATAGGCACAATGAAGAAGTAAAAACAGAAGAAATCATAAACAAATTAATAGAAGGAAAACACATTGCCTTAGTTTCGGATGCAGGAACACCAGTCATATCAGACCCGGGAGAAGAAGTCGTAAAAAGAGCATTAGAAGAGGAGATTACGGTAATTCCTATCCCAGGTCCATGTGCGTTAATAACCGCACTAATTGCCTCTGGCATGGATGCAAAAGAATTTACCTTTCTTGGATTTTTGCCCCTAAACAAGAAAAATCGAAAAGAAAAACTAGAAGAAATAAAAAAGCAAGAACATACCACCATTCTTTATGAAGCACCACACAAACTACTACAAACCCTAAACGAATTAGAAGAAATATTAGAAAATCGAAAACTCGTATTAGCAAGAGAACTAACCAAAATACATGAAGAATACATAGAAGGAACCGTAGAAGAAGTAAAAAACAAAATACAAACCCCCAAAGGAGAATATGTTATCATAATTGAGAAAAACCAAACAACAGAAGCACAAAAACAAAAAGACCAAAGAAACGCACTAACACTAGAAGAACATTATAAGTATTACGAAAATCAAGGACTAGACAAAAAAGAAATCATGAAACAAATTGCAAAAGACAGAAACGTAAGCAAAAACGAAATCTACCAATATTTTATAAGAAAATAAAAAATCCACCATGTAACCAAAATTACATGGTGGATGAATCTTGTTCTATACATTCTCCGATAATTTATTAATCTTTGCTGCACACTTTGTGCAAATTAATTTATCATTATAAGAAACTAATTTCTTTGTATTTCCACAGAAAATGCAATTTGGTTCATATTTTTTTAATACAATTGAAGAACCATCGACAAAAATTTCAATTGGGTCTTTTTCAAAAATTCCAAACTTATTTCTAAGTTCAATAGGAATAACTACCCTTCCTAATTCATCGACTTTTCTAATAATTCCAGTTGATTTCATAACAATTCCTCCCTTATCGAATTGGACTGCACTAACAAAGTTCGACATTTACTCCTTCATCATCATACCAAAAAATGATAAAAATGTCAACAAAAAATGTAAGAAAAATAGGAAAAATTTAGGAAAAATGGAAAACATTGAAAAATTAGGTGTTTCGTAACAACCGACTATTTTACCAAAAGTTCTTTTTTTAAAAAAAGAGAATATAATAGAACCAGAATAGAAAAGGAGAAAACCAATGTTAAATATTATATGGCCCATATTTATTATTATTTCCTATCTATACGCTATTTTCGTGGGAAATGTATCAAACATTAACAATTCCATTTTTGAATCTTGTAAAAGTGCTGTTGACTTAAGCATTACTTTTTTAGGTACGATGTGTTTATGGACAGGAATCATGAACATCGCAAAAACAACAACCCTTATATCAAAATTAGCAAATGCACTAAAACCAATTATGAAAATACTATTTCCCGATATTTCCGTAGAAGAGGAAGCCTATGGAGAAATATCCATGAACATGGTAGCAAACATACTAGGCTTAGGAAATGCCGCCACTCCATTAGGACTAAAAGCAATGAAAACCATGCAAAAAAAGAACCCCAAAAAAGACACCCTAACCAATTCCATGGCAATGTTCATTATTATCAATACTGCCTCTATTCAAATTATTCCCACCACAGTCATTGCCATACGAACCTCGCTAGGTTCTAATAATCCAACCGCCATTATTCTACCAGTATGGATTGCCACCATGGGAGCAGCTGTAGTTGGTGTTACCACGGCAAAACTACTTATGAAAAAGCAGTAAAATATAGTATTCCATTAAGATATCATGATGAAAGGAAGAAACCCCAATATGCAAATTATCAATTATATATCCACCATTGCCGTACCAATGGTCATTTTACTCATTATTCTATATGGCATCCTAGAAAAAAACAAAGTATACGACACCTTTGTAGAAGGAGCCAAAGAAGGCATGCAAGTAGTAGTAAACATTTTTCCAACACTTATTGGAATTTTCTTAGCCGTAGGAGCCCTAAGAAGTTCTGGATTAATCGATGCCATCGTTAAACTCATAACCCCCTTCATCAATCTAATTCACATACCAGCAGAAATTATGCCACTTGCCCTTTTAAGACCCATATCTGGAAGTGCCTCTATGGCAGTTGCCACCGATATTATGCAAAAAACACGGAGTTGATAGCACCATTCGGACTAATTTGTTCTACTATTATGGGGTCAACCGAGACCACATTTTATACCATTGCCTTATACACCAGTGCAGTAGGAATTAAAAAAATACGATTTGTATTAATTGCAGCACTTATGGCAGACCTTGCTGGGATGCTCATTTCTGTAGCAATTTGTCGATTTTTGTCGTAAAGTTTTTGTTGACATTTGTGGAAAAAAGTGGTAATATAGTAAATGTGTTAAGAAACACAATATTTCATTTGATTTAATTTAATTTATCATTTCAACGTTCATAAAAATTTTTCTATCAGAAAAAATTAAGAAATCTTAAAAGATTCCAAAAAGCAAAAACAATTGAATCAAACTACAAAAGAAGAAAAAAACAATTTACCATTTAAGTTATTAATCTTGTAGGGGATGTCCTTTATTATTTGTATTCAAAAACTCTCAAATTCTATTATAGCTCAAAACATTCCATTTAAATAACGAAGGTTCCTAAAATGTTTTCAAACTCCCACATATACGGAAAAGATTTTAACCCCTTTATATCCCCTACAAACCCAAGAATATATATATTCTCACTTTTTAACCAATAAAATTTTATATCATTAAAAGGCATCCCTTAAACGAATTTCGTGTTTAAAAGATGTCTTTTTCTATAAATAAAAGGCAAAGACTTTTTACGAAATAATAAAACTTTATGTAATGGATTGACTTTACGACATAACTACCATATAATTAAAAAAGATAAATGGCTATTGTAAAAAAATTAAATTTTATAAAGAGGTAAGTATGAAGAAAAGCACTTTAACTTGGATAATAATTGGGGTAGTATTTTTTATATTTATATTGTGTGCAAGCATGTATATTATCTTACATAAAGAAGTTAAGATAGAGGAAAAGGAGATAGAAGTAAAAAGTACATACAATAACCCAATTGTCCCAGAAGGATTTAAAAAAGTAGAAACACAATCTGCAAGTTGGGAAATAGAAAACGGAATTCCAAAAGGATGGAACAATGGACTTGTAATAGAAGATGAAATAGGAAATCAATTCGTATGGGTACCAAAGGTTGCGCTAACGAATGAGAACATAATAAAAAACTACCAATATAGTAAACAAGAGCAAAATAAAAATCAACTGGAAGAACAATTAAAAAAATATAATGAACAAATAGAAAAATATGGGGGATTTTATATATCAAGATATGAAGCAGGAGTATCAGACGAAATGCAAAAAAATACTACGAATATATCTTCACGGAACCAATGATATAACAGGAATTCCTACTAGCAAGAAAGGGCAATTGGTATGGAACTATATTAGCTTAAAAAATGCCAAAAAAAATGCACAAAGTATGTATAACAATGAATTTGTAGAAAGCGATTTAATAACGCCTATCCAATGGGAAAATACAATGCAATGGTTATACAATAGCGGATATAATATTGAAGATTCAAAAGAATGGGGCAATTTTTTAAATGTAAATTTTAAATTTACTGGATGGTATTCAATTGATTATGGAAAAAAATATCAATATGGAGAAAACAAATTAAAAGCCCAATATAATATGATTTTATCTACAGGAGCAACAGATAGAAATAAGGCAAATAATATTTACGATTTAGCAGGAAATGTTATGGAGTACACAGATGGTTGGGTAGAAGACAGGGGATATTATAGTGCAGGAGGATATTATGACGTTATAGGACAATATGAGCCATACATCTTAAGACTGATAGGAGTGACACCATTAGAGAAAATTGGCTTTAGGATGGTTCTATATAATAAATGATAAAAACAAACAAGGGAGAAAAGGATGCAACTTTTATTTTTTGCCATACTAGTTTTGGGAACATGGTTTATGCCACTTATCATAATGATAACATTAATATTAGGAATCATAGAATGTATAAAAAAACGAATCAAGAAAGAAAAAATACGTAAAACCATAACACAAGTAATGACTAAAATTCTTTGTGAAGTTTTAGCAATGATAATCGGTTATTACCTATTAACATATGAAAAAGCAAAGCCGAGCGATGTATATAGAGAAATGAAAATGAATATTGTATAAAGATCAACATTTAAACTATACAGAAATTGGAAATATATTAGGAAAACATAGAACAA
>CANSMW010000028.1 GCA_947648215.1 uncultured Clostridium sp. | reverse complement strand
TTTTGTTATCATTCGGAAGGAAATCCGATTTACACAACTTTTACGATAGGCTCGATTTTATATTATTTTTTCCATATTTTCTATCATTTCATCTTTGTTATATTCTTCTAAAACAGAATTGTATATATGCATAACATTAATATAATGTAATTCTTCCTCTATCTCATTAAATTCAAATGCAAATATCTCAGGAGTTCTTGGGATTTGATTAAAAGCAGAATTACTGTTTTTCAATTGATACCATTTTCCATATATGTTTTCATTATCATTAACTAAAATTAAATTATAGCTTAATTCATCTGCATAATTTATCATTCCCCATGCTAGAATTTCTTTTCCTTTTAGCATAGGTCTATATTCTTCCTCATAAATATTCCCAAAAAATTGATCTTGGCGTTCTCTTTTAAAAATCTTATCAACTATACTATGTATCTCAATTTCTATTCTCTTACTTGAAATAGTATTAATACGTATATTACTAAAAGTATCTGTGCTAACAGAATAATCTGTTATATTTATTTTCCCAGATGCGTATAACTTATTAAAATCATCTATCAATTCTTTTATTGGAATATAAATATTTTCATAAATACTATAATTTATTGTTTTCTTCCTTTCATTAATAGCTTCCTGCCTTTTTGTATTTTCTATTTCTATCTTTCTGTTTTTTTCATCAATAGCAATACGTTTTTTTAGAATTCTATCTAGTATCTCCAAATTTTTATTATTTTTTTCAACAGCTATTTGATTTTGAATTTCTTCCCAATTGCTAAATCTTTTATTTGGTTCTTTCTCTAGCATTCTTAAAATAGTAGTTTCTATATTAAATTCAATATCTTTATTATAACTTCTAGGATTTGTTACACTTCCATAAAGATGAGCATTTCTATATTCATCAGCTGTACCATTTTGTATTTTATATGGATAATTTAATAACGTAGCTATTTGATAAAAAACAATGCCCATCGAATAGATATCCATTTTTATTGTATTCTTTTCAAATTTCCATCCTTCTGGTGAAATATATTCTTTTGTTCCATACCCTTTGAATGTCATTGTTCTAGTTGTTTCTGAAACACTCTTTGATATTCCAAAATCTCCTATTTTTATAATTCCATCTTTTAATAAAATATTTTTTAATTTTATATCTCTATGAATAACTTTACTATTAATATCTTTCATTCCATTTATCAATTGTGAATATATTTTTTTCAATTCTTCATTTGTAATAACATTTTCGGAATTTTTTATATCTTCCATATATCCTTCTAATGTTCCACCATTACAATATTCCATTATTATATATGGTGGTAAATCAGAAAAAATTTCTCCATCATTGAAAAATAAATATTTAACTGTATTTTTTGATTCAACTTGCATTGATTTTGAAATTTCATTTTTAAAAGTTTCTAATTCTATTTTATCTGCGAAGTCAGATGAAAAAGTCTTTAATGCATAATACTCTCCATCATCTATTTTTTTTATTTTAAATACTGAAGAAAATCCTCCACCACCAATTCTTTCTTCTACTTTATATTCTTCTTTATTATTATCATATATGATACTATCTTTTGAAATTACCATTTAACTACTCCTTCTAGTTTATTATAAATACTCTTTCAATCCATCTACTATTTTATAAACTTTAGTCATTGGATTTCTTTGTGATGCTTGTCCATCTTTATTTAATTCCTCCATATATTCGCAATTCTTTATTGCTATATGTAGCTTTCCTTCACCTGTAACTTTATCAAATATATTTGCATCATTCTTAGTATAATCTCCTAATCCGTTTCTTTGAAATTCTTTGCTAAGTTCTTGTAACACATCATCTTTTGAAATATATCTGTTTACCTTTTTAAAATGTGCCAATAGCCAAAGTTCAAAATTTGGATTAGACCAAGCTACATTATAATTACAATTATCTATTGCTGAATCAAATTGCTCATCGTTATAATCGTCTTTATCAAATACTACCCAAACTTGTCCATATACCTTATTAGCATGGTTAACTGTTTTTTGAGTATATTTTACTAAAGATGTAGTATTCATGCCTGTACCTTTAACATCAATATTTGGAATTAAAACATCTACCTTATTTCCATACTTTTCATTAATTTTTCTTTTTAATCCATTAAAATAATTAGGTTCAGTTTTCTTTCCCTCACATACAATCAAGTAATTGGCTGGTGCTTGCCTTTTACTTTTTAGTCTGTCTTTTCTTGAAATATTATTATTTTTCATAATCAATATCAAATTCTTCTAGTACTGGAATAGCACCATATCTTCCAGTTAAATAGTCTTTATTGTATGTTGCATCGTTTCTTACTTTTTTACCTGCATTTTTATCATCTTCTAATATATAATCAGATAAAGCATATATTTCTGAAATACCATCTTTGTCTTTTTCTGCAAACCATATTTCATCTCTTCTAAATGTTTCCTTATTTAAGTTTACTGTATCATGTGTTGAATATATTAACTGTCCATTGCCTTTATTTGTTTCACTATTATGGAATAAATTAATTATATATCTTGTTAATAAAGGATGTAATTTTGCATCTAATTCATCAACAAATAATACCATCCCATTTTTTAATGCATCCATGAAGAAGTCAAACAAGTGAAACATTTTTCTAGTACCATTTGATTCTAAATAAAATGGCAATGCTTTTAATTCTCCATTTTCTCCTTTATGAATAACTTCAATGTCTATTATTCCATTATTGCTTTTTACTGCTTCAATTGAATCTGGTGTTGTTTTTATTCCCTCAATTCCAGAATCAAATGTCCTTATAAATTTTAATAGTTCTTTTTTATAATTTTCATCGCTTAATATTTTTAATGAAACTCTATTATTAATAAACCTTTCAAAATTAGGATTACCTAAGTCCAAATATGTGCTATTTACAAACCAATCATATACATTATTAAAATCTTCATTATCCTTATCAATTTTGCTATAAATATTTAAAAACAAAGTTCTTTCATCTATATTAGCTAATTTAGAAAATTTATTGTCTTTCATCATTTTTATGTTGTTATTTTCTCTTTCAAATATAGAATAAAATTTATTAACCCTTTTTTCATATAGCCATTCTGAAATTATATTATCTTTTACTAATTCAAAACCATATTTATATATTTTATTGTTTTTTGCTAATATTTCTACTTCTAAAGCAATTGGATCATTATTTATCATAAAACTATAGACATTTTCTTCATCTATTGGAGAATTCTTTTTAGAGTCATCACTTACTAGTATTCTTTTTTTCATATAATCAAAAGCTTGTAACACATTAGTTTTTCCACTAGCATTGGCACCATAAATTGCAGATACTTTTAAATATTCACCACTATCTAATTTAGCTACATTATATTCGTGTTCTTTTAATGAAGTTGCTTCCATATCTAAACAATTTTCATTTTTGAAAGATTTGAAATTTTTAAAACTAAATCTTATTAACATTTTAAAATCCTCCTTTACTTTATATATTATATGCTAAAATTAAAAAAATATCAATATTTTTGAGATATTTTCTCAAATTTATTGATATTTTTAAATAATATTATAATTGTTTGCTATTTTAAAGTGCAATTTTTGCACTTTAAAAATATTAAAATTGCACTTTAAGTTTACAATTAACCCTCTATTCTATCTTTTTGTTTAAAGAAAAATTGCTAAGACCTTTATATCTATCATTTTCCCACTCTTCATATTTCCTTCTATAATTTTCTTCATCACTTGCTAATACTTCTGTACCATCATCGAAAATTATTGAAATTTTACTAAAATCTTTTCCTCCAAAACGTAAATATTCATTACCACCATCAATGTGGCAACTTTCACATTTACAAGATACTAAATTATGTATGCTTTTTGATTCAATAATATCTCCACAAGTCAAACATTTAATTTTCATATAAAAATTTACTCCTATAATATCTTTTCTAGATTAACCCAATTTTCATTATTCATATCTTCTGTATATTCTGTATTGCAAAAATATAATGAGTCATTTTTATCATAATCCCTTACAAATCCCCATTTCAAATTATACTTTTTAGCATAACTTTTTAAAACTGCGAATTTATTTTCTACTTTAATATCAATATTCTTTGATTCTCCTTCAGCATTTTCTCCACCTTTTGTTTCTATAATCCAGGTATTTCCTCCATAATCTTGTAAAATATAGTCAGGATAAAATGCCCACTTTTTACCTACTGCATCAACATATATTATAGAGAAATAATCCATTGAATGTTCTCCATTTTTGTAAAACCACTTTACTTTATCAGAGTCATTACAGTACTTTTCAAACATTCTCTCACTACGAGATTTTTTTGTACTATTAGGATAATCTTTATATACATTTTTTTCATAAATAATTGTATCCTTCATATTAGGATCATATTTTATGATATCCATTTCAGGAATTTTAAAAGGAACTTCCTTGATTGATTCTGCTTTAAGAGCAACCTGTCTTGACTCTTGTGATACTGCCTCTAAGAAGTCATATTTTAATTTATCTTCATTATTTATTACGAAAGCATAAAACTCAACTAAAGATAAATTTATAAACTTCTTCGTAAACAATTTTCTCTTCAAAAACATTCTTTCAAGTACAACTCTTGTTTTATCGTATTTCATACCTATTTTAGAGCTAATAACACCTATTGAATGTCTTAAATCAATACCATTTTTACTTGTATTTACTGTAGATTTAACTTTTATGGTATTTGCATTAGATATTTCATCAGAATCTATTTTTATTATTTTGTCTTGGACTATAGTGTTTTCTATTGTATCCCCAAATATATATCCTTCAGCCTCTAAAATAGTTCTGTTATTTGTTTTATTTGAAGTCAAATTGTATTTTTTTATAAAATAATTTTGTATTATTCTAAATGTTTCTCTATCATCAAATCCATCAAAATCATTATTTTTAACTTGTTTTATTAAAGTAATTTTTTTATATTCATCTTTTAAAAATACAATTTTTACATCTTGTACATTATTTCCCAGTTCTTGCTTTATTGTTTCTTCATATTTTTCATCAAAAGTATATAAATAGCAATTATCCAATAAAACATTATCATAATGATGAGCTTGTGGCATTCTTCTAATTCTACCAATAGTTTGAGTTTCAAAATCTTCACTCATATTATCTCTTAATTTAACAAGTATTTTTGCTCTTGGACAATCCCAACCTGTTGAGATAGCTTGTTTCATTATTAGAATTATTGGTTCGGCATCATTTTCAGATATATTTTCGATATTTTCTTTTCTATCTGCTAACCATATTGCAACTGTTTTATTTTTATATAAATATCCTTTATTTTCTAATAATATTTCAATTTGTTCAATTAATTCATCTGATTTACTTGGGACTTGTATTATAATCAAAGGATTTACACTAATACTATTATTTTTATACTCTTTTCTAATTGCTTTTTGTTTTTCTAAAGCTAAGTCTAATAAATATTCATGTTCATTTTCTAATTTTGTATCGTTTCCAACATTTTCATTTATGTATAATGCTCTAGTTATAAGTCCTTCATTAATTACATCTAATTCATCAATTTGTATAAATTCTGCTTCTTTGTTTTTCTTAGTTGTAGCAGAAACTCTAACTATATAATTAGGTTTTAGATAATCAATTATTGCCTCTGCTTTTACTGTCTTGTTTAAATGTTCTTCATCAACAATTACAATAAAATTATATCCTCTGTTATATGCCTCATCAATTCTTTCAAAAAGATTTTTTCTTTCTGCTTCCTTTAATGCAGTATTTCCTTTTTTAGTAATAGTTTCCCAATTTATAAATGCAGTATCTCCTGCTTCAAATCCACTTAATAAGACATCGGATATATTTTTTGAAGTTAAACTTGGAAGATATTTAGTCATTTTATCTCTACTTTGCTCTTCCAAATTTCCTTTTCCGTGGTGTTAACCAAACAAATATAGTATTTTTATTTTCATCAATATATTCTTCTATGTAATCCAATAATATAATTGTTTTTCCACTTCCAGTAGGTGCTTGTACTAAAACTTCCTTTTTGCTTCCAACTGTTGTTGCATCTAATAATTTATTGACACAATTAATTTGAAATTCTTTCAATTCTATACCTTGCATAGTTCGTTATTGCCCCCCTTGATTTCTTCATCAAAGTAATATTCAGGAATAATAAATACCTCAATATTATTATCTTTAAAAATTTTCACTTGTTTTGCAGTAAGCAATATATCTGATGAAATATATAGTTTTTCACACTCTTTAATTTGTTCTGTATTTTCACTGAATTTATCAATTTCATCTTCGCTCAATATTACTTTTATTCTCTTATCATCAATACTTATAGCATTTTCAAGTTGTATTAAATTCTTTATATTAACTAATAAATTATCTTGTATATTTTCTTCGTCTGTATTTAATCTTGGCACATATGCTGTTTTATAATATTTAATATTGCAAGGAATAGCTTTGTAATTTTCATATCCATTTATTACTTTTTTTAACCTTTCGTAAGTAATTTCCTCACAAATATTATTCTCATTATTAGTACAAAGAATAAATTTTCTATTTCCTTTATCTTCATTATTTAATTCAATCACAGCTTGTCCCGTTGTTCCTGAGCCAGCAAAAAAATCTAATATTGTTGCATCTTTTTGACATCCTATTTGAATCATTCTCTTAATGTATTCAACAGGCTTTGCTGTATCAAAAATAATATTTCCATTAAACATTTTCTTTATCATATCAGAGGCATTCGCTGAGTTTGACACATCGTCCCAAATTGTTTCAGGTACTTGCCCTTTGTGTTCTGTAATAAAAAATTTTCTATATAATTTATCTCCAACTCTTACCAGTTTGTTTTCATCATCTAGATTTTTTAAATTTTCCTTACTCATTAGCCAAAGTCTTTCAGTGAAGTAATATCCATCATTCATTGTAAAATCATATTTAACTCCACCTTGTGTTCCTCTAGCCCAACAACCTAATTTTCTATAATCTCCTCTAGGATCATTATCTGGATTTTTATATGCTTTTCTTGTATCGCTATCTTCTGAAACAGCCACTTTATTTACATCAAATAAATTTTTATTTTTAGAATAAAATAAGCAATATTCGTGTGCTTTTGAAAACCATCTTGCTGAGTTGTCTCTACCCCTTTTTCTTTTCCAAACTATATTTGCAATAAAATTATCTTCCCCAAAAATATCATCACATAACATTTTTAGTGGTGCTTGTTCATAATCATCAATACTAATAAAAATTACACCGTTTTCTTTTAATAATTTTTTAGCTATATTTAACCTTTTTTCCATAAAAGATAACCATTTAGAATGACTAAAACCATCTTCTCTATCAATCATACAATCATCATAAACAAAATCCTTGTTGCCAGTATTATATGGAGGATCAATATATATATAATCAATTTTTTCTTTATGAGTTTTCTCTAACAAATACAAACTATGTAAATTATCTCCTTCAAGAAGAAAATTAAACTTATCATTTTCGTTCGATATAATATCTTTTTCTTTAACTTCTTCAAAAGTAGGTATTTTAGTTTTTAATTCCTCATCAACTCTCTCTTCATGCTCTTCCCATACAAGACCATATTTCTTTTTAGTTAATTCATATTCAATCAAAGACAAATTTTTTAATGTTTCATCATCTTCTATATTTTCTTTTATTCTACTTATTGTTTCTAACATTTTATCTCTTTTTATTTTAGATAAATTTGTACTCATTATCTTCCCCCATATCTGCATATAAAAATTCTATTATATTTTATATCATAAAATGACATTTTTCTCAATAGCTTGCCCTATATTTGTTCTTATTCCTTAAATATAAAAGTAAATTCCAGTGATGTTTTAACAAGAATTTTAATTCACCAAAATAAATTATCATAAGGATACTAGACTGTTGACAAAGTATGAAAAAATATTAAGTAGTTAATAAAAAAAGAGAGCCAAACGAATTTTTATCAATCCTCTTGGCTCTAAATATTGGGGAGCAATGGTAAGACTTGAATTCCCCCAAGGGGACTCCCTCACTTCGCTTATAGTGCCTACAACTTCGAGTTATACATCTAGTTTTTCAAATCTCTTATTTACTTCTTTCCAATTTAATATATTTTTAAAATTCTGAATATACTCTGCTCTATTTGCTTTGTATTGTAAGAAATACGAGTGTTCCCACATGTCTAATACCAATAAAGGCTTACATCCCCATAGAGTTAAGTTTTGGTGCTTTTCGCATTGTAAGATTTCTAGTTTCTGAAAATTTGGTACCCATGCTAAAATGCACCAACCGTGATGCTTCTACTGTTTTGGCTGCTTCTATAAATTGATTTTGGCATTTGTCAAAGCTTCCAAAATCTTTTATGATTTGCTCCATAAGTGCATTACTTGGCAAACTTGGCATTGGTACTCCCATGTTTGTAAAAAATAGTTCATGTAAAATGGCTCCTGAACCATAAAAACTTAAATCTCTTTCCAGACATTTAATCGATTCAAATTGATTGTTTAATCTAGCTTTTTCTAATTTTTCTAAAGTTTTATTGGTATTATCCACATAGCCTTTATACAAAGTATGATAATGAATTTCTAGTGTTTCTTTGTTGTAATATGGTTCTAGGGCATTTAATGGATATGGTAATGGTATCATACGAATCATAAAAAAACCTCCTATTTTTTAATATATGCGTTTTTTGCTTATTTATTAAAAAATAGGAACTGTCTTTTAAATTTCGTATTCTTTTACTTCACAATTATCAATGCCTAATCCTCTTAATACTTCCATTCCTTCTGGCACTCCTTCTAGTTTTGCTCGAATGGGTACAGTTACTCCCCCATGGGTAACAAGAAGTACCGTTTTATCTTGATATTCTTTTTTAATTTTTTCTAAAAAATTCTCTATTCTCGTAAACAAAGCTCCCGTGCTTTCGGCATCTTCATATTGTTTATTTAATTTATAATTCCATATTTCATCAAAATCAAATTCTTTTGGTGTCTTTCCCTCAAATTTTCCAAAACATCTTTCTGTAATTCCATTATCCAAAATCAAAGGGATGTTTCTCCCTGAAGCAATAATTTCTGCGGTTTTTCTAGCTCGCTTTAAAGGAGAAGATATGATTACATCAATCTCATTTATCAAAACCTCCTGTATATGATTTATGTTATTTTATCATATAAAGAAGGTTTTGAAAATACTTTTTATGTTATTTTTTAGTTGCTTTTTCGGCATATTCATTGTTTATGATTTTTTCATATGGTGCTTTTTGTTTTAGTTCTCCTGCTTCTTCCATAACGGTTTGAAGTCTTTCAAAAGATTCTTGTTTTAGTACTGGTGTTTCGTTCCATGCATCAATGTCGATGTAACTCCTAATAACATTTGCTAGTAGTTCTACATCGGTGTCTGGGAAAAAGTCTTTGATAACTTCTGCAATTTCACTTGCTGAATGTTCTTTTACCCATACTTGACCTTTATAAATCGCATCTGTAAAGGCTTGAATGGTATCCCCATTTTGTTCTATATAACTCTTTTTTGCAAAATAGGCAGTATATGGGATTTCACCAGCGGCTTCTCCAACAGAAGCTACTACATACCCTTTACCTGCATTTTGCGTCATAGTTGCTGTGGGTTCAAATAGGGTTACATAGTCTGCATTTCCTCCTGTAAAAGCTCCTGCCATAAGGTCGAATTTGATACTATCATCTAATACTAAATCGGTTTGTGGATTTAGTCCATTTTTTCTTAAAACATATTCTAGAGTCATGTAAGGTACTCCGCCTTTTCTTCCTGGAATAACGGTTTTTCCTTTTAAATCGCTCCATTTGAAGTTTACGTCATTTGTTCTACTTACTAAAAAAGAACCATCTTTTTTGGTAAGTTGTGCAAATACTTGGCAGTAATCTTCTTTTCCTTCGTTGTACACATAGATGGATGCTTCTGGACCTGCAAAACCGATATCGCTTTGCCCTGCTACTACGGCAGTCATTACTTTATCGGCTCCTTGCCCTGTAGTAAGTTCAATTTTTAGACCAGCTTCTTCAAAATAACCATTTGCAATGGCTACATATTGTGGTGCATAAAATACCGAACGTGTGACTTCATTCACACGAACGGTTTTTAAATGACTATTGGTTTTGTTGTTTTTTAAGATAACCGTTGTAACGGCTAAGGATATGACAATCACACAAATGATTGCTGTTACTATTATTTTTTTCATGTTTTTCCTCCTTGTCATTAAATTTTGATTGTAGGGGTCGATGAAGGCATCGACCTCTACCTGTTAACGACTCTTCCAAGTAAGACCACCCCTTGGTATAGAATAGCTGCAACAATGCTTAGGATAATGACACTAGTCATAACAAGGTCTAGTTGAAATACTTGACCTCCATAGACAATTAGATAACCCAGTCCTGCTTTAGAAACTAAAAATTCTCCTGATATGACACCTACTAAAGAAAGTCCTATATTTACTTTCAAGGAATTTAAGAAGGTAGGTATGTTAGCAGGAATGACAATTTTGGTTAAAATTTGTAGTTTATTTGCATGAAAGGTTTTTGCCATTTTAATCAATTCTTCATCCGTATTTAAAAATCCATTTAGAATTTCTAATACTGTTACAATCAAAGATATGGCTAATGCCATTACAATGATTGCTCCCATGCCTGCTCCTACCCATATAATAATGACTGGTCCTAATGCAATTTTAGGTAAGCTATTTAATACTACCAAAAATGGATCTGCTACTTTTGCTAAAAATTTCGACCACCATAGGATAATCGAAATCAATACCCCTAAAACAGCTCCTAATCCAAAACCAATGATGGTCTCAAAACAGGTTACTCCCAAATGGGTTAATAAGTCATTTCCTGAAAGATTAAGAAACGTTTTTACAATACGACTTGGTTGACTTGCAATAAAGCTATCAATAACACCTATGTTGGCTAATATTTCCCATAAGGCAATCCCACCTATCATAATTGCCATTTGTACGGAAAAAATCGCTATTTTATTTCGTCTTTGTTTTCTTAAGTATATTATCCTATCTTGCGATATGGCTTTTTTATTCATGTACTTCAAGCTCCTTCCATAATAAATCAAAATATTCACTAAATTTAGGACTTTTTCTACAATTGAATGGATTTTTATTGGTCATTTCAAAATCCATTTTACAAATGTGTTTTACGGTAGTTGGTCTATGACTTAACACAACCACTTTATCGGCCATACTAATGGCTTCCGAAATATCATGTGTTACCATTAATGTTGTCATGTTTTCACTTTTTAAAATTTCATATACATCTTGTGTCACCATAAGTCTTGTTTGATAATCTAGTGCAGAAAATGCCTCATCTAATAGTAATATCTTTGGTTTTATTGCTAATGTTCGAATGAGTGAAACCCTTTGCCTCATCCCTCCGAGATAACTGCGAAGGATATTTATTCTTAAATTCTTCTAAATGATATTTCTTTAGTAACGTATCGACATAGGCTTTGGCTTCTTTATTCTTTTTTCCTCTTATTTCAAGTCCAAATAACACATTATCGTAAATGGTTCTCCATTCTAGTAAACTATCTTTTTGTAGCATATATCCTATTTTTTCAGATATTCCATTTATTTCTTCTCCTGCAATATATATTCTTCCAGAGTTTTTTTCTTCTAATCCTGCAATAATCGATAAAAGCGTGGATTTTCCACATCCACTAGGTCCAATGATACTAATAAATTCTCCTTCTTTTACCGAAAAACTGACATCATGAATTGCTTCTATTTCGCCATTTTTTGCCTGATATTTTTTGGTTACTTGTTTTAACTCTAATATGTTTTCCATATTTTCCTCCTTTTTCACCTATCTAAATATAGTATATTCTTACTTTGGAAAAAGGGTTATCAAGTATTTTTTATTATGTAGTGGTATTTCTTTTCTTTTTGTATTATAATAGTACTAGAAAAATAAGAAAGGAGTTAAAACGATGGAAGAAGAAAAACAAGGTTCTTTAATTGCAAGAACATTTTTTTGGATGTTTCTTGGGTTATTAGGAACTGCTATTGTTGCTTGGTATACGTATTCATCTGGACTATTTATTTCCATTATTTTTAATGGTTATTGGGAAATGTTATTAATTGGCGAGCTTTTGGTAGTGCTTTTATTTTCTTTTTTATTTAAGAAATTGCCTCCCATGGTTGTAGGAATTTTGTTCTTTGTGTATGCTATGCTAAATGGAGTAACACTTTCTACTATTTTTGTTTTATTTGACCTTAATTCAATTGTATGGTTATTTGTAGCAAGTGCTCTTTTATTTGGCGGTATGGCTCTTTATGGTTACAAAACAAGCAGAGATTTAAGTAGCTGGAAAACTCTATTATTTGGTGTTCTAATTGTTGGAATTATTTTAAGTGTTATTAATCTATGGCTTGGTAATTCTATGTTAGATATCGGACTTGATTGGGTCATCTTATTTGTATTTTTTGGTATTACCGCTTACGACATGAACAAAATTAAAGCATTACAAGACGATGAAACCCTAGACCAAAGTAAATTACATATTTATGGTGCTATGGAATTATATTTAGACTTTATTAACATTTTCTTACGTGTATTATCTTTATTTGGAAAGAGAAGAAATTAATGTAACACAAAAAGAAGAGAATTTAATATATCATATTTTAATTCTCTTCTTTTTCATATTTATTATATTCTTCTTACTATTTTAGCAACAATAATTGTCATATCATCTTTAATCTGTCCATAGCCATTATCAATAGCCTCTTTTGTAATGATATCTGCAAGCTTTTGAACATTATCTGTCCCTATGCTTTCTAAAATGTCCCTTACCCACAATTCTTTATTCAAGTATTCCGTATTAGATTCCATAATGCCATCTGAACACATAACAAGAATGTCATTATCTTCCATATCTTTATCATATACCACCAAGCTTATATTATCCAGAATTCCAGCTGGTAACGACAATGCTTTTATAATCTGTACTTTTCCATTTTGCTTTATATAGGTTGGGCAAGCTCCATTTTTGATAAATTCAATATTTCCTGCATATAAATCCAATATAGCTACATCTAATGTAGCATAGCCATCTTCATCGGAGGTATTGGCTGATAAAGTAGTATTAATAAGCTCTATTGAACTATCTTTATCAAATCCATTGCTTAATAAACGTTCCAACATTTTTATCGCAATTTTACTACTTTGTCTTGCTTTGGGTCCAGTTCCCATTCCATCACTAATAGCAAGTAGATATTTCCCATCTTCTAGCTTTAGACTTGTACTAGTATCACCTGAAATTGGAGAATCTTGTTTAGTTTTTCTAGAAATTCCCAGTTGTAATGTATAATTATCTTGTGAGGCATATGTGTTAATACAAAGATTCGTATCTTGCTTTTGACCACAATTATTTTTTTGTAATACAATTTTCTCTTCAAATACTTTTGATAATACCTTCTCTAAAATTTTTACTGTACAACCTCTTTTATCGTTTTCTTCTAAGCATGTATCTACATAAACATTTATGATATACCTACCTGTCTTTTCTTTTCGTATTTTTATATCTTGTATTTCAATATTTCGTTCTCTAGCAAGAGTTAAAATTTCTTCTTTTTCAATGATAAATTCTTCTGCTTGCTGTTCTCCCTTTTGAATATTTTCTGCCAGAGATGAAATCACTTTTGAAACTCCATCTAATTGATTTACCATTGTTTTTTTATTTTCTTCTATTTTATGCTTCCATATAAAGTTTACTTTACTCATACGATAGGATTCATTAATAACCTGTACAATCTGTTCTATTTGAGTTTCTAAATCTGTACTAATTTGTTCATTATCAAAACCTACTAAGTAATTATTATGACTTGCTAAAATATCCAATAAATCTTTTCTAATTAACTTTTGGTTTTCCATTAATGTTTTAAAAATCTCTTGTGCCATTTCTGAATTTTCTAAATTTTTTATATCTTCATACAAAATATTATCAGTATATTCTTCTATGTTTTCTATAAGTTGCTCTAAAAAAATTTTTTGATTCTCCTTTTCTTCAATTTCATCTTCTTCTATCAGTGCTGTGGCAGCTTCTTTATAAGTGTCTGCTATATCAGCTATTGTTTTAGATACATTATTTAATCGATAAATTGTATCTTTCGTTTCTTGTAGATTCCCAGTAGAACCTGCTTGTAATAATTTTGATTTTCCAAACAGTTCTTCAATATCAATTTGAATATTAGCTGGCACTAACAATAAGCCCAAAGATGCAATTAATATTTCTTTAAAATAGATAATAGCATTTGTATTTCCATTTGTTACATAAGTTAAAATAGCATTTCCTAAAATGAACCCTACAATAACACCAAATTTCCCAAATCTTGCAAATATTCCAGAAATCATTCCAGATAAGGCATAAGAAGCAATAATCATTGGATTATCTTGTCCAATTAGTCCCAAAATTGTCCCAATGGTAATTCCTGTTGTTGCTCCTACTAATACACCATTTTTCCATCCCAATACTAATACTATTAAAATACTAAGAATCGTTCTTAATTCAAAGCCAAAAATTGCAAATGTTCGGAAACTTGAAGCACAAATAGCAAGTAAGATACTTGCCCCTATTACTTCTTCAATTGCAAAAGCTCGTTTCTTTCCAAATTGTTCAATTACAATTAAGGAATTTGCAAATATTTTATAAAAAATATAAGAAGTTATAGAAATTCCAATTCCAACTAATAAATCATATACTAAAAAGTCTCCAAATAGCATTTTAGAAACTTGTACTAAAAAAGATGATAGAAATACGTATTTTCCTAGTTTTAGCTTTTCATTTTCATACTCTAATCCTTCTTTGGGTTTCCATATTAGTGTCAGAACAATAAACACTAATGAAGTAAGTAAATAATTGAGTGTATTCCCAGTTCCTAGTCCTACCAAAGTTCCAAGTAACGTTACCATATAAACAATAAAAACTGGTATACGGTTTGCCATACTTGCTCCCAGTATAGCCATTGCAAATGGCGCAATTCCTCCTACGCATTCTATACTAGATAGCATAAATGCAATGATATAAACTAAAATTTTTTGTGGACTAATTACCATTTTAAAAAATCGGCTTATCATATCTTTTTTATTAACTGTTTCTCCATATTCATCATTAGGAGCTTGTCCTTGTATGTTTTGAAACATGTCTATCACCTCTTACTTTTCTAAATATTCGTATCTATTTTAATCTTAATCTTTTGAATAGTTTGTCATATTTGGTACTCTATTTAAAAAAGTTTTCGGCTTTTTGTGATAGGTTATGATTGGATATGACGTTTTTTATATAAAAAATATCTTTTTCGTTATTATTCTATAACATTTTCTTGTTTTTTTCAATGGATAAAAAAAATTTCTTACTGTTTCATTATTTATGTTATTTTATACAAAATAGCACTGCCAAAAATAAAGATAGGTAATTTACTCTTCTACCTATCTCTATCATTCACTAAATTCCTAACGTATATGCAGTCGCCTCACTCGTTCCATCTCCTCCTGTTATCCTTATGATATCAGATTTTAGAGAAATACAAGGACGAAGACCGTGCTTTACTAATTGTTGAGTTACAACCTCCGTACTCCCAAACCGTAAGCAAAGCATATACATAAGCACCGATTTGTTATCATATGAACAAAAAAACTTTGCCCACCATACTTTCCATTTTGACCTGTTTGCACCTCACGCGAAGCCAACCAAAAGTGACCTAGGGTATCCGGCAAGCGAGCAGATGCCATCGCCTCTTTATCCACGACATCATTCAAGTCTCCACCAAAGCAACCCGTATCATCGCTTTCCCACCCTTCTGGTCGTTTATACGATGTCCATCCTAACAGGGGTAGACGTACTGTGTCTTCTGTTCCTTTATTTTTATCTACAAACATTCCATTCTTCATCGTTGGAATGCTTCCTACACATCTTCCATCATAGGCATATGCTTCGTTTACATATTTCTCTGCTTCACTATTCAATTTTTCGATTGCTCCATTATAACTTGCCTTTGCTTCCTCCCACGTACTTCCTCCTAGGCTAATATCGGAACCTACATTCTCGTTCGATATAATTTGCAATCCGTATTCCGAATCTACAGGATATAGTACTCTACATGTGATTACTCCATTCTCTCCTACTGTTGTTACTCCTGTATCATATTTGATATAATTTCCTGCCTTTAATGCCTTTACTTCTTCTGATGGTTCTGGTTGTGTTGGTATTACAGGATCAGTGCTTCCTCCTTCTGGTGGATTGGGTGTTGTTCCTCCTATTATATTTTCTGCTTCTGCCCATAAATTTGATAGTTCCTCATCTTCTCTTTTGGCTGCTTCTTGGTAATTTCTTCCTGCTTCTTCGGCTCTTCTTAAGATTCCTCTTTGTCCTACCGTTAGGTTTATCGTGATTGCTGCCAAAATTAATAGAATAATTATCGTAATGACAAGTGCTATTAGTGTAATTCCTTTTCTTTGCTTTTTCATTCTTCCTTCTCCCTTTCTTTTTTCTTTTAGTATGTTCTAATTTCTTTTGTTTATGACTTTAGTTTATATTAACATATACTCATTTGTCAAGTCTTAAATGAATTATTTAGAAGCTTTGTATAAATATTCAAAACTTCTTCTTTGTTCTATGTTATTGTTATTAAAAATAGTACTAGTACAAAAAATTAATACCACATTGTAGTGGTATTAACCAATATTATTTACATAGCAATACAAAGCAAAACGAATACTTATTTAACCATTCACAATCACAACTAAACTGCTATAAATAAAGTAGCTCTAAACCCTATCTCACTCAAAGCCGTATCTCTCGTCTCCTCCAATCTCATTGCCGGAGTCTCTACTGCATCATAATCGTAAGCACGGTGGGTACATGGTTTCCCCTCCAAAGCACAAAACTCACTTGTCCACTCCCAGACATTTCCCGCTATATCATAGATATTGTTTCTAGGCTGTCCCCCCATACCTGTATGTTTTAGGTTGTTAGCACCATCATGCAATGGATACGGCTCACCGATTCTCAATAAATCCTTCATTTCTTATTTCTATAAATTGTAATGTTGTATCCCATGCATAACTACTACATAATCTACTTACTACTGAATCATTATTTGTATACATTCCTTGTGCTACTATTTTTGCTTTATCTTGTGTTATATAATTCCATACTTGTTTATCTTTTTGTACTACTGCTACACCATTACTATATCCTGTCCATTCTGTTTCATGATTGGTATTACTTGTTTTTACTTCTTCATCATATCCTAGAACACCTACTTCATATCTTCCTATATAAAAACCTCCATATTTTTTGATACTATCTAATTCCGTTTTCGTTCCTTGTATGCATGGCATTGCTTCTACAAAGTAATCACCCCAAGCATGGACAATTTTCATACTATTGGTCTCCGCATCGACTCCACCATCAGAAAAAACTTTCAAAAGAGTATATCGGTCATACTTTATACTGCCATCCCTGCCATCATCTGAGCATGGTATCCATACAAATTCATTTCCATTTGTATCGGTTGGATTACCATCCCTATCTACACTAATATCTTTTATTACAAATCCATCGTCTTTTGTCCCTTCCACATGAATAAATCCTTTTGGTACTGGTACTCCATCTACAATTGTATATTTGTCTCCACTTGGAGTAACTGGAGTTTGTCCATTTTCTTCACTATTAATAGTTCCTGTTAAAATATTTTCTGCTTCTGCCCATAAATTTGATAGTTCCTCATCTTCTCTTTTGGCTGCTTCTTGGTAATTTCTTCCTGCTTCTTCGGCTCTTCTTAATATTCCTCTTTGTCCTACCGTTAGGTTTATCGTGATTGCTGCCAAAATTAGTAGAATAATTATCGTTATCACAAGCGCTATCAAGGTAATTCCTTTGTTTTTTCTTTTCATTCTTTCTTTTCTCCCTTCTTCTTTTTCTTTTAGTATGTTCCTATTTCTTTTGTTTATGACTCTAGTTTATATGAACTTATTTATTTTTGTCAAGCTTTAAATGAACTATTTAGATTCTTCGTGATTTTTTGATATTATTTTTTCACATAATGGGTTTAAAAAGAAGCAGATTGCTCTGCCTCTTTTTTTGCTTATTTCCTATACTTTAATGTCTTGTCTTTTATTGCAAATTTCTTTATTTTTGTCTTTCTACTTATGATGATTTCTATTAAGATTAATATTC
>CANSMW010000027.1 GCA_947648215.1 uncultured Clostridium sp. | reverse complement strand
TGTTACAACTCTTTAAATCTAAACGACCACTGCGGTAGCAGTTTAGTGCAATTACAATTTAGGAGTACGATTATGGATAATCTATATATAAGAGAGCTCAAAGAAAATGAATACAAGATACTTGATAATTTTTTATATGAGGCAATATTTATTCCAAAAGGAACGGAAAAGCCACCAAGAGAAATAATCAATAATGAAAAGTTACAAGTATATGTAAAAGACTTTGGCAATTATAAAGATGATAATTGCTTTGTAGCAGAACATAATAATAAAATTGTTGGTGCTTGTTGGACTAGAATAATGAATGATTATGGGCATATTGATGATAATACTCCATCTTTTGCAATTTCATTATATGAAGAATATAGAGGCAAAGGCATTGGAACAGAATTAATGAAAACTATGTTAAAACTTTTAAAAAATAAAGGTTATAAAAAGACATCATTAGCAGTTCAAAAAGATAATTATGCTGTAAAGATGTATAAAAATGTGGGTTTTAGAATTGTTGATGAAAATGAACAAGAATATATAATGATATGTGATTTGTAAATTACAATTTGAAAGGAACGGAAATGATACAACTATTAAAATATGGAAATACAAATTGTTATTATATAAAAGGTAAAAATGGTAGTATATTAGTAGATACAGACTGGGCAGGAACACTACAAGCCTTTTATAGAAAAATGAAAGAATTGGATATCGAAAAAATTGATTATCTTTTAATAACACATTACCACCCAGACCACATAGGAATAGCACAAGATATAATTGATATGGGAACAAAACTATTATTAGTAGATGTTCAAAAAGATTATATTAATAGTTCAGATACAATTTTGCAAAAAGATAAAAATATTCAGTTTAAGCCTATAAATACAGAGCCTGTAATTATATCGTGTGAGCAAAGTAGAGAGTTTTTAAATGATTTAGGGATAGATGGAGAAATAATATATACACCAGGACATAGTGAAGATAGTATTTCTCTAATTTTAGATAATGGTAGTGCTTTTGTAGGAGATTTATACGATTTAAAATCTGCAATAACATTTAATGATGAAAAGATAAATAATAGTTGGAATAAAATATTAAGCCATAATATATCAAAAATATACTATGGTCATCACGAACAAACTATTAGCAATATAAAAAAGATAGAAGATACACTAATCAATTAGTGCGAAAAATTACAATTCGTGAGGCAGATAATAAGTTGAAATTATCTGTCTTTTATTATATAATGCTAACAAAAGAGTAAGTGGTAGAGGAGATTATAAATTGGATATAGAAGTAAATAATATAAAAATTCATTATGAAGTTATTGGAAATGGCAAACCGATAATTTTACTAAATCCTAATAGTATTAATACTGGATTGATGAAATTTATTGCAAACAAATTAAAAGATAAATATAAAGTATATATTTTTGATAGAAGATGTTGTGGTAAAAGTGAAAAGAATTGCGATTTAACCTATGAAGAATCAGCAAAAGATGTTGCAGAATTTATAAAAAAATTAAATATTAATAAACCATATTTACTAGGATGTAGTGGTGGAGGAACTGTTGCTCTTAATGTTGCAATTCATTATCCAACAAGTATATCTAAGTTAATTCTCTGTAGTGGAGTTGCAAGAAATAATATTATTAAAAAACCGAATTATGCAAAATTTATGGAAAGATTACCATATTATCCTGGAAAAAAGAGCAACGAAAAATTTGAAAAATTACTTAATGAATCTAAAACCATAACAAAGGAAGAATTAAATTCTATTATTGTTCCTACATTAGTTTTTAATGGTGGTATTAAAGATTTAGTTCCAAAAGATGAGGTTGAATATATTTCAAACAATATTAAAAAGTCAGAATTGTTTATATTAGAAAAAGCAGGACATTGTAATTATATTTTCAATAATGATGACTTTTATAACAAGTTAAATAATTTTTTAGAAGAATAAAAAATTACAATTTGAAAGTAGGTAAAAATGAAAAAGAAAGAATTAATTATAATTGGCATTCTCACAATATTATTAGCATTTATGGATATAAGTGGACTACCTAGTGCATTATTTATAAATATTGAAATTTTAGATATTACACCATTTTATTGGACTTTGATGTTTAATTTTATAATTATTGGAGTAATTGCCTTTTTTACACTAAAGTATCTTTGTCCTAATTGGAAATTAGGATTTAATAAAAAAGAGTTGAAAAGTGGACTAAAAAAATATGGACTAGCAGGAATTGTTGTAGGTGTTATATCAGGAATAGCATTTTATATTGGCTTAAAACCTTTTAATTATAATCCAACAATTTGGAAAGTTTTAATTGAAGGAATTATATATTATATAGGTGTTGCAATAGTCGAAGAATTATATGTGAGAGGATTATTATTAAATCTTATTGAAAAATTATACTATAAAAAAAGAAACAATACGATTATAGCAATTATTGTATCATCTGTTATTTTTGGATTAGGACATATATTTGGTGTTTTAGGGCAACCTTTACTTGTTATACTTACAAAAGTAGTATGGACTATTGCTATGGGAATATATTTTGGAACAATATATAAGAAAACTAACAATTTATGGTTAGCAATTATTTTGCATTTTATAATAAATGTATGTGCCTTACCATATTGTTTTACAACAATAACAACTTATCCAAATATAAGTTTATATATCATTTTACCAACTTATATATTACTAGGAATATATAGTTTAAATATTATGAAAAGAAAAAGATAAATTACAAGTTGAAAGTTAGGTGTATTTATGGAATATGACAAATTAGAATTTGAAACAACTTTTAAAAATGGAGATATGATTCCAGTAGAATATACTGGTTATGGAAAAAATATATCTCCAGAATTTAGAATTAAAAATTTATCAGATAAAGCAAAAAGTTTAGTAATAATTTTAGAAGATTTAAGTCATCCGATAAAAAACTTTACTCATTGGATTGCTTGGAATATAAAGGCAAATTCTGTAATTCCAGAAAATGTTGGAAATATGGATAATGTTATGCAAGGAATTGCCTATGGATTTCATAAATATGCAGGAGCAAAACCACCAATGTTTCAAAAACACAATTATAAATATACAATATATTCATTAGATAATACTTTGGAATTATCATCTAATATTATGAAAAAGAAACTATTGAAAGCAATGAATGGGCATATTTTACAAAAGGGAACTATTATAGGTTACTTTAAAAGATAAATTACAATAAATAGGGCAAGTAATTAAATTAAAAATTACTTGCCCTATATATATATAATTGAAACACAAGACAGTAGTTTATAGGGATAAATCTTAAATGTTAATAAGCATTGCTTGTAGCAACGGACTATTTTTTATATAATAGTTCGTAAAGAAAGGAGTTAATTAAAATGCTAAAAGAAAACATTAAATCAATAAGAAAATCAAAAGGACTTTCACAAGAAGAACTTGCTATAAAATTAAATGTAGTAAGACAAACAATTTCTAAATGGGAGAAAGGATTGTCAGTTCCAGATTCGGAAATGTTAGTTGCAATATCAGAGGTTTTTGAAACACCAGTAAGCACTTTGCTAGGGGAAAATATTCCAGAATCAAAAGTAGATGATTTAAAAGCAATTTCTGAAAAATTAGAAATAATAAACTTACAACTATTACAAAGGAATAATGCCAAAAGAAAAATAATTCATTGGTTATTTATTTCATTATGTGCTATTACAATTATAACTTTCATATCTTTATATTTTTTGAATAGTCCTTATTTGAATTGGGATTATAATAATCCAGAATATGCTGTTTTAGGTGTTGCTTTTCAGTCATTTGAATGGTTATTTGTTAGGACAGCACCAATTATTTTTATTATATCAATTATTGGTATTATATTGACTCGAAAGAAAGATTGAAATTATTTTTAGCAAAAATTACGAATTTATAGTTAAAAATCTTGAATGTTAATAAGCATTGCTTGTAGCAACGGACTATTCTTTGTATAATAATTTTTGGAGAAAGGAGAAAGTAAAATATGAAAAAGTCTTTATTTAGAATTTCAGATGTATTAGAACTATGTACTGCATATATGCTTTGCTTTTTTCTAAATTTGCTTTTCGATTATGTAAAGATTATGGATTTGGATTCTTATATTCTAAAGGCATTTTTGAAAAATTTTACTGATTATCAAGAGATAATCGTTCTGATATTTACAGTTGTTGTGATTGTTTTTCATTATCAAATGTTGCACAGAAAAAAAGCAGAAATATTTTGCAAAATGCTTGTAGGAGATACTATATTTAATATCACAATTCGATATGCACTGAATTGTCTAATGATATTAATATTTGTTTGCTTTTTATCAACTTTAGCAAATGTATATTTAAAATTCAATTTAACTAGCAATTTTTACTTAACATTTATTTTTATCATATACATACTAATTAGTACAAGGGAGGTGCGAAAATATGAAAATTTTTAAGTTTATTATTTCAAAAATATTTTTGAGAAAAGCGATACTTGGTATAGGTACGATTTTGTTACTTTGTATGGCGAATTATATAACTTTTACTGCTACTCGTTCGATTTTATCAACTTTTCAAGGGTATCGAGAAACGAAATATATAAATCAAGAAGGAGTTTACACTGCTAACTTAGATCCAAATAGTCATATTGATATGGGAGTAATTAGTGAAAATGGAACACAAGCAGTATATGACTATTTGAATAATAACTTCAATTATGCGTTTTATACAGACGGGTTTATTGTATCTGTTCCCAACAGTTATGATATGAAAATATCGTTAGGCTATATGAACGAGCAGTATTATAGATTAAATGAATTTGAGCTTTCACAAGGGACAGATTTAGACTTTGATTACCAATTAGATGGGGAAATCCCTGTTTTAATAGGAAAAGGGTTAAGTAAAACATATCCTGTTGGGTCAACAATAAAAATTGATGAATTTGTTTTGGGGCGACCAGTAACTTTGAAAGTTCAGGGGATTTTGAAACAAAATACTTACCATTCTAATTATTATGCTCTAAACTCCAAGACATACTACAATTTTTCAATTCTTATTCCTGTAAATGAGGCTTTTATCAATAATGCAAATATGGATCTTAAATTAAATGGTCTTATGGATATTATAACGCTGAATACTACAAAAGAAGAAGTAACAGATTTAAGTAAGGTTATTAAAGATAATATGGGATTAAAATTTAATTTTTTTAGCCAACAGGAAAATTATGATTATTTTAATGAATATTATCTACATTCATTAAAAATTATAGCAATAACAACATTTATTTTATTTATAGTTATAACTTGTCTTTCTATATGGAATGCATTAGTTAGTGTTCGTTTAATGTTGAAAGACTTTACAATTAATCTGTTAGTTGGATTAAGTTATTCAAAGTTGAGAAAAATATTTTATAGTTATTTTGGGATACTTTCATTTATCAATTTTATAGTTATTTTTATAATTACTGCTTTTAACAGATATGGATGTTGGTTAAGAAAAGACTCTACTTTTGCTACTTATGGATTATTTGGTTTAATAGGAATGGACTGGCTATCTTTATTGGTAGTAATTCTTTCAGATATTATTATTGGAATAATTATTGTTGAGAATATGTTAAGAAAAATCAAAAAAGTTCCAATTTCTTTGGGGGTGTTACAATGACGAAAATTATTGATTTAAAAATTAAAGAAAAAATTTATAAGAATAAAAAGTTACAAATCTCAATCTTGAATAATTTTAATCTTGAAGTTAATGCTGGTGAAAAGATTGCTATTGTAGGCGAATCTGGAGTAGGAAAAAGCTCATTGCTTAATATTATTGGATTGTTAGATAGAGATTATAATGGTGAATATACTCTTTTTGATTCGAGAACTAATAGTTTATATACAAGTGAGTTAGCACAATGGAGAAATCAAAAAATTGGTTTTGTTCTTCAAGAGTCAGCACTAATCAATTCTTTGACAATTGAAGATAATATCAAACTACCTTTACTTTATGCAGAAACTAGGAAAAAAGAATTTGAGCAAGAAGAATTTGAAAATGTAATTAATGCAATTGATATTAAATCTATATTAAAAAAGAAACCACTTGAATGTTCTGGTGGAGAAAAAGCTAGAGCAGTATTTGCAAGAGGAATAATTATGAAGCCTCAAATTATTTTAGCAGATGAACCTACGGCATCTCTTGATGTGGAGAATAGAGAAAGAATTGTAAACTTGCTTTTTAAAATGAACAAAGAATTTAATACAACTATTATTACTGTAACTCACGATTTGGAAATGGCAAATCGCTATGATAGAGTAATTCATCTTGAAAGGAGGAAATAAAATGGGATTTTTTGCAATGATCATATCAATGTTGTTGGGGATATTTTCTATTGGTTTTGGAATTTATCGTAGAAAGAGTAATCGTTGGCATATAATTTTAATTGCACTTGGAATAGTATTTGTTCTTTTTGCAATCTATTTAGGACTTCCTAAATAAAGAAATTTAAAGTTAAACACAAAATTACAATATATAGGGCAAGTAATTAAGTTGAAAATTACTTGCCCTTTGTGATATAATCGAAATACAAAATAGAAATTAAGGTAAAATTACAGTGTATTTAGTATATTGTGAGGATAAATCAAAATTTTAAGGTGGTATAAACATGGCAATGTGGAATGCTTGGCGAGGTTGTAAAAAATGTAGTGATGGCTGTTTACATTGCTATATTCATAAAGGAGATTTCAAAAGAAATGTTGATACAAATGAAATAGTAAAAACAAAAGACTTTGAAAAGCCAATAGAAAAATTAAAAAATGGCAATTATAAAATGAAATCTGGAATTGTCTATCTATGCTTTTCTACAGATTTTCTTATTGAAGAAGCAGATGAGTGGAGAAATGACTGTTGGAAAATGATTAAGGAGAGACAGGACTGTACTTTTTTATTTCTAACAAAAAGAATTGATAGATTTATGAAATGTATTCCAGATGACTGGGAAGATGGATACGATAATATAGTTGTATGTTGTACTATTGAAAATCAAAAAAATGCAGATTATAAATTATCAATTTTCAAAGATTTACCAATAAAACATAAATGTATTACAGCACAGCCATTATTAGAGAAAATAGACATTGAAAAATATCTTGATAATATTGAATTAGTAGTTGTTGGTGGAGAATCAGATATAAATGCTAGACCATTTAATTATGAATGGGTATTAGATATTAGAGAGCAATGTATAAGAAAAAATGTAAATTTTGAATTTAGGCAATGTGGAACTTATACAATAAAAGATGGAAAACAATACAAAATACAAACAAAAGACTTGTGTAAACAAGCCAAATTAGCCAATATTGATTATAAAAGTAATCGCTAAAGTATAAGGTTGTAGTTTGAAATTAAATATGAAAGGAAAGTTTATTATGTCAAAAAAAGAGGAAAGATTTGAAAAGTTTATTCACAAGGAGTTGCAAATGTAATCGAAATTTGGGTAGATAAGGAAACAGGAGTTAATTATATTTATAAAGCATCAGGATATTCTGGTGGAATGACAGTTTTAATGGATAGTACAGGAAAACCAGTTATTACAAAATAATAATGATAAATTACGATAAGTAGGGAGAAATAATAATGTTTGGAACATTACTTACAAGTTTTGGACTCTTAGTATTACTATTAATTATAGTTATGATATATGTAGGACCATTTATTTTGGTTCTTTCAAGTATAATATTTGTATTAACGAGAAAATCAATAGATATCATTTCGAGAATTTTGATAGCTATTAATATTTTACTTATTGCTTTTTTATTATTTGTAACATTGATAAAATTTATTGATGAACCAGGTAAAAATTATTCTAAAATGCGAGGAATAAATAATAGCAAAAGTATGATAGGTTTGTCAAAAGAAGAAGTTGAAAACAAATTAGGAAAACCAGGAAAAATAGAAAAATCAGAAAATGTGTATTTATATGATGCAGGAACTTTACATAGAGAGGTTAGATTTGTAAATCGTTATGATTTATGGAGAAAAACTTATTATTACGCATTATTTGTTTATTTTGATGAAAATGACATTGTAAAATCAACAAGCCTTAAAGAATCATTAGAATTTTATGTACCATAATATAAATAAATAGGGCAAGTAATTAAGTTGAAAGTTACTTATCCTTTATGGTAAAATAAAGAAAGAAGAGGAGGAACATAGGAATGATAGAGGAAAGAACCAAAAAGATATTATTAGCCATAATAAAACATTGCAATATAATAGAAGACACAGAAGAGCATTTCGGAAATGACTATGAAAAGTTTGAAGAAAATACGATATATCAAAATGCAATATTAACACCAGTTACGCAAATAGGTGAATTAGTAAAAAGACTTCCAGATGACTTTAGAAAAAAGCATACAGAAATACCATGGAGAAACATAGCAGGAATGAGAGATATTGTTGTACCATAGATAAGGTCATTTTGTGGAATGTAGCAGACAAGGAAATAGAAAAGATAAAAATTTTTTGTAATAGTATTTTAAAATGAGGTGGTAGAATGTCTGAGTTAGAAAAAATAGGAAAAAAGATACATCCAATTGCGAAAAAATATAATTTGATGTATGTATGGATATTTGGGTCATATGTTAAAAAGAAACAAAGAAAAGACAGTGATATTGATATTTTAGTAAGAACGGAAGATGTTGCAGAAGGCTTTAAATTAGCAGAAGTAAAAATTGCACTAGAAGAGGCACTGGAAAAGCAAGTAGACATAGTTACAACAGGTAGTATAAAGGGGTCTTTATTAGAGGATGAGGATTTAGAAGAAGTCCTAATATATAACCATGAAACAGATTAAACGAGGATTAGAGGTTTTTCGAATCCTCGTCTTCCGTAAGGGAATCAAGCATATCTTGTACCTCATAAAAAGAGGTGTTATCAGTTAAGACAATGTCAAAGGAATTTTGATATTGTCTTAAATTTTCTGTTACCTTTTTTTCTAAAAAACCAAAACTTAGAGTTTTTCGTAAATCTTCTTTTGGTACCATGTGAATGTCCTCAATAAAATCACCGAATAGCAGAAAATATTCTTTTTGGTTTAGTTTTTGTGTAACTGTAGTAGGCAAAGCCGATAAGGTTTTATTGCAAGTATGAATAATGGGGCTGGAAAATGGCAAAAGTCGATTCTTTTCAAAAGTAAGAAAATTACTCATAATGTAGATATTATCATACAAACAATTATGTAGAGCCAAAACTTCCCTAATTACATTCCCAATACCAGCCGATAAAATAACAACAGGCACATGAGCTTGGTACAAAGAAAACAAAAAATCCGTTAAACCACTACGCAAAGTTAGATTACCAGATTTTACGCAAGAAATTAACGTATCCTCTGTTAAGCCATACTCATAATACAAATCCAAAACCTGTGTATACCAATCCACCATATGGGAAAATTTTTCTTCCTTTGGCATATGGTAATCCATTTCAATTGGGCAATATTTTTTAGCAAGTTTATTGGACATTATCGATAAATCCGGATTTAAAAAATTCGGATTTTGAATTACTGTCCAAGAATCATCACTATCCATTGTCGTCATCGTTTTATCAAAATCAATTAACACCGCATAATTCGTTTTCGTTAAAGAAATTTGTTTCATTTTTTCTCTATTTCGATATATCATACTCTATCTTCCTTCTGGTAACTGGATTTTTGGGTTTTTCTTTTTGGCACGATATAAGGTAATCTTATTGCCAACCACTTGTACCAAAACAGAATTCGTAGAAGAAGCAAGCGTTTCAGCAATAGTACGATTATCCTCAGGTGCCGTTTCCAAAACCGACAACTTAATCAGCTCACGAGCCTCTAAAGCATCCTCTACCTGTTTTATTAAATTATCATTCAACCCATTTTTCCCAACCTGCAAAATAGCAGTCAACGGATTTGCCAGTCCTCGTAAATACGCTCTTTGTTTACTAGTCATGTTAATCTCCTTTAAACTTAGTTTCCACTATTATACAATGAAACACCCAAATTTGCAAATTTGTAGACTAACTATGTTACAGCCCTATAAAAAACGAAACAAACCCGAGCCATGCCGAAAAAGCAAAAACAACCCACCAGATAACACCTTCATGGTGTTTTCGGAAAACTTGTGGGATAGCCATTTTCCAAACAAAATGGCTATCCCGTCACTTACTACCATTCCCAAAATAGCACCAAGCACCAACCATAACTTGGCATCTGGGTAACTAATTCCAAGCCCTAAAGAAGCAAGAAAGGTTTTATCTCCAAACTCACCCACAGCAATACTACTAGCAATCATAAGAACATAGCCAAGGGGCAATTGAGAAAGTCGATGTAAAAAGCCAACTTCAGAAGAAGGCGTATTTTCAGGTGCTTCCTTTTTTAGTAAGGTCAAAAGACCGAAAAACACAAAAGAAAGATAGGTAACAAACTGTAATAAAGTATGGATGACGGGATTATGAAGATTTCCAAGAGCACCACCAAATAAAATAGCAACACCATGGCTAAAAAAGGAGCCTAAAGCCACTCCAAGTAAAATGCAATAACTCTTTAACTTTGAAGAAAACGACAACACCAAAAGTTGTGTCTTATCTCCGAGTTCTGATACAAAAATAAGGAAAAAAGCAAGAAAACATAAGGAAATCATGTTAGAATCCTCCCTTCTTAAGTTATTCATACATATTCCTAAAAAGCACCAAATATGAGAAAAGACAAAAAACGTCAAAACCAGACAGCCGTAGGATTGTAAATTTTTTGTGAACTCATAAAAAAGAATTGAAATTGCAAACAAGAAATGATACTATGAGAACAAAAACAGGAGGAAGCAAAATTGATAAAAGTAAACCATGTAACCAAAGCATATGGTGACCAAGTAGCAGTAAATAACCTATGCTTTCATATAAAAGAAGGAGAAACGGTAGGACTTCTTGGCCCAAATGGTGCAGGGAAAAGCACCACGATGAACCTATTAACAGGACTTATCGAACCAAGCGAAGGCGAAATCCAAATTTGTGGATATGATTTATTAAAAGACCCCAAAAATGCAAAAGTACAAATTGGCTACATGCCAGAAGGAATTCCTCTCTATAAAGACCTAACGGTAAAAGAATTTATTGGGTTTATGGCAGACCTAAAAAAAGTACCCTCAAAAGAAAAGCAAAACAATATTCAAGAAGCCATTACAAAAACGGATTTAAACGAAGTACAAAACAAACTAATCCGAAATTTATCAAGAGGATATAAACAACGAGTAAGCTTAGCAGGAGCCCTTGTTTCTAATCCTAAAATTCTTATTTTAGATGAACCAACCGTAGGACTTGACCCAAAACAAATTACTCAAATTCGAGAAGTAATTAGGAACTTAGGAAAAAACCACACCATTATTTTAAGTTCCCACATTTTATCTGAAGTAAGCAAACTATGTAAAAAAGTAATCATCTTAAACCAAGGAAAATTAATCACAATCGATACACCAGAAAATTTAGAAAACAAAGTAAAAAAAGAAACCATTATCAAACTAACCATTGAAGGCGAGAAAGAAAAAATAGAAAACCTTGCCAAAACCATTTCAGGGATAGAAACAATAGAATTTATCAAAGACAACGAAGATGGAACCAAAGAATATAACATCATAAGCAAAAAAGACAAAGACATCCGAAAAGAACTTTTTTCAAAATATGCCAAAGAGCAAATGACCATATTTGAACTAAAGAAAACAGAAGTTAGTTTAGAAGAGGCATTTATAGAACTAATTACCAAAAACAAAGAGGAGGAAAACTAAACCATGTGGGCTATTATCAAAAAAGAAGTAAAAACCTATTTTTTATCCCCAATTGCATATGTATTTATTGGGTTATTTTTGGGAATGGCAAGCCTATTTTTTTACATAGATATTATTAATTATGGAAGTCTACAATTTGAAAACATGTTTTATTCACTTAGCACAGTTCTAACCTTTATGATACCAATTTTGACAATGCGAATGTTTGCAGAAGAGCGAAAATTAGGCACAGAAACCTTATTATATACTGCTCCGATTAGCAAAGTAAGCCTAGTATTAGGAAAACTCATTTCTGGTATGCTGGTAATTGCTATTTCCGAAATTGGTACTCTTATGTATTTAATCATACTAAGCTTTTTAGGAAACCTATATTTACCAACCATATTTGGTACCATATTAGGGTTCTTTCTACTAAGCATGGCATATCTTTCCTTTGGAATGTTTGCTTCAAGTATAACAGAAAACCAAATTGTAGCAGGAGTAATCACCACCGCCTTTTTTATCATCACTTGGTTTCTACCAAGTTTTAGCGATATCTTCTTACCCCTATCCCTAATCAATCTGTTTGAAAAATTTCCAGCAGGACTGATTTCTCTTACGGAAATCTTTAATTATATCAGTTTTACCTTTGTATTTGTATTTCTTACCATTTTGGTATTACAAAAACGAAACAATCAAAAAAAGCAAAACATCACCACCATATGTATCCTAATCACCGTATTTTTACTATTTTTTGCAAGCAACCTTACCTTACGAAAAATTGGAATACCAGATATGGACATAACCAAAAACAAATTATTTACCCTATCAGATACATCAAAACAAAAAATAAAAGACATACAAACCGATGTAACCATCTATATTGTGGGATTAGGAGAAGAATCCTCGGTAAAGGATTTAATAAAACAATACACCAAAACCAATGAACACATCAAATTAGAAATCATAGAAGACATCAATAAAAGAGTAGACCTAAAAGAAAAATATGCCATAACAGAACAAACACAAGGCATTTTTGTTCAAACCAATGAACAAAAACAAAAAATAGAACTAGAAGATTTATACACTTATGATTATGTGACAAGTGAACAAATTGACATCTCCGAAGAAAAAATAACCAATGCTATTGTTAATGTAACCACGAAAGAAAAAACACATGTATATTTCTTAACAGGACATGGAGAATACAACATAAAACAAGAGCAAACCTTATTAGAACGTTATTTGCAAAATGAAAACTATGAAGTCAACAACCTAGACTTACTAGTTACCAAAGACATACCAAAACAAGTAGATGCCATTATCATACAAAGTCCTCAAAAAGACTTTTTAGAAGAAGAGGTAAACCTATTAGAAGAATACATCAAAAAAGGAGGAAAATTACTGTATTTAAGTGATCCATTGGTTACCAAAGAAGCTTTTCCAAACTTACAAAAACTATTAGACCAATTTGGGCTTACCTTCCAAAATGGTATCATCTTAGAACAAGATATAGATAAAATGGCGCTACAATCACCAAATTATGTGATACCAAATATGGCTACCACCAATGCTACTCAAAATATCGCAAGAAATGGTGGAATTTTGCTGGTAAATGCTACTAAAATAAGCCTACTTAGTGATGAAGAACTAGAACAAAGAAACATCATACCACAAATTATTTTAACAACTTCTAACAAAGCCCTTTTTCGAACCGAAATTGAAAATACAAACAACCGGAAAAATTGACTCAGATGAAGAGGGAAAATTCATACTAGGAGTAAGTTTAGAAAAACAAGTATCAGAAGAAGAAAACGCACCAAAAGCAATCCTATATGCCATATCCAATAACTTCTTTTTAGCCGATTACCCAATTACCATACAAAACACACAAGTATCACCAATCGAATTTTATAACAACAAAGATTACTTCCTAAATACCCTAGCAGAACTTACCAAAAAAGAAGCAACCATTTCCATAAGGAAAAACATAGGAGCCGTACAATACACACCAAATTTTACAGGACACAATATCATCCGAAGTATCATCATGTTATATCCACTTAGTATTTTGATATTGGGAATGGTAATATGGCATTTACGTAGAAAGAAAAGATAATATTTAAGAAAAACCTCTCATAAGATAAACTATGGGAGGTTTTTCATGAAACAAATTGCAAAAATCATTTTTGTTATTATTGGCACCATTATTGGAGCAGGATTTGCATCACGGGCAAGAAATTTACCTATTTTTTGGAAAATATCAAACCGCAGGAATGGTAGGGATTTTTGTTTCTTCTACTTTAATGGGAATTCTTATCTACAAAATTTTTACCCTTAGCAAACAAGAAGACATTCAAAATTATGAACAGTTTATTAATAGTTTTCAAGTAAGTAAAACAATCAAAAGTGTCATACAAATTATTATGAATATCTTTTTACTCATTTCCTTTTATGTTATGATAGCAGGATTTAGTGCCTATTTTTTACAAGAATGGCAAATACCTACCTACATAGGTACAGGGATTATCCTCCTATTATGTTACAAAATATTTATGGGAAACATCGAAACACTCATGAAAGTAAATACGCTATTAGTACCCATTCTCGTTTTGGCAATTGTTTTTCTAACCTATAAAAACCAAAATGCCATTTCGCTACCCCTTTATTCCGTAAGTAAAGGAACAATGATCGAAGCTATGGCAAAAGCAATCATCTATACAAGTTACAATAGCATCGTATTAATTCCCATGCTATTATCCCTTAGTAAATGTATCAAGAAACAAACAGACATTACCATCATATCGGTCGTATGTATTATCCTACTAACCCTTCTTGCCCTAAGCATTTTTGCACTACTTCAAACCATCGATATCGACATGAACAAAATAGAACTTCCCACCATTTACATAGCAGGACAAATGAACAAAAACTATCAAATTCTATTTGGAATTGTTATTTTAGCCTCGATTTATACATCAGCCATATCAGCAGGATATGGGTTTTTGGAGAAATACAAAACAAACGAAAAACAATATAAAACAAAAGTAATCCTCCTATGTGGTATGGCTTTTTTGGTTTCGAAAATAGGATTTAGTACACTGGTTAATCTACTTTATCCTATTTGTGGACTGTTAGGGCTATTGCAAATGATTTTAATCTTAAAAAAACGGAAAAAAACTTGAAAAAAAGCACAAAAACTGATATAACAAAAGAAGAAGGGAGGAGAAAATGCAAATCACGCTAGATATTGAAAAAAAGAAGAAAATCGCAATGGGAATTAGTATCGCACTAACCGCTATTATTATATTATCCATAGGGTTTTATATTGGAAACCGAAATGTAAGAACCTTTTTTGACCGTTATATTTTCAGAAAAGAAATTACCGAAAATAATGCAAGCCGTATTGATATTACCGATTTAGAAAACCCAAGTGTATATGCTTTTGACCAATATATTACGGTACTAGATAAACACCAAATGAGCATTTATACTGCCTCTCGGAAAAAAAGAATATGAAATCGAAGTAGGCGTAAGCGATGCATTATATGCTTCAAATGGACGTTATCTTATGGTAGGGCAAAAAAATGGACAAAACCTATATCAGATTGAAAACGGCAGTATTTCTTGGCAAAAAGAAATCGAAGGACAAATACAAAAGATCAATGTCAACCGAAATGGATATGTATCTGTTATCGTAACAGGAGGAAGTTACAAAAACATCGTAATTGTCTATAACGCTTCACGGAAAAGAAATCTTTAAAACCTACCTATCCAAGACTACCTGTATCGATTGCAGCATATCAAGAGACAACAGGCAACTTGCCATTGCAGAAATAAACACCAGTGGAACCCTCATTCAATCCAGTGTCAAAATCATCTCCATTGAAAAAGCACAAACCGACCCGACCAATTCCGTAATCGAAACCTACCAAGTAACGGGAGACCAACTCATAAAAAACGTCGAATACGAAGGGAAAAACCACTTAGCCTGCATGTATGACAACGAAATTAGAAGCATTTACCAAGACCAAAATGAACAAATTATATCCTTTAGCGGAGAAAACGTCACCTTTGCTAGCGTCAAACTAGACGGATACGCTATGTACACCATCGAAAAAAATGGAGGATTTCTAAACAGCAACACCCAAGTAACCATAAAAAGCATCACCACCGAAAAAGAAAACCTATACATCGCCGAAGGAACCGTAAAAGATATCAAAACACATGGAAACAACATAGCCCTAAACCTAGGAAGCGAAATTCAATTTATCACCACCAATGGATGGCTAACCAGAAAATACACCTCAGGAAAAGAAGTAAAAGACATTCTATTAGGTGACAAAATTGCAGGAATCTTATACAAAGACCGAATTGATGTAGTGAATTTATAGAACCCCCAGTCGCCTGTCGGCGACAGCCCCCTTAAGTAAAGGGGCCTTTATGGTATTAATTAAAGTTTGAATATGAAAGGAGAAACACCATGATTTTTGATTTAATTGTAATTGCTATTTTAGCACTTAGCATATTTCTTGGCTACAAACAAGGGCTTATTGGAGTGATTTTCAAAATAGTAGCGTTTATCATTGCTATTTTAATTACTCTAATTTTATACAAGCCAGTAGCAAGTCTCATCATAGAAAACACCACATGGGATGACAAAATTGAAGCCACTATCTACGAAAAACTATCAGGAACAAACATAGAAGAAGGACAAAAAATAGAAAAAGAAGAAACCGAATTACCGGGAATGGTAGTAGACTACATAAACGACGGAATTGAAACCACTGTAAAACAAGCAAAAGAAAATGTAGCCGAAATGGTAGCCAAAAACCTAACTACAAGCATCATCCAAATCATTACCATGATTGTCATATTCACAGTAACCAGATTACTATTACTATTTGCCAAAGTCCTACTAGAAGCCCTATCCGAACTACCAATCGTCAAACAATTTAACGAAATTGGAGGACTCCTATACGGTATTTTAAGAGGACTGGTAATCCTATACGCCATCCTAGCCATAGCAAGTGTCATACTACCAATGGTAGGACAAACCGCCATTCTAGAACAAATCGACCATACCCTTATTACCAAATTCTTATACAACTACAATATTATATTAATTTTATTTTTCTAATAAAACGAATGAGAACCCCCCAGTCACGCTCACGCCTGCTTGAGGGGTCTTAAATTGATATTAAAACTAACGGAACAAAAACACAAAAATCACGGAATAGAGGAAAAGAAAAACTTAAGATAAAATGAAGATTTTGTTTTTCTTGTCGGATGAGTTGATATTTTGTAGGATATTTGCTATACTAAAAAAGTACAAGAAGGAATAGGGAGTGAAACCATGAAAAAAGAAGGAACAGAAGAAGGAAATAAACCAAATAATAGACAAAAAGTAACAAGAAGAGACGAAGATATGGATTTTTTTAGTTCACCTGCTAGAGCAACAAGGACAAAAAGAGGGGCAAAAAGAATTGAAGAAATGACCATGCAAGTGCAAAGAGCAACCCAAAAACAATCTCAAAAAAAAGTAGGGGGCGATGCCCGCATCGACTCACAAAATAAAAGAAAAACCAGAACAGATACCCATATTGACCCACAAGCTAGAAAAACAACAAAAAAAAAGGTAGAAACGAATTCACCAACTAGAAAAACAGCAAAAAGGATTAGAGAAAATGACGACTATACTAACTCACAAAACAGAAGAACAACGAAAAAAATGGTAGAGAACAATATCCACAGTACTCCACAAAATAAAAAAACGAAAAGAAATATAGAAAACGATGCATATATTACGAAACAAAGTGGAAAAATAAGTAGAAGACAAGAAGGGCAGGAGGAAACGAGTGCACAAGGAAGAAAGTCAAGAACGAAGAGGGAAAACGGGGAAATGAGAGAAAAGCAAAATCAGAGCCCAAGAAATAAAAGAGAATTAAAAGGGCAAAAACGTCAAGATAAAAAAGAAGAAAAAAGAAGAAGAAAACAAGAAAAAAAGGAAAGAAGAAAAAAGAGTGTAGCATGGAAAATCTTTAAAATCCTTGTGATTGTATTAATTCTTGCAGGCATTTCCTATGGTTGTTATTTCGCTTACCGTGTATCCAAAAACGGTGGTGGATTACAAGGCTTCATGGCAACGGCATTAGGGCATGACGAAAATACCCTAAAAGACCTAGACCCAATTCATTTTATGTTAGTAGGAATTAGTGGAGAAGAAGAATATAAATTAGCCGATACCATCATGGTATGTTCCTACAACCCAAAAACGCAAAAAGCCTCTATTCTATCTATTCCAAGAGACACCTATGTAGGAAAAGACAAAACCAAAGCCTCTGCAAGTTACAAAATCAATGCCGTTTATCGAAACGGCGAAAACATTGAAGGAATGGTAGAACACATTGAAAACCTAACCGAACTAGAAATCGACAATTACCTAGTCATCGACACAAAAGCCCTAGTACAATTAGTAGATGCCTTAGGGGGAGTTACTTTTGATGTACCAATTGATATGGACTATGATGACCCAACCCAAGACCTATACATTCATCTAAAAGCTGGAGTCCAAAAACTAGATGGAAAACAAGCAGAAGGATTAGTTCGCTTTAGGCATAGTAATGACTTTAGCACCTATCCTTCGGAATATGGAGACAATGATATTGGAAGAATGAGAACCCAAAGAGAATTCATTACCCAAGTAATGAAACAAACCGTAAGACCAGAAAACCTATTTAAATTAATACAAATTGCAGAAATTGGGTTTAAAAATATTACCACCAATATGACATTCGACACCGTAAAAGACTATCTTCCTTATGCTGTTAATTTTAACCCAGAAGACTTAAAAACCGCAACCTTACCAGGAGAAGCAGAACTTGCAAACAAAGTATGGATATACACACCAAATGTAAAACAAATCAAATCCTTGGTAAAAGAACTATTTGTAGAAGAAAGAGAAGTAGAAGAAGACGAAAACGAAACCAATACAAACACCATAGGAAATACGATTACAGGCACTTCTAGTAAGGAAGAGGCCAAAATAAAAATTGAATTACTAAATGGAAGTGGAAACGAAAAAAATCTAACAAAAGCAGTAGAAAGATTAGAACAAAAAGGATACGAAATTGTAAAAAAAGGCAATACAAAAACAACGACCAAAACAACCATCATCAACCGAAGCAACCAAGATGATAAAACATCAAAAAAATTAAAACAAGACCTAAAAGCAGGTACCATCAGTAAAAAATACAACAACTCACAAGTAGACTATACCATTACATTAGGAAAAGACTATAAATAATAAGAAAAAGAAAACATAAAGATAATTAAATTTTCATTATGCAAAACAGGTAGACATAGATTTATACAACAGGAAAGGAGAGAAAATTATGGAATTCGTAAATAAAATTATAAAGTTATTAGAAGACAAAAAAGCAATTGATTTAAACACACTAGACATTAAAGAACAAAGCACACTAGCCGACTATTTTATCCTAGCAAGCGGAACATCAAATACCCATATAAAAGCCCTAGCAGACAATGTAGAAGTAGAACTAAAAAAACAAGACATTTACCCAAATAAAATAGAAGGTTATAACACGGAGTGGATTTTAATGGATTACGGAGATGTGGTTGTTCACATCTTTACCGAAAAAGAAAGACAAAATTATAACTTAGAAGAATTATACAAAAGAAATCAATAAAAAATGTAGGGGCAATTTTAATTGCCCCTACAAAACGAAAAAAGGAGAAAACCATGTCAATCTATTCACCCTCCATTGAAAAATTAGTAGAAAGTTTTGAAAAATTACCAAGCATTGGGCATAAAACAGCAGTAAGACTAGCCTTCTACATGCTAGACTTAAACGAAACCGAAGTACAAGAATTCATAAACTCCATTATCACCGCCAAACAAAATCTAAAATACTGCTCCAAATGCTACAACATATCTGACACCGACCCATGTCCCATTTGTGCCAATCAAAAAAGAGATGAAAGCATTATCTGTGTCGTAGAAGACGTAAAAGACATCATCGCCATGGAAAAAACCCATGAATTTAAAGGCGTCTACCACGTACTACACGGCTCCATCTCTCCAATGAATGGAGTAGGACCAGACGACATCAAACTAAAAGAACTACTAGCAAGACTAAACCCAGAAACCGTAAAAGAATTAATACTAGCCACCAATCCAAGAGTAGAAGGAGAAGCAACAGCCATGTACATCTCCAAACTCGTAAAACCACTAGGAATTACCGTAACCAGAATAGCACACGGAATCCCAGTAGGAGGCGACCTAGAATATACAGACGAAATCACCCTAACCAAGGCATTAGAAGGAAGAAGAGAGATATAAGATAATTTTCCGAATCCGTGAACTATATAGAGTGATGTATTTTCATATAAATTAAGAACAGAT
>CANSMW010000026.1 GCA_947648215.1 uncultured Clostridium sp. | reverse complement strand
TGTGTCTTTTTATTTATCCAAAACCGGTAATTTAATTTTACCATTTATAAAAATATTTTAGGAAGTAGTGTAGTGATACAATTGATGTGAAACAAAAATAGTATAGAAAAAAGTGATTCAAGTAGTATAATTGAATTTGCGAAAACAAATTATACGAAAGGACTTGAATCACTTAAGAATAACAGTATAACACAAAATCCAAAAAATACAAAGAGATATTTGCCACATGAAATAAAAACAAGAATATATGCAGTAGAAATGTATAGAAAGTGTGGAGATATAAACTATGTATAGATGAAGCATGTAGAAATAAAGAAAATACATCCAATGGATAAAATGTTAAATGAGTTAAAAATAAAGCATCATAAAATAAGAGCAAGAACTCCCGAGCACAATGGAAAAGTAGAAAGAAGTCATAGGAATGATAATGAAAGATTTTACAGTTGGCTAACATTCTATAGTTTAGAAGATTTAAGGAAGCAAGGAGCAGCATACTTAAAGAGGTCTAATAGAATACCAATGGCAGTATTAGGATATTTAACACCAAAAGAAAAAAGATCAGAATTAATGTGTGCATAAAAAGAAACAAATTCAATATATTACGAGAATAACATATTAATTTGTTTCACATCATTGACATACTTACATTTTGTAAAAATATTTTAGGAAGTAGTTACATAGCAAAAATAAGAAACTGAAATGAATGGAGAGAGTGAAAAAATAATTATATTTATTTATCGAGATAGAAAAGAATAAATAAGCAACCTTACAAAATCGTAAGGTTGTTTTTTGCAAATTTATGGTATAATGCATAAAGGAGGGAAGATAGAATGCAAACAATACTAATTGTAGAAGATGATGAAAAGCTACTTAAGGAGTTGGAGATATTTTTAAATAAAAATGGGTTTCAAGCAAAAGGGTTGCAACAGTTTGAGAATACGATACAAGATATTTTGAAAATAAATCCAGATTTGTTGTTACTTGATATTAATCTTCCAGGTACCGACGGAGAGTATATTTGTAAGGAAATTCGCAAACAATCGGATATGCCAATTATTATGATAACTAGCCGAGATAGTGAATTAGATGAACTGATTTCGCTTAATTATGGGGCAGACCATTATATTACCAAGCCCTTTAATATACAAATTCTTCTTGCGAAAATTGCTTCTTTGTTAAGAAGGTCGAATATGCTAGGAGAAAGAAATGAAAAAATCGATGCTAAGGATTTTGTCTTAAATACGGCCAAAAGTACTATAGAAAAAGATGGTATTTCCATTGAGCTAACGAAAAATGAATATAAGATTTTAACGTATTTTGTGCAAAACCGAGATAAGATTGTATCAAGAGAAGAAATTATGGAGTGTTTATGGGAGGACGAGAGCTTTATTGATGATAATACGTTAACAGTTAATATTACAAGATTACGAAATAAGTTAGAAGAGGTCAATTTGAAAGAATTGATTGAAACCAAAAGAGGACAGGGCTATATATTGAAAAGAAAACAATAAGATGGAACAAGAAAGGAAAGGGGTTTTATGAATATACGAAGTTTTATAAAAGACAAGTCGTTGTCAATTGCTTTATTGCTATTTGCAATTATAACAAGTGAAATATTATTAATTCCATATCCAGTTGCGACATTTATTAAAATCTACATTCCTATTATAATGGTAAGTATGTATGTATTTGGGCTTGGTATAGAATATGGTATGAAAAAAAGTTATTATACAAAGGTAAGTAATATTTTAGAAGAATTAGAAGAAAAGTATCTTATTACAGAAATTATAAAAACACCGAATTTTATAGAGGGCAGGATTTTAAAAAACACATTAGAAGAAGTAGATAAAACAATGGTAGAAAAAGTAAATTTCTACAAATATTTGCGGGGAAGAATATAAGGATTATATTGAATTATGGATACACGAAATTAAAATCCCAATTGCAAGCCGGTAAAATGGTAATAGAAAACAACAAAAATGAAGTAACCAAAAGCATAGGCGAAGAATTAGAAAAAATTGAAAACTATATTGAACAAGCCTTGTTTTATGCAAGAAGTAATACAGTAGAAAAGGATTACTATATAAAAAAGATAGGACTACAAGAGATTGTAAACGATAGCATTAAGAAAAACAAAAACCTCTTAATTCCAGAAAAGACAATACTAAATCTTCATGATTTAAACTATGAAGTAAACACCGACAGCAAATGGATGTCCTTTATCTTAAACCAAATCCTCCAAAACAGCGTAAAATACAAAAAACAAAATCACAATTTAGAATTAGAAATTAGTGCTAAACAAGGAAAACAAAATATTATCTTAACTTTAAAAGACAATGGAATTGGAATAAAAAAAGGAGAAATAACAAGGGTATTTGAAAAAGGTTTCACTGGCACAAACGGAAGAAAAATCGGCAAAAAATCCACAGGAATTGGGCTATACTTATGTAAGAAGCTATGCGACAAGCTAGGACTAGGACTAGAACTAAATTCCATAGAAGGAGAAGGAACAGAGGTAAGAATTGTATTTCCAATGGGGAATTTTATGGAGATGTGAAGTAAACAGGAAAAGAGATTTGGTGTTACCCAAATCTCTTTGCAACGTTAAAATTTCTTGAACGTATGCCCCATACCAGAGGACGAATAAGTTGCACCATCAGTTAATACAACATTGATACAATGATTCATGCCAGAAACTTTTAACGTTGCAACATGTTCAGCATTTTTTAAAGATGTACAAATGTTGATTGTGTGATTCATTCCTGAAACTTCAAGCTTTTCATGAACAATGAAATTTAAGTCAGAACAGCACATACCACTTAGTTCAGCATCTTTTAATGTTTGAGCATCTTCCATTGTTTCTTCTTTAGATGTAGAAGACTGAATATATTCAGTGCCACAATAATTGCACCGTAAATTGCCATTTGGCAATTCCGTATAGTCAACTGCACCACAATGAGAACAAACAAGATCTTTCATAAGCTACCTCCTTAGCTAACAAAAATGGAGGCATCTACTTTATGCCTCCAAAACAATAGTTTAAGAGCATAAATACTGCTTTTTTGTAATTATAGCACACATACAATGTTATGTCAATTTTAAAACAAGCCAAATCAATTCAAACTTATAAAAGAAACCTTACAAAAATGTAATATTAATGTCGCCCTAATCGATGGCAAGTGGGAGAAAATGGGTTTATACTTATAAACAACGCTACATCATACTAAGAAAAATGGTTGTTATGAAAAAATGATAAACAAATCCATATTCAGGCAAATCGAAAATTTCTTCATAATGCCATTAATTTTAGCAATCATTCATTCCATCTTTGGAGTACAATTTGCCATTAACGTAATGGTAGGACTAGTAAGTAAAAAATTACTACCATCCATCATTGCAACCATTGTTGTAATGGGTATCATATACGGATCCTACTTCATGGCGACTTACTATGAATGTAAACATGTAATTCGTGAGGAGGAGTAAGAGTAAACTAAATGTAGTAAAACGAAGCTATACAAGACTTTTTTATACACTTAGTTATGGTTAGAAAATATACTTTTTCAAGCTTTTAAATATAAAAAGTCCAGCGATTTTTCACTGGACTTTTTAGTTCGAGCTTCCTGTTTTAGGATACACACTTTCTCCTTAAACAAACTAATTGTTATTCTTCTACAACAGCTTTGGCAAGCTTATAAATTAGCTTTACTTTTTCTGGTGGACAATTTTTAAGTAAAGAAACAAAGTCCTCATTTAAGTAGTTATGAGAGGTAGTAGAAGTGCCATTTAAAATTGCACCTTCGGTTACGCCTAGTATCTCACATATTTGAGATAATCTTTTTAAACTAATATCAAGACTTCCACATTCAACACGACTTAAAAATGCGATAGAAACATCTAACATTTCTGCTAAATTTTCTTGTGTTAATTTTTTCTTTTGTCTAGCTTGTTTTAATCTTGAACCGATTAACTTATAATCTAGTGCCATATTCATCCATCCTTTCTAGGATAGAATATAGCATTTAGGGGTATAAATTAACCGGAAACACATATATAAAATTTTACTGATAGAATAAATTTACAATCGTTCGGATAATCGGATTTTCTTCGTAAAACTTAACAAATAAGTCATGTGTATAAGGAATTTTCCAAAGAAGAAAAAAAATTATGATTAAAACAAAAATAGTTCCTAAAAAAGCAATGAAACTTTTTAATTTACTTTTTATAGGGTGATAATCCGATTCATAATAAACAGGTTGTTCAGTGTAAGTTTGCCTATACGAATAAGATGGAATTTCTGGTTCATATGTAGGTTGCTTTGGCGGTTGATATGTAGTTTGTGCATGAAATGTAGGTGGTGCTTGGTGTAGATTTGCGGAATTTCTTAAAGTCTCTAATTCAGCTTGTAAATCTTCAATTTGAAGTTCTAAATCAGCATTTTTTAACATAAGAGAATTTAAGGTACTATCCTTATCAAATTCCAATTCCTTTGTATATTCTTCTCGTTTTGTGTCATCAGATAAAACTTCATATGCTTCATTTAACATTTTAAACTGTTCTTCCGCCCATTCTTTTTTACTATCTTCTTGGGTATCCGGGTGGTATTTTTTAGCAAGAACTTTAAACGCTTTATCAATTACTTCTGAAGAAGCATGAATATCTACTTCTAATATTTCATAATAATTTTTCATGAATTACCAATCTCCTCTTATCACATGGTTTTTTAGTTTATTTCATTATATCACATAAAAGGCATAAGTTTGAAAAAATAATAAAAATTTTGTAAGATGACTTGCAAAAATTGATAACTTATTATACAATAACAAAAGAAAATTTGTTTGGAAATTAGGAGGAAAAAATGCTTGCATATATAAAGGGAAGTTTAGAGATGAAGTTTGATCATTATGTAGTGATTGATGTGGGAGGGTTAGGCTATAAAGTATTTATGAGTGAAACATCAATTGAAAATGTAGGAAACGTAGGAGATGTGGTAAAAGTACATACCCATTATCGTGTACGTGAAGACGACATTAGTATTTATGGATTTTTATCAAATGAAGAATTAAAAATGTTTGAACTATTATTAGGAGTTAGCGGAATAGGGGCAAAATCAGCAATTACAATGTTATCTAATATTACTCCTTCTAGTTTTGCTCTTGCGGTTATAACCAACGATACGTCTAAACTAGTAAAAATTCCGGGAATAGGAGCAAAGTCGGCAGCAAGAATTATCTTGGAACTAAAAGATAAAATTAAAACCATAGAAGCAAAAGAACAAGAAACATCAGCACAAATGAAGGAAGCAATTATAGAGGATAACAAATTACAAGAAGCCATTTCTGCTTTACAAGTATTAGGATATAATCGAAAAGAAATCGAAAAAGTATTTGAAAAATTAGATTTTGAAAAATTATCATTAGAAGATATGATAAGAAAAGGCTTAGCAAGTTTAGCAAAATAGGAGGAAATGTATGGATTTATCGAAGCCATTAGCGTATCGTATGAGACCAAAGAATTTAGACGAATACGTAGGACAAGCACATATATTAGGAAAAGATAAAATTTTATATCGAACCATTCAGGCAGACCGTTTATCTAGCATTATTTTATGGGGTCCACCGGGATGCCGGAAAAACGTCGCTTGCACGAGTAATTAGTGAAACTACTAAATATAAATTTACCAAAATTAATGCTGTTACCTCAGGGGTTAGCGAAATTAAAAAAGCGGTAGAAGAAGCAAAAAATGTATTTCTAAACCCAAGTGGAAAATGTATTTTGTTTATTGATGAAATTCATCGTTTTAATAAATTACAACAAGATGCACTTCTTCCTTTTGTAGAAGACGGAACCGTAATCTTGATTGGGGCTACAACGGAAAACCCATATTTTGAGGTAAATAAGGCGCTTATTTCAAGGTCAATGATTTTTAAGTTAGAACCATTAACAACAGAGGATATTTTTAAAGTATTAAAAATGTCACTAGAAAGGGAAGATGGGTTAAAAAGTTTTCAGGTAAAAGTAGAAGATGAAACCTTACAAAAAATTGCGGAAGTATCAAGTGGAGATGTACGAACCGCATTAAACGGATTAGAAGTAGCAGTTTTAACAACAAAAGTAGAGAGTGATGGTTATGTTCATATTACCAATGAGATTGCAAAAGATTGTATCCGAAAAAGAAAAGCCATTTTTGATAAAAATGGAGATAGTCATTATGATAATATAAGTGCATTTATTAAGTCTATGAGAGGAAGCGATCCAGATGCAGCAGTTTTTTATTTAGCAAGAGCATTAAATGGAGGAGAAGATCCTGTATTTTTAGCAAGAAGAATGGTAATTTTGGCAGCAGAAGATGTAGGAATGGCAAATCCTAATGCTCTGGTACTTGCTACATCAGCTATGCAAGCAGTTACGATGGTAGGTATGCCAGAAGCAAGAATTATTTTGAGCGAAGCAGCAGTATATTTAGCAACTTCTAAAAAATCAAATGCAAGCTATCTTGCCATAAACAAAGCGTTAGAAGATGTTGCAAACAAAGATACAGGAGAAATTCCAATGCATATTCGAAATGCACCAGCCGAAGGGATGGAACAGTTTGGTTATGGAGATGGCTACAAATATCCACATGATTATCCAGGGCATGTTGTCGAACAGCAATACTTACCAGATAAAATGTTAGGAACCAAATATTATATAAAAGATGATACGGTTTAAAGAAGAGTAAAGAGTGCATGTCTTGCCCTCTTTACTCTTCTTCATCTGGTATATATTCGAGTAAATCAGAAATTTCACAGTTGAAAACTTTACAAATATTACTTAAATGCCTTACATCAATTCTTTTGGTTTCTTCGTAATACATTTGAGAAACAGTAGCAGGACGAATATTAGCAAGATCTGCTAAAGCTTTTTGTGTCATCTTATGTTTTCCTAATAAATCTGAAAGTTTTACTTTTATCATAATTCAAATTCCTTTCCCAACATTAATAAATAGTATAAACGTATTTTATCACTTTATGACGAAAAATGGCATAAAATGGAAACAAAATCACGATTAAGGTAATTAAAAGTAAGATAAAAGTAACTGTTTTGAAAAAGTATAAAAAAGGAAGAAATAGGCATAATAAAATAGAATATGATAAAAGGATGTAAAGAATGATAAAAAAAATAATAATTGGTTTTATAGCAGGGGTTGTAAGTGGTTTATTTGCGACAGGTGGTGGCATGATTGTAGTACCAGCACTTGTATATATGCTTGGATTAGAAGAGGGAAAAGCGAGAGCCACATCTCTTTTTGTTATTTTACCTATGGTAATTACAAGTGGCATTTTTTATTATCAAAATGATTATATTGATTGGAAAATAGGAATTTTATGTGCAATTGGTGGCATGATAGGAGGATTTTTAGGGTCAAACTATTTAAAAAAGATACCAGAAAAATACTTGAAAATATCTTTTACTATTTTTCTTATCTATGTATCTATTAGAATGATTGTTACTTAAAAAAAGGAGGAAATGATGGAAGAAGTACTAGTAGGAATTGTGTCAGGTTTTGTAAGTGGTATGGGCATGGGAGGAGGAACCATTTTAATCTTATGTCTTTCGATGTTTATGGGAGTTGAACAACATATTGCACAAGCTACCAATTTAATCTTTTTTATTCCTACTTCCATTGTTGCGATTATAACCAATATCAAACAAAAATACATTGATTTTAAAGTACGGAATTCCCATTGCTATTTCGGGAATAGGAGGAGCTATTCTAGGAGCGATGATTGCAACCAAGTTAAATGTAACTTATTTAAAAAAGGGATTTGGTGTCTTTTTAGGGCTAATTGCCATATGGGAAATATATTCCATAACAAAAAAGTATAGATATGAGAAAAAAAGACATAATAACAATATCAAGAAAAAAGTTTAAAGGAGGAAGGTAATATGAAATTTGTAAAAGGTATGGTTATGGGAACTTTACTATCTGCAGGAGTGGTTATGTTATACAATGAAAAAAATAGCATGAAGAAAAATAAAATGATGAAAAAAGGAAAACAATTTATTAAAAAAATGGGAATCATTTAACGATTCCCATTTTTAGCAAATTTTACTGACCATAAGAGATAATTATGATATAATACATACATCACATAATAGTGAATGCATAAAAAAGGAGGCATCAAATGGTAAAAGGCATCATGCACAACTCATTTTATCTTAGAAATTACCGAAAGGAGAATCTAAGCAGTCTATTTGGTTATTCGCAAGGAACCGATATGGATATGTATGATTTTAAGTTTGGTGAGCATGGGGAACTCTTAGAAATTCATATGAATGAAGAGAATGAAAAATGAGCAAAGACAAAAGGGAAAACGGTATATTGTTTTCCCTTTTTGTCATAGCACGTGAATTATTTGCAGTCACAATCTCTGTCGCATTTACATTCTGGTTTGTGCTCTGGTTTGCATTCTGGTTTACCACCAAGATAGCAATCACATTTGTCCATTTTGACACCTTTTAAGCATTTGCCTTCGCGAGTAGCCCTAGCACACATTTTGACGTGTTTTACTTGATCTACCCAGAAATTAATTTCATATTTCTTGTCTGGGCAAAGTGGTCCAAATACGAATTCGCCTTCTTCATCGGTAAACGTATGAGAAACAGGACGTCTTTCTTCTTTGCCACATTCACATACAATTTCAACTAATTTTACAACTGCGTCACATACTGGCTCTTTGTAGCAGTCACGAATAACACCATAAATAACATTTCTATTATCACATGGTAATGTGATATCTAAGTCAAATTGTTTACCACAAGCGATGTTTCCATCTACTTCAACAACTGGACAACATGGTTTTTCAAAATCCATAAAAATCTACCTTCCTTTGTTTATATTAGCCCCTTAGGCTTATACCATATACTATGAAAAAACGACCATAAAGGTGATAATTTGCTAAAAAAATATACTTGAAAAATGAAATGAAGTGTGATATAACATGTACATAAATGTTAAGAAAAAGTTTAAACACGATGGTGAAAGACAAGAATATTGTGATACAAAAAAAGGAGGAAAATATGAGCGAAAATAAGAAAAAGAATAAAGGTCAATTATTTGTAAAAATTATGGCAGCAGTTTTGGCAGGATTAATGGTATTAGCAACTTGTGGAACCGTTATATTTTATTTAGTAAGTAGATAGGAAAGAAGGAATGGTTATGATAGATGGTTTTGGAACCAATATGCAACAATTTTATAATGATATTATTGTAGGATACTTGGAGGCATTTTCTAAAAACCCAATAAGCTTGTTGGTACTAGCGGTGGATATTACTATTGTCATTTTTTTAGCAGTAACCATTATTAAATTTGCAAAAAATTCAAGAGCATGGCAATTATTAAAAGGAATTTCTTTTTTGATTATTATTAATTTAGTGAGTTATTTTTTACAATTAAGAATTCTAAATTTTCTATTAAGTATTGTTATGACTTGGGGAGTATTTGCATTAATTGTTATTTTCCAACCAGAATTAAGACGCGCATTAGAGCAATTAGGAACCAATAAATTTACTAGATTTTTTGGAATTGATAAAGATTTAGAAACAAGAACAAAAGAAGATATTTATAAAATTATTATAGCAGCAATGGAACTTTCAAAAGCAAGAACAGGAGCATTATTAGTAATTGAAAGAGATATTCAAATAAAAGACATCATTGCTACTGGAATTAGTATCGATTCAGAAGTATCTCCACAGCTATTGGTTAATATCTTTGTACCAAATACTCCACTTCATGATGGGGCAGTGGTTATTTCTAATAACAAAATTGCGGCAGCAGCATGTATGTTACCTCTTGCAAGTGATGCTGATATTGCTAAGGAATTAGGAACAAGGCATAGAGCAGCCATTGGAATATCAAAAGAATCCGATGCCATTGCTATCGTAGTTTCTGAAGAAACAGGGAAAATTTCAATTGCCAAAGATGGAACCCTAATAGCAGATGTAAAAGAAGAAACCATGAAAAAAATATTAATTAAAAATATTGTAACAAAACGTTTTGGAGAAGAAAGAATTACCAAAATTGACCGATTAAAAAGCATCAAATTTGGAAAAGAGAAAAAAGAAGAAATAGAAGTAAAAGAAAAAAGCCAAGAGGATAAAGCATAAAGATAGATTTGTCATAAACAAGAATAAAATAGGGGCACTACTTCCTAAGTAGTTGTCCCTATAAATCGATATACGGCTTCTGCAAAGCCAGCATTTTCTACAGTATTGGTAGCAACGTAGCCTGCTACTTTTTTTACTTCCTCATAAGAATCCGATAAGGTAGCACTTGCACCAGAAACTTTTATCATATCAATATCATTAATATTATCTCCAATTGCCATAATATTAGAACGGTCAATATTAAGAAAATGACTAAGATATTCTAGGGCATAGCCTTTTCCAATATGTTTTGGGGTAATATCTAAGTATTCGTATTCTTTATCGATAATGCGGTCTTTATATAATCCCTTTTTTTGAATTAATGTAACATTAATGTCAAAACGAGATAAAATTTCGTCTTTTAAGTGAGATAAATTTTCGGTACTAGAAATCACCAATTTAAAAATAGAAGTTTGATGGTTTGCCACATAGTCTTTTACATTAGGAACGACTTGAAAGTTTAAGTCTGATTTTTGCTGGTTTTGGTGTATAGTATAATTTCGAAGATCCATATAAAGCAAATTTTCAGAAATAACTTCTGTTTCGCTATAAATATGAATATGAAAACCATATTGTTTTGCTAAATCATAACAACCAGTAAAATCCTCTACAGATAATAAGTTTTTGTAAATTTCTTGTCCTGTCTTTAAATTAATAATTTGAGTTCCATTTCCAAAAATCCCATAAGAAGCATTACATTTTTTACAAATGTCTTTGGTAATTGAATAGGTTTTTCCAGTACAAATGGCAAAATCGATATGTTTTTTATTCATATCTTCAATGGCATCTAAATTGCCAGTAGGAATAAAATTATTGTGGTCAACTAAAGTACCATCTAAATCACTTGCAATTAGTTTAATTGACATGAAAAAACCTCCTTGTAAGAAAATCAATTCTATTGTATCATATCTTGTCAAGAATGTGGTAGAAAAAATCAAAAAAATGAAGTATAATGTGTTATGATGATGGTAGATATTAAAATATAAATAAGTAGGAGGACTTTAACCAATTTCAGGAAAGGAAGGACAAGAAGTAATGCGAAATATTAAATTAATTATTGAATACGATGGAAGTGATTTTAATGGTTGGCAAAAACAACCAGATAAATTAAATATACAAGGAACCATTGAAGAGGTCATAAAAAGTATTACGGGAGAAACCGTGGATTTAATTGCCTCACGGAAGGACAGATAGAGGAGTACACGCATTTCGGACAAGTTGCAAATTTTAAAACGGATTCTAATTTACCAATTTCGAAATTTGCGATTGCATTGAATTCTAGGTTGAAAAAGACAATCGTAATAAAACAAGCTCAAGAAGTAGAAAAAGAGTTTCATGCAAGGTTTTCGTGTAAGAAAAAAACATACGAATACCAAATTGATAATTCACCATATGGAAGTGCTATTTTTCGAAATTTAACTTATCATATTCCACAAAAACTAGATGTGAAATTGATGCAAGAAGCGGTAAAATATTTTGTGGGAGAACATGATTTTAAAGCATTTAGAGCAAGTGGAACTAGCAGTAAAAGTAGTGTACGAACCATTTATGAAGCAGAAGTATATGAAGAAGAGGATAAGATAAAAATTCGATTAACAGGAAATGGGTTTTTATATAATATGGTTCGTATTATTTCTGGTACATTGGTAGAAGTAGGATTACACAAAATAGCTCCTACCGATATTCCGAATATCATTAAGCAAAAAGATAGAACCAAAGCAGGAAAAACATTGCCAGCACATGGGTTATATTTAGTAAGTGTCGAATATAATGACGAAAGTAATAAATAAGCAGTATCCAATTAAGATAGAGTATAATTAGTAGTACAAAACAAAACTTATCGAATAAACAGGAGTACCAAGATAAAAAACGACAATAGTAACATATAAAAGAAAGGTTTCATAATATATAGTAGCCCAAAATTATAAAGGAGAGAAGATTATGAATACATTACTAATCTATTTTGCTTTACCACTTGCTACTATGATATTAGCTGTTGTTTTACAAAAACTAATCAAATCACCAATACTCGTTTCGGCAATCTTCTTTGCCATATACTTAATTGTAGCTTTTGCTATTTTTGATGCGGTATTCCTAATTGCGGCAATTGTTTATACATTTTTAGCCTATGTAACTGCTTCAATTGTAAAAATACTATGTTGGTTTTCCAAAAATTGTAACGTAAATTGTAATTGCTGTAGAAGAGAGAATGAATGCTCTTGTAGAAGAAACCAAACGACATTTAATGGTAATTTAGTAGCACTAAGTGATGGCAACGAAATTGCCAACTTATCAAATACAAATGGATGTAGCTGTAGAGTTACTTGTCGAAATAATAATGGAGAAGCCTTTAACAATGGCTATAACCGAGGATATAACAATGGGTACGATAACGCCTATAATTTTATTAGTAACAATGGAGGTATACAAGCAAATAGTAACAACAATAATTCCTGCCAATGTCAATGTAGATGTAGAAGATGTCGATAAAGGTGGCAATTTAAGAATTTCTTTGCGGTTTTGATCGCTTAGAAATTCTTAAATTTGTTCCTAAGCGGTTTTTAATTTTTTAATTTCTTCAATAGATAAGCCAGTAATATCGGCAATATCTTCTAAAGAGATGTTACGGTTTAACATGTTAATAGCAGCCTTTTTTAAGCCTTTTTTCTCAGCAGTTTGTTTTGTGTTTTCTATGTCTTGTAGCATTCTTTCAATTAATTCAGTCATAGTTTGTTCCTCCTCAAAATTAAATTTTTCCAATAAATTTTCGTAAATTTCTTTTGGAATGATTGGTTGTAATAAGTACTTCAACATTCGATATAAATATGCCTTTTGCTCTAATGAACAGACATCATAAACGGCATGAATGGTGTGGATTAATTCCGGAAGTTTCTTACACTTGTCAATTGCCATACAAAAAGCAACCATAGACTTCATGTGCAATAATTCTTCTTTTGAAAAGTCATGAATGTTAATGAAGTTATAGGAAAGAGAAAGCTTTCCATTTTTTAAGTTGTTATTGTAAGTAAGATTAAATTGATGGTCTTGAAAATTAGAAGAAAAATTCCAACAAGCACTACCAGTATACAATACAATTGGAGTTACTAGAGGGATTTTATCCTTTTTTGTTAAGTGTTTTTTCGAAGAATGGCTGTCTTCTAAAATAGAAGAATAGTATCGATAAATTCGGTAAGGTAGGGAGTGGTCTGGGGAAGACTGGTGTTCGATTAATAAATAAACAGGCATATCTTGTAATTTAAAAATAACATCACTAATCGTATTAGAATAATCTTTGGTAATAAAATTTCGATTGTATTTTACAATAGGAGAAGACAGAGAGTAGCAAAAGAAATCTTGCAAAAACAAAGCAAATTCTTTTTTGTTATTTAGTAAATCTCGGTAAAGTTTATCATGCCTATGATAAACTTTAAAACTACAATAGGGCATAGGAACATAAGGCGTAGATTCTTCCTGAAGCACAAGAGCCTGTTTTTCAAGTGCTTTTTGGCACCTAAGATAATCGGTATAAGTAAATAATACCATAACATCACTTCTTTCTTGATTATAATAGAAAATTGACACATTGTCAATAAGAATTGTCTTTTTTTAAAAGACATCATGATAAAAATTAGTAGAACCTAATAAAACTTAGGAAACAAATTTTTACGAATATAACAATATAATTAAACTACAAAATGCGACAAAAGTAAAGAAAAACTTTTCGACAAAAACCGACAAAAAGTTGTTATTCATGGTGAAAAATGAAAACAGAGGGGACTTAAAACGCCCCCTCTATTTATTACTTGCTTAAGGCGGACTACGGCACCTTATCAACCGCAATCGCCGGTGTACATGTATTTGCTTAACAGTATCTAAAGTGACCAACGTATATAGAATGGCAACTTTCATACGGCTCGTGGGAAAACAAATATCTTCCACCGGTGCGGTAGAAAAATTGTAAACCCATACGGCAAAGCATAATACTGCACAAAATGCAAATAGAAAGTATACACCAAGCAAGTAATCACCTCCTATCAGAAAACGAAAAACAATTAATAGTTTCTTTTCATTCCTTGAAAAAAGGAATATGTAAGAGTTATAAAACTCATGAAACCTATTATACAATCATAATACTAAAATGTCAACATAAAGCAAAGATTTTACAAAAATTATTTACTATTGTAGTAAAATATGATATAACCATGTTATAAGAGGTGAAATAATGAAGATTGCGGTATTGTCGGATATACATGCTAATATAGTGGCATTAGAAGAAGTATTACAAGATGCCAAACAACAAAAAGTAGATGAATATATTGTACTTGGCGATATTATTACAGATTTGCCATTTACGAATGAAACGATTGATGTGATAAGAGAATTAACACCTTATGTTATTAAAGGGAACAGAGAAGAGTATCTATTAACATATGAACGCACCAAAGAGGATGAAAAGTGGAAAACAATGCAGTATCAAAGTATGATATGTTATTATAACCGTATGAGAGAAGATAATAGGGACTATATTCGAAAATTGCCCCAAGAACTTGTATTAGAATTTGAGGGGGTAACCATAAAAGCAGTGCATGGTTCGCCATATGGAGTAAGTGAACTTCTATATTTCCACACCAAGCGTATGGACAAGGTGTTTGAAGATTTAGAAGAAGATGTACTAGTATATGGGCATAATCATGAAATTGCGGAATATGAAACAAGAAACCATAAAACGGTAGTACAGGTAGGTACTTTAGGAATGCATAATAGTACGTCTAAGGCACAGTATGTTATACTCACTTGTGAGGAGAAAAAAGTTAGTGTCGAAATTAGAGACATAGAGTATGATAAGGAAAAATTGAAAAATCGAATTATACAATCTGGAGGATTATATCCAGAAGCTAGAATATGGCAAAATTTATGCTATTATTCTATTGCAAGTGGTATCGACATAAGGACCGATTTTTGCCAGATGGCAAAAGAAGAAATGATGAAGAAATATAAAGTAAAGTACCCAAAAGGATTTGATTCTCATTTTGTTTCGTTTGATGATGATATTTATACAAAAGTAGCACATGAGTTTGAAAAATATTTTTTGTTATAAGAGGTGAGAGAGTTGCGATTAGATAAGTTTTTAAAAGTCACTAGAGTAATCAAGAGAAGAACTATTGCCAATGAGGTAGCAGATAAAGGAAGAGTGAAAGTGAATGGAAAAACTGTAAAACCTAGTTATGAGGTGAAGATTGGGGATGTGGTTGAAATTGCTTTTGGGGATAGTGTTTCGAAGTTTGAAATTACGTATATTCCAACGGTTATGAAAAAGGACATGCCAGAATGTATTAAAGTATTATAAAATGAATTTGAAAATAAAGGGAGAAACGAATGAGAAGTGTAAAAGAGAAGTTATTGGAAAATGATTTTGGAGCCTATTTGTATGATTTACGTTGTAAGAAAGAATACACGATTGAAGAATTAGTGCAAAAAATCGATATGCCAAATGTGACAATAAAAAGTGTAAGAAAATGGGAACATGATATGGAATTTCCGGATTTAGAGAAAATGTATAAGCTATCTGAAATTTATCATGTGCCAATTGAGGAATTAATGCAAGTACGAACACAAACTCTAGAAGAAGGGCTAAAAGGAGTTCATAAAACGCTCATTCGTTTTATCGGCTATGTGTTAGGATTTTCAATTTATGGAATATACATTTTATCTTATATCGTCATGTTTGCAGGAGGTATTTGGGCAATGCTCATTTGGGCAGAAGTACCAAAAGCAATTTTACAAATGGTAGCAGGAGATTAATTAAGAAAGAGGAAACAAAATGTCAAAGTTTATTCATTTACATGTGCATAGCGAATACAGCTTATTAGACGGTGCAAACCGTATTAAAGACTTGCCCATTCGTGCCAAAGAAATGGGAATGGAGGCAATTGCTCTTACAGACCATGGGGTAATGTATGGGGTAATTGACTTTTATAAAGCATGTAAAAAAGAAGGAATTAAGCCGATTATTGGGTGTGAGGTATATGTAGCCAATCGAAGTCGATTTCAAAAAGAAGCAGGACTTGATTTTAACAACCATTTAATTTTACTTGCTAAAAACAACGAAGGTTATCAAAACTTAACCAAATTAGTCTCCATGGGATTTACCGATGGATTTTACTATAAGCCACGTATCGATAAAGAAATTTTAGAAAAACATCATGAGGGATTAATTTGCCTAAGTGCTTGTTTAGCAGGAGAAGTAAACCAAGCCATTTTAAAAGATGATATGGAAGGGGCAAAAAAGGCCGCCTTGTGGTTTAAAAATCTATTTGGAGAGGATTATTACTTAGAAGTACAAAACAATGGAATTAGGGAACAAGCCTTAGCAAACCAAAAATTAATTGCCTTATCTCGTGAACTAGACATTCCATTGGTGGCAACCAATGATTCCCATTATTCAAGAAAAGAAGATGCCTATAATCATGAAGTATTACTATGTATTCAAACTGGAAAAAAGATGAAAGACGAAGACCGTATGCGTTTTGAAACAGAAGAATTGTATTTAAAAACCAGTGAAGAAATGGCCGATTTTTTTAGTAATATTCCAGAAGCAATTGAAAACACAGTTAAAATTGCCAAAAAGTGTAACGTCGAATTTGAATTTGGACATACCATTTTACCAAATTATGAGGTACCAGAAGGTTATAAAACCCATTACGATTACCTAAAAAAATTATGTGATGATGGAATCAAAATTCGTTATGGAGAAAATCCAGGAAAAGAGATTTTAGATAGAGCCGATTATGAATTAAGTGTTATTCATAAAATGGGATATGTAGATTATTACTTAATTGTATGGGATTATATCAATTATGCTAAATCCGTTGGAATTCCAGTAGGACCGGGGCGTGGTTCTGGGGCAGGCTCTATTTTAGCCTATGCCATAGGAATTACGGATATTGACCCAATCCAGTATAATCTTCTTTTTGAACGTTTCTTAAACCCAGAAAGAGTTAGCATGCCAGATTTTGACGTGGACTTTTGTTATGAAAGAAGAGACGAAGTAATCGATTACGTATGTCATAAATATGGCTATGACCATGTATCCCAAATTATTACCTTTGGCACCATGGCAGCAAGAATGGTGATTCGAGATGTAGGAAGAGTGTTAGACATTCCCTACCAAGATGCCGATAAATTAGCAAAAATGATACCAAATGAGCTACATATTACCATTCCCAAAGCCTTAGAACAAAATAGAGAATTACGTGAAATTTATGAGTCAAATGCCCAAACCAAACAAGTGCTAGATATTGCTATGGCATTAGAAGGAATGCCAAGACAGGCCTCTACCCACGCTTGTGGAGTCGTTATTACCAAAGAACCTGTTGTAAACTATGTGCCACTCTATGTAAACACCAAAGATGGGTCGATTACCACACAATTTATCATGACAACCCTAGAAGAACTAGGTCTTTTAAAAATGGATTTTTTAGGCTTACGAACCTTAACCGTCATTCAAGACGCCATTAACTTAGTAAAGCAAAATAGAGGAATTGATGTTACCTTTGATGAAAAAATGAATGACCCCAAAGTATATAAATTATGGGCAAATGGAGAATCGAGTGGTATCTTCCAGTTTGAGTCACAAGGAATGACAAACTTTATGAAAGAACTAAAACCAGATAGCCTAGAAGATATTATTGCAGGGGTTTCACTGTATCGACCAGGACCAATGGACCAAATCCCAAGATACATTAAAAATAAATTAGATCCAGAACATGCCATTTATACACATCCTTCCTTAGAACCCATTTTAAATGTTACTTATGGTTGTATGGTATATCAAGAGCAAGTTATGCAAATTGTAAGAGATTTAGCAGGATATTCGTTAGGAAGAGCAGACCTTGTAAGACGTGCTATGGGGAAGAAAAAGCTAGATGTTATGGCAAAAGAAAGAGAATATTTTATCTATGGAAAATTAGATGAAAAGGGAGAAGTGGAAATCCCTGGTTGTATTCGAAATGGAATTGATGAAGCCTCAGCTAATCGAATTTTTGATGAAATGGCAGAATTTGCTAAATATGCCTTTAATAAATCCCATGCAGCAGCATATGCAGTAGTATCATACCGAACCGCCTATTTAAAGACTTATTATCCAGAAGAACTACTAGCAGCAACATTAAATAGCTTTTTAGGAAACTTAGATAAAGTACCAGCTTATATTGATGAATGTAAAAGGTTACATATTGAAATTTTAAGACCAGATATTAACAAGAGCTTTACGAAATTTACGGTTGATAATGGTAAAATTCGCTTTGGTATGGGAAGTATTAAAAACGTAGGAATTGCTGCAGTAGATAGTATTGTAAAAGAAAGAGAACAAAACGGACCATTTACCAGTTTTACCGATTTTTGTGAACGAATGCAAGAAGAGGCAGTCAATAAAAAGTGTATTGAAAGTTTAATAAAAGCAGGAGCGTTTGATGAATTTGAGCAAACCAGAAGTACCCTTATGGCATCTTTTGAAAATATTATTGACACCATTTCTAGTGCTTCTAAAAAAATGTTACAAGGACAAGTGACGATGTTCGATTTAGCACCAGAAGATAATGTGATGAGTGACATCAAATATAGCTATCAAACCCTAAAAGAATATTCCAAACGTGAACTATTATCCATGGAAAAAGAAATGTTAGGCTTATATATATCGGGTCATCCCTTAGACAACCTAAGAGAGCAAATTGAAAAACAAACCAATATTAACACCATGCAAATGCGAAAACTACATGAGGAAGAGGAAAACACAGAAATGCAAGCAAATATGCCAGAATTCAAAGACGGACAAAACGTCAAATTTGCAGGAATTATTAGTAGTGTTAAGAAAAAATACACCAAAACGAATAAAATTATGGCTTTCCTAACCGTAGAAGATTTATACGGACAAGCCGAAATTATCCTATTTGAAAACTGCTACCAAACCTGTTCAGACATTCTATTAAACGACAAAATTGTCGTCATCGAAGGACGTTTAAGCATAAGAGAAGACGAAGACACCAAAATTGTAGCAAGTCGTATCACCGAATTTGGAGAAAAGAAAAACAAACAATTTATCATCGACATCACAGACTTAGAAGAACAAACCAAACAAAAACTAAGAGGAGCCATCAAATTCTTTTCCGGAGACAAAAACAACATCGCCATTTTCGTAAAAGAAAAAGAAGAAAAAAAGCCATGCGGAGGAATTTACCTAACCGAAGAAATAAAAGCACAATTTGAAGAAATTGTAGGAAATGAAAAGGTAAAGATAGAAGAAATTTAACGATAATTAAAAATAGCATATTGAAGAATATCAATATGCTATTTTTAAAATTTCAAGAACAAAAAATATGGAATTAGTAATTATTTTTGGTTAATACTGAAAATGTTGAAAAGAAAATTTTTAGATCTAAACGAAAGCAAATAGAATCTACATATTGAATATCATATTCACATTTTTTATCTAAATCTAAAGACTTTCGTCCATTTATTTGAGCTAATCCTGTAATTCCAGGATTTACTTCAAATCTCCTTTTTTGTTCATCTGAAAAATCTTCATATTTAGGAACACGTATAGGTCTTGGACCAATTAGACTCATATCACCTTTTAAAACGTTAATCAATTGGGGTAATTCATCAATACTAGTAATACGAAGTAATTTGCCAAAATTTGTTATTCGACTATCATTTGGCATAGTGGTTAAAGGTAGATTTGTTTTTTCAGAGTCTACAACCATAGAACGAAATTTGTACATTTTAAATTTCTTTCCATTTTTTCCAAGCCGGTATTGCTTAAATATTACAGGACCTTTAGAGTCTAATTTTATTGCAATAGAAACTATAATGAATAATGGAAAAAGAAAAAATAAAAGGAACAAAGAAAAAACAAAATCTAAAAAGCGCTTTAACTTTAAATAGGTATATATATTCCGATTTTTCATAAATTAAACCTCCTTATAATAATAAAAAAATTTAAAATAACACAATATTGCGATCCTAAATCCGTGAATTGACTGGTTTAAAAGAAGTCAAAATCATTGATACAGTAGT
>CANSMW010000025.1 GCA_947648215.1 uncultured Clostridium sp. | reverse complement strand
TTAAAGATTTTTAAATTTTTAATAAAAAACGTGCAATTAATATTGCAATTTTCATTTTTCATAAAATTAGTTAAAAAAGTTTAAAAATACTAAATTATGTGTTATACTATAGTAGAATTAGAGGTGATTTGTATGCCAAATACTATTCAAAAAGTATTGAATGATTTTTTAGAAGAGGTAAAAACAATATTAGGCAATAGACTAAAGAAAATAGTGTTATATGGCTCATATGCAAGAGGAGATTATAATAAAAGTTCAGATATTGATATTATGATTTTAACGGATCTATCAGATAAAGAAATAAGTGAATATAGTATGAAAATATGGGAAAAAAGTGCTGATATAGAAATCGATAAAGGAATTGTAATTTCCCCATTAGTAAGAAATATCGATCATTTTGAAGCATGGTCAGATGTAAAACCATTTTATATGAATATCATAAATGAAGGAGTTGTATTAGTTGGAGAAAAAAACTAGTAAAGAATTTGCTTTATATAGATTAGAAAGAGCAAAGGAAGAATGTGAAACAGCAGAGTTATTATATAAAGAAAACAAATTATTGGCAGCTAATAATAGAGCATATTATTCTATATTTTATGCAATTAGAGCAGTACTTGCAATAGAGAAAATGGATTTTAAAAGGCATAAAGATGTATTAGCATATTTTAATCAAAATTATGTAAAAACAGAAATCTTTCCAAGACAAATGGGAAGAAGAATCATAATGGCATCTAAGGTAAGAGAAGATAGTGATTATGATGAAAAATATGAACCAAGTTCTGAAGCTACTTCTTTACAAATTGAAACTGCAAAGGAATTGATAGAAATGGTAGAGAAGTATTTGCATGATTCACAAAGTAAATAGTAAATATTTTCCACATAAGATGGTACTTACATATAGATAGATTAAATAATAAAAATACAAAGTGGTTGCAAATAGGATATTTGTGATTATGCTATAGCTAAAATGAGATGTAAAATCTTATTTTAGCTTTATTTTTTTGTTAAGTTATGATATGATAAGGAAAAATTAGGGGGTATTCGTCATGAAAATTACAAAATTTCCACAGTCATGTTTATTAGTTGAAACAAAAGGGAAAAAGATATTAGTTGATCCAGGAACATTAAAATATAAAGACGAGTATTTTGAAATATGGAATAATGTAGATGTTATTCTAATAACACATAAGCATCCAGACCATTGCAATACAGAAGTATTAGAAAAATTAAGCAAAGATATAGTAATATATTCAACTAGTGAAGTGCAAGAGACAAATAAGACATTAGATATAAACATCGTAAAAGAAAACGATGTTATTGAATTAGACAATATAAAAATAGAAGTAGTACATGCAATACATGGGTATCAACCACTATTAAAAGGTGGAAAAGAAGTATATGAAAATGTGGGATATATTATAGACGATGGAGATAACAGACTATATACAACGAGTGATACAATCTGTTTTAAAAATGAGTATAAAGCAGATATTTTGTGCATTCCAGTAACAGGACATGGACTAACAATGTCAGCATTTGAAGCAGCATTATATGCAAAAGAAGTAGGAGCAGTTTTAACAATACCAATTCATATGGATAATCCTACATTTCCACCAGACTACAATTTTATTAAAGAAATGTTTGAAAAGTATGAAGTGGAATATGAAATATTAGAAAATGATGAAACGATTGAAATAGAATAAAGAAATAGAAAAGTAGTAAAAAATAAAAGGAGAAATATTGTGCGATATATTAATCAAAATAAGCTAAATACCATTAAACTAAATAAAGATAATTTCTATGTATTAATTGATTTTGACAGAACATTAACAAAAGGGGATAGTATAAGTTGTTGGAGAGTGTTGTACTATTCTAATCTATTAGGAGAAAACTTTCAAAATGAATACGATCGAATTCATGACAAAACATTTCCAAAGGACTATGAAAGCAAAGAAATAAAAAAGCAAGCTTACTCAGATAGATTTAAAGAATATATGGAGTTATTAAAACAAAATAATTTTAATGAGGATATAGTTAAAAAAGCTGTTCGGGGCAACAGATTTGCAACTTCGTGATGGTGCTAAAGAATTTTTAAATAAAATGTATCAGATGAATATACCAGTTATCATCGTATCATGCAGTATAGGAAATGTTTTAGAAGAATATTTGAAGGTTAAGGATTGTTACTATGATAACATATATGTATATGCTAATTACTATGATAACAATGGAAATCATATATGTAATGTTACACCATATAATAAAAACGAAATTGTATTTTCAAAAGAGGTAAAAGACAAAATTAGTAATAGAGAATACATACTATTATTGGGTGATATTGTAGATGATATCAATATGGTTTCAAAAGAAAAATTAAGTAGTACAATAACAGTAGGATTTTTAGATAAAAAGATAGAACAAAATATGGAGGTATATAGAAATACTTTTGATATTGTATTAACAGATTATTCAAGTTTTGATGAAGTAAATGAAATTATAAAACTGTAAAATATTTTACTCGGAGTTTTATGTGTTACAGTATCAAAAAGTATGGCATTTTTTACTTTTTAATAAATACAAAACGCCATAGGTATATAAATTAGCAAAACAAAGAGTATCAAATGATTTTGGCTTTTCATTCCCTATTTTAATGAGCGGAGGTAAGGAGACGATACCGAAAGGTATGGTATTCTTACCTTTTAAAATTTTTGAAAAATTTTAAAATTCGGTCGGATTTTGCTAAGAAAACGTATGTATATATATTAAGAGGGATTATTGTAATAGTACAAGGTCTTTCTTAATAAATATATAAAGGTGAGGCTTGGTGGAAGATAGATATAGTATGCTTAAAATAGAAGAGGTTGTTAATAAATTATTGTATTCACATGATGTAATTAGTAAAAGAAAATATGAGCGAATGGTAAAAAGGCTTGATAAATTGCTGTTTGAGGAGCGTAAGAAAAATTCTTCTTCAACCTTGACTTAATTTAGCTTATTCTAATACAATTAAAAAAGTATTAATTGTATTAGAGAAGGGAGGTATATTTGACTATCTACGAAATGAAACAAGCATTTTTACTTGGCAAGACAATATTTGATTTACATTTAAATGTAAGTTATTATGCTAGAGTTTCTACAGATAAAGAAGAACAAATAAATTCTTTAGAAAATCAAGTTAGTTTTTTTGAAGAGTACATTAAGAAAAATAGCAATTGGACTTTTATTCGGTGGCTATGTTGATGAGGGAATTAGTGGAACAACTTCTAAGAAACGTGAGAATTTTATGAGAATGATTGAAGATGGAGCAGGAAAGAAATTTGATTTACTAATTACAAAAGAAGTTTCAAGGTTTTCTCGTGATACGATTGATAGTTTGCTTTATACTAGAAAATTACTAGAATATGATGTTTGTGTATATTTTCTGTCAGACAATATTATAACAGCATCTTCTGATGGAGAATTGAGGCTTACCATCATGTCTAGTATGGCACAAGATGAAGTTCGCAAAATTTCAGAAAGGACAAAGTTTGGTTTTAAAAGAGCATTAGAAAAAGGTACGGTTCTTGGCACAGATAATATTTGGGGTTACAAAAAGAATAAAGGTAAGCTTGTGATAGACGAAGAAGAAGCTCCTTGTATTAGAGAAACTTTTGATATTTATGCCAATGATAGTAAGATTGGTTTAAAGAAACTATCTAAGCTATTAAAAGAACAAGGCTATTGTAATCATAACGGAAATCCAATTCATCCCAATACTTTAAAACGAATGATACAAAATCCAAAGTACAAAGGTTATTATACAGGAGGATTATCCACAGTTGTGGATTATAGAAGCAAAAAAAGGAATTTTAATGACCAGGCAGAATGGAAAGTGTATAAAGATTACGAAAAAGTCCCCCCTATTGTATCAGAAGAATTATGGGAAAGGGCGAATCAAAAATTATTAACTAGAAGTAAAAAAGCAGCAATGTATCAAAAACATCAAACCTTGTATGCTTTATCTGGAAAATTGTATTGTGATAAACACAAATGTGGATTTGTTAGGAAAATTAGACACTATAAAAATAAAGATGATGTGATTTATTGGTATTGTGCAGATTTTCATAAAAATGGCAAAAAGAATTGTATTCCTGCTTGCTTTAAGGAACAAGATTTATATGATATTTTGCTTTCTATCTTTAAAAGCTATGAAATTTACAAAGAAGAGATTTGTGAGGAATTGCTTTCTTTTTACAAAGAACTTTCCAAAGAAGAGGAAAATATAGAGCAAGAAGCAAAATTACAAAATGAGTTAGAGATACTTGCAAGGAAAAAAGATAAATTATTAGATTTAGCATTAGATGGACTTTTAAGCAAAGAAGATTTAAGCAATAAGAAATTAACCATTGAAACAGAAATTAGCAAAGTACAAGCAAAATTAAAAGAATTAGAGGGTAAAAAGAAAAAGCTAGATGAAGAAAAAGAGCAGAATAAGAGATTAAAAGAAAGCATATTAAAGCAATTAGTGATAACTAAAGATAATTTAGAAAACTACATAGAAGAATTATTGGACAAAATCATAGTGGTAGAAAAAACAAAGACAATTAATGATATACAGGTAAAAGAGAATAGTATTCAAAAGCAAAATAATGAAAAGCAAGAACAAAAAAATCAATTAGATAAAAAAGAAACAAAGCAAGTTAATGAAATTGAACTAAAAATTATACTTGCAGGCAATAAAATAATTACCTATGGTAGTGCTACCAAACTCAGGCAAATCAGTCAATTAGGGTGTTTAAGAGGGACTGATTATAAAAAAGTCCCTCTTTGTCACTCCCATGCACATGGTTAGTGCCTGTTTTCCTGTGGTGCATGCTTTTTTGAAGTAGTTATCTAAGTTAAAAGCAATTCGTGGTAAGTAGCCTAAATCTTCTAAAATGGTAAATAGTGGAAAGAAGATTGCCATTGGTGGTAGCATAACCGAGATAACCCACGAGACGGTTTGAAACATACCTTCAATTAATACACCTGTTAGCCAATCTGGTGCATGTAGGGTATAAAACACAAGAAGGAGTTTTTCTTGTACCATATTAAAAAAGTCGGATAACAAGCTAGAGGGATAATTAGCTCCCGTAATGGTAAGCCAAAAGATAATTCCTAAAAATAAAATCATAATGGGAATACCAAATTTTTTGGAGGTTAGAATTTTATCAATTTTTCGGTCACGGTTTGAACCGTGCAAGTCCTTCATAGGAAACTACATGGTTATGAACATCTTCCGCTGTTAGTACAATACTAGAGACAATTTTGTCTCGGAAATTTTCTTCATCGATATCATTCTCACTTAAAAGCTCTTTTGCCTCGTCTAACTTATTTTGAATATTTTCTTCCGAAAAAGAAAGCGAAAAATGTTTTTCCATGGAGCGAAGGATACTTGGTTCGCCATCGATTAATTTTAAAGCTGTCCACCTAGATAAATAGGCATACTCTTTTGGAAGATGCTTTTGAAGAGTGGATTCTAACATAAGCAGGCTATCTTCAATAATAGGATGATAGGTAACCAAATTTGGTTTGTTAATATGGGGAGAGGAAGCTACTTTTACAATAGTAGATAATAGATGTTGTAAGGTTTTCTTTTTTCGAGCAATGGTGCCAACAACAGGAACACCTAAGAAATTAGACAATTTCTTTAAATCGATACGAATATGCTTTTTTCTTGCTTCATCTAAAAGATTTACGCAAACGACGACTTTGTTTGTAATTTCTAAGGTTTGGAATACTAAATTTAAGTTTTTCTCAATACAAGTAGCATCTAAAATAATAACGGTGGTATCTGGTTTTCCAAAACATAGATAATCTCTTGCAATTTCTTCTTCTTGGGAATTGGACATAAGAGAATACGTGCCAGGAATGTCTACCAATAATAAATTTTTATTCTTATGTAAGCAAGTACCACAAGCATTACTTACCGTCTTTCCGCGGCCAATTTCCAGTATGTTGATGCATACCGGTTAAAGCATTAAAAATCGTGCTTTTCCCCACATTCGGATTTCCAGCTAGTGCAATGGTATAATCGCAGTCTTTTTGAAGAGCCAGCATATCTTCCTCTAATAAATTTGTTCCACAGGAACTAGCAGTAAGCCCCATAATATTCCTCCTTTTATATGTAGGGGCAGATTTTATATCTGCCCACCAAATTATACATTAACCAAAATTAAATTCGCATCTTCTTTTCTAAGTGCTATCACACTGCCACGAATCAAAAAAGCAGTCGGATCTCCAGAAGGACTCTTTAAAATGGGAAGAATGTTCGTTCCTTTTACAATGCCTAAATCCAAAAGTCTCCTTCTAATAGCACCATTGCAATTTAAAGTATCTACCATACCAGTTGTTTCCAACGGTAATTCATCTAAATGTATTTTTTTCATTTTTTCTAAGTACCTCCGTAAAAGCGATAAAATGTGTCTATTATAGTATATAGAAAAGAAGTGAAATTGGTGACAATTTAAGAAAAGACGCAGACAAGTCTTTGTTAAAAATAATAAAAGTCTGATAATGACATAAAAATGTAATAGAAAAATTCTTGATAAATAGAATAAACTAGAGACATAAACAAAAGAAGCGTGGAGGACTTCCATACTTGTATTCTAATTCACTATAAAAGTAAATAAATTAGGAAATATTAATTTTTAGCAAATCCTAAAAATCTATTGATATTTCTTAAAAAGTGTAATATAATTGTAATGAATTTGTAATAAATAGGAAATAATAAATATAAAAACAGGAAGGAACGATTGCAATGTTTGGGTTTGGTCAAGATATTGGAATTGATTTAGGAACAGCAACAGTAATTGCTTATGTAAAAGGAAAAGGAATTGTATTAAGAGAGCCATCGGTGGTAGCAATTGATAATAGAACAAAAGATGTGTTAGCAGTAGGGCAAGAAGCAAGAAAAATGCTTGGAAGAACACCGGGGAATATTGTAGCAACCCGTCCATTAAAAGATGGTGTTATTTCTGATTATACTGTAACAGAAAAGATGTTAAAGCATTTTATTACCAAAGTATGTGGTAAATTTATTTTTGCACCAAGAATTATGATTTGTATTCCATCACAAGTAACCGAAGTAGAAAGAAAAGCTGTGATTGATGCGGCTTCCCAAGCAGGAGCACGTAAAGTTTATTTAATAGAAGAACCAATTGCAGCGGCTATTGGAGCAGGAATTGATATTTCTAGACCATGTGGCAATATGATTGTGGATATTGGTGGAGGAACCACAGATGTTGCAGTTATTTCACTAGGAGGAAGTGTTGTTAGTGCCTCTTTAAAAGTAGCAGGAGACAAATTTGATGAAGCGATTGTAAAATATATTAAGAAAAAACACAATGTCATGATTGGAGAAAGAACAGCAGAAGATTTAAAAGTAAACATTGGATGTGTATATCCTAAAATCCAAGATATGGAAATGGATATTCGAGGAAGAGATTTAACAACAGGACTTCCAAAAACAATTACCATCTACTCAAGCGAAATGATGGAAGCATTAACCGAACCAGCGATGATGATTGTTGATTCGGTTCATTCTGTAATAGAAAGGACACCACCAGAACTAGTATCGGATATTAGTGATAAAGGAATTTATATGACGGGTGGGGGATGTTTAGTTGATGGATTAGACAAGCTATTACAAGAAAAACTAGGCATTAATGTGATGATTGCCCAAGATGCAGTATCTTGTGTTGCACTAGGAACAGGTAAGGCATTAGATAATTTAGATTCTTTAGACGGAAAAAATAGATTATAAAAATAGATTTTATTACAGACATAGGGGACGCCATATGAAAACTCAAAAGTAACATTGTCGTATAATGAAAAGAAATAACACATTGTTAAACAATGTGTTATTTTGTAACAGGTAATTTGTACTAAGTAAAAATCAAATAAAGAAAAAGGAGAAAATATATGAGAATTCGAAAAAGAGAATGGACCAAACAAGAACTAGAAGAAGCAGAATTTTATATTGCTTCACCAGAAACATACAAAGGAAAGTGGAAAAGTGCTTTTGAAGTGAAGAGACCAATCCATATTGAACTTGGATGTGGAAAAGGACAATTTATTGCAAACCTTGCTTGTAGCCATCCTAGGATAAACTTTATTGGAATCGATTTAATTGATACTATGTTAGGATTTGCCAAAAGAAATGTAGAACAAATATATGAGGAAAAACGAAAAGAAATCGACAATGTTATCTTAACAAGATGCAATATCGAACAAATTTTAACCATGTTTGATGAAAATGACAAAATAGAACGCATCTATATAAATTTTTGCAATCCATGGCCAAGAGGAAAACATCATAAAAAAAGACTAACTCATACAAGACAATTAGAATTGTATAAAACTTTTTTACAAAAAAACGGAGAAATTCACTTTAAAACAGATGATGAAAATCTATTTCTAAACAGCATTATTTATTTTAAGCAAGCAGGTTTTGAAATTTTATGGAAAACCTACGACTTACACAGTGAAAAGATACAAGAAAGCATTGAAACTGAGCATGAGAAAATGTTTTCAGAGCAAGGCATAAAAATAAAAGCACTTATTGCAAGATTGCCTAAGTAAAAAGGATCATTTATTCAAAGACAATATTATAAGATTAAAATGTAATAGTTAAAAATAAAAAGCACCAACAAGATTCATACCGATATGTTAGAAGAACTAAATGAATTTGATTTTGAAGTGGTGGAAAAAAAGAATATACGAAATAGAACTACTCCATATGAAGATGTATCAGACTATAAAACCATTACTTACGCACAATTTGGACAGGGTATATTTAGTCTTGGAACGGCTCTAATTCATTAAAGAGCAGATGATATGAAAAAATTAACCTCTTATAAAGCTGTAAAAGACCTAGAAATGAAACAAAGCGAATTTGAAAAAACATCAACCATGAAGATTAAGAGGTATAAGGAATTGAACCATTAGAAATTATTTTGATTGTAATATTTCTGTAACATTAAAAACACACAAATGTAACAAAACTGTAAAAGAATTGAAATCATCGTAAAAATTAGATGTGACAGTATCTTTTGTTTTTTGACATTATCCTACACGGATGATATAATAACCTCATATTTAAGAAGTAGGTGATAAGATGCTTTACAGAAATGATTTTACTAGTTTAAAAACAGATATTACAGAAAACATAGGACAAAAAATAATTGTAAAAGGTACCTTAGGAAGAAGTAAATATTTTGAAAAAGAGGCAACCATTGAAAAAGCATATCCCAATTTATTTATTGTAAAATACGATGAGAATGATAGAAATGTTACTTATAGCTATACAGACGTATTAACAAGAACAGTTGAAGTAAAGCTATTTGACGGAGAAAATTTCAATCCAATTATTCCACCAGTTGTTGAAACGAAAAAAAGTAAAAATTTTTAAATTATAAAAAATTCCTAGAAATAGGAATTTTTTTTTGTCCCTTTCATATATATTACATATAAAATTAAAATGAGAAAGAGGGGAAAACCATGCAATTAGATATGACAAAGGAGAGTCTATGTATCAATAAAATAGTAGGACAAAAGACAGAAAACATCTTAGTAGAAGGCGACATGATTGTGCCAGACGTAAAGCCAGATATTTTAAATACCATTAGTACGACTGGTAATGTGTGTATATACAAAAAAGAAGTATTAGAAGGAAAAGTAAGAATTGATGGAGAAGTAGAGGTATATGTTATTTATCTTGCGGATAGCGAGAACGAAGAAACAAGAAGTTTAACGACATCAGTCGATTTTACACAGATTATCGATTTTGAAAATTGCAATAGTGGAATGAGTTTAGATGAAGCCATTACCATTCGGAAGTTTAGAATGTCGAATTTTAAATGGAAGAAAAATAAGTGTAAAAGCAAATTTACAATTTGAAGGAACCCTATATTCCAATGAAACCATCGAAATTGTAAAACAAGTAAACAATCTAAACGATGTACAATCATTAGAAAAAAATTTAAAGCTTAATTCCTTAGTAGGAGAAGGAATTTCCAAAACCTATGCTAAAGATACCATTATGATAGATAACATTGATAATCTAGCAGAAGTTTTAAAAACAGAACTATCGATTAAAAATAAAGACATTAAAATTAGTTATAATAAAGTACTAGCAAAAGCAGATGTGTGCGTGAAAATGCTATATTTAACAGAAGATAATCGTATTAAATTAGTTGAAAACACAACACCAATTATGGGATTTGTGGATATTGAAAATGTAACCGAAGAAGATATTTGCGATATGAGGTATCGCCTAAAAAATATACTAGTAAAACCAAATTCAGTAGAAGAACATTCGGTATATATAGAAGCACAAATCGAATTATCCGCAAGAGTGTATCAAAATAAGGAAGTAAAGGTAATTGGAGATTTATACAGTCCAAGTCAAACACTACTATTTAACCAAAAAAACGTAAACACTATGTCCAATAAAACAAGTGTGCAAAGTATGTGCAATATAAGAGAAAAAATGGCAGTACCAGAAATTGGAGGAAACCAAATTTATGATGTGGAAGTAAAACCACTGATTATGGAAAGAACCATTGCCAATTCGAAGGTGATGTTCCAAGGAGAGGTAACATTAAAATATTTGTATGCTACGAATCAAACTTGTGGAATTGGTGTAAAAGAAATGAAAGTACCGTTTGAACACCAAGTAGAAATTCAAGGTCTTACTCAAAATACCAATATTCGTACCGAAATGGAAATTACTAGCCAAGATTTTGTAGTGGGAACGGATGGTATGGTCGAAGCAAAAGTAGATATTAACTTTTTACTAGATGTTTCAAATACCTTACAAATTAATATGATTAATGAAGTAAGCTTAGACGAAACCAGAAATAAAGAAATTTATAGTATGGTAATCTATTTTGTAAAACCGGGAGACACCTTATGGAATATTGCTAAAAAGTTGGGAAGTACGGTATCGGATATTGTAAGAGTAAACAAAATAGAAGATGAAAACAAAATTTATCCAGGACAGCAACTATTTGTACCAAAATATGTATACACAAAAAGGGAAATAACTGCATAATATGAAAAAGAAAGATGACCAAAGGGGAGAAAACCTTTTGGTCATTTCGAATAGGAGGACATATGGATAGTATTTATAGAAGAAGTCAAATTCGCATACCAAAAGTAATATTTCAGCATTTTGGTAAAATGGAGCCAAAGAAAACAAGGAAATTTTGTAAATTTATTGCTATCCTTATCATTATGCTAATTACCTTTCAAGCAATTGTAAAATCCATAGAACCAATATTAGATACCCTATGTAAGGATAAAGCCAAAAGTGTTGCAACCATTATTTGTAATGAGGAATCTACCCAAATTATTAAAAACTATCAATATGAAGACATTATTACCATTCACCGAGATTCGCAAAATAACATTACCATGATACAATCCAATGTAGTACCCATCAATTACATCATTTCCGATGTAGGAGAAAAAATACAAAAAAGAATTGACCAAACCGAAAAAGAAAAAATACATCTAAGCCTCGGAAGTTTCACTGGAAGCAAACTACTTTCTGGCATTGGACCAAACCTACCCATCGAGTTATCCTTAGTAGGAAATGTAGAAACCAATCTAGTAAGCGATTTTAAAAGCCAAGGCATCAACCAAACCCTTCACCGAATCTACTTACAAGTCGATTGCAAAATCAGTATTTTAACTCCATACCACATAACCGAAGAACACATATCCAACCAAGTACTAATTGTAGAAAACCTAATTGTAGGAAAAATTCCAGAAGCGTACTATAACTTAGAAGGACTAAGCAAAGAAAATGCGGTTGATATTGTGAAATAAAATGATATCAAAACTTGACAATCTTCGTAATTCATCATATGATAAGAAAAAAAGAGAGGAGCATGAAAAATGAAAAAATGCTTATTATTAGGCAATGGTGGAAGAGAAGCGGTTCTTGCTGAGCATATTAGTAAAGGATACTCATTGTATAGTATATTACCATATGAGAATCCATCCATTGTAGAAGCTATAAAAGAGTCTGGTGGAAAGTATATAGTAGGCTCTCCATTTGATAAGGAGCTTGTTGCAAAATTTATTAAAGATGAGGAGATTGAATTTTGTGTGGTAAGTAGTGATAACTTATTACAAGAGGGCTTAATTGATCTTGCTAAAAGTCTTGGGCTTCAGGTATTTGGACCAACTAGTAAAGGAGCAAAGTTAGAGTGGAGTAAGACGTATGCTTTAGATATTGTAAAAAGATTAAAACCAGAAATGGTGATTAAGAATTTTTGTGTTACTTCAAAGGAAGAATTAGAAAAGGCAATTAGCCACTATAAAAACGATGAATTTGTAGTAAAGCCAGAAGGATTAACTGGTGGAAAAGGGGTAAAAGTAGGAGGCATTCATTTTAAAGGAAAAAAAGAAGGACAAGACTATGCAACATCTTGCTTTGAAGAAAGTGGTAAAGTAATTATTCAAGATAAGGTAGAAGGCTCGGAATTTACCGTTATGGCTCTTACGGATGGCAAGAATATTGTCGTAACACCAATTACCTTTGATTACCCATATCGTTATGAAAATGACAAAGGACCAGGTACTGGAGGAATGGGGTGCATGAGTTTTGAAAATGGATTACTACCATTTTTGGACAAGTCCGATATAGATGAATGTGCAGATTTAATTAAGAAAACTATTCAATATGTAAACAAAGATACCATGGAATTTACTGGAGTTATTTATGGAGGATTTTTCAAATGTAAAGATGGAATTCGCTTTATTGAATTTAATGCAAGATTTGGAGACCCAGAAGCAATTAATGTACTAAATGCCCTAGAAACCCCATTTACCGAAGTAATGGAACATATTATAAAAGGAGATTTATTGGAGGAAAATTGCAAATTTTCTAATAATTGTACTTTTACTGTATATATGGTTAGCAAAGAATATGCAGTTAGTAAAGCGACTGAACCTTGTGTATTTACCTTAAACCCAGACGAAATAAAACAAGCAGGGCTAAAACTATATTTCGCTAATGCCAAACAAATAGGAGAAAACACCTATACCTCTGTTAGTACTTCAAGACTATTTGCCATTTGTGGAGTAGAAAAGAATTTAGACGAAATCAAGAAGAAGGTATATAAAGTAATTGAGAAAAATGTAGATATACAATTAGATTACCGAAAAGACATTGGAAACATCTATGTGCATTAAAAGTAAAATTCCTCTATAGAAAGATTATTGCTTAAGGTAGTATCATTGTATTAAAAGGGATTGAAATTTTTGGAAGTTCAAGAAAATGGATTGACGAAATAGGAAAGAAAAGATAAAATGAAAAGAGAAGACGAAAGAAGGTGAAGTTTTTTGGCAAAAAGAAGAATAGTCAATAAAAAGAAATTCATACGAGGAATTACGATTTTATTAATCGGTTTTATTCTCATAATCCTACTTTTGGTTATGATGATAAAAGGTATTATTTCCTTATTTACCAAGCCAAAAGACCAACCAAACGAACCGACTACCTCACAAACAAGTAACCAAGAAGAACCAATACCAAAAGGAAATACTGTAACCGTAGCGTCTACAACAACACCACAAAAAACAGATGAAAATGACGAAATATTAAGCCAGTGGAATTTAAAATTAGTCAATAAAGATCATTCAGTAGATAGAAGCTATGTACCAGAACTTGCCGAAATTGATGATGGAATCCAATTTGATAAAAGAGCCATATCGCATTTAAAAGAGATGATTAATGCCATGTATAAAGCAGACATTACCAAAATTTGGGTACAATCAGCTTACCGAAGTTATGATAAACAAGAAGAGTTATTTAATCGAAAAGTAGAAGAATATAAAAAGCAAGGAAAAAAACAAGAGGAAGCGGAAAACTTAGCACAAACCATTGTACAAAGACCAGAAATGAGTGAGCACAATCTAGGATTAGCAGCAGACTTTAATACTGTTACCAATGAATTTGAAGAAACAAAAGCTTTTGAATGGTTACAAAAAAATGCACACAACTATGGTTTTATCCTACGTTATCCAAAGGACAAGCAAGACATTACAGGAATTACCTATGAATCATGGCATTGGCGATATGTAGGAAAAGAACATGCCAAAGTAATGAAAGAAAAAGGGTATTGTTTAGAAGAATATATTAATTATTTAAAAGGTGTACAAGAAGTGTAGAGGCGGGCCTTGTGTCCGCCCATAGTTTTGAAAAGGAGAAAAAAGATGACATTTGAAGAATTAGAGTTAAACCAAAAAACGAAAAGAGCATTAGGGGATATGGGCTATATAAATCCTACACCAATTCAGAAACAAGCTATTCCAATGGTATTAAAGGGAAGTGACTTAATTGGGCAATCAAAAACAGGAACAGGAAAAACTGCCTCCTATAGTTTACCAATGATTGAAAAAATTGATATGGCAAATAAAAAAGTACAAGCCCTTGTGCTTTGTCCAACAAGAGAACTTGCCCTACAGGTGGCAGATGAGGTAAGAAAATTTCTAAAATACCAAGAAGGCATAAAAACAATTGCAATTTATGGAGGGCAATCCATTGATACCCAAATTAAAATGCTAAAAAAGGGAGTACAAATTGTAATAGGAACACCAGGAAGAATCCTAGACCATATGAGAAGAAAAACACTAAAACTAGACCAAGTCAGAATGTGTGTATTAGATGAGGCAGATGAAATGCTAAACATGGGGTTTGAAGAGGATATAGAAGCTATTTTAAAAGAAGTACCAAAGCCAAGACAAACCGTATTATTTTCAGCAACCATGAATAAGAAAATTTTAGACATTACGAAAAAATATTTAGTCAATCCCAAAAAGGTAAAAATTCCGGCAGAGGAACTAACGGTAAATGAAATTGAACAAATTTCAATTTCCATGAAAGAAGCAATGAAAAGTGAAACCCTTATGAGACTAATTGAAATTTACCGACCTCAAAAAGCAATCGTTTTTTGTAATACGAAGAAAAGAGTGGATGATTTAATTGAAGTGTTAAAACAAAACAATTACAAAGCAGAAGCCTTACATGGAGACATTAAACAATCCACAAGAGAAAGAATTATGAAACGAATGCGAAAGGGAGAATTCCAAATTCTAGTAGCCACTGATGTGGTAGCAAGAGGAATTGATATACAAGATGTGGAACTAGTATTAAATTATGATGTACCACAAGAAGAGGAATACTATGTGCATCGTATTGGAAGAACAGGAAGAAATGGAAATGGAGGGAAAGCCTTTACTTTTGTAGTCGGAAAAGAAAAAAGCAAGTTACAAAGCATTAAAAAATATACAAAAGCTAAAATTAAAGAAGGAACTATCCCAACAATTGCACAAATGAACCAAATTAGAAATGCCAAAGCAATTGAAAAAATTCAAAAAGTGATTGATAAAAAAGAATTTTCCAATGAAGAAATCCTAACGGAATTATTACAAAAAAATAAGATAGAAGAAATCGCAAAAGCCCTAATCACCATACAGTATGGAAAACCGAAAGCAGAAAAAGTAAATGAAATTGCAATCAAAACCAAAAGCGGAGATATTGTAAAACTATTTTTCAATTTAGGGAAAAAAGACAATATGAAAGTAAAAGACTTTGTAGGAAGCATTGCAGCGAACTGTGGCATACAGGGTCAGAACATTGGAAAAATTAATATATTAGATAAATTTTCTTTTGTAGAAGTACCAAGTGAGTATGTAGAAGATGTACTACAAGGGATGAAAGGAAAACAAATAAAAGGCAGAAATTGCAATGTGGACATTGCGGGGAAGTAAATTTGACGAAACCTGTAAAAATATGGTATACTAACTAAGTTATAAACTAGGAGGGAAAGTAATATGTTTATGTTAAAATTTTCAAAAACATATGACAATCATATTTTTACGAAATATCAGCTAAAACCTGTGGTAGAAGATAGCTTTTGTGTAACACCTAAAGCCTTTTGTGTAGCGGATGGTGTTACAAGAGATAACATTTATGGAGAGGCAGTGTGTTATCCAGAAACCAAAAAAGAAGCCGAAGCCTGGGTTGCTTCTTACCCAAATCCAAGTGGAGCAGACAAAGCAGCTAACATTTGTGCAAACCAGTTTATATACGAAATATCAAACTTAAAAGAAAACGAAATAAGCAAAGAAAAGATATTAGAAGTAGTAAAGAAAGTAAATAAGAAAATAGGAAACATTAACCAAAATAGAAAAATTGATTATTTGAAAGAGGATTATTATTGTACAGAAGCGGTTGGCGGAATTATTGTAGGAGAAACCCTATATGCTTTTTCCATAGGAGATTGCCATATTGCATTACTCGATCAAAATAAGAAAATTCAATTTGAAACAATCAATAATCATAAACAGTTTGAAGATTATTTACAAAACATATATTGCAAAGAAAATCCATATGATTGGAACAACAAGCAAGACCGAGCAATGGTAAGAAGAGAATTCCGAAATAACCCTAAAAAGAAATACGAGGGAAAGGAAATTTCATTTGGGGCATTATCTGGGCAAATAGAAGCAGAACACTATATTGATACTTATGAAATTGATTTAAAACAAATTCAATATATTTGTGCTTATTCCGATGGATGTGAACCAATTTTTTCATCACAAGAAAAAATAGAAAAAATCATAACAAATCCAGAATATTTGAGTGAAGAAGGGAAAGAAAGAACACTCGTTATTTATGAAAGAATAGATTCGGTATTTTAAATCTAGTTTAAAAGGAGGAACAGAATGTACAAAATATCAATTATCATACCAATTTATAATGCGGAAAAATATTTAAGAGATTTATTAAATTCAATTACCAATCAAACCATGAATTTACAGGACATTCAAGTAATTATGGTAGATGATTTATCGACAGATAATAGTGTCAAAATTATGAGAGAATATGCCGATCAATATGATAATTTTATGGCAATTGAATTAAAACAAAATAATAAAATAGCAGGTACAGCAAGAAATGAAGGAATAAAACAAGCAAAAGGAAAATATCTCATGTTTGCCGATAGTGACGACTTTTACACCAAAGATGCTTGTGAGGTAATGTATAAGGCAATTGAAGAAAAGCAAGCCGATTTTATTACGGCTAATTACATTAATACTGACCAAGATGGGACAAGATGGGATAGACCAATCTTTGATAAAAAAATATATAAAGATTTTAAATTAAGCATTTATGATTATAAAAAATCCTTCTTTATACTAAATTCATCCGCATGCAATAAGATTTTTCGAAAATCGTTTGTAGAGGAAAATGAAATAAAATTTTTAGAGGGAGTGCCAGCAGAAGATGCCTATTTTACGACTTCTTGTTTTATGAAGTCGGAACGTGTTTATTATATTAGTGAAATTATGTATTGCTATAGGCAAAGAAACAGAAACAAGAAAAATACCTCGGTATCTTTTTATTGTTCAAGAGATTATTTTAGTAGAATAAACCGAGCTTATCAGGCAATCTATGAAAATTTTAAAAACAATGGATATCTTCGTTTTTACCGATATGTATATGCAAAAAACATGTCATACATGTTATACAAATTTATCGATTCAGAAATTATAACTAGGGAAGAAAGAAAAGAAGTATTAAAAGAGATGAAATGGTTTTATGAGCTAAGTGTGAAGCTAAAAGTACCAGCACCACAGCAGTGCCAAACCATGATTATTGAAAAGATACTAGAAGATGATTACGATACCGCAGTAAATTACTGTAAAATTGTAGCAGACATTCGTGCCTATTTACCAAAAGAAATTCGTGAATCGATGTCAAGACCAGATGCTAAGATGTATGCAGAAATTGGAAAATACGATAATGAATATTAAAGAGGGATGTAAATGGAAAAAGAAACTGTGTTAATTACTGGGGGAGATGGAAATATCGCACAGGCGATTGTAAGAAAGTATCTACAGGAAGGAAAAAGAGTTATTGCATTGGATATTAAGGAAAAGAGCTCCTGTGAGGAATTTTATCAAAATGAAAATTATGATTATTATAAAGTAAATCTTACCAATACAGAAGAACTATCCCAAATTGCAGAAATTCTTGGGAAAAAGTATTCCTCCCTTACCCATATAGTAAGTGCTGTTGGTTGTCCAGTTGAAACTGAAAAAGGTGGTATTTATGAGGTTACATTAGAAGATATTAATCGTTCAATAGCCTTGAATTTGAATAGTCATATCTATATCGTAAAAATGTTTTTACCATTTTTACAAAAAGAAAACTTAGACAACAAAACCATTACCTTTATTGCTTCGGTAAATGGAATAAAAGCATTTAATTTGCCAGTATATAGTGCAGCCAAAGCAGGGATTATTGGATTCATGTATGGTATTGTAAGAGAGCTAGGAAAAGAAGGAATACGAGTAAATGTTATTTCACCAGGAACAGTACCAACAAAAGAGGATTTAGAAAGTGGTACAAATTTTTACAATTATCGTTATAAAGACATGATGGCATTAGGAAAATTTACAACAAAAGAGGAAATAGCAGATGCGGTATTTGCTTTGACTGATATTACAAAAGCAATTACAGGTCAAAACATTATAGTAGATTCTGGACAGATTGTATAAAACAGTAAAGAAAAAGACTAGGAAAAAAGTTTTTACTGACTTTCTTAGTCTTTTTTTGAGGTATGGCTAAATGTACGAAACAATTTGAAAATACAAAAGCATATTTTATATGATTGTCCTCTAGACCTAAAAATGGATATGTTCTAAAATACAAGAAGGTGAAGAGACATGCAAGGAATTTTTATAAGTAAGTAGTCCGAGTGTTTTGGTCAATTTCAAAAGAAGAAACTGAATCAGAAAGATAATTTGCACATAGAAGTGAGGTGCCGTTTTTGCAAATGGTAATATCTCTTGGGTTATTCCCATGGCAAGAAACATTTTGAATAAGGTCGGGTGTTTGGTTTTTTAGTGAAAAAACACTAATACTATTATGACCTCGAATGGAGGTATAAAGGAAATCTTTATTTTGTGATAAGGTGATAGCACATCCAGTAAAGTCATCTCCAAGGTTAGTGTTTGCTGGTAGTAAGGAATGGACTTCAATGCACTCAAAAGTAAGGTCTTCTAAAAAACGAAGATGGTATAGCTTGCAAGAAATTTCTGTAATAATATATAAATCATTATTCTTTATGGCAATATGCCTAGGTTCTGTTTGGTTCGGAAAAGAAAAACAGCCGATATTGCAAAAATCAATTCCACAAGAAGTTTCGTGAACTTGATAAGCAAAAAGTTTATCATTTCCAAGGTCGGTAATAAAAATAAAATCACCATTTTGGGAAAGGCAAACATGATGAATATGCGAATTTTTTCCAAAATGTTCCTCATATAATTTTTTACCTATGGTTCCATCTTTTTTTAAGCTAAAAGCAAGAAAAGCTCCGGTTTGTGTAACAAGCAATATATAAAATATTTCGTAAGGTATCGATTGTAATAAAACAAGGTCCATCGGAACCAATTAGAATAGATCCCATACATTCAAGAGAAGTTCCAATATTACGATAGCATACAAGATGTGCAGGAAACGTTTCTGTAATGCAATATACCATATCTTTGTTTTGACAAAGGTATGATGGATTACAAAAATCCTCACACGAAGAAAGAAAACGTAAATTTTCATCAAAGCAATAAATGCCATGTTTACTATAATTACCAATATAAAAAGACCTCATAACATACGACCTCCAATTTTGATGATTATACCATATATCTTAAGAAAATACAAAGAATTTAAGCCTTTACAATTTGGATTATGTATAATATAATATAGAAATAAATGATAAGGTAAAGAAGGGAATAAAAATGCGGTAAAGCAATTGAATTTGGTATTGGTTTTGTAACAGGAAGACCAAATGTATGTAAGATTATTAATGCCTATTATCAAGATTTAATAAGTCAAGTATCCAATATGAAAAAACCAGTAAATATTACAATATTTATTTTGTTTGATATGGGGTATCAGTATACCAAAAGGACAGATTTTTACAATATCATACCACAAGCCTACAAAAATATTAAAATAAAATATATTACACCAGAAGATATTGAAGAAGAAAAGAAAATTTTATTATCAAGATATGATTTGAAAAAAGATGAAATAGAATTGCTGTTAGGGCATGGACATGCCAAAGGAAGAAATACAGTAATGTATTTTTCCCTAAAACGAAAAATGGATTATTTGCTATTTTGGGATGACGATGAATACCCAGTAGCAGTTATAAAAAACGAAGATAAAACCTTAGAATGGCGAAAACAAAATAATATTCAAGACCATATCCATTATATTGAAAAAGCAGATATTACAATTGGACATCATTGTGGATACATTTCTCCTATACCATATATGCAAATAGGAGATGACATTACAGAAGAGGCATTTCGAGAATATATTGAAGGGATTAGTAATGATATTGTAAATTGGGATAATATTAAAGAAAGATTCCAAAAAGATAGTGGAGTTACTTATGCTAAAAAAGAAATTTTAGAGGCAAAACCATACGAAATTGAATTTGATGGTACAGGAAAATGGATAGCAGGTTCAACCTTATGTTTAAATTTAAAATCGTTAGATAAAATTCCAGCCTTTTATAATCCCAAAGGAGCAAGAGGGGAAGATACCTTTTTTTCTACTTTATTAAAGGAAGCAAAGGTTTTGCGAATTCCTACCTATCATTTTCATGATGGATTTTTGAAATATACACAAATTATGAGAGAAAGAATGCCGAAACATTTGAGAAAAATTAATGTAGATGAAGATACCATAGAACATCGTTTTAAACAAGCATCTTTAGGATGGATTAAATATAAGCCATTATTGATGTACATAAAGCAAAAAGAACACTATAAAGAAAATATATTAGAAGTAAAACAAAAATTAGAAAAGAGCATACCGCAAATAGACCAATTATTTGAAAATACGGATTTTAGAGAATTAATTATGGCATTAGAAGAGGCAGATGAGAATGTAAAAAAGCATCATAAAGAATATTTAAAAACGAACGAAGTTTGGAATAAAATAAAACATTTAATATAACTTTATTTTAAAGTGGATATAGGATAAAATATTTAAAATAGAGGTGTCAAATAAAATCTCTTATAAAATTGAGATAGGAGACTAGATTATGAAAAAGAGACTAACCAGTGCTATATGCGTATTTCTTATAATAGTGATGATAACAACAATGGTACAAGCAGTAAATGATATTCGTTTAAAAATCACCTTACCGCAAGATTATATCACGCAAACTCCGCAAGATGAAGACATGAAACAATATTATATACAAAATCATATTTATTTGCATGCAGTAAATGAGAAGAAGGATGAATCGGTAATTGTCGTGCAATTAGAAAATGATTTTACAAAACGAATTACGAATTTGGCTGAGTTAAATGAACAAAATAGGAATACCATATTAGAACAATATAATAAAGAAAAAGAACAAGAAGGGCAAGCAATTTTAAAACAAGAAACCTATCAAAAAGGGGACTTGTTGTTTATTGATATGGTTTTTGAACAGACATCAGAACAAAGAAAAGTACAAATAGAAGAATATTATACGATTGTCGAGGGAAAGGCAGTTGTGATTTCTGTTCATTTTTTAGAAAAGCAAGTGGATACCGATAAGGTAAGACAAATGATCGATAGTGTGGAAATTTCAAAAAAAGAAACAACTCAAGGAATCAATCATGGATATGTATGGGGAATGTTTGGTTTTGCGATTGTTCTTATGGTTTTGTATACTAGAAAACAAACAAAAATGAAAATAAATCTTGCAAAACATGAGGAGAAATCAATATTAGCAAGAATAGAAAAGCGTTTAAATGGTGTAATGCAATATGATAAATTCAAAGGGGGGCTTTTATTATTTGTTGTTACGCTTATTGTAAATGGTATTAACCTATGTTACACAAGTTTTCAGATGTTAATACAATATCGATGGTTACAAGGTTATACGATGGTTTATAAAATTTATATAGGACTTGTGTTATTACAAAATCTACTACAATTAATAGGGCTTATCTATATTGCCTATTGTTTAACCAAAAGACAACGAGAAACGATTAGAAGAGTACAAAAAACGTTTTTAGGAATGTTAATAGGAGTTACTATTTTAACAGTAATTCGATTAGTTTTACAAGCAAGTATGAAAATGAGTGAAGATTTTATTGCATATAGCATTTCAGAAATGAAAATATTAGTAAAAAGTATTTTATATCTTTTTGTATGGTATTTGTACTACAAAAATTCGATACGTGTGTCTATTTATTACAAAGAAAGAAGTTTACAACAAATCATAGAAGAGCCAAAAAAAGGATACCAAACCAATCTAGTCAATAAAAGAATCATGGAAGTAAAAATAATCGATTATTTTACTACCCAAAAAGCCTTTGATTACGCAAGTGGTATTTATATCAACCAATTACCAAAAGAATATGCACGAAATATAGCATTATCAGACTTAACTTCAAAGAAGATAATAAAACTAAAACGAGCCAAGTATTATCTAAACCAAAAGAATTTAGAAAATCCAAAAATGGAAACAAGAAAAGCAACAAAAACAGTAGCACTTATGGTGGTGATTTATGTATTAGTTGTACTTTTAATTAGTACCATATAAAGCAAAATAAACACTCTTAAAGGATATTTCATACAATACCTTTAAGAGGTGTCTAACTATAAAAAGTCAATAGATTTTTAAAAATTTTAAAAAAAGAA
>CANSMW010000024.1 GCA_947648215.1 uncultured Clostridium sp. | reverse complement strand
TTTTCTTATAATTTTATGTTACTTTATCTTTTCGAAATAGTTTCGCAATTATCTATTACATAACCATATATATTTCTTGGCTGTTTTACATTTTTGTCAAAAAATGCTTTACAAAACATTTGAAATTCTTTACTTTCAATGGCTGTATATGGTCTAATTCCTAGTTCTGGGAAAACATCTCGAAAGGCATTTCTAATTGTATCTGTTCTTATAATTTGATAATGGTATTTATCTGCTATCATATTAGCTAAAGTAGACTTTCCTGCTCTTGGTCTTCCAATGATTATTATATTTTTCATACTTTACTCTCCCATATTACTGATTGCTTTTAGTACTCCTAGTTTTCCATATTCATAGGTTAATCCTCCTTGCATGAAGGCAACATATGGTGGACGAATTGGTGCATCACAAGATAATTCAATGGAAGAACCTTGTGTAAATGCTCCTGCCGCCATAATAATTTGGTCGGTATAACCTGGCATGTCCCATGGCTCTGGAATGGAGTTTGAATCGACTGGTGAGCCCATTTGAATTCCTTGGCAGTATTTAATAAGGTCTTCTTTGTTGCCAAATGCAATGGTTTGTACAATATCTGCTCTTGGTTCATCATATTTTGGTGATGGTATGTAACCTAATTTTTCTAACATACGACTTGCAAATACTGCTGTTTTTAGGCTATTTGCTACTACACTTGGTGCAAAAAATAAACCTTGTAAAATGGATTTATTCATTCCTAGACTTGGACCTACTTCTTTTCCTAAGCCCGGAGAGGTTAAGCGTTCGGCTGCAAGTTGTACTAAGTCTTTTCTTCCTGCAATATAGGCTCCATTTGGTGCAATTCCTCCTCCTAAGTTTTTAATTAAAGAACCAACTATTACATCTGCGCCTACTTGTAGTGGTTCTTTGGTTCCTACCAATTCACAATAACAATTATCAATCATCATAATAATATTCGAATCAATTTGTTTTATTTTTCGGATAATGGTTTCTAGTTTTTCTAATGTGATACTATTTCTTAAGCTATAACCTCTGGAACGTTGTATTTCGATTAGTTTAATACCACCTTGTTTTACTCTTGTGATTATTTTTTCCTCATCAAATTCATTGTTTATTAATTCAATTTGTTCATAATGAATACCAAAGGCTTTTAGAGAACTTGAGTTTTCTTCTATACCAATCACTGAATCTAAGGTATCATATGGTTTTCCTGAAATACTAAGCATGGTATCTCCCGGTCTTAAAAAAGCAAATAACGCAACCGTTAAGGCATGGGTTCCTGAAATAAATTGTCCTCGTACTAGGCTATCCTCTGCTCCTAGTACATGAGCAAAAATTCCTTCAATCGCCTCTCTTCCTACATCTCCATACCCATATCCTGTTGTACTATTAAAATGAAGGTCTGAGATACGATATTTTTGAAATGCTTGTAATACCTTTAAGCTATTTTGTTCACAGGTATTATCAATCTTTTCTATCATTGGTTTTATGTCCTTTTCTACTTCTTTTGCTAAATCCAAAATATTTTGTTTTATTCCAAATTCTTGGTACATGTTTTTATTCTCCTTTTTTCTTTTCAAGGCGGACACAAGGCCCGCCCCTACATCTATTTATTTTATTGTTCTGTCTCTTCGGCTTCTTTTGTGTAATAGCTTTCTCCATAACCGTAATATACTCGGTGGTATTCTCCTATTTTTTCTGGATGTTGGTGATTTTGAATTTGGTCTTCTTTTAATGCCTTTCCTTGTACATCAAAATATTCTACTTCACCTTCTGAAGAAATTTCTATATCATTTTCATATGCATATACCGAAGCATTTTCTTTGGTGCAAATTTTCTCTAAATTACTTGCATATAAATCTGTCACATTATTTTTTAATTTCTTTGCTTCTACAACTTTGGTATCTTCTACTCTTTGTAATACATCATATTCAAATTCTATTTTTGTGGCTCCTGAAATATCAATAACCCCTAAATGGCTTTCATTAGACGCGATAAAGTAATCATCAAATAAATATTCTAAATATTCATATGTATTTTCAATGATAACTTCTTTTTTGCTATTGATAACACCATATTGTCCCTCTACATTAATGGTAATAAAATAATTTTCATGTTCCGTTTTGAATACCGATTCATACTCGTTGTTTTCTAGTTTGTTTCCTTTGGTATCAAAATATGTGCTATCTTCTTCTATATTTGCTTGTAAGTAAATTCCTTTTGCTTCAATTTCATCATATTGAACTGGTAAAATTTCTTTTCCATTGGTATCGATCACACCATATTTTGCATTTCGTTCAATCATAAAAACATTATTATATTCATCATATTCGACTGTTTGATAAGCATAATTTATCATGCTTTTTTGGTTTTTCATAACACCTGTTTGTCCATTTTTAGTTGCAATTAGATATACGTCTTCTGCGGGCTTTACTTCCAATACACGAGAGATGTCATTATAATCTACTTCCAATACTTTTTCACGTTTTGCACCAATATAACCATAGCGATATCCTTCTTCTGTTTTTTTCGATACAATATACCCTGATAATCCATACCCTTTTTGCTTATCATAATAACCATCTGCAACAATTCCGTCATACTCTGTTTTTAAAAGAAGAACTCCTTTTTGGTTTATTACACCATATTTTCCGTCTTTTTTTACTAGAAGTTCACTTTCTTTATGCTCTAACCCTTCTATTTGCTCATAAATTGCTTTTGTTACTATTTTTCCATCATAACCAATTAATCCATATTTTCCTTCTTTTTTATAACGTAATACTCGTTTTTCATATGGAATGTTTGTTGCAACTCCTTTTATATCAATCGGAATTACTTCTTCAAATTGGTCAAATAAAACTTCTTTTTTATCGTTTTGTATAATGGTCTTATCTCCGTCTTCACAAACGAAAACAGCTTTTTGGGGATTTGGAATTTTTATGTTGTCATACTTTGGTTCAATTAAGACATTTCCTTTTACATCAATAACACCCATTTTTCCATTTTCATAAATCGCATAATACTGAAAACTTGCTACTTCTTCTACTTCATATTGTTTTGTTTGGTAATCTTGATAGAAATAAACACTTAAGCCAATTGCTATTACAATAATTGCTACTATAATCACTACTACTTTTTTATTCTCCATTTTTTCCATCCTTTCGAACATTTTACTTAAACTATCGTATTTCACAATTTGTTTTCTATTTCTTCCTTGTTTCTTTTTTAGTCATCACTTTCTTTTTTTTGCTCTTCTACATCTTCTATGTTATTGTTTTTACATGCTTTTACTTTTAAAATTCTTTTGTCTTCATATTCTTCAATTTTATAAGTAACAGCTTCTGTTTCAATGACTGGTTTTTCTTCATCTTCTGGTATTCTTCCTAAAATATCTTGCAAATATCCGAGATAAGGTCTCATAATCCCCTTCTGGGATTGGTACATTTAGAATTTTCTTTACCTCATTAATGGTAACATTTCCACTAATATAGTAGGTGTTTTCATCGATTTTTTCGTATTCTTGTTCAATGTCATCGTATTCGTCAAAAATATCGCCTACTAATTCTTCTAAAATATCCTCCATTGTAACAAGCCCTGCTGTTCCACCATATTCATCTAACACAATAGCAATTTGGCTATTCTTTTTTTGTAATTCTCGAAATACCTCATTTATTGGTTTGGATTGTGCTACAAAATAAGCTGGTCTCATCATCGTTTTGATTTTGACACTTCTTTTTCCTTTTACGTATTTTAGTAAATCTTTTAAATATAAAATTCCTTTTATTTCATCAATGGTTTCGTCATAAACAGGTACTCTACTATACTTATACTCATCTAATTCTTCAATTAGTTCATTTACATCACGGTTCATATCGATGGCATAAATATCGGTTCTATGTGTCATAATTTCCGATACGGTAATATCATCAAATTCAAATACATTGTTAATTAGGTTCTTTTCTTCTTCATCGATAGAACCTTTTTCCTCACCCTCGTCTACCATCATTTTAATTTGTTCTTCGGTTACAATTTCTTCGTCTTTTTCCGAAACACCAAATAGCTTTGAAATAAGGTTAGTAGAAGCGGTTAGTAACTTGACAAATGGTACAGTAACAATATAAATCGCACGAATGACTCCGATTGTGGCATAAGCTACTTTTTCATAATGCTTCATTGCCAAACGTTTTGGTACCAATTCTCCAAATACTAAAGTAAAGAAGGATAAAATAACCGTAATCACAATAATGGATATGCTTTGCCATACACCAATGCTAATACTTGGTATCCACTGGTTTAAAATAGGAGCCAAACGGCTTGCAAATGCATCCGATGCAAACGCACTTGATAAGAAGCCTGCAAGGGTAATCCCTATTTGAATGGTTGCTAGAAACCTGCTTGGGTTTTCTAACATTTTTAAAATTTGCTTTGCTTTTTTATTTCCTTCTTTGGCTTGTTTTGCAACCTTTACATCATTTAAGGAAATAAATGCAATTTCACTTGCTGCAAAAAATCCATTAATTAGAATTAAAATAACCAAAACCATTACTTGTGACATATTATTTTTTCCTTTCCTTCTCTTTTTTTCTGTGCTTATTATATACTTTTCCTAGTTTGTCTGTCAATTCTTTTTTAAGGCAATTTTAGAATGGGTGCTACCATAATTGCAAAAGCAAAGGCCCCTTTACTTAAGGGGACTGCCGCGGAGCGGCTGGGGGTTCTTACTTCTTTACTGCTACTGGTAAAACTGGCACATCGATTTTTGCCGTTTTTATACGATTGGTATAGGCTTGATATTCTTCTTTTGATAAATAGGTTGTTTGGTTTCTTCCTGGAAGAATGGAATTGGTTACCGTTTCTTTCCATATTTTATTTTCATAGACATTGTTACGAGTAGCATAATTTACGTTTTTTTGGTAAATGGTATTAATAAATTCGTTTTTCTCTTCTAAATTTGTTTCATTGGTTTGTTTGGTAATTTCTTTTTCTATGTTGGTTTGATGAATATTAGTAATATTCTCTACATCAGTTTGTACTACATTTTTATCTTCTTTTACCACATTCGTCTGGGTTTGTTCTTGTTTTGTTTCTTCATTGGTTTGTTTTATATTTAATACCGTTAATTTTACCTCTTTTAACTCATTAATTTCAAAATTTAACAATTGCCCAGATGGGGAATAACCATCCTTTACTTTTGTTTGTGTCAAAAGATATTCGCCTTTTTCTAAAAAGGTATGTATTTCGCCATTTTCATCGGTTACTAGATTCTCTCTTATTGGTTTATTGAAATGATCGGAAATGGTAAACACGCTTCCTTCCATTGGTTCTTTTGTTTCGTAAGTATAATTTGCTATGGTAACTGGTGCTAAATTTTGAAAAGAAACATCAAATTCTTTTTGCCTTGACACCCTTTCTTGTACCGCTAATAAATACTGAAGATTGGTATTAGAAGTATGATAAATGTTATAAACCCCAGTTCCGAATTTTTCATATACTAGTTTTACCTGAAATTCCTGATTCATTCCTTTTGGTACAAGAATTTTTATGGTATCTCCATTTCTTACTGTGGTAACCGTCTGATTTTCTTCATTCGTAATGATAACATCTTCACCATTTTCTACGACAATTCTTGCATTTTCGATATCAGAAGATAAGGTTATGTTATATTGTTTGTATCTTCTACTAGCATCGCTTCCATCCACTTTCCAATCTTTGTCTATTTCTTCTAGTATGACTTCTTTTTGCTTTGCTTTTTCTAATATATTCTTGGCACAAGTAAGAATTCTCTTACCTTCTTCATTTTCTGGAATATATCGATTGATATCTTTATGTTCTAAATGGGCAAAAATAGCTTCTTGTGTGGCAAAATATGCTTCATTTGAGGTTGTTACTCCTAATTCTTCTATGGTTTTAGCTGGATACCCATTTTCTAGTATTCCTTCTATTATATCATCTTTTCTTTTTTCTACATTCGTAAAAAGAGTCATAACACTGGTTTGATTTCTTTGTAAAAAATATAATGTGGTTCCACTTTTATAGCTTAATTTTTTATAGTTTCCTTTTTCTTCTCCTTCATAATGGTATGATAGTTTTTGGTCAAAAACAATACTTGCTCTTGCCTCAGTATCGACTGTATATGCTTGTACATTTGTATTTACTATGGCAATCATCATACAAAAAATGATTGTTCCTAATTTGATTATCTTTTTCATTATTCTTTTTCCTTCCTTTTCTTAATTTCATATTTTTAAACTTGGATTTTACCTATAACTCATATATTTTCTTTTGTTATAGCTCTTTATCTTTTGCTCAGATTTCTTTTATTTAAGCTCCTTTATTTAAGCTTCTTTCGCTTAAATTTCTTGTGCTTGTACACATCTTCTTTTGTCTTCTTTTCCTACAACTCCAGTAATTAGTGTTAATTTGTTTTCTTTTGTTTCACTCAAATCAGACCAATCAGTTTGTTCAATAATCTTGTTTCCGTGTTACTTGGTATTGTTTGTATTGTTCACCATATTGGTATAAAATAACGTCTCCCTCCTCTAGTTTTTCTAAGTCTGCAAAATAGTTTTCTTCATAACCATCACAACCTGCAACTAGTCCGATGTTTCCTTCTAAACATGGCGTATTTTCAAAATGTCCTATCTGTGTATTGATAGTTTTTTCATCGGTTCCCTCTACGATCCTTCCAGATACCTTAATCTTTGGAATACTTAACTGCCATTCTTTCGTTTCTTGTATCATCCCTGTTTTAACTTCTTTTTCTACTTGCACCACTTGTTTTTCTTCTCTTTTTAAGCTAAATATCATTATGGTTAATACATTGGTTTGAACAAAAATGACAAGCGTGACAAATAAAGTCAGCAAACTGACACATAACCTCGTATGTTCTTTCACGTTAATCACTCACTTCCTATTTCATTTTCTTTTTGGAAATTCAAATTTAGATTTTAATCTTATAGAAAAAAATTCTTTTCAATTAGTTCGAACTTAATTTTTATGAATTAACAATTTTATTTTACTCCAATTTTCGCCATTTGTAAAGCATTTTTCATTGACAAAAACCGTCAAAATTCGACTTTCGACGGTTTTCTATATTGTATGTTTGGGTATTTCACCATTTTATCTTCTTTTCTACTTACTTCCTCCTAACATTTTTATCTCTATTCTATCATTTTTCTTTCTTCTCCTCCTAACAGCTTTTGTCTCTTTCATCATTCATATTTTTCTTTTTTTACTTCCTTCCTCCTTCCTTGTTTGCTATTTTATCGATTTTCTATGTCTTTTTTGTGAAAATAGGTTGTTAACTTTGTAAAAGAAAACAAAAAATAACCGATATTTTCTTATTTATCGATTATTTTTATTCCTTCTTTACTTCCAATAGTACTTTCCTTCTTTATCCTTATCACAATCAAATTTTATATAATTTTCTTTTCTATCATAAAAAAATTTCTCAACCATCACTTTGTCACTTTCAACAATTTCTTTTGAATGAATCAATTCCTCCTTTGAAAACCACTGATATTGAAACTCTGGATTGGTTATGTTTTGTTTGTCCCCCATGTTCATTTCACAACAATATATCATTGTTGTTGCTTTTTTATCTAGCATAATTTCGGTTGCTACTCCTAATACTTTCGTAAATTGTAAATCAAGTCCCAATTCTTCTTTTATTTCTCTTGAAACTGCTTCATCAATATGTTCGCATTCCTCTATTTTTCCTCCCGGAAGAGCAAAAAGCCCTATAAAATCTCCTCTTTCACGTTTTATCAGCAATACTTTTTCTTCTTTCACAATTACTGCAATCGCTACATTGACCATACTAATTCTCCCCCTCTTTTTTATTAATCTTCTTTCTTTTATCGGTTGGTTTTAATTTTTCCATCATATTATTTTTAATAATTATAAACAATGCTTCTATTGTTTGTGTCATCATTTTCTTTGTTTCCTCATCCATGTTTTTGTAAGTTTCCATTAATACTTTTGCATTTTTCAACCAATTCTCTCTCATTTTAGTTAAGGTATCTGCCTCAGTCACTTGCAAAATTTCAAACATTTGATTAATAAAGGCTTCTCTTTGCTCTTTGGATACTTCATCTAACCATTGTTTGATTGCCTTATCCATAAATTTGCTTCCTTTATCGACTTCTTTTAAATGTATAAATTCCTTTCCTTCTAGTTGCCATGTGTATAAATCATGTTGCATAACACCTTTTTGTGTGCTCTGTATAACTGTATAGTTTTCTTCATGATATAATAAACGTCCAATGATTGAGGTTTGTGGAACATAATTATGTACTTTTTCTAACATCCTTTGATACTTTGGGTTTTCTATAATTGCTTCATGAAATCCAGGTCCATCATTATTATATACATTAATAATTCTTTCTTTAAAAGACTCCTTACAAAAACTTGACGCATACACTGCCATGTTTCCGCCTTTTGAATGTCCTCCAACACGAAGAGGATTTGGATATTGACAAGCAATTTCATTTAAATAAGAAACCGCCTCTAATTGTGATGGCACCTTTTCTCGAAAACTCATATTAAAATCTTCTTTCCACCCAACTAATGTATTATCGGTTCCTCGAAACGATACATAAATAGTATCATCCGGCATTAAAATCGTAATAGCACCAAATTGTTTTTCTTCTTCTAAATTAATCTTATTCACATACTTTGTCATTTTCATATCTGAAAATCGCACACTTTTTGCCATTTGTGGAAATAAATCAATATCCTCTTTTTGCAAAATATTTTCCTTTTCTAACTCTAACCTTGCCCAACGCTTTTGTGCTTCTTTCATAGTTATTATTTCGTCTTTATTTAAAATATGGTCAAATGGGAAATACGAAAAACGTGCTAATATTAAATTATCGATTTCATTAAATTCAGATTGTGCAAGTGTTAAATCCCCTCTCCAAGTCAAATAATCAAAAATATTCGCCATATTCCTACCTTCCTTTACTTCCTTAATACTATCACAACCATTCTTTTTCGTAAAGCTTTATCCTTATTTTCTACTTCTACCCCTATTCCATATTTAAAATCTTCTGTTCCATATTCACCAAAACAAATTCCCATTGTCTTTTTCGTATAGTTACTAGACAATTCCTTCACCATTCCATTTTGTTTTAATTCTTCCCAAAATTTTTTTCAAATTAATCAATCGTCTTTTGTACATCTACAATATAATTCATCTTTTCCCTCCTCATAAATAAGATACACCTTTTTTACCTCTATTTCTTAATTTTTCTTGCACAAATTTCCTCCCTATCTTATCACATTTTATAATTTTTCACAAAATACAAAAAAAGTATTGACAACCCTCTATCTTACATATTATAATTAGTTTTGTTCTAAATAAAACCAGTTTACAAATTTTACATGCAGATGTGGCGGAACTGGTAGACGCACAGGACTTAAAATCCTGCGGTGGTTAAACACCGTATCGGTTCGATTCCGATCATCTGCACCAACGACGTATCTGTTCGAACTTTTTATAGAACAGAGAGATACAAAAATCAATCAGTAAATGGTTGATTTTTTCTTTTGCAAAAAAATCATCCTAATTCTATAACGAAGGGATGGTGCTTGAAATGAAGATAATTAAGCAAGAACTAGAATTTGAGGAATGTCTAAAACAAAGGCTTGAATTTATATGTGAGTTTTCTAAAGTTACTCCTACTTTTATCAATGGTAGTATTAGAAAATTAGAGAAAACTAATCTTACATATATTGAGCCACATAGAGTGATTATTAAGAATATTACTTTTTTAGTGTTTAATTACTCTAATGATGTGTATATTTCTAACTTAACTAAAAAGATTAAATTATCAGAGTTAGAAGAATATTTGAAAAATATATAATTGTAAATATTTGACATTTCTTAAAATCGTGATATAATATAGTCAATAAATTGTGGATAGCTGTTCGTCAAAAGCTATACAATTATGAGTACTTTGAAAAGATTATATTATATTGCATTATTATATTTTAGTTTATAATAAATGTGTTTAAGAGATGTCAGTAGTACTTGTATTGTACTTTGATGTCTCTTTTTGTTTATTTTATGGGAGGTTTGAAAATTGAACGAAGAAAAGAAAAAATGTGGCTTGTATATGAGAGTTTCAACAGAGGATCAAGTAAGGGAACGGCTTTAGTCTTCCAGAACAAAGAGAAAGATTAGAAACTTTTTGCAAATTTAAAGGTTATGAGATAGTAGATTATTACGAAGATGCTGGAATAAGTGCTAAAACTGGTAATCATAGACCAGAGTTTGAAAGATTAAAAAATGATATTAAATCTAAAAGAATCAATACTATTGTTTCTCTAAAACTAGACAGAATAACAAGAAGTATATGTGACTGGGAAAAACTAATAACTTTTTTAGACGAAAATAATGCTTATCTTGATTGTGCTAATGATGAAATAAATACTACAACTGCAAATGGTAAAATGATTTCAAGACTTTTAATGAGTGTAAGCCAAAATGAAATTGAGAGAACTAGCGAAAGAACAAAAGTAGGACTAGCAGGAGCAATAAAGTCAGGACATATTCCCCACGTTGCCCCATTAGGCTATAAACACGAAGATAAAAGGCTAGTAATAGATTATGCTACTAAAGATATTGTAGTTAGAATATTTGATTTATATTACAATGGTTATTCTTATCAGAAAATAAGTAACCTATTCAAAGAAGAAAAAGTATTAGGAAAAGATAACTGGAGAGATTCAACTATACAAACTATTCTTGAAAATGAGATATACAAAGGTGACTTTATTCACGGCAAAAGAACAAAGCACCCAACCTATTATGAAGATGTAGTAGAGCCTATTATTTCTAAAGAAATGTGGTCAGACTGTCAAGTACAGAAAAAGAAAAATTCTAGGAGTTACCAAAGAACACTAACTTATTTATATTTGCAAAAGTTAAAATGTCCTAAATGTAATAGGATTTTAGGTGGAAAAGCGACTACAAAGAAAAATGGCAATGCCTACTTCTACTATTATTGTAATGATTGCAAGATTGAGTTTAAAGAAAAAGTTATAAACGATTATTTCAATCAGTTTATCAATGAATTAGTAGAATATGACTCTGTTGTAAACCAATTCTTCTTGCCTATGATAAAGCAAAAATTTGATGAGCCAAAGGAACAACTAGAAAAAGAAATAAAAGAACAAAACAATAAACTTGAAAGAATTAAAAAGGCATATATTAACGGAGTTTTTGAACTAAAAGAATATAACGAGGAAAAGAAAATCGTTGAAAATGCAATAAATGAATTAGAAAGTAAACTAGAAACTACTGATTGCACTGAAGAACTAAAATTTACGCCAAAAGACATTTTACTCAAAAGAGATATTGACTTTATCAATAAAGTAAAGCTAGATAAGGAATATCAAGTAAGAACTAAAATGTGGAAAGATTACACTAGACAAGAACAAGCAGAACTTATAATGAAATATGTTGATGATATAGAACTTGCTTTAGTTGGTAAAGAAGTAGTTGTAACACAAATCAATTTTAGAGACTCAATTTGCAAACCATGTCAAGAATTATATGATAATGGTTATATTGATACTACTGAACCAATGATATTAGGTAATGTGCTTGGTAGTGTTAGATTTAGTAATTATTTGCCAGAGAAAGAAGTCGGCGAAATCATTATGAGATTAAGACAATACTATGATGTTCATTATACAGAGGCAACCTACTACGTTGATAAGCAAATGTTTTATTTTAACTTTGCTGAAGATAACTCTGCTATTGTTAGAGTGTTCCCTCTAGAAGATTACTACAAGCTAGATCCAGATAATAAAATGGAAACTTATAGATTTGGAATACTCTACATCAATGAAGAAGATAAATTCCAAATGCAAGAAATTGATACAGCATTTGACTATATACCAGACGAAACAAACACAAGTGTAATTTATACAAAAGAGCCTACACCTATTTCAGTAGGTGTTAAGCCAGTAAAATTCTGCGAAGAAATGCAAGAAGAAACAAATTAACGTGGCACGTTTTGTTTTTGTGATAACAAAAATGAAAGTGGCGATAGTTAATTTGATAAATTTTATCCCAATGGGAGAAAATTTATTGCCTCGCAGAGCCCCCGAGTTTTGTTAGCATGACGAAACTCATAGGGGGTTAGGAATATTGACTAAAGTCAAATTCCTATGCTACGAAGCAATGTCAAAAGGAGGAAAAAGATGAGCGAAGAACTAGCATATTCTATTCACTTGGGTAGTGATAAAAACAAAACAGCAAAAGCCAAAGAAGTTGCAAAAAATAATCCATCAGGAGAAACATCATTTTCAAATAATGGAATACAAAACGCTACTCAATTATCAAAAGTGAATAAGCATAATCTAAGAGATTATGATAATGACAAAGAAAATATACAAATAATCTATGGAACTGATAATTTATACGAAGATATGCAAAACTTATATTTTCAAGAATTTGAACAAGCAAGAATTGAATATAATGAGAAACAAACTCGTGAAGATAGAAAAATAAAAGACTATTTTAAGCATATATCACAAGATAAGCAAAAAGATTTAGCTTGTGAATTTATTATAGAACTTGGAGATATGGATTTTTGGAATTATAAAGATGACTATTACAAAAGGGGAATGTCACAGGTTTATAAAGAGCAAGTGCAAGATTTAATAAGAATTGTACCAGAATTTAAAGTAGCAAATGCAGTAATTCATTTTGATGAAACATCTCCACATATGCACATTGTAGGAGTTCCAATAAAGGAAGATTATAAAAGAGGTATGAGAAAACAACCTGCCAAGTCAAAAGTCTTTACGAAAGAATCACTACAACAAATACAAGATGAGATGAGAAATTGTTGTATAAAATCTTATAATAAGATCTATTGCGAAAATTCACTATTAAAACAAAAGAAAAAAGGTAGAAATCTAGACATAAACATTAAAGATATGGGAGATTATCGAGAAATTAAAAGGCAACTAGAGAAAAAAGAAGAAAGACTAAAGGAAGCAAATAAGCAAACTAAAAAAATAGATAATACAAGCAAAGATATAGATAAAATTTTAGATAGTTTAAAACCTACTTTGATGAATAAAAATAATATGGTTATTTCAAGCGAGGATGTCCAGAAAATCAAAAATTATACAGAAGATGTAAAAGATATAACCCAGACAGTAAGAAGTGTAAATGACTTAAATATGGCAATTAAAGATTTTGAACATTCTGCTTTTGAGATAGAAAAAGAAAATCGTTCACTTAAATATGAAGTAGAACTAAAAGATAATCAAATCGATAGCTTAAAAAGGGAACTATCTACTAAAGACAAGATTATAGGTAGATTACAAACTGAAAAAGAAAAACTTAAACAAGAATTACAAAAATTCAAAGGCTTTTGGTATAGTATTATGAGTCATTTTCACAAAAGAATTTGTTATGATAAAGATAGTAATTATAAGATTGTTAGTGATGACCTATATAAAAATGGCATATTTGATAACAACGATAATGAAATTGCAAATAATATTGCTAGAAAAGTAACTATACCAGATGAAAACAAGCAAAACAAGAATAAAAAGAAAAATAATGATACTAGATTTTAAAAGGAGGAAAAAAGCTATGAATAACGAATTACCAAAAACAAAAATTGATGAAAGAACAGGCATTGAATATCATTTAGAGGGAGATTATTATATACCAAACCTAGTAATGCCTAAACAAGAAAAAATTGTTTTAAATAAATTTGAAAGAATGAGATTAAAATATTTGAAAGAACACAAAAAGTCTGATTATATTATAATGCTTATGGACGGAACATTAAATGCACACTTAAAAGAAATACAAAAAACAGCAGATAATAGAGTACAACAGATTATTAGTGAGTTAAAATCTAAAAGTGATTTGACTGAAGATATGAAAAATACAGATATGCTTTACTGGGTGGGTACTATGAGCTCTATTAAGGCACAAGCAGAAGAAATTGTTTTTAGTGAATTAATTTATGTGTAAACTTAAGATATTTCAATAAATTTTAGCATAATTATTGACTTTATACCATAAAATAGATTATAATAAATATAGGAAATGACAAATCCACAAACGTGGTTTGCCAAATATATTGAGAAAACTCACATCTACCTAGCAAAGTACAGATGTGAGCTTTTTTTATTTATGTAGTTGCTTATCAACCCAGTTCTTATACAGAACTGCTGTCAAGGCAACGTTTAATGTTAAAGATAACATTAAGGATATTATAAAAAATAGTATTACTTTAACCATAAACATCACCACCTTTCTTACGATGTTTCGTAAATTTAGGTGGCAAAACCACATCTGTTTATCATCATTTCCTATGTTAGATATTCTATAATAGTATTTTAATTTTGTCCATACAATTTATAAAATTCTTGCTAAAATGTCACTTCAAAAGAGAAAACACCATTCAAGCTAGTTCTGATTGTTTAATCTTTTTGCATAATTTCTTATTGATAAATATTTCAATTATACTTAATCCCAACAATATAAATTCTATTACTATTAACTCATATTTCATTAAAATTAATGTGAAAACTGCACTTAATATTAGTGTTCCTAATCTTCTATATACTTCTATATTTATTATAATTTTCTGTTGTTCTTCTTTATTAGTAATGTTTAATGCTACATCTTCAATATATATTTGGAACGAATCTCTTATTGCTAATATTAAGAAGAATCCAAGTGACATTACTATTACTTTATATATAAATGGTACATTTATATAGTGTCCTATTATTAGTAATAAAAATGCTAAGCATAAACAAATTGTTAGAGCTATACTCATTTTATCTTTTATTTTTAAATAAATTTTACCCCAAATTATATTTCCAATAAGTCTTGCAATTCTTGAAATAAACACTATTGTTGTTATATAGTATGTTACCATTTCAATAGATAGATATTTTTGAAAGTCATACTGCATAAATAATTTACTATTGTTTTGTCCCATTTTTATAATAGAATAAAATACTGCATTTGATATTATTACTAAAAATATAGTTGATGTTATTTTCATTTTCTTGTTATCTGATTTAATTTCTTTTTGTTCTTCATTTTTAGCTTCATAATACATAAATGCTATTCCAAGCAATAAGATATATACAATAATAGATAAATACATTGGCAAATATTGATTTATATTAAATAATTTTCCAGCTACTAATGCTGTAAGCAATGTTATAATTGAATACATTATTTTTGATTTATTTCTTATTTTATAATAATCATCTTTTCTATTTACAGCATTTAAGTTGCTTTTTAATATAATTTCATCCATATTTAAAAACATAAAGGCTATTTCATTAATAGTTTTATACAATAGCATTAAAATAAATGATTTTCCAAATGTCAATATAAATGCTGCTATCAACAATAAGATTGTTCCTAATCTTAAAGAATTAACATTACCTATCTTTTTTACAGTAGATAATATTACTTTTTGTGATAATATGCATACAATCAAAGATACCATTGTCATTGCTGTTATTTGACTTGCATTTAGACCTTTTACTAATGTCAAAAACAATGTATCTATTGGTACAAAAAATATCAGATCTCCTGTAAATGATGCAAATATAGGGTATATTTTTATACTTCTTTCTATTTTCTTTATATTTTGTTCCATTTTAAACTATTCTCTTTCTTTATTACTTACTTATATAGATGAATATTATCATAAATATATTGTTTTATCAATGAATATAAAAGATTTTTATAAAATTACTTGAAAGTTTATAAATTTTATGTTAAAGTTAAAATAATGAATTGATTGATATTTGTATCAATCGTTAAAGGTGTGAAAAAAGTTGTAGATATCTACGTTGTTCGCACCACTAGATTTATCAATACTTTTAGAGTTTTTGATAAGTCTATTTTTTTATTTAAAAATACTATCAGTATACAATTTGTATACAAAAATATCTAATTTTCATCTTAATATGTATGTTATTACCTATTTTAGGTAGATAATAACTTTTTTTGTTTTATGCAGTTGCTATGCTTAAAACATTTCCAATTACTTTTGCCGAATTTTCACTAGCTGTTTTATCTACATGAGCATATAAGTTTGCTGTTGTATTAAAACTAGAATGTCCAAGCCATACTTGAATATCTTTCATGTGAACTGCATTTTTTAGAAGAAGTGATGCACAGCTGTGCCTTAAATCATGTAACCTGATTGGTTTTAATTTGTTATTTACAATAATTTCATGAAACTTATGTGTTAGATAGTCTGGTTTTATAAGTGAGCCATCTTCATTAACACATACATAATTATCTGTATTCAAATAACTATCTTTAAATATTTTTTTGTTTTCTCTTTGTTTTTCTTTTTCTTCAAGCAATAATTCTTTTATTTCTGGAATTAGTGGTAAAGTTCTATAACTTGAACTTGTTTTTGTTTTAGCTTCTGCTACAATTTGATGTTTCCCATCATAACTTGCTTCTGTTACTGTAAAATTAATTGTTATTGAGTTATTTTCAAAATCAATAGCATCCCACTTTAATCCAAGTATTTCTTCTCTACGAAATCCATAAAATGCGCCAATTAGAATAGATATTTTAATATTAGTATCTTTTATTATACTAAATAGTAATTGTAGTTCCTCTTTATTGTAAAAAGTAGGAACATAAGGGTCAACTTTTGGTGTATCAACTTTCTTTGCTGGATTAGAAGTAATTAAATCCATCTTTTCCGCATAAGAAAGAGCAGATAAAATATTTGCATGATACTTTTTAACAGTTGCACCTTTTAATTTTAGTTCATTAAACAGATAAGTGTAAAATGCTTGAATATGAATTGGCTTTAATTCTGTAAGTGTAATATTTAAGTTCTTGAAGTAAGGATAAATCCTTTTATTGATTATTCTTTCGTAGCCACCATAAGTTGTTGGTCTAACATTAGGTTTTATCATTTTAAGCCAATTTAACATATAATCACAAAATAAAATACTATTGTTAGAATTTTGTGCCATTTGGGTTACTTTCAAATTATTGTTTAGTTCTTCTTCATATCTTCTTCTAATTTCTTCGGCACTCTTTCGTGCCGTTTTTTCAGATTTTGTAATAGGAATATCAGTTGTTACTGATTTCCTACGAGGTGGATTGATACCATCTACTATATAAAGTAGTGCCACCCAGTTTTTACTCCTTTTGTAAATTGTTGCTGTTACTTTAACCATCTACAATCTCCTTTCCCTATAACAGCCAATTTACTTTAACATGAATCGTTAGTTTTAGATATTAAAGTAAATTTGGTAAATAAATTATTTTGTATTTGTTAAGTAATTGATTATCATTACTTTTGGAATCTTATATTTTCTTCCAATTTTCTTTGAAGGAATAATATTGTCATTTACCAAAGTATAAGCTTTTGTAATTCCTACACCTAACATTTCACGAAGTTGTTTAATGTTTACTACATCTGGATAGTTATTAAACATTAAATGATAGTTGTCTAAATTATTCATTGTAGTACCTCCTTTAATCTATTTACCCGTTTTAAAATTGGGTTATGTAATATTAAATTGTCAATGTGCAGTTATTTTGTTATTATTTAATATAAAAATATCTAAAACTAACTTAATGATAACATATCTACTTGCAAGAGTCAATAGTTTGTGATAAAATAATATAAAAAAATAACTGTATTATATAAAAGGTTAGGTGAACTTATGAAAAACTCAAATGAAGATGTTGTTGATTTTATAAAAAATAGAAAGATTAGTAATGTAATTAGATTATATGTAGATAGAAATTTAAGGAAAGAATATCTTACTTATATGAGCTATAAAAAGGTTAGAAACGATTTTGAAGCTATTTTAGTTCAAAATGATAATCGTATAGGTACTTTGCTTTGTAACTTCTTAAATGGTGATTTTAAAGCTATTCAGAGTGTTAAAAATTTTGTACAAGAGTATAGTTTAACTTTATTGGCAGAAATAACAAAAATGGAATTAAAAAATACCTATACTTCAAATGAGTATGAAAAGTTAATAAATGAATTAGTAGAAAAATCTGGAGATAAATTAGAAAGCATAAAAGAAGATTTTATTTCTGATGTAAATTACTTATTTAATGTTAATCAATTAGAAGAAATAAAAGATTTAACATCATTACAAAGATTTTATGTTTTAACTATGAGCAAGAATAACAGTAAAGCATTATCACATTTTGAAAATGATAAATTGAATATTGCACTTGGAGATTTATCAAGATTAAACACACCATTAAATATTATTGATGAAGATCAAGCAATAGAAATTGCTAAAGTGAATAAAGATAGAATCTTACAAATACCATATACTTTTGAAAGTAATGATATTTGTCAATTACTAATTATCGAGCTTCAAGAAATCGTTTGTATGGACAAGTTTGAAATCAAAAAGTGTAAAAACTGTGGAAAATACTTTGTTCCAGAAAAAAGAACTGACGAATTGTATTGCAACAATATTTATGAAGATGGCAGAACTTGCAAAGAAATCGGCTCTTTTAAGGTAAAACAGAAAATGATTAATGATGATGATGATTTAAGAACTTATAGAAATGTTTATCAAAAACTATTGTTAAGAACAAGAAGAAATCCAGAGAATTTGCAATATGAAAAAGAGTTTGAGAAGTTTAAGGAAGATAATAGAAAGATGAGAGAAAAACTTGATAAAGGAAAGGTTACTTATGAAGAATATGTAGAGTGGTTGAATGGAATATAGAAATTAAAAGAGGTTTATTGAAATGAATTTAGTAGAAATGAAACAATCAGTAGATATGCTTTATGATGAGTGGGATTTAGGAAAAACACCTTCACATTCTAAAGGGAAAGTTTGTGCTTGGATTTATTTGTTTGAAATACTTGAAGAAACTGAAAAAATGGTTATTGAAAAAGAAAATGGTAAAGTTATTGGAATATGTGGATATGCAAAATGGAATTCAAAGAAACACATAATTAGAAAAAAGTTTTTTTATATTTTGAAAACGATACTTATATGGAGTCCATTAGTAAAAGATAAAAAGGCTATTTATAAATATAATAATGATTATGATTATACACCAGAAGAATTAGTAAATTATTTTGATGGAGAGATAAGCATTTTAATTTTAAATTCAAATTATCGTGGTAAAGGTATTGGAAAGAAAATGCTTTCACAAGTATTTGAATATGCTAAAAATGATAATATGAAAAATATTCAAATACTAACAGATGAATCTTGTAATTTCAAATTTTATGAAGCTTGTGGTTGTGAGAAAGTATATGAAAAAGTGATTAATAACGGAGAACCCGATAAATGTGGAAACACATCAAGTGAAATAGGATATATTTATGAGAAAAGATTTGGAGGAAAAGATAATGAATAATGTAGAAGTAAAAAAAATTGTACAAACTGATGATGGTACTTTAAATACTATTACCGAATGGATGTATAATTGGTGGGGCAAAGAAGATGGATATGTATTTGAAGAAGTTAAATGTTTTATGAAACATAGTTTACAAGAAAATAGATTACCACAAACTTATGGCATATTTGTAGATAATAAAATAGTTGGAATGTATCAATTTGCTTATGAAGATTTGAGTATTAGACCAGATATATATCCTTGGCTTGCGAATGTATATATAGATGAGGCATACAGAAATAAAGGGCTTTGTAGAAAAATGATGGAAACAGTAAAAGAAAATGCAGAGAAAAACTTAGAGTTTAATGAAATATATTTATATACAAAACATCATGGATTATATGAAAAATTTGGATGGAAGTATGTATCTGATTTTGATACTTATAGAAAAAGTCCTAGAATACAAGGATTATATAAATTAATTATTAATGGTGGAATATGAAATGAATAAATTATTTATAGATAAAAGAGTACAAAAAATATGTAAAGAATTTGATAATGCTTTTGATGAAAAAAATTTGGATAAGATTAAAAATAATTTTAAATCTGCATTAGAATTATTAAATTCAGAATTAGATGAAATGTCAAAATGTAATCTATATTACTCAATAGGAACTGCTCATGGCGATTATATTCAAATTGGGACAAATAGACTTTCTGTTGAAGAAATTGAGTATAATTTAGAGCAATCATTTTTCTATTTAAGAAAAGCTGTTGATATGATTGAAGAAAATGATATTCCTAGTGAAATATCAATAAAAGTATATACTAATTTAGGAAATTTGTTTGATGAAGTAAATAGAAGAAATGAAGGAATAGAATATTATAAGAAAGCTTTAGATATATATCCTAATTTTGCTATGGCTAATGGTAATCTTGGTATGGCAATATTTTTATATTCTAGAATTATATATGATAATTCACATCAAGTTATATTAGATCATGAAGCATATAGATATTTAAAAAAAGCATTCCAAGATAAAAGGAATTTATTTGACTATGCTGAAAAAGACTTTAATAAATATTGTACTCAAATAGAACAAGTATACACAAAGGAATTTTTGAATAATAGTTTGACTTTTGATGATTTTCCTGTTTTAGATAAAGAAGAAAGAAATTATAGGCAATGGTGTGCACAAAATAGCTTATTCTTAAATCCTTTAAATGATATTTTAACTAATGATGTTGTGTGGAGAGACATAATGCATTTGCCTAATATGATTATGAATGTAAAAGATGATCAAAAAATGCGATATTTTGGTCTAATGAATGAAATAAAGCAGGAATTTATATCTTCAAGATATCTTTTATATGAATCTATTCAACCTAGAGAAACAGAACACTTTTCTGATAAAGAAAATCATTTAGTAGATGCCTTTGATTTTGCAACATATTCTATTTATAACTATAAAATGAGAATGACTTTTAGGAGTTTGTATTCAATATTAGATAAAGTAGCATTTTTCTTAAATGAATATTTTGAAATTGGAATAAAAGAATATGATGTGAATTATAAAAGTATATGGTATATAGCAAAGAAAAAGGCAAATGGCGAAATTATATATAAATATAATAATCCAATAAAAGAAAAAATAAATAGCAATTGGGGATTATATGGAATCTATTGGATATATAAGGACTTTATAGAAGGAAAGAAAACATCGCCAAATCCGAAAATAACAGAAATTAGTAAAATAAGAAACTCTTTAGAACACAAATATCTAAAAACAATACTTACTATAGGGGAAGTAAAGATTTTAAAAGAAAAGCAAAAAAGTTTTGACGATAAGTTAGCTTTTTATATTTCAACTGAAGAATTATATGATATTGTATTATTTCTACTAAAAACCATTCGTTCTTTAATTATTAATCTTATATGTTGTATTAATATTGAAGAGAGAAAAAAGTGCGAAGAAGCAAATAAAGAGCATAAATTTATCCCACAATTAAATACATATCCTATTGATGAAGGATTAAAATTTTAAGAATATATTAGGAGGTACTTTATGAAATACATATATACTAAAAAAGATTTAGATTTAATTTCATGGGAAAGGATAGACAGTTTTATAGATAAGATTTATAAAGATGTAAATAACTACTTAAAATCTAATAATCTATCAATTAAATATATAGCACCTATAATGCGTGGAGGTGGAGTTCCAGCAATAAAACTATCGCATATGTTTAATGTTATAGATATGTTGCCAATACAATTAAAACACAATCATGAAACTCATGGTATAGATACTAAAATTGGATTAGATTACTCAAAAGATAATTCAATTAATGAAAATGAGTGTATCTTATTAGTAGAGGGAAATCATGTTACTGGAGAAACTGCTAATATTGCTGTTAAAATGATAAGAGAAAAATTTGGAGAAGATGCAAAAATTATATATGTTTCTTTAACTAGAGATTATACATATAAAGACAGTGTAAAAAATATATGTTTTACTACTTGGGCAATGACTACAAATGAAATGAAAGAATTATCGAAAGAAGAATGTAACAAGTTAAATATTAACTATAATTTAGTTTCTGTATATCCTTGGGAAAATGTAACTGAAGAACTAGATGAATTAAATAATAGCTAATCAAATAAAAGAGAAAATCAATATTTCAGATTTTCTCCTTTTACTAATGACTTACATAGCATAAATGCTATGGACACTAATGTAATAATAGTATATGAAAAATTTTATATTATATGCAATAAAAAACGATAGCCTTTTGAGCTATCGGATTATAATGATTACGTTCTTTTCAGAACGGACACTAATGTTTTATTAATTTAATTATAAACTATTCCATGCCAGAAAGTCAAGCAAAATTCAAAATTTTATTCATCTTTTAGGGGGCTTAACCTATATAAACTTTCAAGTTGTGAATTAATTTTATTCCAGTGATTTGCTGAAATAGTAACTAATTGTCCTTTTTTTCTATATGGATCTGTAATTCTTATTTTACTAACAACCTTTAATTGCTCAACTAAAACAGTAGAGTCGACTTCTTCTAAATCAATATGAAACCAAAAACCATCTTGTAATCTTTTAGTTGTTAGTGGAAGAATAGTACAGATAGGTGAATTCTTAGAAGTTCTTAATATTAAAACAGGTCTTAATTTATTTTGCTCACTTCCAATATTTATTCCAAGATTACACCAGTAAATAAAATTATTATATATTGGAAATTCAGGAAGTTTTCCATTGTACCTTAAATTAGATTTTTCTTTAGTCCATTCAGAAAACTGAATAGCATCAGAATTATTGATACTATTTAATAAATTTTCAGTTTCTTCAATATTATTGTGAATTTCATCATTCATAATCTCACCTCGCTTTTCAAAGTATAACATATTATAAATCATAAGTAAACAAAAGTTTGTGCATTTTGTAAAATTATTTTACAATCCTATACTTTTAAATATGATAAGTATAGGATTGCTATATTTTATTTTGTAGTTATAAGTTTTTCTCTTATCTTGTCACTCATAACATCTATTCTCTCGATTACTCTATTACAATATCTCGTATTTATAAAGTCAAATCTATTTGCAGTTCTTGCGATTTCATTTACGGTTTTTCCAACAGATTTTAGTTCAGCTATTATTGGTAAAAGAATTGTACCAGAAGGAGCATCTTTAGGCTGATAATTTGTAATAAGACTTCTAAGATAACTACTTCCTGATAAATTTGATTTTAAAACATTTTTCTTAAATCTTTTGTTTTCTTTTTCATTAAAATAAAAAATTTTTTTAATATCTCTTTTTCTCAATTATAACACGTATAATCCAATTATTAAATTATTATATAAATGATTGGATTATTTCTCCT
>CANSMW010000023.1 GCA_947648215.1 uncultured Clostridium sp. | reverse complement strand
GGCTATTTTTTCGGTTTTGACATATCCTTTTAGGGTTGGGGCTTGTTTTTCTTCTTTTTTACATCTTTTTGTCATTTTTATATCATTTTTGTAATATTTTTTCTTAGAAGTCTCTTCTACTAGCATTTCCGTAATATTATAGCAAAATACTCTGGGTTTATATAAGAACTTGATCCACCGCACAGACAAAGCCTGTGGGTGAGGTACTTAAAAAACCTTGTTACTTTCGTAATAGCAACAAGCACATTATGTATTATAAAGTACATAATGTGCTTGTTGTTATATTGTATATGCTCTTATGCAAAAATTTGATCAAATTCTTCTGCATCAATTTTCTCTTTTTCTAATAGAATTCCTGCTACGGTATGAAGTTTATCCATGTTTGCTTTTAAAATTTCTTCTGCGTTTTGGTAAGCTGTGTCTACAATTTTCTTGGTTTCTTCATCAATGATAGCTGCTGTTTCTTCAGAATATTCTTTGCTTTGGGCAAAGTCTCTTCCTAGGAATACTTCTTCTTGGGTTGAGCCTAAGGCTAAGGTTCCTATACGGTCACTCATACCATATCTTGTTACCATGTTTCTTGCAATTTTGGTTGCTCTTTCAATATCATTGCTTGCTCCTGTCGAAATGTCGTCTAGAATTAGTTTTTCTGCAACTCTACCACCAAGTAAGGATACAATGTTTTCTTCCATTTCGGATTTTGACATGAAGTTTTTGTCTTCGGTTGGACGATACATGGTGTATCCTCCCGCCATTCCTCTTGGTACAATGGAAATTTGATGTACTGGGTCTTGGGTTGGTAAGAAACGACTAACAACAGCATGACCGGCTTCATGGTAAGCAACTAGTTTGTTTTCTTTTTGGCTTCTTACTCTTGTTTTCTTTTCTGGTCCCATGGTTACTTTTACCATGGCATCTTCTATTTCTTTCATTCCAATTTCTTTTATATCTCTTCTAGCAGCAAGTAGTGCTGCTTCATTTAATACATTTTCTAGGTCTGCTCCTGCAAATCCTGAGGTATTTTTAGCAATGGTTTTTAGGTCTACATCATCTGCTAATTTTTTCTTTTTGGCATGTACTTCTAAAATTTGTTCTCTTGCTTTGACATCTGGGGCAGATACCACAATTTGACGGTCAAATCTTCCTGGTCTTAATAATGCTTTATCTAAGACATCTGGACGGTTAGTTGCTGCTAATACAATAACTCCTTCATTGGTTCCAAACCCATCCATTTCTACTAATAATTGGTTTAAGGTTTGTTCTCTTTCGTCATGTCCTCCACCTAGTCCTGCTCCTCTTTGACGTCCGGACAGCATCAATTTCATCAATGAAAATGATACATGGTGCTTTTTTCTTTGCTTCTTCAAATAGGTCTCTTACACGAGAAGCACCTACACCGACAAACATTTCTACAAAGTCAGAACCACTAATAATAAAGAATGGTACTCCTGCTTCTCCTGCTACTGCTTTTGCAAGTAAAGTTTTTCCTGTTCCCGGTTGACCAACAAGTAGTACTCCTTTTGGAATTCTTGCCCCCATATCGGTGAATTTTTTTGGACTTTTTAAGAATTCTACAATTTCTTGTAATTCTTCTTTCTCTTCGTCAACACCTGCTACATCTTCAAAAGTAATACGGTTTTGTTCACTTTGTCCCATTAGTCTTGCTTTACTTTTTCCAAAGGACATGGTTTTGTTTCCACCTTGGTTTGGGTTCATAACAAATAACCAGAAAATTAAGAAGATAATTAGTAATCCAAATGGAGTAAGTAAGCTAAGTATGGTAATAAAGATAGATTGACTTTGTTCGGTTAGTTTTACATTTCCTTCTTTTAAAGTGTTTTCTGCATATGCCATAAAACTATCGATACTTGGTATGTTGACTTCTTTTTTGCTAGCTTCTCCTTTTAGAGTAACATATGCTTTTTTGTTATCTGCTGACAATTCTATTTCCGAAATTTCAGCACTTTCCATTTTAGAAATTAAATCTGAATAGGTCATTTTGGTATCTTGATTATCTAAAATAGATGTTAGTAATACAATAAAAATGACTCCTATAATTAGCCACATGGCTAATGTTTTTAATCCGTTTTTCAAGTTGATTCCTCCCTTAACTGTAAGTATGTGTCTTTTATCATACTTTTATTTATTATCTTTCATATTCGTTTGCACTATACCATATTTTATTTTTAATTGCAATACTTTAAATGTGTCTTTTTTGTGTCGAATGTAGTCATATCAAGGTTTTCCTTACGGAACTATTGGTTCTTTATGAAAAATATTTTTTGATTTTTTACTAAAATCTTCACTTTTTTGTTCGGAATTAGGAACTTGTTTCCAATATTTCGCTTACATAGTAAGCAAATGTCCTCTATATGCTTTTTTTCGATTCCTGCACTAGAACCAAATAATTGTCTTACGGAATAAAGCACCATACGGTTTTTTATGACTTTCTTTAACAAATTAAACTTTTTTAAGTCGAGTATAATTTCTTTTGGTGATTGTTCTAATGCAATTTCTTTATATGCTTTTTGTACTTCTTCTTCAATATATTCATCTTCTTCACGAATAATACTTGCCATTCTTGCCATTGCTTCTATTATATTGGGATTATATTCTTTTTTTAAGTATGGAATTAGCTGGTTTCGTATTTTATTTCTTGTATAGCAATTGTCAAAATTGCTTTGGTCAATTTTGGGTTCTAGTTTTTTTTGTATACAATATGCTTCAATTTCTTCTCTTGTACATGCAATGAGTGGACGAATGTATCTTTTTTCTCGAATGGGGTCTATTCCTTTTAGTCCGAGAAAGTCCAGAACCTCTAAGGAGATTCATCATAGTGGTTTCTACTAAATCGCTTTTGGTATGTGCTGTTGCAATTTTATTGGCTTGTTCTTTTTTAGCAATTTCCTCAAAAAAAGCATATCGAACCTTTCGCCCCATTTCTTCTATTCCAATTTTTTCCTGTTTTGCCTTTTGTAATACATTTTCTTTTTTTCCATAATAAGAAATTCCTTCTTTTTTGCACAAGTCTTTTACATATTCCTCTTCTTCCTTAGCTTCTTCTCGAATACCATGGTTTATATGGCATACCACAAATGTAAATTCGATTTCCTGTTGCAATTCTAAAAAAAGATGAAATAAACAAGTAGAGTCAGGTCCCCCTGACACTCCTAATACAATATGATCATTTTTTTCAACCAAATGATATTTCTTAATTGTGTGTAATACTTTTTCTTTTAACATATTATATACTTTCATATCCCTCTTCTATTATTTTTTGAAATTCCTTACTAATTGACGCCCAATCAATTAAATCGACTCGATATTTTACATTTGATTCTTCTATTTCTTCTTTTACTTTACTATAGGTTTGTAAATCAATTTTCTTTTTTCCTACAATCGCTATATCAATATCTGAGTATGGATTATTGGTGTGTTTATAACGTGAACCAAATATTCGGATTTCCTCTTGTGGAAAATACTTTCTTAAAATTTCCTTTATGATTGTTAATTGTTCTTTTTCAATTGCTATCATTGGCTTCTAACCTTTCCATTAGTTTTTTAGCATATGGCAAAAATTCGATTGCAATTCCCAAAACTTCTTGTGCTTTTATTCCATCATAATCATGTGATGTCATGTTTCTTGCCTCATGAAAGACAAACCATTTTTCAATATCGTCAATTAATTTATTTTGTGCTGCTATACGGAAAAGCTCTTTCCTAGACACACCATCTACTTCCGTTCTTCCTATGTTTTCTTCTAATTTCTTTTTCATTAATTTCCAAGAAATTTCATAACATACTTCAAAGTTTTGAATAATTCCAGATTGAATAATCTCCATTTCATCTACTTCGGTATCTTGTTCCTTTTTGGTATAATAAATGTTAATTCCGTTTTCGAGTGCTACGATTGCTTTTTGTAGGCTAATATAATTTAATCCCATAAAATTAATTCCTTTCCTTCTTTACTTTAAAAGTAGTTAAAATAGAAATGAAAAAATATTTCTTCTTTTAATCTCGGTATTTTTCGATATTGGTAAATTTGGTATAATTGCCAAGCCATAATAATTCTACGGTTCCTGTTGAGCCTGAACGGTGTTTTGCAATAATGACTTCTGCTACGTTTTTCTTTTCGCTTTCTTCGTTATAATAGTCGTCACGATATAGGAACATAACAATATCGGCATCTTGTTCGATGGCTCCCGATTCACGAAGGTCGGATAACATTGGTCTATGGTCTGGTCGTTGTTCTGGTGCTCTTGATAGCTGGGATAAAGCAATGACTGGTACATTAATTTCTTTGGCTAATATTTTTAAAGAACGGCTAATTTCAGAAATCTCTTGTTCACGGCTTCCTCCTCTTTTAGCACTTCCTTGTACTAATTGTAAGTAATCAATTACCACTAATCCAATGTTTTTTTCTAGTTTTAATTTTCGGCATTTCGCACGTATTTCCATAACAGAAATTCCCGGGGTATCATCTATATAAATACCCGATTCGGAAAGTGGTCCTAATGCTCCTGCTAGTTTCATCCAATCTTCATCATCAATTTTTCCGGTTCTAACTTTGTTACTATCTACCATTGCTTCACTACATAGAATTCTGTTTACCATTTGTTCTTTGGACATTTCCAAACTAAAAATGGCAACTGGTGCTCCTCCTCTAACTGCGGCATTTGCTGCAATATTAAGAGCAAAAGCGGATTTTCCCATAGCTGGTCTTGCGGCAATTAAGATTAAGTCCGATTCATGAAGTCCTGCTGTTTTATAATCTAGGTCTGCAAATCCTGTTGGAATACCAGTAATGTGTTCTTTTTGGTTATATAATTTTTCTAAGCCAGCAAACGTATCTACTAAAATGTCTTTTATCGACGCATATCCTTTTTGGTTCTTTTTTTGCATCACATCAAAAATTTTCTTTTCGGCTTGGTCCATGATGTTTTCGACTTCTTCGGTTGGGTCATAGCCTAATGCAATAATTTGGTTTGCGGTTTGAATAAGGCTTCGAAGCATCGATTTTTCTTCTACAATTTTTATGTATTTGTCAATATTCGCTGTGGTTGGTGCCATGTCTGGAAGACTTGCTAAATATTCAAGTCCACCAATCATATCGAATTTTCCAAGAGAGGTTAGTTCTGCTTTTAGGGTAATAATGTCTACTGGTTCTGCTCGGTTATATAAGTTTAAAATAGCACCATAAATGGCTTTATTGTCTTCACGGTAAAAATCTTCTTCTTTTAATACTTCAATAACCGAAGTAACCGCTTCTTTATCGGTCAACATGCTTCCGAGTACTGCTTGTTCTGCTTCTATATCACTTGGTGGTACTTTTCCTAATTCCATAGCTCTTGCTCCTTATTGGTTTTCATTTCTTCTATTTTATCTTGTATTATTTTAGAAGTCAATATAATATTTTTGAAATTTATAATAGAGGATAGATTTGCTATCCTCTATCTATTATTTTATAATACAAATTTCTTAATTAAGATAATTCCTCCAGCTAGTGTTACTAGAATAATTCCAGCTAGTATAAAGTAAATTCTTAACTCTCCTGTTTTGATAGCTAGTATTACTGGTGCTTGGTCGATATCGTCTTCTCCTGGTTTTTTGTTGTTTGGTGTTGAGTCGATGTCTGGGGTGTCTTCGTATTCGTTGTAGTCTTTGCTAATTTCTGCCCAGTTTACTTTTAAGCCTAAATTGTCTCCGCTGTTTTCCCATGTTAGGACGATTTCGACTGTGGTGCTTTCTCCTGGTTTTAGTAATATGTCTTTACATTGGTCAGTTACGACTTCTTTTTCGCTAAGCTGTGTCCATTTTGGGTTGTCTGCCGCATTAAATCTTAGTCCATCCGGAATGTAGTCTTTTATTTCTTTTACGTATCCTTCAATTTCCCCTTCATTGGTTACTTTTATTTTGTAACGGAATTTGACGGTTACTTTGTTTATGTCTTTTGCTTTTAGGTCTACTTTTACGACTGGTTCTGGGTTTTCGTCTCCGGTGTGTCCCGTTTCTGTGATGACTTCATCTTTTCCTTGTTCTTTTACAATGGCTTGGCTTACCCATTTTTTAAGGGCTAAGTCGAAGTATTTTACTCTCACTTTTTCAATATCGATGTCGTCTTCGTCTGGGTCTTCGTTTCCTGGGGTTGAGTCTACATCATCGACTGGGTCTCCTTCTTCATCGGAATCTTCTGAGATTTCGGCAGTGTTTATTAGAATTCGGTCGGATGTGTTTGGCTCAGTTACTTTGAAGGCGATTTTGACATCTCTATGGTCTGGATTGGTGTCACTAAGTCCAGCTTTTTTGTTAAATCCTTTTAGTAAGTTTGCTCCTTCTTCTTTTTCTTGGTCTTTGGATAGATAATCGGTGGTGATTTTTTTAGCTTCTTCTACTTTGTCAGTTTCGTTTCCATCTTCATCTATCATTTTCCAACGGTATTCTTTATTGGTTTCGTTTTCTGGTAAGAATACTAATCCTTCTGGTAAGTCATCGGTTACTTCACTTGCGTATCCTGCCATGGTTCCTTCGTTGTAGATTCTTATGGTATAGGTGACAATGTTTCCATTTGCTACTAGTACTGGTTCTTTGGTGTGGTCGTATTTGATGTTTCCGTCTTCTCCCATACTTAAACTTGGGTAACGGTTGTTATAGTCTAGTGTGTTTACTTTGGTGATGAATTTTCTTAGTGCTAAATCGAAGTATTCAATAACAACACTATCGAAATCGTCATCATCTTCCTGTCCTGGGATGTATTTGTCTCCTCTGTCGATTTCATCTTGTTTGTAGTTTGGTAGTTTGTCGTCTTCTGGTAGTTTTACATTGTCTTCGCTTGAATCTACGTCTTTTACTTCGTGTCCGTCTTTATCGGTAAATTTGGTGATTTCTGCGATGTTGACAATTCGGTCACTGTATTTTGGGTCGCTAGTTACGACTTTACAATTTACACTAATTTCTTTATACGATAAGGTATTTCCGTCAAAAGCTTTTATTAGGTTCTTTTCGCTTTTTTCTTTGGATAGGTAATCGGTTTTGATGGTTCTATGAGTTTTATCGGTTTCGTCATATACCCATCCTTTCGCCTTATTTTCTTCGTCCTCTGGTAAGAATTCTAAATGTGCTGGTAAGTGGTCTGTAATTTCGGATGCATACCCGTCTTTTGGTCCTTCGTTATATACTCTTATGGTATAGGTAACAATGTCTCCTACTCTTACGGTAAGTGGTGCTTTTGGATGATTGTAGGTAGCTGTTGTTGTGGTTTTGTTTTGTAATCCGGTAATGTCTACTACTGGCTCTCTACTTACCTCTGGCACTTTTCCATTGACTGCGGTGATGAATTTTCTTAAACTTAGGTCAAAGTAAATAATTCTTACGCTATCAAAGTCATCATCATCTTGTTGTCCTGGAATATATTTATCCCCTCTGTTAATTTCATCTAGTTTGTAGTTTGGTAAGTTTTCATCTAGTGGTAATTGCACATTTGCTCCCCCAGAGTCACGGTCGGTGACTGGGTTTCCATATTTATCACTAAATTTGGTAATATCGGCAATGTTAACAATTCGTTTTTCAAAGGTTGGTGGTGCAATTACCTTACATTTTACTTTTACTTCTTTGTAATCTAAGTTGTTTCCATTAAATGCTTTTATTAGGTTATCACTATCTACCTCTTTTGATAAATGTGCTGTTTTGATGGTTCTTAAAGTAGTATCGTTTTCGTCATAATACCAACCATTGGCAATGTTTTCTTCATCTTCTGGTAAAAATTCTAATTGTGCTGGTAGGTGGTCTGTAATTTCATTTACATATCCATCTTTTTGTCCTTCATTGTATACTCGTATGGTGTAGGTAACAATGTCTCCAATTTCTACCGATAGTGGTGCCTTTGGATGGTTATAAATAGCGGTTGTTGAGGTTCCAGCTTTTAATCCTGTTATATCTACTATTGGTTCACGGCTTGTTTTTGGTGCTTCTCCATTGATGCTACTTATAAATTTTCTTAATGATAAGTCAAATGGTTTTACTTTAATGTAGACACTATCGAAGTCGTCATCGTCTTGTTGCCCTGGAATATATGGGTCTTTACGGTTGATTTCGGTTTGTTTATATCCTGGTAATGAATTATCGTTTGGTAGGTTTACATTTTTTGCTTGTGAGTCACGGTCGGTTATTGTATTTCCGTCTTTATCCGTAAATGCGGTAATATCGGCAATATTGACAATTCGTTTTCCTTCCTGTGTGGTTACTTTTAATTTGCATCTTACTTTTAAGTCTTTATATTGTAGGGTATCTCCTCCATCATAAGCAGTAATTAGATTCTTTTCTCCATTTGCCTTCGATAGGTAACTCGTTTTTATGGTTCGATTCGTTTTATCACTTGGGTCGTAACTCCAACCATAGGATTTATTAACACTATCGTTTGGTAAGAATTCTAGTTCTGGTGGTAAATGGTCGGTAATTTCTGTTGCATATCCGTCCTTTTTTCCTTCATTATATACTCGTATGGTGTAGGTAATAATAGAACCTTCATTTACTTCTAATGGTGCTTTTGTGTGGTTGTAGGTTGCTGTCGTTTTTCTTCCTGCTTTTAGGTCGGTTACTACAACTTCTGGTTCACGACTTATGGTTGGTACTTTTCCATCTACTTCACTAATAAATTTTCTTAAACTTAAGTCAAATGGTAATGGTGTTGGTATTTTGATGCTATCTGAAGCCGTATAGGTTTGTGGTCCTTTTTCTACTAATACGACTGGTTGGTCATCGGTATGTAATGTATTTGGGGTACCTTTGGTGTAATAATATGCTGAGGTTCTTTGGTAGCTTATATTCATATCAAATCGAAGTGTTTTTCCTGCTTCGCTTTCTGGTACTCTTACATAAAAATCTTGGTTTAACGAAATTTGATTATTGGCTACTGGATTTTTGTTTGCATCTAATAAGGTATAACTTGCACCAGAAAATCCTAGGGTAGTTGTTGTATAGGCAAGATCTGAATTTCGATTAATTCGGTAAGGTCCTACAATATAGTTTCCATTGTTATCTGGTGTTGTTTGTACTCTTGTTTTATCAAAAGTTAATGGTGATTGTGCATCTTTTGATACATAATTTCCTTGTTTTTTTGCTTCTGTTAGGAAGTAACTATATAATAATTCACATTCTTCTTGGCGAAATCTTCCAGACTCTCTATCCTCTGTATCATATAAATCTGAGAAGGTATTATATCCACTATCATTATTGGTCCAATTGTTAAATAATAATTCTGGTAAGGTTTCTGCATTGTAGTTACTGTTATTATTATTTGTAAAATACCAAATTACCATTTGTTGAATTACTTCAATATCATCATCGGTAATGCTTGCATATTGTAACTCATTTGCATTGTCTATAATATCTGCATTGATAAATAATGCTATTTTGTCAGCTTGTGTGCTTTTCTTTGGCAAATACATGTTATCTAATAGCCACATTACTTTATTATAGGCTGACGGGTCAGTCTTGAATACATCGATTGCTTGTAAGCGTGCTAATACCGTATCTTTTTGCGATTTCATATCATATTTTAAATTATATGTTTTTTGCACTCTCGTTACATCTGCATTATCTGCTTGTAGCATGAAACCATATTCTGCTTTTAAACAGTAAAATGCATTTGCATAGGAAATGGTGTAATTTCCTTCACTTGGATAAGATACAATTTTCCATATTTTTTTTGTTGGCATTCCGTTTGATTTTAATCCTCCAAAACCATATGCTGCTCCACCTTTTCCATTTTGTGGCTCTCTTACATTGGTTAAGCCTAATACATAGCTATCAGCTGCTGCATATGTTTCACCTATATTGATGGTTAAGGTTGCCATTACAATAAACATCATTGCCATAAATAATCCGATTAATTTTTTAAGTTTCATAATCCTTACCTTCCTCTAAACATAATTACTCTATAATATATTTTACTTTGCTATTTTTCTTTCGTCAATAGTAGGTTTTTCCAATTTTTCTCGACTTTCCTTTCACATAAAAAAATCACTTTACGGAAGCTACTTTTTTCAAAATTTGCTTTAAAACCTAAATAAGTGTTACAATTATATAACATTTTTGTAATATTTGCAACGAATTATGTAGAATTTATTAAATTTTCTTGCTTGCGTAAGATTTTAACATTTTTGTCATACTTTTTTCTCTACTTGCATATTATTTAATACATGAATTTTTTTACGAGACCTTGACTTATGAATGAATTTTTGCTATGATAGTAATTAGTTTCTACATAGGAAATCATATAATCAATAAAACATCGTCTGAGCAAGGCGAAGTTCATAAGTTTATTCTTTCCTTTTATGCAGGTATAGTTTAGTGGTAAAACGAGACCTTGCCAAGGTTTAGTCACGAGTCCGATTCTCGTTACCTGCTCCAAAAAATTTTATATGGCGAGTTAGCCAAGCGGTAAGGCACGAGTCTGCAAAACTCTGATGGTGGGTCCGACTCCCACACTCGCCTCCAAAGACAAAAAACGACAAATTTCTAAAATTAAATTGAAATTTCGTCGTTTTTTCTTTTCTTAGATCTGTCTATATTTTGCCTAAAAACTTACTTTTGGTATATATTTAAATTTTCTTGTAATTTTATATAATTTTTTTGTAGTTACATTAACTTTACATTAACAAATCGCATCCGTTACATTAACAATTTATAATATTAATAGAACCTAAATTGAAATTATAATTAAGGAGGCTATAATGATTGATTTTGAATATGCAAAAATTTCTTTTAAGAATTATCTAAAAGATTATGATTCTAAGTATGGAAAGATTGAATTGAAAATAAGACATACATATGGTGTTGTAAATGCAAGCGAATATATTGCACAAAAATTATCATTAGATTATGAAAATATAGAATTAGCAAAATTGATAGCTTTATTACATGATATAGGAAGATTTGAACAAATAAAGAAATTTGATTGTTTTATAGATAATCAAAATATTGACCATGCTATATTAGGAAATGAAATACTGTTCAAAAACAATCTTATTAGGGATTTTATAAGAGATAAGCAATATGATGATATTATTTCTAAATCAATATTAAATCATAATAGATTGAATATTGAAAATAATTTAAATGATAGAGAATTATTACATGCGAAAATAATCAGAAATGCAGATAAAGTAGATAACTTTAGAGTAAAAGCAACAGATGATTTTGAAAATATTATCGATAATGCAAATAAAGAAATTTTAGAAAACGATATAATTTCAGATGAAATATTTAATAATTTTATGAATAGTAAAGTGATTATAAGAGAAGATAGGAAAACATATATGGATTTTTGGGTTTCCTATATAGCTTTTATATTCGACTTTAATTTTAAAGCTGGATTAGAATATATACAAGAAAAGGATTATATTAATAAAATAGTTGATAGATTAAATTATAAGAACATAGACACAAGAAAGAAAATGGAGAAAATACGAGAACATGCCAATCAATATGTTAAATTTAAATTACAAAATGAATTGAATATTGTATAATTAAATAAAAGGGGGGATAACATGAAAAAGGATTATATTATAGCAAGAGTAAAAAATGCATCTGGTGAAAATTTTGATGAATTTGAACATACAATAATTGGGCTATATGATAGTGAAGGTCATATTTCAAATGCTTTTGATAAGTGGCTAAATGAGCATATTGCAGCTACATCTATTAATCATAGATTTTTTTAGAAGTATTAGATATAAATCTTAATGAATATGTAGATTTATCATCAAGAGGTAAAGGAATTTGGAGAAGAATAAAGGAATATGAAAAATAATATGTTATTGTTATTTTCTTGCTAAAAAAACGGGAGACTTTCACAGTCTCCTCGTTTTTTTATTTTTTATCTTTTTGCAATTCCGCAAAACGTTTTATTTTCATGGTTGTTGTTTTTTCAAATTCGTCTTTTTTGATTTCTAGGTTTTTGATTGCTTTATAGGAAGTTAATTTTTTGTTTACTTTTTTGATTTCCTCCCAAATGATTTTGTGAATTTCTTCTTCCCTTAAATCTTTTCCATGTTTTTCTTCTATTTTCTCATGGTCTGGTATAACTTTTACGGAAAGTAATAACTCCTTAGAACCTTGTTCTTCCTTTCCATATACCATACATTCTTTAATTTCTTCTATTTTACCTAATAATAACTCAATTTCTTCTGGGTAAATATTTTTACCATTTTGAGTTACAATGACATTTTTACTTCTTCCGGTAATAAATAGGTAGCCATCTTCATCTAAATACCCAACATCTCCGGAATTAAACCATCTTTCCCCATCAATTTCGTGAACGACTTCCTTGGTTGCTTGTTCGTCTTCATAATACCCAAGCATTAAGGTGTCGCTTTTAATAAATACTTCTCCTTCTCCTGCTTCGTTTGGATGATTGATTTTTAACTTCGCACATGTTACGGCTTTTCCGGCAGAACCTACTCTTGGGTCGAATTCTGGTGTTAGGGCTGCAATTGGTGCGGTTTCGGTTAAGCCATAGCCTTGTAAGAAACTAATTCCTATGTCTTGTACCCATTTTCCTACTTTTGGATCGATTGGAGCTGCTGCTGATACAATAATTCGAAGGTTTCCCCCTAAGTTCTCATAGATTTCTTTGAATACTTTTCGTTTTACATCGATATTGACCCCTTTTAGGGCATTGGTTAGATGTATCATGGATTTTACTAGTTTGTCTTTTTTGCTTTTTACAATGTTGGCATTTATTTTTTTATATAAGTTTTCCACTAATAAGGGAACCGTTAGCATAATGCTTGGTTTGGTTTCTTGTAAGTTTGGTACAATGTATTTTAGCCCTTCACAAATAGCAACTGAGGCACCTACGGACATTGGTAGTAAAAACCCGATACTGGATTCATAGGTATGGTGTAATGGTAGTACCGAAAAGAAGCGGTCTTGTTCCCCTATGTACACATAGGCTCCTACTACATTTACATTTTGGCTCAAGTTTTTGTTGTTAATCATAACTCCTTTTGCTTTTGAGGTTGTCCCTGAGGTAAAGATTAATAATTTAAATTCCTCGGGGTCGATTTCAATATCCATAAGAGTATGGTCACCAGATTCTACCATTCGGTTTCCTTGTTCGATGAGATAGCTTGCTCCTACATCTCTCCCTTGAATATCACTCTTTTCGTTCATTTCGATAAAATATTCTACTCCTGTTAAATTGTCTTTTATTTTTTTGATGACTTCTTTTTTCTTGGTAGAATAAATAATTGCACTTGCTTTAGCACGTTTTACGACATTTTCAATTTCATTGGCTGGTAGTTCTTTATCCACTGGAACGGCAATTCCTACACCACATAACATAGCAATGTATGATACATACCAATGATAGGTATTTTCTCCAATAATGACTATTCGTTTATCTTTTAAATTTAAAAGTTTCATAAGACCTGTTCCTAGTCCAATGACATCTTTTCGGAATTGTCCATAAGAAATTTCGGTAAATGGTTCTTTATGATCAAATTTTTCTAAAATGAATGGTCGATCTTTAAATTCGACGGTTACTTTATCAAAAACTTCTTTAATGGTTTTATAGTTTTTAGTTTCGTATTTTATTTTTTTCTTAATTACTGGTTGTTCTACCGTTTCTTCATCAATCTCTGAGATTCCCTCCATTTTTAATTTTGGAAATTTAAAATTGGGTACTTTGAAATCTTTTAATATTCTCAAATTTTATCACTCCCCTAAAATTATATGCTCTTATTATGGCATATTATTTTGGTTTTGTAAAGATCTAGGAGATTACTTACTTACGAAAGTAATCTCCTAGTTATACCATGGTTGCAAAAATTCCTAGTATAAAACCACATATGTTACCAATACTATTCATTCTTCCTGTATATAATTTACTGGATTCTGGAATTAATTCTCCAGATACAATATATAACATAGCTCCTGCTGCAAAAGATAAGCAAATAGCAATAACCTCTTTGGAAATGGTTCCAATTAGTGCTCCAAAAAAGGCCCCCACTCCTGTTGTAATGCCTGATAGTATTACATAAAAGATTACTTTGGATATTTTCATTCCACCGTTTTTCATGGGAACTGCCATAGAAACTCCTTCTGGAATATCATGTAACAAAATAGCAAGTGCTAAGGAATACCCAAGTTTAATAGAGGCTCCAAAACCAGAACCAATGGCTAGACCTTCTGGGAAATTATGTAGTGCTAGACCAATGCTTACAATAATTCCTGTTTTTAATAGACTATTTTGTGATTTTGCTTGTTTTATATTTGTGTTAAACTTTTTTTGAACAAGCATGTCACAGGCAATCATACTAGCCACACCAAATAGAATGCCTAAAATAATAAGAGGAATTCCCGATATTTCCAATGCTTCTGGTATCAAGTCAAAACACACAATGGAAATCATAAGTCCAGATGCTAAAGATAAAATGAAACTTAAAAATTTATTGGAGGTATTTTTAAAGGCAACCCCTATTAATCCTCCTAATGTAGTTCCAAAGGTTCCAAAAAATAATCCGATTAACGTTGTCTTTAATAAATATGGCATAAAAATAACCTCCTGCCCCTACAAGTATATGCAATTATTTGTTTTTTTATTCTTCCTCACCTTTTAATCGTTCTGCTCGGTCTGCCGCAATAAGAGAATCAATCATTTCATCTAAATTGCCATTTAGAAAATCTTCCATTTGGTAAATGCTAAGACCAATTCGGTGGTCGGTAATACGGCCTTGTGGATAGTTGTAAGTTCTAATTTTTTCGGAACGATCTCCGCTTCCTACTTGGCTTTTTCTTTCATTGGCAAGTTCTGAATCTCGTTTTTGTTTTTCAATTTCGTATAGCCTAGAGCGTAGTAATCTCATGGCATATTCACGGTTTTGTAATTGGGAACGTTCGGTTTGACATTCTGCTACAATTCCTGTTGGAATATGAGTTAAACGAACCGCTGAGGAGGTTTTATTGACATGTTGTCCTCCAGCTCCTGATGCACGGTATACATCCATTTTAATATCGCTTGGATTAATTTCTATTTCAACGTCTTCCACTACTGGAAGAACCGCTACCGTGGAGGTAGAAGTATGAATTCTTCCACTAGATTCTGTATCTGGTACTCTTTGTACACGGTGAACACCACTTTCAAATTTTAATCGACTATAAACACCTTTTCCCGTTACCATAAAAGATATTTCTTTATAGCCTCCCAGTCCTGTTTCATTTTCGTTTAAAATTTCTAGTTTCCAATGTTTACTTTCTGCATACATGGTATACATACGAAATAGCGTTCCTGCAAATAGAGCTGCTTCTTCTCCCCCAGCTCCTCCACGAATTTCACAAATAACGTTTTTGTCATCATCTGGGTCTTTTGGAATTAACAAAAATTTCAATTCTTCTTCTAATATTGGCAATTTTTCTTTTGCCTCTAACATTTCCATTTCTGCTAAGTCTTTCATTTCCTTGTCTTTTTCGGTTTCCATGATTTCTAATGCTTCTTTATAATCTGTTTGTGTTTTTTTGTATTCTCTATATTTTTCTACAATTGGGGTCATATCAGAATGTTCTTTCATTAATTTTTGCCATTCACTCGTTCTAGCAATTACCTCTGGATCACTAATTTGTACGGTTAATTCATCATAGCGCTTTTCCACATCATCTAATTTTTGAAACATGCTTTTCTCGTCTCCTTCTTTTTTATTCTTATGTATTATACACGATTTTTTATAGAATCGCAACTATTTCGATTAATTCTTGATTTTCTTTACATAATATGTTATAATAGAGTTATCAAAAACTTATTGGAGGTTATCAAATGAAAGTAGAGAAAAGAACATGTAACGTGGGAGAATATTTGCCGTTAAGACGGAGATTGAAGAAAAAAGGCTACAGAGTGGGTATTGGTCAAATCCATTTGAGTTTTGTCTCAAAACACAGCTCAAAGCAGTTTTATCATAAATCTGGGGAAATTGGCATAAGAAAATGTCTTCCACATTTTAAGCTACACATCTACTGGAGGTTTGAAATTATTTACAAACCGAATTTGGCAGGTAATGGGGTTGATACCCCACCTGCTTTTTTATGTGTAAAACCTCTTAAGAAATCTTCTTTCACCTCCCCTTTCGTACAATACTCCCTTAAGGTAGTTGCAAATAAGGAGATGTAAGGGCGATGGAAATCGCCCATTTTTGTTATCTTTCTATTTCTATTGTATGGTATGGTATATTTTTCTTTTCACATATTTCTTTTTCTCGGTTGGTGCAAGTAAAAATGATGATTTGCCTATTTTTGTATTCTGTATGTAGAAAATTTAGTATATTTTCTAGTCTTTCGTCATCATAGTAGGCAAAGGTTTCGTCTAACATGATTGGTAATTCTTCTTTGGTTATTTGGTTTTCTGCTCCTAGTCTTAAGGATAAATATAGTTGGTCTATGGTTCCTATGCTTAAGTAATCTACTGGTATGTAGTTTCCATTTTTGGTTTCTACAATAATTCCATCTTTTTCATCTAATTGAATGTTGGTATAGGTTCCATTTGATATGTTTTCCATGATACTAGATAAATGTTGTGTAAAATTTGGGGTTACTTGTTTCTTCATTTCTCTATATGCATTTTCTATTTCTTGTTTGGCAAGTTGTGTGGCTTCGTTTTGTAATAAAAGTGCTTGGTATTGTTCTTCTAAACTTACATATTCTTCTTCTAAGTTTGCTAAATTTTCTAATTTTGGTAAAATGTTGTTTTGGTCTAATGCAATGCTTTGGATTTTTAGCCTATCTCCAGCTATTTTGTTTTCTAGTACCTCGATGTTCTCATTCATTTGTGGAGTTGTTAAAAGATTGTGTATCTCGGTTAATGGTAGTTTTCCCATAAATTCGTTTTTGATGCTTTCTAAGCTATTGTCATAGTCTCGTTTCGCACTTATTTTCAAGGTTTCTTGCTCTTTTTGTAGGTTTTCTAGGGTTTCTTTTAGTAAATTTATTTGTGTATTTACCTTTTCGTTATCCACATTTTCCTCGAAGTTGGTGGTATGATTTCCTGATTTTTTTCGATATTGTTGATAACTTAACAGTATGAGACTAAAAAAAGTAAATATTACTCCCATTACTGTTAAGATACTATTTTTTCTACTAATGCCAAAAACCGTTAAGATTACAAATAATATGCTTGTAATTATTGGTATGATTCCTATTTTCTTATTTGATTCTTCTTTCATTCTCCTTGGTGTATTCCCATTTCTTGTATCGGTTTCTACCTTTTTTGTGTTTTCCTTTCTGTTTACACTTTTTTCTCGTATTGGCTCTATTGGGGATTGATTGTCTTGATCTATGTTTTTTAATTTCTCTATCTTGCTTTGATACTCTTTTATTGTGTTTTCACCAATTTTCATCTTTTCTTGTTGTAAGTAATAACCTTCTTCTATATTCTTTCGTTTTTTTAGTAGGTCTAGTTTGCCTTGTTCTTGTTTTATTTCTTCTTCTAAAATTTTTTTGTTTTCTTCAAAATCATACTTTTTTTCTACAAACCTACTTAAGTTTTCTTTTTCAGTTTCGATTTGTGTTAGCCTTTTGGAAATGATGTTGATTGGTCTGTCTTGGCTTCTAGCTGTTCCAATTTCTTCTAATTGCCTTTTGTTTAGTTTTGCTATAATTTTTTGATACGATAAAGTGTCTTCTCCTGTACTAACTAGATTAGATAGGTTTTGTACGAGACTGGTTTGTTCTTTTTCCTCAAGCCTTGTTTCGTTTTGCATAGATACAATGGTTTTACAAAATAATTTTTCTTCTACTCCTGTTTGTTCTGTAAAGAAACGACTTCCTGTGGTTTTGTCGATGGTGTAATTTTGTGAAACTTCTTCAAATTGGTCGTTGTAAATGTGTGGAGATTTTTTTCGAAATTCTCGAAATACTTCGTAGGTTTGCCCATTTTCTAGGGTGTATTTGATTTTTCCAGAAAAATCGGTTTCTTGCCATGGGGTGTATTTTTCAAAATCGGTGTAGGTTTTACCGTTTTTGTTTTTGGGTAAACCATAGAACATACTTAAAATGAATTTTAAAAGGGTCGATTTTCCACTTTCGTTTTTTCCTATAATTAGGTTTATATGGTTATCTAATTCTATTTCTTTGTTTTGTAATTTTCCGAATTGGTTAATTTTTAGGGTTTGTATTTTCATCTATTTCTCCTTTTCTTGGTTTGAAATTTTAAGTTATCCTAAGTTTTAAGAACCCCCAGTCACGCTCCCGCATGCCAGCCCCCTTGTTAAAGGGGCTGTCTTGCAACGCTTCGTAAGTCCTAGGTGAATTCAAATTATTTGTAAAACATTATTTTTACTAATATTTACTTATTGCATAAAAACTCCGAAGACTTCACAGGAAAGCCCCTTTAACAAGGGGGCTGTCGCGGAGCGACTGGGGGTTCTTAAAATGTTTTATTTTCACATTGCTTCTAGTCCGATTTCGATTGCTTTTTGGATTTTTTCTTTGTTTTCTTCGGTTTGTTTGGCAAGTAAGTTTTTTACGAAAATTCCTCTTAAGCTGTTTTCGTTTGCTAATTTTTCTAGGTCTTGTTTTAGTGTTGTATTATCTTTTATTTTAATTATATTTTGTTGGGTTATGTATTTGATGATTTGTAGTGGCTCGATTTCAAAGTTTCGTTTTCCTGTTAAGATAATTTTGTAATAATAATTTTCGTTCCAGTCTTTTTGGTGAATGGTTTCAATAAGTTCTTCTTTGGATAAAATGTCATCTACTACGATTTCCTCTTCTTTAAATTCCTTTGGATCCATTGGTATAAAAGTAAGTTCTAGTTTTTTCGTATCGTCTATGTTTCCTACTAACATACCATGACTTCCTAATTCATCAAAACCTAATGAAATAGTGGAACCCGGGTATGCTATTGGGGGTTGATGATATGGTTTATGAATGTGTCCTAGAGCTATATAATCAAAACCCAATCCGTCTTAATTCGTGTTCTTTCATTGGATTATATTCTCTTAATTCATCATTTCCGCCATCGATGGAGCCATGGGTTAATAATAGATTGATTTTATTTGGATTTTGAATTTGAAGTTGTTCTATTTTTGGATTTTTCATGTAAAAATTATCAAAACCATAGCCATAAATATCGACCTTTGGTTCTGAAATTTTTTGAATTTCAGAGCCAAATACAAATACATTTTGGTTCCACTGATATTTTTCATAATATGAATTTTTTATCCTAGGATCATGATTTCCTGGTACCATATATATTTTTGTATTTGGTATTTGTTGAAATTGATGGTTTATGTATTCAATGGTACTTTGTTTAACATATTCATGCTCATACAAATCTCCACAAATAAAAAAATATTCGATGTCGTTTTGTTTAATATATTCAATAATTTTTCGAAAGGCTTCTCGTTGTTCTAATCGTCTGGTATTTCCTAAGTTATTTTGATTTAGTACTGTAAATGGTGCATCAAAGTGCATATCGGCAATATGGACAAATTTCATGGTTCTTTCTCCTATTTTCTAATCTTTTTGTTATTATATATAACTTACTAAAAAAAGTCAATTCATTTTAAAACATTTGTTTTAATTTTTGATTACAAAAAATCGCTCTATAAAAGGGCGATTTTTTTGTTTTTAATTATCATCTAATGGACCAAATAGTTCATCAAATTTAGCTTCTAGTTCTTTTTGTAGGTCAGCATCTAATTCGTCTTCCTCTGCTTCTTGTGGAAGGATTGGTGCTTCTTTTGGTGGCTCTTGTTCTAGTTTTACTTCTGTAAATTCGGTTTGTTTTGGTTCTTTTTTTGGTGTTTCTTCTTGGTCTTTCGGTAGGTCGTCGAATAGGTCGTCTAGGGATTCTACTTTTAGGTTTTCTACTTTCTTTTCTTTGTCGTCTTCTACGTATGGATTGTATGGGTTATATTTTCTCCATACTCCTCTATCTAACTCTGGTATGTCGTTATGTGAAATTTGATGCATGGCTAGTTTTTTGGCCATAGAGGTTTGGAAGTAGTAGAATTTTTTGGCTTGTATTGGTTTTACTCCTTTTTCAAAAATAATACAAAGGTCATTGTCCATTCTTCTTAATTCGTCTGGGGTCATAAGGGCTCTTGCCATAACTTGGTCAGATACACTTTGTCCTTGTCTCCAGTTGTGTTTATCTTTGTTTACGGATATGCTTTCTCTTTCAATGGTTTTTTCTCCTAGTGCTTTTGAGAAGTATTCTACAGTTTTTTGTGAGTTACTTCCTAAGAATACGTGGGTGTCACAGTTACCAATGATAGTTTCATAGGATTTTTCATAAACGGCTTCTAATTGGTCTAGGTTTTGTAAAATAACACTAAAGGATATTTTTCTACTTCTACTCGTTGATATTTTTTTATCAAAGTCAGGTATTTTTCCGATGTTTGCAAACTCGTCTAGGATGAAGAAGGTTGGTACTGGTAAGGCTCCTCCACTTTTGTCTGCAAAATCGTAAAGTTGTTGTATCATTTGTGAGAAGAAAATGGTTAATAAGAAGTCATAGGCAGTATGGGTATCAGAGGAGATAACATATACTGCGGTTTTCTTTTTTGCAATTTCTTCAAAATCGATGGTATCGGTTGAGGTTAGTTCTGCAATCTCTTTGGAATCAAATTTACCTAGTTTTGATTGCAAAGAAGATAGGATGGAACCATAGGTTTTTTCTGGTGCAATTTCAATGGATTTATAGTTGGTTCTTGCTGGGTGGTCGTATGGAAGTTGGTTCATAAGTTCGGTAAGTAAGTTACTTCCTCCATTGGCATTGGCTGCTCTTACTAGTTCTGCACAGCTTGCTAGGTTTTGTTCGGCCTCTGGTCTGGTAGCGATTAGGTAATAGATAAGTGCTTTTAATAACATTTCTGCCATATCGTCCCAGTATGGTTCAGAGCCTGCTCCACCTTCTGATTTTTGTCCTTTTACAATGGTATTGGCAATAACGTCAACATCTAGTTCGCTTGATATGTGCATAAGTGGGTTATAGCCATCGCTTAAGCTTGGTCGTACTAAGTTTAAGACTTTTATTTCATATCCTTGTTTTTTTAGGTATCCTGCGGTTTTATCATATAGTTCTCCTTTTGGGTCGGTAAATATGTAGGAACCTAGTGTTTGGTAAGCGTTTGGAATGGAGTAGGAAGCACTCTTACCAGAACCTGATCCGTCCTACTACTAGTACGTTTACGTTTCCACGCTTATCGGTTGGTAGGTAGTTGTTTTGTGCTAATATAATTCCTTTTCTATCGCTTAATACTCGGTATTGTTCTCCATTTTTTGACCAATCACTAGAGCCATGTTCAATATCGGCAAATTCATGCTTTGGTGCTGTTTTGATTAATCCTACTAAAACAAAGATGGCATATAAAATGCTAAATTTGAATAGGGTAGAAAAATAGGTACCAAGATGTCCTTCGGTAAAGGTTTTTCCTATGGTATTTCCTAAATTGGTAAAGGAATCGGCAATTCCACCAAAAAACTTGTCCATCATAAATTGTCCATTAACGGTCGCTTTGGCAATCGCATAACTAATGGGCATAACAAATACTATGGCTAGAATAATCCATAGTATTATAAATATAATAAAATTCTTTTTATTTCTTCGTAATGCACCTTCTACTTTATAGTTCATAAGGTTTCACCTCTTCTTTGGTTTTGGAAACTATATTTCCATTCCGCTTGCCATTTTTTCTCTTTGTCTTCTTTCTTCTCTTCTTTTTTCGAAGTCTTTATTAGAAATTAGTTTTCCAGATCTTTTTGCTTGTGCTTCTGTAAAGCTAATGATGTTGTTGTCATCAATCTCAAAAGTTGCATCTCCTACACTAATCACCATTTCTTCTTCTTTTTTTGCTTTCATTTCTTTTATATAAGCTTTCGCTTGTGGTGGTACTACTGCACCTTCTCTAATTTTTTCTTTTAATGCAAAAGGTATTGCTGTAACCTTTTTGATTTTTGGACTTTTGTTTAAACCTTCCATTTTCTCCTCCTCATTATTCTCCTCTTACTTCAAATGCGAAGTATGATTTATATGGTTTTAGTTTGCATTTTCCTTTTATTTCATTTGTTTTTTCATCCAAATATACAATTGGTTTTACTTCTTCTGTTGTTTCTGGGTCTATAATCGAAATTGGTCTCTTCAAGTTTGGTGTATAATCAAATTCTTTATACACACTTTCTTTTTCAGAATATATTGTGTCAAATTTTACTGGCATAGGTTTTTTTGATATTGTTAATTTGTTTTCTGCCATAATTCCAGTATTTACTACCACTTTATCTTTTCCAAATGATAAAATGACTAGTTCTTCTCCTCTTGGTGATGGGTCGTCTACGAAAAAAGTCTTTTTCTTTAATTCTCCCGTTAATTCCTCCATATACGCAAGTCTTTCTATTGTGTATTTAGGAGAATCCTTTAGGTATTCTTTTTCAGTTTGGTTAATACGATAGATGACTGTGTTTACACCTTTTGGATCGGTTATACTGAAATGCTTTCCTTGGAAAGTTTCCATATACTACACCCCTCTTTTTTATTTTATCCTATGTATAGTAGTCCGTTTTTTACCACTAAACATAATTATACCGTGTTTTTCGCATGTTGTCAATCATTTTTCACTATTTTCTTTATGTTTACTATGTAAATCTTTTATTTTTCATTTTCCTGGGTCGGTACAAGACCGACCCCTAACATTTATTTATTATTTTTCTTTTCTCTTTTCTTGGCTCTTGGTTTGAATTTTGATACTTCTTTTAACCCTTCAAATAATTCTCTTTCTTTTTTAGTTAATTTTTTTGGTACCATGATTTGAATGGTAGCGGTTAAATCTCCTCTTCCACCTTTTCCGTCTTTATAACCTTTCCCCGGAATACGTAATTTTTCACCACTTTCGATGCCTGCTGGTATGTATACCGAAATGGTATCATCAATTCCTTCTAAATTCACTTTTGTGCCTAGTGCTGCTTCCCATGGAGTTAAAGCAAGTGAGGTGTATAGGTCATATCCGTTTAACTCAAATTTACTATCTGGTTCAATTTGGATTTTAATGAATAAGTCTCCATTCTTTCCGCCAAATTGACCGCTTTTTCCTTGTCCGATTAGACGTATTTTTTCATTGTTTCGAATTCCTGCTGGTACTTTAATGTCAAAGGTTTTCATGTTTCCGTCTACTGTACGTAAAGATATTTTTTTGTTTAACCCATAAAATGCCTCTTCTACCGAAATCGAAATCGCAGTTTCCACATTTTCTCCTTTTACTGGAGGATTTTTTCTACTCTTTTTGGTAGTTTCTTTTCTTTCTTCCTCACTACCAAAAAACATATGAAAAAAGTCGCTAAATACATCGTTTTTCTCACGTTTACTTTCTTCATATGCTTGTTTTTTTCTTTTGTTTCCAATACGGCTTGTCCACATACGGTCATATTTCCTTCTTGAGGTATGATTCGATAATACACGATAAGCTTCGTTAATATCTTTAAATCTCTCTTCTGAAATACGGTCTCCTACATTGACATCTGGATGATATTTTTTAGCCTGTTCACGATAGGCCTGCTTAATTTCATCCACATTTACCTTATTATTTTCTATTCCTAATATCTTATAATAATCTTTAAAAATCATTTCAACATCCTCCCACGCAAATGGTAGGTTTATTATATCAGTATTGTAGTAATATTTCAATAGGATTTGACTAAAAAAATCGCGCTTGCTATTTTACGTAAATCATGTTATAATTGTGTTATGTATTCTAGAAAGGATAGTATTTCACAAAAAGGAGGTTGGCTATGCCTGAGACCACTAATGACCAATGGATTTGGGAACTGGAAGAACGGATTTATGCTATGACAGATGAACTGTGCAATAAAAATCATGTTATCGAAATTGCTCCTTATATCAATAAAGATGTAATAGAAGAAAAAGAAGAAGTAAAAAAAGACAACTATGATTTTTATCGTCCATTCGATACCAAAGTCATTGAAGCTGATGTTCATTGGTTCCTTAAACTTGAAGCGGCACTTGCTGCGATGTAAGGTAAAGTAAAAACCAGAAATTGAAGTTTTATCAATTTCTGGTTTTCGTTTCCTCCACTCTTATTTCAATTTGGTTTTGATATGGTTTTGTGTTTTCTAATTCGATTTGATAATCGAGTATAACTTTTTTTAGTTGGTTATCTTCCTTTTCTATTTTCATATGGTTTGTTGTAATTTTCATGTTGATAGTTCCATAAGGTGTTTGTAGGTTAGAATTGGTTGTTTTTTCCTTTTCAAATATCATTGTTTGATTTGGTTTTTTTAGTATGATTTTATTTTCTAATATGGTCATTTGATAGGTTGTATTATCTTCTCTTGTTTTCCATGTTATCATAATGCCTTTGATATGTTGTTCTATTTTGGCGTTTCCTTTTTGTAGGATTGTTTCTTTGTTATTTTCTAAAATTTGTGTTGATTTTATTTCTATTTCCATATTTCTTCCTTTTTGGGTCGATGTGGGCATCGACCCCTACATTGCTAATTCTATTAATTGGTCTAATAATTCTGGGTAATGAATTCCAATTTTTTCAAATAGTTTTGGGTACATGCTAATGGTTGTGAAACCTGGCAAGGTATTGATTTCATTAATATAGATGTGGTTTGTTTTGTTTTCTACAAAGAAATCAACTCTGGATAATCCCTTTCCATCAATCGCTTTAAAGGCTTTTATCGCATAGTCTCGAATGTTATTTGACATTTCTTTATCAATATCAGCTGGAATGATGGTTTTGGATTCTTGGTTATTGTATTTTCCATCAAATGTGTAGAATTCTTCCGCAGAAACAACTTCTCCTACAGGTGAGGAAATCACTTCTTCATTGCCAAGTACAGCACATTCAATTTCCCTTCCAATAATGCCTTGCTCGATTAAAATCTTCGTATCATACTGGCTTGCATAGAGGATGGCTTCTTTTAGCTCTTGTTCTTGATTGGCTTTTTTTACTCCAACACTGGAACCAGAATTAGAAGGTTTTACGAACACGGGATAGGAAAGTTCTTGGCTAATTTTTTGTAAAATCTGATTTAGTTCCATTTTTTCTTCCGTAAAATCTCTTTCTATATATGTATATTCGTCTTTGTTTGCTTTTAGATAAACATATTTCGTTTGTGGAATTCCTGCTTTTTCAAAAATAATTTTGGTATATACTTTATCCATTCCTACACTAGAAGCTAAAATTCCACATCCTACATAAGGAAGATTTAGCATTTTAAATAGACCTTGTATGCTTCCGTCTTCTCCGCCTAAGCCATGTAAAACAGGAAAAGCAACCTCTACTTGTTTTAGATATTCTACAATATTGTGGATTGGTTGTAATTCTCGCAATTTGGTTCCGATTGGCACGACTTCTATCTCTTGAATTGGTTTTGTGTAGGAATACCATGCTCCATCTTTATCAATAAAGATAGGATAAATTTCGTATTTCTCTTTGTCTAGATTTTGAATGACAGAGGTGCCCGATACAACAGATACATCATGTTCTGTTGAAATTCCTCCAAAGATTACTGCTAGTTTGGTTTTTGACATTTTTCTTCCTCCTTGTTTCGTTTTTTACCTATTTTACCCTTACGGGTCGATGTGGGCATCGACCCCTACATTTTCATTTGTTTTACGATTTTTTCAAAATTCATGGAATGGGATGCTTTTACTAGAATGGCATCTCCTACTTCCCCAGTTTCTTGTATTTTTTGAATTGCCTTTTCTACGGATCCAAATTCATATATTTGGCTCATTCCTTCTTTTTTTGCTTGTTTGGCAATATGAGTTGCTTCTTTTCCTACGGTAATTAGCATATCTATGTTATTTTTTACAACTTCGCTTCCTACTTTTTCATGCATTTGTTTCGAATAGTCTCCTAGTTCTAGCATATCGCCTAAAATTGCGATTTTTCTTTTTGATTGTATTCGTGCAAGTGCTTCTAAGCTTGCTTTCATGGAATCGAAATTCGCATTATAACAATCATTGATGATTTTAACGCCTTTCCTGTTTTCGATTATTTCCATTCGATTTTTGGAAAGCTCAAAGTTTTGAATTCCTTGTAATATTTTTTCTTGTGGTATGTTTAAAACCGTTCCTACACAAATGGCACATAAGCTATTATATACGAAATGAATTCCGCTAACTGGTACGGAAGCGTGAATAGTTTTATCATAAATATTCGTTTCAAAGTGACTTCCATATTCTTGTAACTCTATGTTTTTTGCCATAATTTTGCTATTGTTTTCAATTCCAAAATCGATGACTTGGTAGGTCTTGTTTTCTTCCTCCCATTTATGTAATAAATCGTTGTCATTATTGATGATTACAATACCTTCTTTGGTAAGTCCTTCTAGTATTTCTAATTTTGCTTTTAATATATTTTCTCTTGAACCAAGGTTACCAATATGAGCAGTTCCTACATTAGTAATAACACAAATGGTTGGTTTTGTAATATTGGTTAGGGTTCGCAGTTCTCCGAAATTGTTCATTCCCATTTCCACTACTAATGCGGTATGGTCTTTTAAGCTTAGTATGGTAAGGGGTACTCCTATGTGATTATTATAATTTCCTTGTGTTTTTTGTACTTGAAAGGAGGTACCTACTACACTTGCAATCATGTCTTTGGTACTTGTTTTTCCTACACTTCCTGTTATAGCAATAACGGGAATGTCATACAAACTACGTTTGTAAGTTGCTAATTGTTGTAAGGCTTGTATGGTGCTACCTACGGTTACAATGGTAACATTGGAGTATCTTTTTGAAATGTCAGAAGAAATTGGAATTTCTTCTAACAGGCATACTTTTGCACCTTTTTTAATGGCATCTTCGTAAAAAAGACTACCATTAAAATTTTCTCCTTTCATTCCAACATACACATCTCCTTTTTGTAGTTTTCGTGTGTCTTTGGAAAAATGCTCTAATGTTTCTTCTTCATTTCCACAAATTAGTTTTCCCTTGCAAATTTGTAGAATGTCTTTTACGGTTAATTCTTTCATTTTCTTTCCTCTTTATATATATATTAGAACCCCCAGTCTGCTTCGCAGACAGCCCCCTTAAGTAAAGGGGCCTTTATTTCGGGTACGTCTTTGTGGTCTATTTTCATAGTATGAACCTCAACTAGTTTTATGCTATTTTTATTTTGCTTTTTATTCTATTTTGACCTTTTTTGCTTGATTAATTCATTGATTAGTTCGATGGTATCTGGATGAATGAGGCTGTCTTTTTGCAGGCTATAATTGGTCATGTATTTTGCAATATATAATACGCCTTCCTCTAAATTACGGTTACTAATTTCTACTGCTTCTTCACGGTTAATTTTGGTTCTTGTTTCATCGGTTTTGTCTGCTACATACATGATTTTATCTAGGGTGTTCATATGAATACTACCAGTGGTGTGATATAAAATGACCCTTGCCATTTCGCTAGTAAACCTAAATTTTTTAACTGCGATATGAGCTCCTAGTTTGGAATGCCATAAACCTGGCTCTTCTTTTTCGATTTCATCAAACACAATTCCATTTTCTTTGGCATAAATAAGTGCTTCTTCTTTTGGCATTTCTTTTGCAATATCATGGGCGATACCAATTTTTCTTGCGATTTCTACATCTTCTCCATAAATACAAGCAAGCTCGGCTGCTCTTTTGGCGACTCCTACACTATGTAAGTAACGTTTAGGAGATAATGTGTTTTTCACAATTTCTTCTATTTCTTCGTAATTCATTTTCTTGTTACCTCTTCGTTTTTTTCTAGTATATACTTATTTTTCCCATTCGTAAAGAGATTTCGCGATAAATATGAAATAAAGAATAGAAGCAAATTCACAATTCGACTTCTATTCTTTATGATTTAACACACTATATTCCTAACGTATATGCAGTCGCTTCGCTCGTTCCATCTCCACCTGTTATCTTTATATTTCCAGCTTTTAAAGAAATACAAGGACGAAGACCGACTGTTTAAATCTGCAACAACGTCAGGAGAAAACGTATCACCATTCCACTGCACATAGCACAAATAGCCAGACCCTCTGCCACCATTAATATTCACCCAAGATATAGAAAAAGTTACTGTACTATAATAAACATTAGATTGCGAGTTTACATTCGACCCTCTAGTGGCCAACCAATAATTTTCTCCCGTTTTCAACATGCTCCCACGTGCCAGCGCCATGCTATCACCATCCGAAAAATATAAAGAACGGTCTTCATAGCAACCTGTATCACGGTTTCCATCCCAATCGGACGGTACCTTCCACGTTTCTGGTATTGAAACGGTATCTAATGTATCTCGTATGTTTCCTTCACTATCTCTTACTTTATTTTTATCTACAAACATTCCATTTTGCATAGTCGGTATACTTCCTACACACCTTCCATCATAGGCATATGCCTTGTTTACATATTTTTCTGCTGCATCATTTAATTTCTTTATTACTCCATTATACTCTCTTTTACTTTCTTCCCATGTTGCTCCTTTTTTTCCTATTTTAATTAGTTCTACATTTTTATCTGATATAATCTGCAATCCATATTCCGAATCTACTGGATATAATACTCTACATGTTATAACTCCGATACCTTCTACTCCTGTATCGTATTTAATATAATCTCCTGCTTTTAATGCCTTTACTTCTTCTGATGGTTCTGGTTGTGTTGGTGTTACAGGATCTGGAGTTTCTCCTCCTTCTGGTGGAGTTGGTGTAGTTCCTCCTCCACCACTACCTCCTGTATTTCCTTGTATAATATTTTCTGCTTCTGCCCAAAAATTTGCTAATTCTTCATCTTCTCTTTTGGCTGCCTCTTGGTAGTTTTTTCCTGCTTGCTGTGCTCTTGTTAGGATTCCTCTTTGTCCTACCGTTAGATTGTGAAGTGAACCCAGATTATTAGACAAAAATAAGTTTAATAAGGAGGGTTCATTTTTATGTCAAAATATTCAAATAATTTAAAATTAGAAGTGGTGCAATATTATTTCAGTAATCATTGTGGATATGGTCTAACTGCTGAACATTTTAATATTCCATCTGCGACTACAGTAAAGAAATGGGTCAAAAAGTATGAAAAACATGGAGATAAAGGATTAATTAGAAATAAAAAAGCATCTTATAGTGGAGAATTTAAACAGAAAGTGGTAGAATATATGCATAGTAACCATTTATCAGGGAATGAAACAGCAATACATTTTAATTTAGCAAATGAAAATATACCAAATAAATGGGAACGTATATATTATGAGGAAGGACCACAAGCACTTTATAAAGAGCGACGTGGTAGAAAGAAAAATATGAGTTCTAAACCAAGAAAAAAGAAATTATCTAAAGAAAATGAAGAAGATTTAATTGAAGAAGTGCAAAGACTTAGAATGGAAAATGCATACTTAAAAAAATTGCAAGCCTTAGTTCAGGAAAGAACAAAGCCAAAACAATCGAAAAAGTAATTGTAATAGATGAATTAAGGCATGAGTTTAAATTAGAGGCTTTGTTGAAATATGCTGAAGTAACAAGAAGTACATTTTATTATCAATTAAATAGATTGAAAGAGCCAGATAAATATAAAGAAGTAAAAGAAGAAATAACAGCTATTTATCATGAAAATAAAGGAAGATATGGATATCGAAGAATGACTATGGAACTTCATAATAGAGGTTTCAATATAAATCATAAAACAGTTTCAAAACTTATGAAAGAACTAGGATTACAATGTTTTGTAAGAGCACAAAAATATAAATCATATAAAGGTGAAGTAGGAAAAATATGTGATAATTTATTAAATCGTGAATTTAATGCTGAAGAACCAAATCAAAAATGGGTTACAGATGTAACAGAATTTAAAGTACATAATGAAAAACTTTATTTATCGCCAATAGTAGATTTATTTAATGGAGAGGTAATTAGCTTTAATCTATCAAGACATCCTGTATTTGCACAAGTAGTTGATATGTTAGAAAAAGCATTTAACAAAATACCTAATAATACTAATCTCATTCTGCATTCTGATCAAGGTTGGCAATACCAAATGAAGCAATATCAAGTAATGTTGAAAGATAAGGGTATTAGACAAAGTATGTCAAGAAAAGGAAATTGTTTAGACAATTCATTAGCAGAGAATTTCTTTGGATTATTGAAATCAGAATTATTTTATATGAAAGAATATAAAACAATAGAAGAATTAGAGAAAGATGTAATAGAATATATAGATTATTATAATAATAAAAGGATTAAAGGCAAATTAAAAGGAATGAGCCCTGTACAATACAGAGTCCATTCCTAAGCTGCCTAGTACCTAGTCAAAAAATGTCGAGCCTATCGTAAAAGTTGTGTAAATCGGATTTCCTTCCGAATGATAACAAAA
>CANSMW010000022.1 GCA_947648215.1 uncultured Clostridium sp. | reverse complement strand
CCAAGAAATAATATCTATGATATGGGAGGAAATGTTTGGGAATGGACGACAGAGGTTTGTAGTTACCAAGTCAATCCTTGCGCTGGACGTGGGGGCGGTTACTACGATACCGCTAGCGACTATCCTGCGGGCAGTCGTACCGACCTTAGCCTGACCGGTGCGTACGGCGACGTCGGTTTCAGGTCCACTTTGTTTGTAGGACTGTAAGCTGAAGAATTGATAGTGACACAAAAAGAAGCAGTATATAAAAATGATATAGAGTAGAATGACAAAGAAGCCATTTTACGAATTGTAAATACGTAAAATGTTTTTGTTTTGTTCTGGTATTGAAAATACCAGACGTAACAAAAACGATTTAGCGTGGTACCACTAGCGTGGTACTAATTTTTTTATAAAAAATTAGTACACATAACAAAAAAAGGAGTGGTATAGAAATGAAATTTATAGAAGAAGTAAAAAAATTACAAGAAAAATTTAAAGGACATGTTGTGTTAGTGAAATGTGGAATATTTTATACAGCAATTGGAAAAGATGCCATTATATTACACGAATTATTAGGAATGCATTTAATTTGTATGAAAGAAAAATTATGTAAAAGTGGCGTATTAGATAAAAATATTGATAAATGCATAAAAGCAATGGATGAAAGAAACCTAAGTTTTGTGATATGTGATTATGATAAAAACAAAATCGGAAACAAAATAACCCCAATTTGCATTAGAGATAACAAAGTAATAGAAGAACAAAGAGAATGTTTGGACTGTGAAGCATGTGATCGATATAAAAAGTACATGGATGTGAAGGGATTATTAGAAGAGCAAGAAAAAGGGAGAAGAAAATGAAACAGCAAAAAGATAGTTTAATTTTAATACCAAAATACCAAGCATACATGCAATATATTATAGAAATCATCTTTAAAATACCAAGAACCGAAAAATTCAATATTGGAAACGAATATAAACAAAGTATGTACCAAACGTTAGAAAACATTTTAATCATTAGTAAATTAGAAAAAGAAAAATGCTTAGAATATGTAAATAGAATTGATGCAAGCCTTAATGTACAAAGAATACTACTACGCATTGTGTATCAAAATCACTGGATTGATGCCAAAAAGTTCAATGTAGCAATTGATAAAATATACGAAATTGGAAAAATTGTAGGAGGATTATTAAAATACTATGGCAAAAACAATAAGGAACTTGTATGATAAAGAATTGACATATGAAAATTTAATGAAAGCACATCTTCAAAGTAGAAAAAATAAAAACAATAAAAAAGACATCATTTTGTTTAATCTAAAACAAGAAGAATATATTAAATGGTTATATGAACAATTAAGCAATATGACCTATAAACATGGTGGATATCGTACATTTTATATTTATGAGCCCAAAAAACGAAAAATCGAAAGCTCAAGATATATGGATAGAATAGTACATACGTGGTATGTAAATCACTTTATGGAAGAATATTTTATAAAACAATTTATTGCTACTTCGTATGCTTGTATTAAGAAAAAAGGAATGCATAAAGCAGCACAAGAGGTACAAAAAGCAATGAAACATTGTAAGCAAAAATGGCAAGAATACTATATTTTAAAAATGGATGTAGCCAGATATTTTGCTAATATCGATAAAGATAAGTTATATCAAATTTTAACAAGAAAAATACAAGATAAAAAATTATTATGGCTTACCAAAGAAATATTATATTCAAGTGAAGGAAAAAAAAGCATACCAATTGGAAATTATACCTCACAAGTATTTGCAAACATCTATCTAAATGAAGTAGACCAATATATAAAACATAAGCTAAAAGTAAAATGCTATTATCGTTATATGGATGATTCGGTATTAATGGTAGAAACAAAGAAAAAAGCAAAAGAAATTTTAATACAAATTCAAACATTTTTAAAAGAAGAATTAGGATTAGAATTAAATAGCAAAACGCAAATTTTTAAAAACAAACAAGGAGTTAATTTTTGTGGCTATCAAATAAATGAAACTAGGTTAAAAATACGAGATAAAGGCAAACAAAAATTAAAGAAGAAAATAAAAAAATTAAAATATGAAATACGAACCGGAAAAATGACAAGCAAAGAAGCAAAAAAATACTTATGCGGTCATATAGGCTATATACAGTATGCAAACGTAAAAGGCTTAACCGAAAAATTATTTGAAACAGAGTAATGGGGATAAATGAAAAAGGTTTATAGTAACCAAGACAATCCTTGCACTAAACGTGGGGGCAATTACAACAATACCGCTAGCGACAATCCTGCGGGCAATCGTAACAACAATAGCCTGACTAATGCGAACGACAACATCGGTTTCAGGTCCACTCTAATACAAATTTTGATAATATGTTTTAAGGAATGTATTCCATAATGGTATTAGTATTAAAGACATTTATTCCCTCCTAGTGTAATGAAAATTACATGTTAAGGTAAAAAATATTAGTAAGATATATATTAGTAAGTTTTTAAAGTAACAGAATATATGTATTTTGCAAATTTAATTAAAATAGGATATAGAAATGAATGAAGTATTTATAATGGGAAAAGTAGTAAGTAAAGTAGAATTTGACTTTATATATAAAGGAACACATATATCAAAAGCAAAGTGTGAAATTAAACTAAACAATAAGTCCAAAATACAGATAATTGGATATGATGAAATAGCTGATTTTATGTATCGATCTATAAAAGAAAACCAAGTTGTGTTTCTATATGGAAATATAGCTAAGAATACAATTATTGTAAAAGAAGTACAGAAACTATAAAACAGCTTGGAATAGGTAATATAATAAAAATAAGAAGGTTCTATACAAGAATTAGTAAAAAAGTGAATAAAACAAATCTCTCCTAATATAAATTAGTATAACGAATTTAGAAGGGGAGATTTGTTTATGAAAAAAGTATTATCATTTATTATGATATTAGCCATTCTGTTTTGTAGTGTAAGTCCAGTATTAGCAGTCGATGAATATAGTTTCGATTTGCAATACACAGGAAACATTGTAAAAAATGTAGAAAAAGAGGCTATGGTATTATTAACAGGAGTAGGAGGAACCTTACATACTAGTGTACAAATTAAAGTAGAAATTACAGGACCTGCTTTGCCAAAATTACTGGCAACTGATGCAACAGGAGTAGAGCATGATATTGCACAAACAGGATATTGGGGGCCAGTTTCTGGTTTTGCGGTACAAGGGGATTTTGTTAATAAGACACCAATAAAAGCTACATTTGTAGAAGAGGGAAATTATAGTATTAAATTAAGTCTAATTGACCTTGCCAATGCTAATGCAGTAATTACAACAAAAACATTTGATTTACAAGTATATGAAGATACAGTGCTAGAAAATAATGTGGTAGATAATACTGTAGTAGAAAATAATATGATAGAAGAACTACCAAAAACAGGTACGAGTATATGGGAATATGTAGCATATGTGGTTATACTAACAGTTGTTTTATGGGCGTTTGGAATGTATTTAAATAAAAGAAAATTTGCTTAAAATAAACATTGACAAAAGAGTAAAAGAAAAATATAATGGAAACATACAAAAGAAGAAAGGGGAAAGAAAATGGAAGAAGGAAAAGAAGTAAAAGTAGAAGAAACAAAGAAAGTAAACACAAAAAAACAAGAAAAAAAGGGGCATCATGTATTACGTATAATAGGTATGATTCTATTTATTGTAGTAGCAATTTATGTAGGAAACGTGATAAGAAACTTTTATATTTTAAATACACATATGGTAGCTACTAATGAATATAGTACGAAGGATAATTACAAAGAAACAAGAATAACCTATAAAGGAAATGAGCCATATGTTACCATGATAGGCTATAAAAAAGGAAATAAAACTCTTGTTAATGTAGAAGCCAAACAAAAACATACAACAATTGCATATTATGATAAACAAACACAAGAATCAATTGTAAAATTTAGTGTGGACGAAAACAAAGTTGCACTTGTTAAACAGTCAGAATGGCCACCAGTTCCATCGATAGCAGAAATAAAGCCATTTGGAGGACTATCTGCATGGCAAAATTTTTTAATGTCACTATGTTCTATCATTACAAGTGAAAAATATGCTGGTAAAGATTGCTATAAAATTAACATTTGTGGATATGAAGAAATTTGGGTTGATAAAGAAACAGGTTTAGTAGTAAGACAATCAAGTGGATATTTTGTAGGTGATGAAACTACAACAAATGAGCGTTGTTATCATGATTATACTTACGTATTTGGAACAGTAACAGACAAAGATGTAGCAAAACCAGATTTGACAGGATATAAAATACAAAGAGACTAAGGCGTACAAAAGAAGAAGGGAGAAAGCATATGAGAAACCAAAGGAGAACTAGAGCAAAAAAGCCCCAAGCACCAGAAAAAGAGGATGTGCAAGAAAAGAAAAAGTATAAACTAGTATTACAAATAATTGTAATTAGTATAATTATGTTAGTAACTATTTTTATTGGAAATACCATAAGAAAATTCTATATTTTTAATACCTATATGGCAGTTACCAATGAATATAGTACAAAAGAGAATTATAAAAAGATACTAATACAATACGAGGAAGATGAAGTCGGTTTTGCAGTAATGGGATATAAGAAAGGTGATAAAACTCTTGTAAAAATGTATTCGGAAGATAATACAAAAACGATTTCCTATTATGATAAGAAAAAACAAGAATCGATTACAAAGGTTGAGGTAGGAAAAGACAAAGTTGCCTTTGTAAAACAAGAAGATGAGGCACCTGTGTTAGTATCATCTGTAGCGTATATAGAAAGTTTTACCGAAATATCGGCATGGCAAAATTTCTTATTAGCGTTACATTCTAAAATAGTAAGCGAAACCTATAAAGGCAAAGAATGCTATAAAATAACTGCTTATGGGGATTTAGAACAGTGGGTTGATAAAGAAACTGGTTTGATTGTAAGACAGTCAGGTGGATATTACCAATACAAAGATGGAACAATGAAACGTCTTTATCATGAGTATAATTATCAATTTGGAATTGTAACAGACGAAGATGTCAAAAAACCAGATTTAACGGGATATAAAATACAAGAATAATAAACAAAAACACATTAACTTTAGCACATAAATAAGTAGGTACATTCATAAAATGAATGGAGGTATTTATGAAAGCAAAGTTAGTGTGTTTTAAATTATCCAAAATAATGTGTGTATTAGGAATGATTGTACTTTTTGAAATAGGGTTTATTTTGGTTCAAGTAAATGAATTACGAGAATATAGAAGTTTTAAACAAATACAAGAAAACATGAATATAACAAAACAAATGACAAAAAAAGAAGCTAAACCAATAGAAGAAAATAGTAATCAAATGAATACTACAAAAAGTACGAATAAAGCAAGTCAAAACGTCTTAAAAAAAGAATACGAAACCATGCCACAAACCCTAGAAGGCTACAAAGTTATTCGGAAAAATAACCATTCCAAAACTACATTTAGATACTTGCATTTTAGAAGAAACTACAACAAAATCATTAAAAGCATCGGTAACCAAACTATATGGACCAAGTATCAACCAAGTAGGAAATTTCTGTATTGCGGGGCACAATTACAGGAATAATAAAATGTTTGGTGGTATTAAAAAATTAGAAAAAGGTGATACAATTATTTTAACAGATACTTATGGAGATAGCCTTACCTATAAAGTATATGAAAACTACCAAACCGACCCAAAAGACGTAAGTTCTCTAACCCAAGAAACCATGTCAGAAAGAGAAGTAACTCTTATTACCTGTACCACAGGAGCCATTAAGAGAGTTATTGTAAAAGCAGTGGAAGTGTATGATTAAAAAAATAAAGGAACATTTGGAAATTGTCTAAATGTTCCTTTTAATATAAAGATTAGTCTAATTCATATTCATATTCATCATCATCGATACTTCTATCTCCTTTATCAAGTATTCCATCATATTTTTTATACAATGAATCAAGAGTAGAAATTAACATTGCCTTTTCTTTGTTAGAAGTACTGTTATGTAGTCTATCTTCTAATTCTTTAATTTGCATTAAAATGGTTTGACTATTTTCAACAGTAGGAGTTGCAACCCTTTGCAAATTTTCTAGCCTTTTTTTAGAAGAGGTTTGATAACAAGATTTTCCAGAAGAAATATCTACTCCAGTTATCAATCTTTTTCTATAATCCTTACTGCCATCTACAGAAGATAAACGTGCTATTTCTTTTAAATCATTCCATAAACCCATTTGAATTCTCCTTTTCTAACAATCTATACAACTATTATAACATTATTTTTACAATATAGCAATCACATTTACGTAAATGTTCAGACATAGCGTTAATATTCAGAAATACTTTACTTTTAAGAACCCCCAGTCACGCTCCTGCGTGCCAGCCCCCTTGTTAAAGGGGCTTTCTTGCAACGCTTCGTAAGATTAAGCAAATTAGGGCTATTAGTAAATTAATAATATTTTTAATACTATTCTATCATTGTGTACTTGCCTATTGCATACAAACTTCAAAGACCTTACAGGAAAGCCCCTTTAACAAGGGGGCTGTCGCGGAGCGACTGGGGGTTCATAAAATAAAATCAGGTCGCATACAATAAAATAGAGAAGATTAAAAAAAGTTTGACAAGATACGACAAAATAATTGTATAAATCACTTTGGTTTGATATAATCAAGCTAAAGTGATTTATTTTAGAAAGGAGAAATGGAAATGGAACAAAGTGAGAAGAAGTGTTGTGAAAATTGTGGGAAAGATAAAGAACTAGAGAAAATGTTATGGGTGTACAAACAAGACAAAGATAACTTAATTCAAATATTAAACGATGTACAAGAACATTATGGCTATATTCCAGTGCATGCACAAAAAGCAATATCAGAATATTTAAGTGTACCAATGGCAGAAATCTATGGAGTTATTACCTTCTATTCCAGATTTACTCTAAAACCTAAGGGGAAATATCATATTGCCGTATGTTTAGGAACTGCTTGCTATGTAAAGGGTTCTGGGAAAATTATGGATAGACTAGAAGAGCGTCTTGGTATTAAAACTGGAGAAACCTCAAAAGACGGTAAATTTTCTATCGAAGCAACAAGATGTGTAGGAGCATGTGGGCTTGCTCCAGTGTTTACGGTTAATGGAGAAGTGTATGGAAAAGCAACAGTTCAAAAGCTAGATCAAATTTTAGACGAATTACAAGAAAAATAGGAGGTGTGAAACCATGAAAACAGTAGAAGAGATTGCTAAAATAAGAAAAGAAAAAAAAGAAGAATTGGATTTACGAGTAAACAAAGGAAATACGGGAAGAGAAAAACATATTTTAGTATGCCAAGGAACAGGATGTACTTCCTCAAAATCGCCGGAAATATTAGAAAACTTTAAAAAGTTAATCAAAGAAAAAAAGATTGAAAATGTAAGAGTGATTAAAACAGGATGTTTTGGACTTTGTGCCAAAGGGCCAATTGTCATTATTAGACCAGAAGATACGTTTTATGCGATGGTAAAACCAGAAGATTGTGAAGAGATTATTGAAAAACATATTGTAAATGGAGAAATTGTAACTCGTCTTTTATGCAAAGACATAAATGGAAGCAAAGTAAATAGTTTAGATGAGTTAAACTTCTATAAAAAACAAGAACGAATTGCACTTAAAAACTGTGGTATCATTAACCCAGAAGATATTGATGAATATATTGCTTTTGATGGATATGTAGCCTTAGAAAAGGTATTAACGAAAATGACAGGTCAAGATGTTATTAACACCATAAAAGACTCACGGACTTCGTGGGCGTGGAGGAGCAGGTTTTCCAACAGGGAAAAAATGGGAGCTAACCAAAGCTTCCGAAGACCCACAAAAATATGTAGTATGTAATGCCGATGAAGGAGACCCAGGAGCCTTTATGGACAGGAGTATTCTAGAAGGAGACCCACATTCGGTTATTGAAGCAATGGCAATTGCAGCCTATGCCATAGGAGCAAACAAAGGATACATCTATGTAAGAGCCGAATATCCAATTGCAGTCAAACGATTTGATATTGCGTTAAAACAAGCAAGAGAATATGGCATATTAGGAGAAAACATCTTTGGAAGTCAATTTTCTTTTGATATTGAAATCCGTTTAGGAGCAGGTGCTTTTGTATGTGGAGAAGAAACCGCCCTATTAGAATCCATTGAAGGAAGACGTGGTCAGCCACGAGTAAAACCACCATATCCAGCTGTATCAGGACTATGGGGAAAACCAACCCTAATTAATAATGTAGAAACCTATGCTAATATTGCACAAATTATTCTAAAAGGAGCGAAATGGTATGCTAGCATTGGAACCGAAACTTCAAAAGGAACCAAAGTATTTGCTTTAGGAGGAAATGTAAACAATGTAGGGTTAGTAGAAGTACCAATGGGAACCACACTTCGTGAAATTATTTACGATATTGGTGGAGGAATTCCAAATGGAAGAGACTTTAAAGCAGCCCAAACAGGAGGACCTTCACGGTGGCTGTATTCCAAAAGAACACTTAGACACACCAATTGACTATGAATCCCTAAAAGAAATTGGTTCGATGATGGGTTCAGGAGGGCTAATTGTAATGGATGACACTAAATGTATGGTAAGTCTTGCGAAATTCTACCTAGAATTTACGGTAGACGAATCTTGTGGAAAATGTACTCCATGCCGAATTGGAACCAAAAGAATGTTAGAAATCTTAGAAAAAATCTGTCATGGTGAAGGAAGCGAACTAGACCTATACAAACTAGAAAAACTAGCAAACAACATCAAAAACGCAAGTATTTGTGGACTAGGACAAAGTGCCCCAAACCCAGTCTTAAGCACCATGAAATACTTTAAAGAAGAATACAAACAACACGTTACCCAAAAAGAATGTAAAGCCCTAGAATGTAAAGCAATGGCTAAAATCACCATCAACCAAGAAAAATGCAAAGGCTGTGGTTTATGCCAAAAAAATTGCCCAGTAAATGCAATAGAAGGAGAAGCAAGGCAAGTAAGAACCATCAACCAAGACAAATGTATCAAATGCGGAACCTGCCTAACTAGTTGTCCATTCAAAGCCATTGGAAATTAGAAAAGGAGAAAATATATGCAAGAGGAAACACCAAAAAATGAAGAAGAATTTAAACTTTTATATTGCTCCCCAAAAGATTTTTATATAAAATTGGAAGAACTTAAGATAAAAGACAATACAAAACCGATTAGTAAAAAGAAAATGAATAGAAATTATGATTTCTTATTTGCAGAAAATGAAAGTATAAGAATTCGTAGCTTATATCAAAAACTTTGTAGACAATGTGTAACAAAAGGAGAAAAAATAAAAGCAATTGCAACATCATTAAGATTAAGACTGATAGAAAAAGTGAAGAAATTTTATATAGAAGAGGAAACAATATGGGAATCAGTTCACTATTTAACAGCAAATATGGGAGAAGATATTCATCAAAATATAAAAGAAGGAATGATACAAGCAGGAGTAGCGAGCGACATAAAGGAAAATAATGGCATTATATGTATAAAAACTACTTTTGGAGAAATTAAATTTTCAACAATACCTAATTTTTTCCCAAACTTAGAATTCGATAACGAAATTGAAGATATAAAAATGAGAATGGGAAAAATCGACGAAGAAAGTGATTGCCACACGCAAGCAATTGAATATAGTCAAAGATTAAGTGATATTGGAATAAAAAATGAAGTTGTAACAGGGAATCGATATTTAGCAACAGACAAATGTGGCACTTTGCATAGTTGGAATGAGTTTCAAATAGATGGAAAAGAGCATGTATTAGACTATACTCAAAATGTAGTGATGAATAAAGAAGGATACTATTCACTAAATCATATTAATAAAATACTTAGTAGAGTTAATTGCGAAGATATTCCAAAAGATAAAAAAATAATAAAACAAATGACAGGAAAATATTATATGGATGTGAAAACATATCTAACTTGCAGGAATGAAATAATGCAAGATTTACAAAAAAATATGGGAATTTTTGAAGAGGAAAGATAGGAGGGAAAAGTTTATGAAAGATGAATTAGTTACCTTAACCATTGATGGAGTTGAGATAAAAGCCAAAAAAGGTACTACCATATTAGAAGCTGCAAGACAAGCTGATATTGATATTCCAACCTTGTGTTTTTTAAAAGACATTAATGAGGTTGGCGATTGTAGAATGTGTATTGTAGAAGTAGAGGGAAGACGTGGATTTGCTACTTCTTGCATTCAAACCGTAGAAGAGGGAATGGTGGTAAAAACACATACACCAAATGTATTAGAAGCAAGACATGTTATTTTAGATTTAATTGTTTCAAACCATGCCAAGGAATGTTTAACTTGTACGAGGTCACGGAAATTGTGAATTACAGGAGCTTTGTACAAAATTTAACATTCAAAACATTGAATTTGAAGGAGAAAGAACTGAGCATAAAATTGATAATTTATCCCCATCCATTGTAAGAGATTTTAACAAATGTATTTTATGTAGAAGATGTATTGCCGCTTGTAAAAAAGTTCAAAAAGTAGGAGCCATTGATTGTATCAATCGTGGATTTCAGTCATGTATTTCGACGGTAGGAGACCATAGCTTAAACGATGTAAATTGTACCTTTTGTGGGCAATGTATTCAAGCTTGCCCAACAGGAGCCCTACATGAAAAAGAAAGCATTGATGATGTATGGATGAAACTAAAAGACCAAGATACCTATGTTGTGGTGCAAACCGCACCAGCGGTAAGAGTAGCTTTAGGAGAAGAATTTGGTATGCCGATTGGAAGCAATGTAACAGGTAAAATGGTAACAGCCTTAAAACGTCTAGGGTTTGATAAGGTATTCGATACCAACACAGGAGCTGACTTTACCATTATGGAAGAAGCAAACGAATTTATCGAAAGAGTACAAAACAATGGAGTTCTTCCTATGATTACCTCTTGTAGCCCTGGATGGGTAAAATATATCGAAATGAACTATCCAGAACTACTACTACACCTATCCACCTGTAAATCACCACATCAAATGTTTGGAGCCTTAATCAAAACCTATTATGCCAAAAAAGAAGGAATCGACCCTGAAAAAATCTATGTAGTATCGGTTATGCCATGTATTGCCAAAAAATTTGAAAGACAAAGAAATGAGATGAAAAATAACGGAATGTATGATGTAGATGCGGTTCTAACGACAAGGGAATTAGCAAGAATGATAAAACAAGCAAACCTAGAATTTACTAAATTAGAAGATACCAATTTCGATTCACCAATGGGAGAAGCAACAGGAGCAGCTGCTATTTTCGGAACCACAGGAGGAGTTATGGAGGCAGCTCTAAGAACTGCTGGGGATACACTAACCAGAAAAGATTTAGATAAAATCGATTTTGAAGAAGTTCGTGGAGGAGATGGCATAAAAAGAGCGACGGTTAATATTGCTGGAAATGATATAAAAGTAGTAGCAGCAAGTGGACTAAAAAATGCACAGGAAATACTAGAAGAAATTAAAAAGGGAACAGCAGATTATCAATTCGTAGAAATTATGGCATGTCCAGGAGGATGTGTCATGGGAGGAGGACAACCAATTAAAAGCTCCAAAATACGAAGAGAGGTAGATGTAAGGAAAAAAAGGGCGGATGCTTTGTATAGCATTGATGAAAAAAGTGTGATTCGTAAATCACACGAAAACCCAGTCATCAAAAAAATATACAAAGATTTCCTAGAAAAACCAGGAAGTCACATAGCACACGAATTATTACATACCACATACCAAAAAAGAGAGAAATATAATATATAATGTAGGGGCGGGTCTTGTGTCCGCCCGATTACATGAATTTAGTATTTTCAATAAAAACGAGCAGACACAAGGTCTGCCCTTATACATTTATTCGTAAATTCCAATTCCTCTCATATAATTAATATAAGCATGATCAATATTTGTCCATGTTTTAATTTTGTGGTCTAACACTGGCGTATCTAATGGTGTCTGACAGAAATGCTCATAATTTTGGATAATCTCATTTTTAAAATTTTCTGGATAGGCTCTACTTAAAATACGAGCAATATCATCATATTTGTTACCAAACCCAGCAAAACCAAAATCAATAATACCAGAAACATGGTTATTCTCATCTAATAAGATGTTACTAGAATTAAAATCTCCATGCACCAAACAATTCTTGTCCTTTTTGGTTAAATCCTCAGAATGCCAAAATACCTTATCTTTCGAATCAATATGCACCTCTAATAACTCATCTAAGAAATTTACTAAGTTTAGTCCAATATCTTTTGTTTCAAAAATAGCATTTTTATCAAACGATAAGTGATGCAATTGGAACAAAAACTTTGCAATATCATTTGAAACAATGTGAAGTTCCTCAGGGGTTAAATTATTTATCTTATCTGCAAGCACAGTACCTTCAATCTTCTTATGCATACTAAAAGGGCGACCATGGTCATATAATAAAGTAAGTTTTACGGTATTAAAATCCGTTTTTCCATAAATAAACTTGGCAAACTCATAATCCTTTACAATGGTTCTTGCCCAAAAATCATCTCTAGGAAATCGGAAAAAGAAATCTCCTTTTATGGTACTTACTTCATACACAATATTCGTCCAACCTGTTGTAACGCAGTTCATTTTGTAAATGGTAGTATTTGGTAAAACATTTTGTATAATTTCTTCAAAATTCTCATCAAGTGTAAAATAATTCTTCATATAAAACCTCATTTCTCTAATAAGCTATGAACCAAAGCAAGAAATTCCTCTTCCGAAGCTTGGTCATAATTATTATATAAAAAGTAATCAAATTGATTTCGTAAATTTTCATCGGTGGTTATTCTTTTATAATGCTCATCAATCTCCAAAAGTCGGTCTTTCTCTACATTAGGGGGAAGATGACGTTGTCTTGTCTTATCCTTTGCTTCCTCAATACTCTTCGGAAAAAAGTAAATCACACACAAATGAGGACACACCTTTTTAAAATCAAAAATGGTATCATAATGGAATTCAAATACCGTATTTTTCTCCGAATGAAGAGCCTCATAAGTATATGCATACGTATTCCCACATAAATCAAACTCAAAAGCAATCTTACCACTATCTCTCAAATCCTGTAATTCCTTAGGAGAAACAAAAATCTTATCCTCATTATTTTTCTCCCCTTCACGAGGTGCACGAGTAGTAATAATCTTCACCTTCTCAAAGCCCAACTTTTCCACTAATCTATCTTTATAATAAGACTTCCCAACACCGGTCACACCAGCAAGTGCAAGTAGCATATAAATTCCTCCTATGTACATTATTTTACATATTATATCGTTAATGCAGATAAAAAGCAAGTAAAGTAGGTAAAAATTTATATTACAATTAATATATTAATGAACACGTTCTAATTGAGATTGAACATATTTGCTTATTTCAGAATGCCTTTGAAAGTCAGCTACAAAATAATGTTGAATAATTCCATCTTTATTTAATTTCTGATAATTAGTTTCGGAACGTTCATTAGAAGCGATAAATACATTAGTTCCACCAATACTATTTACATATTCAAAAGCATAAAAATCTGTTAAACCATCTCCAAAGTATGTAATTTGAGTCGTTCCAGCATTTTGAACTTGAATTTCTTGTATGACAGATACTTTTTTCTTATCGGACAATAAAACATCTACCGTTTGAAATATTCCATTTTTTTGTTTAAAAGTAACACCATAAATCCCATCTACTAGAGCACCAATGCTCGTTTCATCAACATAATCTTTTATTCCAGAAGTAACAATATAGTGTTTCATTCCAGTTTTTGAGTTACGAAATCTTTGGAAATATTCTTCTACTCCTTTATTTAATTTAGTATTTTTTGCACCAAAACACACATTATCTTTTGATAATGTAATACCATTTTCAGCCAATATATTCATATAAGTTTTATAATAAGCTGAATAAAATTCAGGAGCATTTCCCTTAAGAATTTCACTCTCAACTCGTTTCATTAATGTTTTGTCTGTATAACCACATTGTTTTATTATCGGATATTGTGGTAAAGAATATGGTGTTAAAGTACCATCAAAATCATATATCATTATCATACATTTTTCCTCATCTTTCTAAAATTTTATATATTCTACATAATTTAATTTACTATATTTTATGTATTTATGCAATATAAATAGGATAAAAAAGCAACTTTTTAAGGAAATGATTGAAAAATAGTGAAAAGGTATAGTATAATAAAAAGGAAATGAAAGTGTTAAGATGGAAATAGGTGCAAAATAAAATTAAGAATGTATTAGAGGAATATGAAATAGATTTAAAATATAATGTTTTATTATCACCAATTATTGAAAATAGTGAACAATATAAAAATAGAGTAAATTATATAAGATTTTATAAAACCATAGAAAAAGAAGGTGTTTCATTAAAAGAACCATAATGAAATAGTAAATTTATCAAATTATAGATTGGAATAAGCAAAAGAGAACTTAGAAGAAGTAGAAGCATTATTTGACATTAAAAAATACAAAGGAGCAAGTAATAGAGCATATTATTTTTTTGTGTGTTTGTGTTATTTTTGTGATAAAATGCAAAAGTAAAAAATAGGAAGTGAAGAAATATGAAAGTAGTCATGGCAACAAAAAATCAGGGAAAAATTGAGGCGCCAAAAGAGCATTACAGCGATATTTTGATGAGATAGAAATACAAGGCATACCAGTTCCTTCTGAGGTAAGTGAAGAGCCAGTTAATGAGGAAATTTATAGGGGAGCAAAAAATCGAGTATCTAATGTAAAGAAATATTGCAAAGAACATGGTATAAAAGCAGATTTGTATGTATCAAGTGAAAGTGGCATTTATAATTCATTAGGAAGATGGCTAATTACCAATATAGCAGTCATAGAAGATAATGACGATTTTGAAAGCTATGGAACAAGCCCATCTTTTCCAGTACCAGAAAGACTTGTAAAAGATATTATTGAAACAGACTTAAGCCAAGTAATGAACAGAATTTTTGGAGAAGATGACGAAAGACATAATAAAGGTGGAGCAATTCAATTACTAACACATGATGCCATATCGAGAATTGATTTAACTGAAATGGCATTTGTTATGGCATTAACCCAATATATGAATGGTGAGAAATGGAAATAAGGAGGAAATAGAAATGGAAGAAAAAAATTTAGAACAAGAAATTGAACAAATTAAACAAAGGAATAGAAGAGTAGAGTTAGATAAAAAGTGGGAGACAAGTGGAACGAGGAAGATTTGTATTTGTGTATTAACCTATATTGTAGTTGTCATTTATTCCTATGTAATTAATAAAATAAATAATATATTTTTAAGTTCATTGGTACCAGTAATTGGCTTTACATTATCAACTGTATCATTAAACTTTATAAGAAAAATTTGGGAAGGAAAGGAAAAATAATATGGAAAATTATTTTATAATACATGGCTCATTTAGTAGCCCATTTTCAAATTGGTTTAGTTGGTTACATGATTTTATACAAAGTGAAGGAAAGCAAGTTTATGTGCCAGATTTTCCGAGTGGTGTTGGATTACAGAATTACGAGAATTGGAGCAGGTTATTAGAATATTATGTGGATTTAGGGTTGATTACAGAAAATACCACCATCATTGCGCATAGTATTGCTCCAGTATTTGTGAGTAAGTTTTTAACCAAACACAAAATAAAAGTAAAAAAATGCATTTTTGTATGTGGATTTAATCATTATTTGGGAATTGATAAAGAATATGATGCTGTTAATGAATCGATGTATTTTGATGAACTAGAAGAAGTAAAAAATTATAGTAAGGAAATTGTTTGCTTTTACTCAGATAATGACCCATATGTAAAATATGAAGTAGAAAAAGAATTTGCAAATACAGTTGCTACGAAACAAATTCTAATGCCAAAGGCAGGACATATTAATGCGGAAAGTGGATACGATACATTTGAGAAAATTGTAGCTTATTTATAAAACAAGAAAATCACCCAATCAATGATAGATAGGGTGATTTTTCTACTAGACAATTTTTTGCTCTCTTTTTTCAAGGCGGTCGATTGCCTCAACATCTTTAAAATATTTTGAATCAAAAAAATCTTTTAACTCCATATTTAACCCTTCACAAATATGAATAACAGAACTAATGGATAGCTCTTTTACTTTTCCTCGTTTGCAATCACTGATAATAGAATTTGAAATTCCAGCAAGATAGGATAGTTTGTAAGCAGTTAAATGGTGCTCTTTTAATAGTTCTTGAATTCTTAAATTAATCGCATCGGATAATATCATAATTACTTCCTCCTTAGTTCTTCTTACTTAAAAGTATAGCAAAAGAACGAATAAAGGTATTCGGAAATTTCCGAATAAAATATTTAATACATATATTTTCATAATATAACTTGACAGATAAGGTATATTGATTTATAATTATTATAGAAAAAAGGTAGGTGATGTAAAATGTCAATTCGAGCAGATATGATTCGTGGTCATACAGAAACGATTATTTTAGCCCATTTAATGAAGGGCAATAGCTATGGCTATGAAATTAATAAATCCATAAAAGAAAAAACGGATAACCGATATGAATTAAATGACGCTACTCTTTATTGTGCTTTCCGAAGATTAGAAGAAGCAGGCTATATTACTTCTTTTTGGGGAGAAGGAAACAGTGGGGCAAGACGAAGATACTATTCTATCACCAATAGTGGAATTGAATTTTATAAAAAGAGTGTAGAGGAATGGAACTTAACCAAAGAATTAATTGATAAGTTGATTTAATAAAGGAGGATGAGTAAAAATGCAAAAGAGATTATATAAAATTGAACAAGGTAAGAAAATTGATGGAGTATGCGGTGGAATTGCAGAATATTTTGATATAGACCCAACCCTAGTACGTTTGGCATGGATTTTATTTTCTTGCATGCGGTGGTAGTGGAATACTGGCATATATTGTAGCAGCCATGGTAATGCCCAAAAAATCGGATATTGATTGAAAAGAAAGGGGAAAAAGAGAAATGAATGAGAAAATTAGAAAAGAAGTAAATAGATTATTTGAAAATGCTCCTAATACGAAAAGAGCAAATGACTTAAAAGATGAGATCATTTCAAATGCAGAAGATAAATATGAGGATTTTGTAAAACAAGGAAAAAGCGAAGAAGAGGCTTTAAAAACAGTATTACAAGAAATGGGGGATGTAGAAGAATTAATTGAAGAATTGAATAAAAACAACCCAATTCATAGTGAGTACCGAGAGGAAGCAAGAAAAAAGACAGGTCTTATTGTATCGGTTTGTGTAGGATTATACATTTTAAGTATAATTTCGTGTGTCGTACTAGATGAACTAGGAATGCCAGATTTTATAACTGCTTCAAGCTTTCTTGCTATTGCAGGTGTAGCAACATGTGTTTTAATTTATCATTTTATGACAAAACCTAAGTATACAAAATATGAAGATACTATGGTAGAGGAATTCAAAGAATGGAAGGGAAAGAAAGATAAAAATAAAGAAATTAAAAAAGCAATTGATTCTATTTTATGGACATTAACCGTTATTATTTATTTAATAATTAGTTTTACATTTGGTATATGGTATATTTCTTGGATTGTTTTCCTAATTGCTAGCTTAATCGAAAATATCATTAAACTCATGTTTAAATTAGGGGAAGAATAACAAAAGTGAAGGAAAATAGTTAATTAAAGTATATGGATAAGTATGTTATAAATAAAATAGGGAAGGAAGAGTTAAATGAAAAAAGTAGGAATTATTATATTAATTATTATACTAATCAGTATGGTAATAGGGCTTTGTAAACTTCTTGTATTTTCCATTCATCATAATAGTTGGAATTGGTTTATGGGATTTGGAAATTCTGGAGGAGTACGTAAAGAAGAAAATATTAGAAAAGAACAAAAGATAGGAATAGAAGATATAACAAACATAAACTTGGAGTTTAAAGCATCCGATTTGAATGTATTTTTTACAGAGGATAAAGAGATTCGTGTGGTACAATATGCATTTCGAGAAGTAAACGAAAAAGATTTATTTAAGGTAAATAAATCTTCTTCTAGTGTTAGTATTACGGAAGATAATAGACCACGTTTTCATTTTTTCTATTTTGGGTTAATAGATGGAATGGCTTATGATGTGTATCTTCCTAAAACTTATGAAGGAAGTTTAGAAATGAAAGCAGTATCAGGCGATATTCAAGTAAACGAAAACCTAAAATTTGATGATTTAGTAATTTCTTCTACTAGTGGAGATATTAAAATGGGAAATGTTGAGGCAAAAAGTATTCAAGTAGAAACCACATCTGGTGATATTAAGCTACAAAAACTAACAGAAGATACTTTAAAATTAAAAAGTGTTTCTGGTGATATTACAGTAGAAGAAGCACACGGAACCATAGAAGCAAAAACCACTTCAGGCAGTATTGAAGTGCAAAAAATAGAAGGAAAGGTAGAGTTCAGTAGCATTTCAGGCGACATCAAAAGTGATGACTTCAAAATAACAGGAAACTCAAAAATAAAAACCACCTCAGGAAACGTAAGAACCTACTTAAACCAAGAATCTAACTGTGAAATTCAAACAAAAAGTGTTTCTGGTAACATAACCTTGCCAAATAGAAGAAATGTAATGGGACATGAACCGTATGTAGAATTAGCCATAGAAACCATCTCTCGGCAATATTCGATTAGAAAAATAGTTACGATATGTGGTAGTCTATACCCTAACAGAGAGTGAGTATAAAATAATTGACTAGGCAATATGCTTGGTCAATTATTTTATGTTTTTAAGAATTGACAAGTAGTGGAAATAGGAGTAAGATAGTAATGCTTTACATTTAGGAGGGGTGATATGGTTTTTGAGATTATTTGGATTATTGTTGGGTTTTGTTTGTTAATGAAGGGAGCCGATTTTTTAGTGGATGGTTCGTCTAGTGTTGCAAAACGATTTCATATACCTGAAATTATTATAGGGCTTACGATTGTTTCCATTGGAACATCTATGCCAGAATTGTTTGTTAGTATTACTTCAGCCATGGAACAACATTCTGATATGGCTGTAGGAAATGTAATAGGAAGTAATGTATGTAATTTATTACTTATTTTAGGATTATCTGCTATTATAATGGAAATTGAGTTTAAAAGAGAAACCAGATTAATTGAAATTCCGCTTACATTAGTAGTTACGATTATCTTGTTTGTAATATGTAATGTGGGAGCCAATATAACAAGAATAGAAGGAGCTATTTTGATTAGCCTATTTGTATTATTTATTGGCTATACCATTTATATGGGAAAAAAAGGAGAACAGTTTGAGAAAAAAGATACATTAGTAGAAGTGCAAACACAGAAGCAAGGGTCTGCAATAAAAGACATTGGCTTTATTATCCTTGGAATTGTAGGGTTAAAAATTGGTGGTGATGTAACGGTAAATCATGCAGTAACTATTGCACAAACACTAGGAATTAGTGAAAAAGTAATTAGCCTAACGATTATTGCAATAGGGACAAGCCTACCAGAATTAGTAACATCTGTAACAGCAGCTTTTAAGGGAGACAGTGATATTGCAATACGGAAATATATTAGGGTCGAATATCTTTAATATTTTACTAATATTAGGGATATCTGCTATGATTACGCCAATCACATATAGTATTAGTTATAATAATCAAATTCTTATATTAGTAATTGGAACGATTTTATTAGCATTATTCCCATTTATAGGAGCAAAAAATAAAATGACAAAAACCAATGGATTTGCCTATTTAATTCTTTATGCTATCTATATGGCAGGCCTTTTTATTAAATAATAACCAAAACAAGCCATATTTCATAAAATAGAGTAGAAAATATCTACTCTATTTTTGTGCTTGGGAGGTTATTTATGAGAAAAAAATTAATAAAAGTTATTTTCTTAATATGGTTATTACTGTTATCATCATTTGCAATGTATTCTAACATAACATATGCACTATCACCGGCAGGAGATGTTATTTACCAAGGAATTGATGTAAGTTCCTATCAAGGAAGAATTGATTATCGTGCTGTAAAAGAAGCGGGAATTGATGTTGTATACATAAAGTCAAGCGAAGGGCAACATTTAGAAGATCCAGAATTTCGAAATAATTATGAAGGAGCAAAGACAAATGGATTAAACATAGGTTTTTACCACTTTGTACGAGCAAGAAGTGAAGAAGAGGCAATAAAAGAAGCCGAATTTTTTAGTAGAGTGATTGCAGGAACACAACCAAATTGTAGGCTTGCCATGGATTTTGAAGTTTTTGGAAATTTAAGTACCTATGAAATTAATAATATATCTCGAGTATTCCTAGAAAAAACAAGAGAATTAACAGGAAAAGAAATGGTTATTTATTCCAATGCCTATGATGCAAGAACCATTTTTTCTTATGAACTAGCAACTAGATATCCTTTATGGATAGCCGAATATGGAGTAAATACACCAAGAGATAATGGAAAATGGGAAAATTGGGTAGGGTTTCAATATTGGGATAAAGGAAGAATTAACGGAATTAGAGGGGATGTTGATTTAGACCGATTTACGGAAGGGATTTTCTTATCAAATTCTGGTGAAATTCCAAAACCCAATAATCCAAATCCAGGTGAAATTCAAAATGTGGTATCTTATACCGTAAAACGAGGAGATACGTTATCCAAAATTGCTTCTTGGTATGGAACCACTGTAGAGCAAATTGTTACATTAAATCATATTCAAAATCCAAATTTAATTTACCCAGGTGAAGTGCTACAAATTCAAGTTACTACTTCAGATAAACCAAACACAGAGCCAAGTTCAACCACATCTACCACTTATGTAGTAAGAAGAGGAGATAATTTATGGAATATTGCAAGAAGATATGGAACGACGATAAATAGCATTGTCATGCTAAACAACATAGCAAATCCAAACTTAATCTATCCCGGTCAAGTGCTACTAATTAGAAGGGATATACGCTCAAATGATGCACATGCCTCAGGTTCTACCTATTATCGAGTGGGAAGAGGAGATAACTTAACCTATATTGCAAATCGTTATCATACCACAGTAGCTAATCTAGTAAGAATAAACCAAATCCGAAATCCTAACCTAATTTTTCCACGGACAGATATTACGAATTCGCAATTAACATAAGTTTGCAAAAACATGGTATATGTGGTATAATGATAACATAAAACGCAGAAGGAGGATTTTTGAATGAAAATTTTAGACGCATTAAAAATGGAGGCAACCGAAAATCTAAGAGGCGGAGTCGGGAAGGTTTATTGTTCTGACGATTTTAAAGTGGGAAATGTGGTCATAAGCTGTATGCGGTTAGGTCCGGGAGTATCCATCGGTAAGCACTTCCATGATGACAATGAAGAAGTATACATTGTTTTAGAGGGAGGATCAGCAACGATTAATGGTTGCTTGCGGAGGATGGATATTTGCCGAATCGGAAGTAGCCATGATTGTAAGAACGAAACCGATGAGGAGATTATCCTCCTTTCCATAAAAATCTTCAACTAAGAAGATTTTCTGCAAATGGCAACATATTCCACAAAAACAGTCTGGTAGAAGCTTTCTACCGGATTTGTTTTCTTTTAATTTCCACCGACCGCACAGTACAATAGTAAAATAACCGTATCTCGTGTATGATAAAAGAAGATTAGAAAAAGGAGATTGGGGTATGAATAAAAAAATAGTATTGTATGAGGCAAGAGAATATCGAGACATAAGAGAATTGGTAAAGGATACAGTTCGTAGGTTTCCCGAAAATATTGCCTTTATTGTAAAAGAAAAACAAGATGGAGAGGTACAATATCAAAATATTACTTACCAAAAGTTGCAAGAAGATATTAACAAATTAGGAACGGCATTTATGGAACTAGGACTAGGTGGAAAAAGGATTGCCATTATTGCGAATAATCGTTATGAGTGGTGTTTGGCTTATCTTGCTACTCTATGCGGAGTAGGAATTGTAGTGCCATTAGATAAGTCCTTACCATTTGGTGAAATAGAGGGATTATTACAAAGAAGCTATGCAAATGCAGTCGTTTTTGAAAATAAGTATAGCGAAATTATGGAAAAGATTAGAAAAAGTGGTACAACAGATTTAGAGCATTATATTTGTATGGAGGAACCAAAGGAAGAAGAATTTTTATCGTTTGATGCATTATTAAACAAAGGAGAAGAATTGTTAAAAAACGGAGATACTCGTTTTGAAAATGCAACCATTGACCCAGAAAGTATGAACATTATTTTATTTACTTCTGGAACAACATCTGCTTCCAAAGCAGTTATGCTATCACAAAAAAATATCGTATCCAATGTTCATGCCCTAAATACCATTGTAAAAATATATGACAATGACCGAAACTTGGCGTTTTTACCTTTCCACCATACCTTTGGTTCTACTGGACTACTATTTTTTATTAGTAATGGCGTTAGCAATGTCTTTTGTGATGGATTAAAGTACATTCAAAAAAATTTGCAAGAATATCATGTTACTGTTTTTGTTACAGTACCATTATTACTAGAAGCAATGAATAAGAAAATTTTAAAGGAAATTGAGAAACAAGGAAAAACGAAACTAATTCAAATAGCAACAAAAGTAAGTAATGTGTTATTAAAATTAGGGATCGATATACGAAGAAAGGTATTTAAAGATATTATTGATAATCTTGGTGGACTTAGAATGGCAGTAGTTGGAGCAGCAGCCATTGATAAAACGGTTGTAAAAAACTTTAGTAATTATGGCATAAAAACCATTCAAGGATATGGGTTAACTGAAACTTCTCCTGTTATTACTGCAGAAAATGATAAGAACATTCGACATGGTTCGGTTGGTTTTCCATTAAAAGATGTAGAAATTAAAATTTTTGAACCAAACGAAAAAGGAATTGGTGAAATAATTGCCAAAGGTCCAAATGTCATGTTAGGTTATTTTGAAAATGAAGAGGCAACCAAAGAAGTGCTAATAGATGGATGGTTTCATACAGGAGACTTAGGTTATATTGATTCCGATGGATTTTTATTTATTACAGGACGAAAAAAGAATGTAATTGTTATGAAAAACGGAAAAAATATTTACCCAGAAGAATTAGAAGTACTAATTGCTAAACTTCCTTATGTAGCTGAAAATATTGTGTTTGGTATTCCAACCAAAGATAACGATTTAGATTTAGCCACTAAAATTGTATATAATAAGGAGTATGTAGAAGAAACCTTGAATGGACTATCAAAAGAAGAATTACAAGAAAAAATTTGGCAAGATATAAAACAAATTAACAAAACCATGCCACCATATAAATACATACGAGAAATCATCGTAACCGATGAGCCAATGATTAAAACCACAACCCAGAAGGTGAAGAGGTTTGAGGAGATTAAGAAAATATTGGAGGAAAAGTAAAGAGGAAAGCTAATATAGTTTTCCTCTTTGTTTGTCATAGTTGAATTTTTGTAAAAAACTTGCATATGATTAAGAAAATGTGATAAAATATAAGTGGAATGGTCAAGAAAATGTGATAAAAGCATGCTATATTGGTCAAGAAAATGTGAAAGGATTGATAATATGTATCGTAAGATAATAGAAGAATTAAGACAATGGAAAGAAAAGAAACATAGACTACCTTTAATATTAAAAGGTGCAAGACAGGTAGGGAAAACATGGATTTTACAAGAATTTGGCAAAGAATATTTTGAGGATATCCTATACATCAATTTCGAGAATGAAAATAGTGTTGCTAGTTTATTTGAAGGAAATATAGAACCATATCGTATAATAGAATATTTATCTGCAATTCATCATAAAAGGATAGAGCCAGAAAAAACGTTAATTATATTTGATGAAATACAAGAATTGCCAAGAGCACTTACTTCTTTAAAATATTTTGCAGAACAAGCACCAGAGTATGCGATATGTTGTGCGGGAAGTTTGCTAGGTGTTTTCTTACATGACCAAGCATCGTTTCCAGTTGGGAAAGTAGATTTTTTAGAATTGCAACCATTAGACTTTGAGGAGTTTTTAATTGCCAATGGTGAAAACGAATTAATTTGTTTAATTCGAAAAAACAATATAGAAAAAATACCAGAGATTGTAACAGATAAATTGAAGGACTACTTGAAAAAATATTTTATTATTGGAGGAATGCCAAGGGCAGTAAAGACGTGGATTGAGGAAAAAGATTTTGAAACAGTGGAACGAATTCAAAAAGGGATATTAGAAGCATATGAAAGAGATTTTTCAAAGCATACAGATCATAATACAGCAACGAAAATACAATATGTTTGGAATAGTATTCCATCACAATTAGCAAAAGAAAACAGAAAATTTGTGTATGGTGTTGTAAAAGATGGAGCAAGAGCAAGAGAATATGAAAACGCAATTAACTGGCTAAGAGATACAGGACTAATACGAATGGTAAATAGAGTAAAATGCGGAAATAAGCAACCACTGAAAGCCTATGAGGATTTAAAGGCATTTAAAATATATTTGTTAGATATAGGCTTATTAAGAGTATTGTGTGAATTGCCATATGAAACAATTGTGAATGCAGATGCAATTTATAATGAGTTTAATGGGTTATTAACAGAACAGTTTGTACTTCAGGAATTAAAAAGTATTAGAAAAATCAATACAATTTATTATTGGTCGAACGACTTTCAAAGTGAAGTAGATTTTGTATTTGCTTATAAAAATTTGATTATACCTGTTGAGGCAAAAGCTGGAATCAATGTTAAGGCACAAAGTTTAAAGGTATATATGAAGGAATATACACCTAAATTAGCAATACGATATTCTTTATTAAATATTGCATTAGACAATAATATACTAAACATTCCACTATATGTTATTTGGAATACAAAGTATTATTTAGAAAAATTTGAAATATGAATGATACACGAATAATTCTACATATGATAATCAATTTCAAATTCCTTATGGTTCAAGTAATTTAGTATATTAGCATCTTCTTTAAAATTGAATTTCATTTTATAACTACAAAGTTTTTGCGTTTTTGCATGAAATTGTTTGTTAATTTCATTTTTTCCATATTTGCCATCTCCAATGATGGGATAGCCAATATGGGCAAGATGAGCACGAATTTGATGGGTTCTTCCAGTATGTAGAGTAACATCTAGTAGAGAAGTATGGTTGTCAAATTCTTTTAACACTTCATAGCTTGTTATAATTTTACGATAACCTGTTTTAGGAGTATCAGACACATAGGCTATTGATTTTTTGGCATCTTTAAACAAATAGGCTGTTAAGGTTTGCTTTTTTTTATGGGGGATGCCATATACAAGGCAAGCATAGTGTTTTTGGATTTCGGAATTTTTGAATTTATCAAATAAGATGTTTTGTACTTCTTTGGTTTTGGCGAACAATACAAGACCAGTGGTATTACGGTCTAAACGGTGGCAAGGATATACAGGTAATCCTTGCTTTTTAGAAAGAAGAGTTGTTAAACTATTTTCTCCAAGTATTTCTAAACCAGAAGGCTTGTTTACAAGCAAAATAAACCTATCTTCATATACAATAGGAATTTCTTTTTTTGGATACAACAAATCATCTACAATATAAATTTCAACAACATCGCCAGTATGTAAAATAACTTCATCACGAATACGTTTTCCATTTATCTTAATATCTTTTTTTCGTAAAGTTTTATAAATCGTAGAAAGCAATAATTCTGGAAATTCATTTTGTAAAACCATATTTAATTTCTTATTATCATATTTTTCATCAATTACTAAAGTTTTCATGAAAACATTATACAAAATTATGAAAAAATTTGCAAACGATTTTGTAGGGGTCGATGCCTTCATCTACCCTTGGTTATGGGATAAAAATAAAAATTAAGAAATTCTTTAAAAAGTAGTGCAAATTTTTAAGAATCTATGATAGAATAGGAAACGAAAAATATATTTTTAGGAGAGTGTATAAGAAGTGGAGGACGTAAAGTATAAAAGAGTACTATTAAAACTAAGTGGAGAAGCATTAGCAGGAGATCGAAAAACAGGAATTGATGCCGATACAGTAGGAAACATTTGTGATGAAGTAAAAAATTTAACGAAGTTAGGAGTAGAAGTTGCGATTGTTGTTGGTGGTGGAAACTTTTGGAGAGGAAAGTATGGTCATCAAATGGAAAGAACTACCTCAGATTATATGGGAATGCTAGCAACAACGATGAATGCACTTGCTTTACAAGATGCACTAGAAGCAAGAGAATTAAAAACACGTGTACAAACAGCAATTGAAATGAGACAAATTGCAGAACCTTATATTCGTAGAAAAGCAGTAAAGCATTTTGAAAGAGGAAGAGTCGTTATTTTTGCATGTGGAACGGGAAATCCATATTTTTCAACCGATACAGGAGCAGCTCTTCGTGCAGCAGAAATTAATGCAGAAGTTATTTTACTTGCCAAAACCATTGATGGGGTATATTCAGCAGACCCAAAACTAGACCCAACTGCGGTAAAATATGATGAAATTTCATATACTGATATTTTAACCAAAGACTTAAAAGTAATGGATTCAACAGCAACCGCCCTTTGTAGAGATAATCAAATTCCACTTATGGTATTTGGAATTGATAAACCAGAAAATATGGTTAAAATTGTAAAAGGTGAAAACATTGGAACCATTGTAAAATAGAAACGATGATAAATAATGGCTATATGTTAAACATAAAAAATGTAGGGGAGGCCTCGTGTCTACCAAAAGAAAGATAAGATTGAAAAGGAGAGAAAAATCATGGATTACAAATCAATTGAAGAAAAGATGGAAAAGTCAATTAATGTATTTGCCGAAAATTTAGCAGCAGTAAGAGCAGGAAGAGCAAACCCTGCTATCTTAAATAAGGTAAAAGTAGATTATTATGGAGTAGAAACGCCAATTAGCCAAGTGGCAGGAATTTCGGTGCCAGAAGCAAGATTAATTGTGGTTCAACCATGGGATGCCAGTATCCTAAAAGAAATTGAAAAAGCAATTTTAGCTTCTGATATTGGAATTAACCCAAATAATGATGGAAAAGTCATTCGTTTATCATTCCCAGAATTAAACGAAGAAAGAAGAAAAGAATTGGTAAAAGAAATTAAAAAAATGGCAGAAGAAGCAAAAGTAGCCATTCGTTCTGTTCGTAGAGAAGGAATTGATGAATTTAAAAAGAGGCAAAAAGAAGCACTTATTACAGAAGACGATTTAAGAACAGCAGAAGAAGATATTCAAAAAATAACGGATAAGAAAATAGAAGAGATTGATAACATCACCGCAAACAAAGAAAAAGAAATCATGAGCGTATAATGTAGGTGGCGATGCCTTCATCGCCACGGGAATAAGAAAAAGACATAAAAAGGGTCGATGAAGGCATCGACCCCTACAAAAAAATAAATGAGAGAAGAGAATTATGATGATACAAGAAATTGACCAAACACGTTTACCTAAGCATATTGCCATTATTATGGATGGAAACCGTACTTGGGCAAAAAAAAGAGGAATGGACCCAAAACTTGGACATAAAGAAGGAGCCAAAGTGTTAGAAAACATTGTAAGATATGCCAATAAAATTGGCATTAGGTATCTTACCGTATATGCCTTTTCTACGGAAAATTGGAATCGCACCAAAGAGGAAGTAGGAGCACTTATGATGTTACTACAAACCTATTTAGAGGATTTTGCCAAACGTGCGGATACAGAAAACATACGAGTAAAAATGTTAGGGGATAAATCAGCATTATCGAAAGGACTACAAAAAAGCATAGATAAAACAGTTGAAAGAACGAAAAATAACACAGGAGTTACCTTTAATGTTGCTCTAAACTACGGAGGAAGACAAGAAATAGTAAAAGCGATGCAAGAGATTGCAACAAAAGCGAAACAAGAAGAAATAACAATAGAAGATATTTCAGAAGAAATGGTAGAAAGGCATCTTTATACCAAAGGACAGCCAGATCCAGATGTCGTAATACGAACAAGTGGACAAATACGAACGAGTGGTTTTTTACCATGGCAAACCATTTATTCCGAATTTGTATTTATGGAAAAAAACTGGCCAGATTTTAAAGAAGAAGATTTACTAGAAGCAATAAAAGAATATCAAAATCGAACCATTAAAAAAGGAAAATAATGGCTATATGTTAGAATAGAAGAAAGGTTATAGATAGTATGGATATTAAAAGATGGGTTTCAGCACTTATTGGTATGCCACTTGTGGTTATAATATTAGTTTTAGGGAATACTTATGTAGTAGATATTACATTTGCAATAGTAGCAGGGTTAAGTCTTCATGAATACTTTAATGCTTTCAAAGGGAAAGCACATCCTGTTATTTGGATGGGATATGTTTCATCTTTCCTAATTGCACTCATTCATGTAATACCAGTACAGCATGCCATTACGATTGTTAGTGTACTAATTCCCATTGGAATTACGATATTATTTTTGCAAGTTATCCTAAGCAATATGAAAACGAATATTAATGACATTGCCATTACTTTTTTTGGAATTTGTTATATTTCCTTATTTTTAATGTTTGTGCCATTAATTCATGCCATGGAATATGGAAAATTTTTAGTATGGCTTGTATTAGCAGCTGCTTGGGGAACCGACATACTAGCCTATTTAGTAGGGAAAACATTTGGCAAGCATAAATTTAGTGAAATTAGTCCTAATAAAACAATAGAAGGTTGTATTGCAGGAGTCATTGGTGCTGTTTTATTTGGAGCAGGTTTAGTATTTGTTTTCAATCATGTATTTAATATGAATTTTTCGTATGTTACGGTGATCTTAATTGAAATAATACTAAGTGTTGTGGGACAAATTGGAGATTTTGCGGCATCTAGTATTAAACGATATGTTGGTATAAAAGATTTTAGTAACTTAATTCCGGGGCATGGAGGAATGTTAGATAGGTTGGATAGTATTATCTTTATTGCTCCATTTGCATATATGTTAATAAGATTATTATAGGAGGAACCGAATTGTTAAGTATTTTAATAACAGCCATAAAAGTAATCTTTTTATTAGGATTTTTAATTTTCATTCATGAAGGAGGTCATTTCCTAGTTGCGAAATTATGCAAAGTAACAGTTAATGAATTTGCGATTGGATTTGGACCTACTATTTGGAAAAGCAAGAACACAAAAACACAATATGCTTTACGATTAATACCACTTGGTGGTTTTGTAAGCATGGAGGGAGAAGAGGAACGCTCAGAGGCTGAGGGTTCTTTTAGTAAAACCAGTGTTCCAAAACGTATTGCTATTGTACTTGCTGGTGGAATGATAAACATTGTGTTTGGATTATTGGTGTATTTTTGCTTGGTTTCAGCAGTAGGAGAAAATGTATCAAAGAAAATTGAGAGTTTAGAGCCAGAATATGGAGCCATAAAAGCAGGAATTATGGTAGGAGATGAAGTGGTTTCGATAAATGGCAAAAAGATTCATCAAAAACAAGATATTACGGATATAATGGAAAAATCCGAAGGAAAGCCTGTGACCATACAAGTAAAACGAAATGGTGAATTAATGGATTATACCGTAGAGCCAAAAACAATTATGGGAAAAGATACTGGAATTTATTTAGGAGTAGAGGGAGATAATTTGACCACACAAATTGTTGCACTTTATCCGTCAAGTCCAGCAGAAAAACAGGGAATTCAAATAGGAGATGTCATTTTAAAAATAAATGGAAAAGAAGTAAATAATAACCCTTATGAGGTAGTTTCGCTTATTAATGAAGCCCAAACCAATACAATTACTTTTACTCTTAAGAGAAAAGAAGAAATAAAAGAAATAACAGTAGAAGCGAATGTATCTTATACGTATTTATTAGGAATTAGCTTTGAAAAAGCAGAAAATAATTTTGCCAATAATATCTATTATGGATTTTGGAATACAGTCGATTTTTCCACATCAATTATTGAAAACTTAAAAATGCTGTTTACTGGAAAAGTATCGACCAACCAATTAATGGGACCAATTGGAATTTCTGGAATGGTTGCTAAAACCAAAGGAATTGAAGATTTTATCTACTTAGTAGCACTTATTTCCTTATCCTTAGGTGTAACGAACTTACTTCCATTCCCACCACTAGATGGAGGAAAAGTAGTTATTTATGTAATAGAAGCCATTCGAAAAAAGCCAATGCAAGAAAAAACAGAAATGAATATCCAAATGTTAGGATTTGCAATACTAATTGGACTAACGATTTTTGTAACTTATCATGATATTATAAGAATACTCTAAAGCAAGGGAAAGCCCCTTGCTTTTTGTAAGTTAGCCAAAAAAGTATTGCATAAAAAAACAAAATGTGTTACATTATAACTTAGATAATTGCGAAACTATTTCGAAAAGATAAAGTAACATAAAATTATAAGAAA
>CANSMW010000021.1 GCA_947648215.1 uncultured Clostridium sp. | reverse complement strand
CCTTGCATGTGGTGTTCTATCTCCATCTATTTCTATATATTTCTTATATTGCTCTTCTGCTTCTTTTTCTTTTCCTTGACTCGCATATAATTTCCCTAACTCTAGCCTTGCATGTGGACTTCTATCTCTATCTATTTCTATATATTTCTTATATTGTTCTTCTGCTTCTTTTTCTTTTTCTTTTCCTTGACTTGCATATAATCTCCCTAACTCTAGCCTTGCATGTGGACTTCTATCTCTATCTATTTCTATATATTTCTTATATTGTTCTTCTGCTTCTTTTTCTTTTCCTTGACTTGCATATAATTTTCCTAGCTCTAACCTTGCATGTGGACTTCTATCACCTGCTATTTCTATACATTTTTCAAATTGTTCTTCTGCTTCTTTTTCTTTTTCTTTTCCTTGATTTGCATATAATTTTCCTAGCTCTAACCTTGCATGTGGACTTCTATCACCTGCTATTTCTATACATTTTTCAAATTGTTCTTCTGCTTCTTTTTCTTTTCCTTGATTTGCATATAATTTCCCTAGCTCTAGCCTTGCATGTGGTGTTCTATCTCCATCTATTTCTATATATTTCTTATATTGCTCTTCTGCTTCTTTTTCTTTTCCTTGACTCGCATATAATTTCCCTAACTCTAGCCTTGCATGTGGTGTTCTATCTCCTTCTATTTCAATACATTTTTTAAGTTGTTCTTCTGCCTCTTTATACTTTTTTTGAATCAAATAAATTTTTCCTATAAAAAATATGCTTTTTGTGAAATCAATTGCTTTCTGTTCAATTGATTTTTTAAAATATGGTATTGCTTCTTGATATCTTCTATTTTTATATAAAACATAACCTTCTCTATAATTCAAATCTTCTTTTCCTACTTTACTCCTATAGTACATTTTTCTTTCCTCCTATTTATGTTCAGTATTATATAATATAAGTGTACATAAGTCAACTTTTTTATGTTTTTTTTAAAATCACTTTCTTTTTTTTCTTTCTTAACATATAATGTAGGAAGTTAGAACATATAATTATATGTTCTAAGATACATAAGCTTTTAGGAGCGTGTAAATATGAAAAAAATTTTATTTGAAGGTTGCGCTACTGCAATCGCTACACCTTTTACCGAATCAGGTGTTAATTTTGAAGAATTCGGTCGTTTGATTGATTTTCAAATTGAACAAGGAATTGATGCTTTGGTTGTTTGTGGAACAACTGGCGAATCTGCTACTATGACTGATTCTGAAAGAAAAGAAACTTTTTCGTTTGCTGTAAAAAAAGTGGCTGGGCGTGTTCCTGTTATCATCGGAACTGGTAGCAATTGTACTAGGACTTCCATAGAACTTACCAAATATGCCGAAAGTGTTGGGGCTGATGGTGCTCTTGTGGTAACTCCTTATTATAATAAGGCAACCCAGAAACGGTCTTATTGAACATTATCAAAAAATTGCTTCTAGTACTACTTTACCCATCATTGTATATAGTGTTCCAAGTCGAACTGGTGTTAATGTGTTACCTAGCACTTGTTTGGAACTTTCTAACATTCCAAATGTTGTTGCCATCAAAGAAGCAAGTGGTAATTTATCACAAGTTGCTGAAATTGCTTCCCTATGTGGAGATAATTTAACGATTTATAGTGGTAATGATGACCAAATTTTACCAGTTCTTTCTCTTGGTGGAAAAGGAGTTATTTCGGTTCTTTCAAATATTGCTCCAAAGAAAACAAGCATCCTTGTACATGACTTTTTAGAAGGTCGTTTTGAAAATGCCAAAAAAGCACAATTAGAGGCAATTGGTTTAATAAAAGCTCTATTTTCAGAAGTCAATCCAATTCCTGTAAAAGAAGCATTAAATAAAATGGGATATAATTTTGGTGTACCTCGTTTGCCATTAACACCTCTATCAAAGGAAAATGGTATCATTTTAGAAAATGAAATGAAAAAGTTTGGAGTTTTACATTAAATTTTTCTTAAGGTACAGACACTTCGTATTTTTTATGCTATAATAGAAGAGTAAGAATCATTACGAAAGATTTATAGGGGATGAATTTTTAATTATGTTATTACAAGAAGATAAAAAAGAACTTGAAAAACAAGCGGAATTTGATTTTATTATACAAGATTTAGTTTCAAATGAAACAGTACAAAAAATGAAATTATATAAACAACATTATGATACTTCCTGTTTTGAGCATTGTAAGAATGTTGCTTACTATAGTTATTTACTTTGTAAAAAATATCACTTAGACTACGTTTCAGTAGCTCGTGCAGGTATGTTACATGATTTATTTTTATATGATTGGCGACTTCGCCAAGATGGTAGAAAAGGTCTTCATGCTTTTACGCATCCGAAAACTGCCTTAACCAATGCTACTAAACTCTTTACATTAAATAAAAAAGAAAAAGATATTATTTTAAAACACATGTGGCCAGTTACCTTTTTTCACTTTCCAAAATATAAAGAAAGCTATATTATTACTCTAGTAGACAAATACTGTGCCATTCAAGAATCGATAAATGCATACCGTTCCAAAAGTTCCATTCAAAAACTATATCGTTATGCATACGTCTTTTTGAGCATGCTCATAATTTTAAGATAAGAAATGTAGGGGCGACTAGCAGTCGCCCGATTTTTCGTGGTAGACACGTCTATTCCTCTACATCTCTAATTTATATTAATAAAGAAAGGATTTGAAATGAAATGATAAAAGTATTAATTAATGGATGCAATGGTCGAATGGGCCAAGTTTTAGTAAATGAAATTGATCGTTTCCCTGAATTATTATTAATTGGAGGATTTGATATTCATGATGAAGGCAAAAACACCTTTCCTGTTTATTCCAATATAGAAGATATCAAAGAAAAACCCGATGTGATTATTGATTTTAGTATTCCAGTATCTACTTTCAATATTTTAAATTATGCCGTCAACCAAAAAGTTCCGATTGTAATTGCTACTACTGGTTTTACGAAAGAGCAATTAGAAGAAATTAGAGTAGCTTCTACCCTAATTCCTATCTTTCAATCTTCGAATATGTCTTTCGATATTAATCTAATGAAAAAAATTGTAGCTCAAGTTGCTAGTAACCTAATCGGAACTGATATTGAAATTACAGAAACACATCATAATCGAAAAGTAGATGCACCAAGTGGTACTGCTATTTTATTAGCCGATGCCATTAATGAAGTTATGGAAGAAACATTAACATACAATTTTAATCGCCATGATATTCACGAAAAGAGAAAAACAAATGAAATTGGCTTTTCTTCCATTCGTGGTGGGAATATTGTAGGTGAACATTGTGTGCAATTCTTTGGCGAGCATGAAACTTTTGAAATAAAACATACTTCTTATTCCAGAAATGTCTTTGCCGAAGGTGCCTTAAAATCTGCTATCTTTCTTGTAAAACAAAGTAATGGCTATTATGGTATGGATGATATGGTAAAATAAGTTTTAAAAAGCTTTCTTAAAAATAGAAAGCTTTTTAAAATATATTATCAATTGAAAATTCTTCTCTTCGTTTAATATTTTCCAATATATATTGGCAACGGTCAATACTATCTACTGCTTGGGAATCATCCTCCATTTCAATAAAACTTTGCATGGAAATCACTGCTGTTTTTACTTTTTCAATTTCTGCATGTTCAATATAAAGTGCAATCGTATCATCTAATTCTTCCCATTTATCAAAAGCTTCTTTAGAAGCCTTTTTTGCTGTTTCAAAATCTGCTTCTTCTTTTACTAATTCTTGTCTTGTTTTATCTAGTTTTTCTTTCATTTGTTCTACCGCATTTTTAGTATAATTCTGGGTAATTGTATTTAGCCCTAAAATAACAATCGCAACAATAGCACTAATAATTAGTTCTTTATACATCTTTTTCCCCTTTCTTTTGGCAAAAGATTTGATCTTTTCCATCTAGTGTAACTAACAATGCTTCTTCTGGTTTCATTCCAAATTTCTGTACTTGTTTTTTTAGCCAAGTATAGTTTTTGCCAATTTTTTGTAAATTCTTTTCCATGATTTTCCCATCTACTACTAAATTATATGGAATCCCTTCGTAGTCTGGCATAATGTTAAAATCTTCTGGAATCGTGGTTCTTTTATTCGGTTTTTGAATAACGGTTAATTGTCCACTGGTTTCTAATATGGCATATTCCACATCTCCTACACTTGCTACATTATTTCCCCTTAAACGTTCTTCTAATTCATTAATGGTAAAGCGTTCTTTGATTAAGGCTTTTTCATCAATTTTGCCACGATAAATTAAAATTCGTGGTTTACCGGCACACAATTTCTCTCATCTTCACACTTTTTAAATTTATAAAAGAAAGTAATAAATGCATAATCAGTAAACCAAAAATAGGAATGACTCCTCTTGTAATGGGAATTCCCGTTTCGGTCATAGGAATTGAGGCAAGGTCTGCAATCATAATGGATATGGCAAGTTCAAAGGGTTGTAACTGCCCTATTTCTCTTTTTCCCATTAAACGCATCACCACTAATACGACTATGTATAAAAAAATGGCTCTTATAAAGGTAATTAGCATACAAATTTCCTCCTATTTTAAAAATCCTTTTTTTGGAAATCATTGTTTTTATTTTGTATTCACATCTATTTTGAACCATTTTTCAATAATTATACAAATTGTTTTCGCATAATTTTATTTTTTTTGTTCATAATAATGTCATAAACATTGTATTTGTTTGATAATAGAAATTTCTATTATACACGTTATCTTTTTAAAGATAGGAGGTTTCTCAACATGGATAATGAAAGAAGTAATGTCCAAAGTTCTAATGGAACAAGCACAATTGGTCAAATCGTATGGAGATTTGTAGCTGCTGCGGTTGTTCTTGCAATTACTGCATTTTTTACACCTGGATTTACCATCAATAATATATGGTCGTTAGCACTTGCTGCGGTTGTTCTTACGGTTATGGATTATTTAATCGTAAAATTCACTGGTTTACATGCCAGCCCTTTTGGTAAGGGATTTGTAGGGTTTATCCTTTCAGCAGTAGTTCTATATGTGACCCAATATTTTGTGGCAGGTTACACAATCTCTTGGATAGCTGCTATCATCGGTGCTCTTGTATATGGAGTAGTTGATTACTTTATTCCTGGTGATAATAAGCTATAAGAAGAAAAAAGCTTATAAAAAGCATAATTCGTTTTGCTTTTCATAAGCTTTTTTCCTATATTATTTTTCTTTTAAATATCTTTTTAAAAGAAATGTTAAGAAATAAGGAAACGTATAAAATTTGCCATTAAATCCTATATTCTTATATCCTAACTTTATTCCATACTGAATATCTTTATATTTTTCGCTTTCTATTAAATTATTTAAAGAAATCGTTGCTCCATCATTTGCTTTAACTTCAACTGGAATTAAAGAATTTCTATCTCGCACAAAAAAGTCCATTTCGATGGTACCTTTTTCGTTTTTATAAAAATATAAATGATATCCTTCTTTTACAAGCATATCTCCAATCATATTTTCATAAATTGCACCTTTATAAGTATTAAAGTTCTTATTATTTCTCAAATCCTCTTGTGCCTCTTCATCTAATGAACCAATTAATAGCCCAGTATCTCTAAAATAGATTCGATAATTATCTGGATTGAAATTACCTCCAAGTGGAAGTTCTGGTCTTTCTAAACAATAGCACACATTAATAATTCCTGCATCTTTTAGCCAATCTATTGTTCCTATATATTCTCGGTTCCTTGCACCATGCTCTACTTTTGAAATTTGAAACTTTTTGTTTTCATTTCCTAAAAATACTGGAATTCTACGGTATACATTAAGAATCTTACCATAATCTAATCCGACCTACATATTTTGTTATATCTTCTTCATAATCAAGAAGAATCTGTTTTTGCATTTTTAATGTCCCACTATAATTATTATTCTTTACAAAAGAATTTACAATCGCTGGCATTCCACCTATTATCATGTACTCTTTAAAATTAGAAAACATTACAGAAAGTTCCGTTTCAGAAAATGGAATTAAATTTTTCATATGTTCATACAGACTTTCTATTTGTGCTTTTTTATAGCCTTTTGCCCAAAGAAACTCCTCAAAATCCATTGAATACATTTCATAATCTTCTTTATTTCCAACACTATTTGATTCTATTTCATTATAATTAATTCCCATAAGTGAGCCTGAACAAATCACATCGTATCTTCCATCTTGATTAAATGACTTTAAAGAAGTGGCACAATTAATACATTCTTGCAATTCATCAAAAAATATTAAGGTATTGCCTGGTATAAATTCAAAATTAGGATTTCTTAACGATATATTCTTAATAATATTATCTACCTCAAACCCGTCATTGAAAATGTCTTTATATTGTTTTTGTAGTACAAAGTTTATTTCAATAACACTTTTATAATTACTTTTTGCAAAATTCCTAATCGATTCTGTTTTTCCTATTTGGCGTGCTCCTTTTACAATCAAGGGTTTTCTCTCTAAATCGCTTTTCCATTCTATTAAGTACTCATCAATTTTTCTTTTTAAAAGTTCCACAACTCATCACCATCCTATCTATATTGTATCACAAAATTATAATAATATACAAGGTGTTTTATCACAAAATTCCATTATATTCTTCTATTATTTTCACAGATTTCTTACTATTGTTTTGTATTTTAATTTGACGACCACTGTTGCCCAAACTATTATAGCCTTTATTCCAAATTTTTTATTACAACTTCAAAAGAAGATAAAATAAATAATGAATCATTGTTTATTTTATCTTCTTTTCTAATCTTTTTATTTTCGATTCCAGCCTTCTTTATTGGTTTGTCTTTGTCTTGCGATGGCTAGTGAATCGTTTGGTACATCATCTGTTATAGTAGAACCTGCTGCAACAAAGGTATTTGTTCCTAAGGTAACTGGTGCTACTAGGTTTGTGTTTGAACCGATGAAGGAGTTATCTCCAATAATGGTTTTACTTTTATTAAAACCGTCGTAGTTACAAGTAATGGTTCCACAACCAATATTGGTTTTTGCACCAATTTCGCAATCTCCCATGTAGGAAAGATGTGGTACTTTCGTGCCTTCGCCAATGACTGCTTTTTTTACTTCTACAAAGCTACCTATTTTTACTTTATCACTTAAACGGCATCCTTCACGAATGTATGCGTTTGGACCAATTTCGCAGTCTTCTCCAATCACAACACCTGATTTAATGGTGGTATTTGGGTGAATGACTGTATCAACTCCAATTTCTACGTCATCATAGATGTATGTATTGTTAATGTCTTCAATGGTAACTCCATTTTTCATATGTTCTGTATTAATACGAAGTTGTAAGGCTTTGGTTAATACTTGTAAATCCATTCTATCATTAATTCCTAATACTTCTGCATTATCTGATACCACAATGGAACCTGTTTTTAACCCTTTATCATACATTATTTTAATAACATCTGTTAAGTAATATTCCTTTTGCACATTGTCATTTGTTAGCTCTTTTAGAGCTTCTAACAATTTTTCAATATCAAAACAATACATACCAAGATTGACTTCACGAATTTGTTGTTGTTCTAAATTACAATCTTTATGCTCAATAATTTCCTTAATTTTTCCATCTATATCGTGAATAATTTTCCCATATGGTAAAATATTTTCATGTACCATTGTAAGAATGGTTGCACTTTCCCCTCTTTGGTTTGATACCTCTACTAAATTCTTTAGTGTTTCTGGTCTCATAATTGGGTGGTCACCATTTAATACTAATACTTTTCCTCTTTTTCCTTCTAGTAATTTAGCTGCCTGCATAATCGCATGACCGGTTCCTAGTTGTTCTTCTTGAACAGCATATTTGACAGAATCGGCTAATACTTCTTCAATTTGCTCTTTTTGGTATCCTACTACTGTAATAACCTCTTTTATCCCCGCTCTTTTTACATTTTCAACTGCTCTTCTTATAATCTCTTTTCCATAAATTTTATGTACTAATTTGGATTTTTTTGATTTCATACGAGTCCCTTTTCCTGCTGCCATAACAATTGCTAATACTTCTTGTTCCATGAAACATCGTTCCTTTCTAGTCCTACGCCTTATTGTGGCTTATTTTTTACTCACGTCCTACATTTTACCACAAAAAAATATAGAATGCAAACTTTTCTTTCCTATCTTATTCCTGTGGTGATTTTTTGGTTAATTTTTGACAGTACTCATATATTTTCTTTATTGAATTTTAAATTCAATTGTATACTTTCCTCCTATACCATTAATTGAAATACCTTGTTGTTCTAATTTATATCTTCCTTTTTTGTGTAATGGTCCATATTTTCTACTCCATTTAATATTTTCTTCTAGTGATTTAGTAGGCGGATAGTTCATAGTCATTTCTGTGGCATTCCACTCTTTTCCTTCTCTTGGCAATTCAATCCATTTATCATTTTTTAAATAATATAATTTATAGTCATCACCTGATGAAGATGTATATGAAAAATCGTCATTACTACTAAACATTAATACCATTCCACTTTCGGTAAGTGTATTTTCTTTTATCTTCACTGATACACCTCTTACATCAAATTCACAGTTTAAAAGGTATATTTCATGAGGTTTCTTTGCATTTACAATATAAAATAGTAGTAGTATTCCCAGAATGATAAATAGAACAATACCTATACTTATTATAAAAAATTTGATTTTCTTGTTCATCCAAAACCTCCCTTTGTACTTATTAACCGTACAATATCATAAATCACATCATTTTTCAATAAAAAAGTTTTTAAAATAGGAATAATCTAAATTCTCTCAAATATACATTAGTAAAGTTGATTTTGTACAAACATTTTTTGAGGGGGTATAGAATAAATGGAAAATTTAAGCTTATATGAAGATATAGCAAAACGTACAGATGGCGACATTTATATTGGAGTGGTGGGACCTGTTCGAACTGGAAAATCTACTTTTATTAAGAAATTTATGGATTTATTGGTCATTCCAAACATTGACAATGAATACAAAAGAGAACGTGCCAAAGATGAATTGCCACAAAGTGCTGCTGGTCGTACTATTATGACCACAGAGCCAAAATTTGTACCAAATGAGGCAATTGAAATTACCATTGGTGAAAATTTGAAATTAAAAACAAGACTTGTGGATTGCGTTGGGTATTTGGTAAATAATGCCATCGGCTATTTAGAAGACGAAGCACCTAGAATGGTAAAAACACCTTGGTCTGATACGGAAATTCCTTTTGAGGAAGCTGCTGAAATTGGCACAAAAAAGGTAATTCAAGAACATTCTACCATTGGTATTTTACTTACGACCGATGGTAGTGTTACCGATATTCCAAGAGAAGACTACATTTCTGCGGAAGAACGAGTCGTAAAAGAATTAAAGGAATTAAATAAGCCTTTTATTATCGTATTAAATTCTAGTGAACCTTATTCGGAATATACCAAGGAACTTGCAAGAAAATTAGAAGATAAGTATCAAACTAGTGTTATTCCTACCGATTGTGCAAACTTAAATAGTGATGACTTAAATGATATTTTTGCCAGAATTTTATATGAATTCCCAATTGAACAAATTAATATTAATTTTCCAAAATGGGTGGATGGTTTGAGTGATGAGCATTGGTTAAAACAAAGCTTATATGCCCAAATGAAAGATGCCTTTTGTGATGTCAAAATGTTAAAACAAGTAGATGCTTCTATTAGTACCATTTATAAAACCGATATTATTGAAAAAACATCCTTAGAGTCCATTATGTTAGGAACTGGTAATGTTAGCATTTCCGTTCAATTAAAAGAAGAATTATTCTATAAGATACTAACTGAAATTTCTGGAGTAGAAATTTGCAATGAAGGTGACCTATTCTCTACTATTACGACTCTTGCTTCCACCAAAAAAGAATACGACAAAATTGCTTATGCTTTAGAAGAAGTAAAACATAAAGGTTATGGTATTGTAACACCTTCCATTGATGAACTCATTTTAGATGAACCAGAAATGGTAAAACAAGGGTCTCGTTTTGGTGTAAAACTAAAAGCAACCGCTCCAAGTATTCACCTTATTCGTGCCAATATTGAAACTGAAGTTTCTCCAATTGTAGGAAGTGAAAAACAATCCGAAGAATTAGTAAATTACCTACTTTCTGAATTTGAATCAGATCCGCAAAAAATTTGGGAATCCAATATCTTTGGAAAAAGCTTACATGAACTAGTAAACGAAGGATTACAAAATAAACTTTGCCGTATGCCAGAAGACGCACAAGGAAAACTACAAGAAACACTAGAACGTATTGTAAACGAAGGCAGTGGCGGATTGATTTGTATTATCTTATAAAATCACAGAGTCGATATCATGTCGGCTCTTTTTTCATTTTTTCATGAATATTTATTTCCTTTTTTGTTAAAAATATGTGAAAGAATAATTTGTAGATTGGAGTAAATCACGTGGAAAAAGTAAAAAAGAATTCGATGATAACTTGTTTTAAAAATATATTTTCTTATACCCCAAAAGAACAATATCATTTTTCGATTCCTGAAACAAATGAAGAAATAGAAAGTAATCCTACCCCTCCTAATAATGCTAATCTTGAAACACCCAAAGAGGTTTTTCCTAGTATTGATGTTAATTTAGAAGCAATTACCTCCCGATTTAATACGTTCATTAATAGTGATATTATTGTTCGCGAATTTCGTTTAATTGCTAAAAACAAAGAATATAAAGCCTTTTTATTATACATTGATGGTATGGTAGATACCACTAGTATCAATCATTTTGTCTTAGATCCTCTTATGCTTAGAAATACTTCCAATATGTACCAAAACCCAGACAGTGAAACGGTAAAACAGGCAGTAGCCAATAATATTGTGGTAAGAAAAGTTAAAAAATTCGATTTAGGAACTTACATTTTCAACCATTTAGTCCCTCAAAACAGTGTGAAACAAATTAGTAGCTTTGATGATGTAGCCTCTAGTGTAAATTCTGGTAATTGTAGCCTTTTTGTTGACACCTTAAATATTGTTTTCGATATTGATGTAAAAGGCTTTAAACAAAGAAGTGTCGGAAAACCAGAAAACGAAATTGTTATTCGTGGTTCCCAAGAAGCTTTTACAGAAAATATCCGTACCAATACCTCCCTTTTACGACGATTTGTCAATAATGAAAAACTAATTATGGAAAACATAGAAGTTGGCAAAATCACCAAAACCAAATGTGCTGTTTGTTATATTGAAAATATTACCAACAGTGATTTAGTAGCCGAGGTAAAATATCGTTTAAATAATATTGATGTTGACAGTATTCTTTCTTCTCGGTCAATTAGAACAATTAATTGAAGATGACGGGAAATTTAGTCTTCCTCAAATGATTTCTACCGAAAGACCAGATAAAGCCTCCAACTTTCTTTTAGAAGGTAGAGTTGTTATTTTAGTAAATGGAAGCCCATATTCTTTAATCGCTCCTGGTACTCTGATTGATTTTATTACCTCACCAGAAGATACCAACCTAAAATATCAATTTGCTAATTTATTAAAAATCATTCGTGTTTTAGCTGTTACTTTAACCTTATTATTACCAGGATTTTATGTAGCAATCACCAACTTTCATCAAGAACTTATCCCCACCGAATTGCTCTTTGCTATTGTCGCCTCAAGAGAAAACATCCCTCTTCCCATTATTTTTGAAATTCTGGTAATGGAATTTGCCTTTGAGTTAATTCGTGAAGCAGGTCTTCGTGTTCCTACTCCCATTGGTCCTACGATTGGAATTGTAGGAGCCCTTATTCTAGGACAAGCCGCCGTAGACGCCAATATTGTAAGCCCTATTTTAATTATTGTTGTTGCCATCACCGCAATTGCTTCTTTTGCTATTCCAGACTTTTCCTTTGGCTTCCACTGCCGTGTTTCACGTTTTATTTATGTACTACTTGGCTATTTCTTAGGATTCTTAGGAATCGGTATTTGCTTATTTGTTCATGCCCTTATCCTTGCCGATTTAAAATCCTTTGGCTATTCCTATTTACAGCCTTATATCCCTGTTACCAAAGATTACAAAGGCCTGTTTCTGTCTCCTTCTTGGAAAAGAGAACATCGTGCCGATTTTCTAAATACCAAGAGACCTAAAAAACAAGCTGATACCAGTATGACTTGGAAACATACAAGCCATTAACAATCATTTTTCCCTATATGCAATCAGAAAGGATGTTTTTTTATGAGTAGTTCAAAACTAGGTACTGTCGAAGGAATTGCCTTTATTTTAATCATTATATTAAACCATCTGGTATTAAATCTACCACAAAATATATTAGAACACTGCGGTTCCTCCTCCCCCTTAAATATCATTTTCATCACTATTTTGGTTTTCTTATTTTTAGGACTTATTTTAAAACTATGGAAACCTTTTGGTAATAGTGACATTTTAGATATTAGCGAATTTCTAGGAGGAAAACTATTAAAAACCATACTTGGTATTTTATTTATGTTATATTTTATTATCATTTCTAGTACCGTACTTCGTAACTTTTCAGAAATGATAAAAGTAGTTTATTTTGAAAAAGCCACTATTTGTTTGATGTTGCTCTTTTTCCTAGTCGCTGCTGCTATTGCTAATCGTTTTGGCTTCCGAACCATTACCAAATGCAATCTCATTATTGTACCCATTATCTTGTTAAATTTACTAATTGCCTTTTTTTGTATTTTTTCAAGATTTGAATTAAAACGACTTTTTCCTATATGGGGATATGGCTTAAATGAAACCTTTTTTAGTGGTATGAGCAACTTATTTGCTTTTACAGGAATTGGGTACTTATATTTTTTAAAACCTTTACTAAAAAATCCTAGCGATTTTCATAAAATCACATACATTTCGATTGGTATTTCTGCTTTTTATTTATTGTTAAGTGTGACTACTCTTCTTTTCTCCTTTGCAGATGTCTTAACCATAAATGAAATTTCACCTGTTTATTTGCTAATTCGAGGAACTAATTTTGGTAGGTTCCTACAAAGACCAGATGCTCTTTTTATTTTAGGTTGGATTTTATCTCTTATGTCTTACCTAAGCATTACGGTTTGGACCATTTCAAATATTTTTAAGAAAATTTCCAAAACAGCAGATACCAAACCAATGATTTATTGTTTTTGTGCTATCATCTTTGTATTTGCCCTAATTCCTAAAAACATTGCACAAATTCGCTTTATCCAAGATATCGTATTTCGCTATCTTACTATTATTTTGGTATTTATCCTTGGCTTTATCCTTCTTCTTCTTGCTAATATCAAATATCGAAAAAAACACCCTGACTCGAAAAAGGAGGTTTTAAAAGATGAATAAAAAATGGAAAACAACAACTGCTCTTTTTCTTATTTTAACCATTCTCCTTTTTTTGCTTTCTGGTTGCTATAATGAGCAAAGCATCGACCATTTAGCCTTTGTTGTAGCCATTGGTTTTGATGTTCGGACAAAATAATAAATTAAAACTTAGTTTCCAAATTTCGGTTCCTGGTGGCTCTTCCGAAAGTGGTGGCTCCTCTCAATCCGATTCCTCTATTGTTACTACCATTGAGTGCGATTCTTTTGATTCTGGTGTTAATTTATTAAACAGTTATTTAAGTAAAGAATCCAATCTAGCCCATTGTAAGATTATAGTATTTTCAGAGGAATTTGCAGCAAATGGCATTTCCGAAACCTTATTTACCTTAATGAATAAAGTAGAAGTCCGTCCTGATTGTAATGTACTAGTTAGTAGGTGTAGTGCCGAATATTTTCTAAACAATTCAAAACCCGTTTTAGAAAAGCTATCGGCAAGATATTACGAAATTGCTCCTACTTCTAGTGAATATACCGGTTTTACTCAAAACATTACCCTTAGCGACTTCTTCTCTGATTACACCGATACCTTTCAAACTTGTTATGCCATTCTTGGTGGTATCAATTCCGATGATACCCATGACTTAAATACAGGGGAAAATTCTTTTGAAAAAGATTCTACTAATAAAGCAAATGAAACTTTAATACAAGGAAAAAGCAATATTGAAAATATGGGTCTTGCTGTTTTTTCTGGGGATAAGTTAGTAGGAGAATTAAATGGACTAGAAACCATTTGCCATCATATGATTTCTAGTAGTTTAAACAGTTGCATTATCAATATTCCAAGCCCATTTGAAGAAAATGAGACGATTTCTTTACGTGTTCGTCTTGTTAAAAATACAAAAAATAAGGTAAAGCTAGTTAATGGCTCACCATATATTACTTCTAATGTAAAACTAGAAGCACGTATTTTAACTATGGATGAAACTTCAAAATATATTTCTTCAGATGAAATGGAAACCTTAGAAGGAGCTCTAAATTCGTATTTAACAACAAAATTATATGAATATTTATATAAAATTTCAAAAGAATTAAAAAGTGACATTGACAGTTTTGGAAAACATGTGGTACAAAATTTTTCAACCTTTGAAGAATGGGAAAGTTTTAATTGGTTAGACCATTTTAAAGATTCCTTTTTTAACGTATCTGTAGATACTACCATAAAATCCAGCTATATTCTTATGGAGAGCTAATATTAAAAGAAAGTAGGTGTATATCGTGAGAATTGTCATTGGACTAATTTCCATATTTATCTTTTTAAAAACCTTGTTTTATGGCATTTACGAATGGAAACAAAATCAAAATAAGCGGAGGTAGTATTGCTATTTTTGCCCTTGCCACCATTTCTCTTATTTTACCAATTCTTCTAGTTAATCTTCGTGTTAATCTTTCTTCTTATTCATAGAACCCTCAGTCGCCTATCGGCGACAACCCCCTTTCAGTAAAGGGGCCTTTTTATAACACCACATCTCGTTTTAAAAACCCATTTTGTACAATCCCTAGCCCGATAAATTTTGCTTTTTCATTGTATATTCGGTAGGTTTCTTCTGGTAATGTATAGGGTAGTTTTACTCCATTTAAGAATTTTTCGAATTGGTTTTTGTTTAGGATTATTTTTTCTTTTGTGTTAAAGAATTCTTCTATGGTAATCATCGTGTCTTCTAGGTTATCCTTTTTTTGTTGTAATTCTTTTATAGTAATACTGTGGTCTATAGAGAATTCGCCTACTTGTAGGCGGTTTAGGTCTTTCATACAACCAATGGTACCTAGTTTTTCGGCAATTTGTTCACAAAGTGTTCGAATATAGGTACCTTTGGAGCAATGCACGGTGAAGGTGATTTCGCTTTTTTCTTGGTTTATTTTGTCTAGGGTTAGAGTGTAGATTTCGATGTTTCTTCTTGGTATTTCTATGGTTTGTCCTTTTCTTGCGTATTCATATAGCTTTTTTCCTTTTACTTTAATAGCAGAATACATAGGTGGTGTTTGGCTTACAATTCCTACCATAGAAGAAATCCTATTTTTTATTTCTTTTGATGATAGCATGTCCACCTTTTTCTCATCTATCACTTCTCCTGTTATATCTGCTGTATCTGTCTTTATTCCTAGCTTTAGTACAGCTTGATAGGTTTTATCGTGATTGACTAAGTATTTTGCAATTTGCGTTGCTTTTCCTACTAATAATGGTAGCACTCCTGTTGCATTTGGGTCTAATGTGCCAGTATGTCCTATTTTCTGCCCTAGCGTCTTTTTTGCAATTGCTACAACATCATGTGAGGTGTAATCTTTTTCTTTATTTATAATGACTATTCCATTCATCTTTTATTCTCCAGAATATATAATAAAATAGGGACAGAAAATTCTGTCCCCACTATTGTGTAGTTTGTAAGAGGTAATTATTATTTACAAATAGTAATTAGGCTTAGAATTTTTAATAATTAGGTTCACAATAGTATATTCTATCAAAACTTTCGCACTCAACACCCTCTTTTCCATGTTTATAAACGCGCTAAGTTTTTACATAAATTTATTATACTATATTTTTCACTTTATGTCAATGCTATTTTAACCATTTCTCAAATGTTCTCGTACTTCGTGAAGAATTCTTTCTTTTGCTTCTTCTAGTGGTGCATGAATTTGACATCCTGCTGCTCGGATGTGTCCTCCTCCATTAAACATCATACATACATCTGATACGTTTACATAGTCATTAGAACGAAGAGAACCTTTGAAACTTCCATCTTCTTTTTCGGTAAGAAGAATGGATACTTCTACTCCTTCAATACTTCTTCCAATATCGACTAAGCCTGAATGGTCTCCATTTTGTGCTTGCACTTCTTGTTCATCTTTTTTGGTAATATAGGTGAAAGCGACTTTTCCGTCTTCTAACAATTCCAAACGATCCATTGCAATTTTACTTAAGGCAAAATGCCCTTTGGTTTGTCTTTCTAATACATTACGGTAAATATCGGAAACATTTACTCCAATGCTTAAAAGCCATGCTGTAAATTCAAACGTTTCTTTTGAGGTTCCTGCATATTTAAACCCACCAGTATCGGTAATAATTCCAGTTACTAAACAACTTCCTATTTCTTTGGTAATCGTTACTCCTAAATATTCCAATACTAAAATAAGAATTTGACAACAAGCTGGTGAATCAGGATTCACAAAATTGTAGTCTGCAAACATAGAGTTTACACTATGATGGTCAATATTAATCGTTGTTTTCGCTTGTTCAAAATAACCAGCAAACCCATTTAAACGTTTCACATCACTACTATCTACGGCAATGGCTAAATCATAAATTTCCCTTGTACCTTCTTTTTGCATTTTATCGGCATTTGGCAAAAAGTTATAAATAGCAGGATATTCTGGCACAATCACTTCTGCCTTTTTTCCTAAATCAATTAAGGCATTATACAAACCAAGAGCACTTCCGAATAGCATCTCCATCCGGATTTTCATGTGTTAAAATTACAATATTCTCTGCTTTTTGTATTTCTTCTTTTATATTATCTAGCGTCATTTTTTCACTTTCTCCTATTCTTTTTCTTCTGGTTTTATTTCTTTTAAAATTGCTTCAATTCTTGCTCCATATTCAATGGAATCATCACGTTCAAATACTAATTCTGGTGTAATTCTTAAATTCATTTTTTTAGCGATTTGAGTGCGAATAAATCCAGAAGATTTTTTTAATCCTTCTAATGTTTCTGTCTCATTTTTTGTGTTTAACATACTAACATAAATTTTAGCATATTTTAAATCTGGTGTTATTTTTGCTTTTGTCACACTAATTAAGCCAGTTACATTAGGATTTTTTAGTTCATAACTAATTATATGACTAATCTCCTTTTTTAATTCTTCATTTATTCTCTCAAATCTCGTATTATTTTTTGGCATGTCTTGCCTCCTTACTTGTATTTGTTTTTGTAGCCTTCCTCATAAGAACCCCCAGTCGCCTCCGGCGACAGCCCCCTTAAGTAAAGGGGCCTTTCGTATATTGTTTTTTCTTCGAAGACTAACCCTATAAAAGCCTCCTTTATTTAAGGGAGGTGGCAGGGCGTAGCCCTGACGGAGGGTTCTTAGGCATTCATGTCTTGCCTCCTATCTATTTCTTAACCTCTTCCATTACATACACTTCTAATGTGTCTGTCTCGATAATATCGTTGTAATCTTCAATTTGCAATCCGCATTCGTATCCGTATGCTACTTCTTTTACGTCATCTTTAAATCTCTTTAAAGAAATTAATTTTCCATCATGAATTACCACATTATCACGAATAACACGAATACCTGCATTTCTTGCAATCTTTCCGTCGGTTACATAGGCACCAGCTATGGTTCCTACTCCACTTACTTTAAAGGTTTGTCTTACCTCTGCTGTTCCAATTACTTTTTCTTCAAAGACTGGGTCTAGCATTCCTTTCATCGCTGCTTCAACATCTTCAATCGCTTGATAAATAATAGAATATTGTTTAATTTCAACTTCTTCTTTATTTGCCATATCTTTTGCAATTGGGTCTGGACGTACATTGAAAGCAATAATAATGGCATTGGATACTTTAGCAAGGGTAACATCCGATTCTGTTACTCCACCAACATTAGCATGAATTACTTTTACTTGTACCTCTTCATTGGTTAATTTTTCTAAACTTTGTTTTACTGCTTCTACTGAACCTTGTACATCCGCTTTTACAATGATATTTAATTGTTTTAAGTTTCCTTTTTCAATTTGGCTAAATAAATCATTTAAGCTTACTCTTGCTGTTTGATTAATACTCTTTTCTCTTGCTTGACGTTTTCTTCTTTCAATTAAGTGTTTTGCTGTTTTTTCATCTTTTACTTCATAGAATGTATCTCCTGCTTCTGGTACTTCGGTTAAACCTGTTACCTCAACTGGAGTCGATGGACCTGCTTTTTTCACTTTTTTACCTTTATCATCGGTCATGGTACGAATTCTACCAATCGCAGAACCTACTACAATGGTATCTCCTACATCTAATGTTCCACGTTGTACAAGCATTGATACGACTGGTCCTCTTGTTTTATCTAGTTTTGCTTCAATAACGGTACCTTTGGATTGTTTATTTGGATTTGCTTTTAATTCTTTTACATCTGCCACTAATAATACCATTTCTAATAAGGTATCAATATTAAGTCTCTTTTTAGCTGAAATCTCAACAAAAATGGTATCTCCTCCCCATTCTTCTGGTACTAATTCGTATTTCATTAATTCTTGTTTTACCTTTTCTGGGTTGGCACCTTCTACATCTATTTTGTTTAGTGCTACTACAATTGGAATTTCTGCTGCTTTGGCATGGTTAATCGCTTCAATGGTTTGAGGCATAACACCATCATTGGCTGCTACTACTAAAATAGCAATATCCGTAATTTGGGCTCCTCTTGCTCTCATACTAGTAAATGCTTCGTGTCCTGGTGTATCTAAGAAGGTAATTTCTCTATCATTAATTTTTACTTTATAGGCACCAATATGTTGGGTAATACCTCCTGCTTCTCCTTCAATCACATTAGTACTACGAATTGCATCTAATAATGAGGTTTTTCCATGGTCTACGTGTCCCATAACAACAACAACTGGTGGTCTTGGTTGTAATTCGTTTTCGGTATCTTCGGTCTCATCAAATAAAATATCTTCTTCGGTTACTGTTTCTTTTTTCACTGCAGTAATACCAAATTCTCCAGCAATTAGAAAGGCGGTATCGAAATCCACTTCATTATTAATTGTTGCCATAACACCATAGCCTAATAATTTTTTAATCACATCTGCTGTAGTTTTCTTCATTTCAGCTGCTAAATCTTTTACGGTTACTGGATCTGGTATGGTAATTTCGGTTAATTCAAATATTTTTTGTTTCACACGATCTTCATCTTTATTCATACGTTTTTTATTTTTCTTACCTCTTTGGGTGGTTAAATCATAAAAATCAAGCATACCACCATCTTGTTCATCAAACATAGAAGATAAACGGTCATGTTGTTTTAAGCTTTTTAATTTGTCTTCATTAATTTCATAATCTCCACCACGTTTTGAGCGTTGACCTTTTTTCATCTTGTTTTCTTCATAACGGTTTTGTTTTTGTTTATCAATTGACTTATTGTATTCTCTTACAACTTCTTTTTCTACCACATCAGTCATGATGTTTTTAATATTCTTTTCAATTCCTTTTTCATCAAGTGGTCTTCTTCCATAACCATTTTGGTTATTACGATAGCCACCATTTCGGTTTTGATTATACCCATTTTGAGGACGATTATCTCTTCCAAAGTTATTTCGGTTTTGTCCTCCAAATCCACCATTTTGTCTATATCCATTTTGGTTCTGCAAACGATTATCTCTTCTAAATCCATTATCCCTTTGTCTATCATTATAACCATTATTTTGATTATTATGAAAACGATTATTTTGGTAGTTTCCATTTTGGAAATTACCACCTTGACGGTTATTTTGATAACCACCATTTTGACGGCTACCACCTTGGTATCCACTGTTTTGATAATGATTGTTTTGACGATTGTTATTAGCATAATTACTATTTTGATTGCCTGTTTGGTAATCACTATTTTGAGGGTTGCTATTTAAACGATTGCCATTTTTCTCGTTATTCGTTTGGTAATCGCCATTTAAATCCTGATTATTGTTCGCCATATGATGTCCTTTTTCGTTATTATCTAGTTCTTCCTTGTTTTGGTTATTGTTTAAGATTTCGTCTTTGTCAACATTAGCTTCCACTTCTTGTTTTACATCTTGTTCTTCTTTTTCTTCTTGCTTACTGATGGTTTTGTTTTCTTCTGTTTCAGAAACTGGTAATACTTTTTCTTCTTTTGGCTCTTGTTTTGGTGTTTTTAAACCAAATAGCTCACTTACCGTCATTGGTTTTGACGGTTTATTACGATATACGATATTATAATCCTTGTTGGTATTTCTTTCTATAAAACCAACTTCTTTACGTTTTTCTTCTAGCTTTCTTTTCTTTTCTTCTTCTTCCCTTCTTGCAAGTTCTTCCTCAGATACAATAACTTCCCTACGAATAATAACTGGTGCTTCTGGTTTTGCTTGTTTTGCTTTTTTCTCTTGTTTGTCCTCTTTCTTATTTTCTACTTTCTTTTTCGTTTTCAAACTCTCCTTTATTTTTTTTGCATATTCTTCCTCAACCGAGCTCATATGGTTTTTTACTTCAATCCCCAATTTCTTAGCTTTCTCTATAATTTCTTTACTGGTTAAGTCAAGTTCTTTTGCAATTTCGTGTATTTTTACCTTACCCAATAATTTCACCCCCATTAATTATTTTCTGAATTTCCATCGCAAAACTTTGGTTTCGAATTCCAAAAATCGCTTTATTTGGTTTGCCAATTGCATTACTTAATTCCTCTATCGTTCCGTAAATATACAGTGGTATTTCGTTTTTATGACATGCCATTTCAAAATTCTTTTTCGTCCTTTGGGCTGCATCCTCTGCCACCAAGACCAGTTTTACTTTTCTTTTTTGGATTTGTTCCATACAGGCTTCGGTTCCAAAACAGACTCCCCCTGCTTTCATACACAATCCTAATAACCCTTCTATTTTATGATTGTTCAATCATCACACCTCTTAATTTTTCATAAATCTCTTCTTCCACTTTGGTCTCAAACACTCTTTCGATTCTCTTGGTTTTAATTGCCTTTTCTAAACATTCTTTTCTTTCACATATGTATGCACCTCGTCCGGGCATTTTTCCTGTTTTGTCAATATTAATTTGTCCATCATTCGATTTTACAATTCGAATTAACTCATTTTTGTTCTTTTTTTCGTTACAACCCATGCAAGTCCTTTGTGGTATTTTTTTCAAAAGAAAACACCTTCCCTTCGTCTATTCTTCTTTTGGTTGTTCCTCCTGCATAGAGGCAATCATTTCTCTAAATTGTGATTCCGATTTAATATCAATTTTCCAACCAGTTAGTTTTACAGCAAGTCTTGCATTTTGCCCCGATTTTCCAATTGCCAATGATAATTGGTCATCTGGTACAATCACTTGTGCAAATTTTTCTTCTTCTTTCACATCTACTGCTAATACTTGTGCTGGAAGTAATGCTGCTGCAATATAAATGCTTGGGTCTTCATTCCATTCAATCACATCAATTTTTTCACCATTTAACTCATTAATGATATTTTGAATACGTACTCCCTTTTGCCCTACACAAGAACCTACTGGGTCAATATTCGGATTGGTAGAATATACTGCTACTTTACTTCTGTAACCTGGGTCTCTTGATACACTTTTAATTTCAATAAGCCCTTCATAAATTTCTGGTATTTCAAATTCAAATAATCTTCTTACAAATTCTGGGCAAGCACGAGAAACCACTACTTGTGGATTTCCCTTCATTCCTTTTACCACATCTAGTACATATCCTCTTATTTTCTGATTTACACGATATTGTTCTGTTGGAATTTGTTCTTTTGCTGGCATAATTCCTTCTAATTTTCCAAGATCCATTACAACAATATTGGTATCTGCTTTTTGAATAATACCAGAAACAATTTCACCTTTTCTTTCATTAAATTCATTAAATACAATGTCACGTTCTGCTTCTCTTAATTTTTGAATAATAACTTGTTTTGCTGTTTGTGCCGCAATTCTACCAAAATCCTTTGGTACCATTTCTACATCTACACTATCACCAATTTCTAATTTTTTACTAATCTTTCTAGCATTCTCTAAATTGATTTGTAACTTATCATCCTCGGCTACTTCTACTACTTCTTTTACCGCATATAAATGAGCTTCCCCTGTTACTTGATCCATTACTACTTTTACATTTTCAGCTGAATCAAAATTTCTTTTATAGGCTGTAATTAATGCTTGCTCAATCGCCTCAATCACATATGACTTTTTAATTCCTTTCTCCTTTTCAAGTTCTTCTAATGCTAATATCAATTCTTTGTTATCAATCGCTTTCATTTTTCCCTTTTCCTCCTTTATATATATAGAACCCCCAGTCGCCTCTGGCGACAGCCCCCTTAAATAAAGGGGCCTTTGGTTCGTTACTTTTTTGGCTATTGGTTCCAATCGTATTTGGTTTTCATTTGTGAAATGTCTTTTCTTGGTATCGATATTTCATCATTTTCATAGGTCATCGTAATCTTTTCTTCATCATATCCAGTCAAAATGCCCTCTATTTTTTTCTTTTTATCGATTGTGGTATATAGGCTTACTTCAATTTTTTCACCCATTGCAGTATCTAAATGTTTATCTTTTCGTAATACTCGCTCAATTCCCGGTGATGATACTTCTAGGAAATATTGTTCCTTTATATAATCTGCCTCATCTAATAAATCCATAATTCCATCATTTACTTTCTCACAGTCATTTAAGTCAATTCCATTTTCCTTATCAATAAAAATACGTAAAAAATAATTTTTTCCCTCTTTTGCATATTCTACATCATATAAATCATATCCTAATTGTGTGATTTTAGACTGCAAAAGAGTTTCTACTTTTTCTTCAATACTAGCCAATGCCGTATCCTCCTTAATATAAATGACCTAAGTTATCGCCTTTGGCGATTACAAATCATTCTATGCGTTAGAACAACCGAAGAGTGGGATTGGTTCCCACTCTTCTAGTTTTTATGCTTTGCATACTTATTATACCCCGTTTATTTGTAAAAATCAAGGGTTTTTGGAATTTTTTTATTATTTTAAGCAAATTCCTCTATCTCCTACTTTTTTATTTGCTACATAATATTCACTTCCTAAGTAAGTAAGAAGCTTTGCCTTGGCTAGGTTTACTTTGCCATTTTCTACAAATTCTGGTTTGGCATTTACACATACCACTTCTCCAATGAACATATCGTGTGAACCAAGGTGTTTGATTTCTTTTAGCTTGCATTCTAAATTAATGGGGCATTCTTTAATACTAGGTGCTGCCACCATTTTTCCTGCCTCTTTGGTAAGGTTTGCACTTTGGAATTTATCCATCTCTTTTCCGGTTTTGGTTCCACAAAAGTCTGTTGCCCATACTAAATTTTCATCTGGAAGATTGATGATAAATTCTTTGGTTTGTTTGATGATTTCATAAGAATGTCTCGATGGTCTAATGGATACATACACAAGTGGTGGTTCAGAGTTTAGTACTCCTGTCCATGCAATTGTGGTAATATTGGCTTTGTCCATATTGCCACAAGATACCATAACAGCTGGTATTGGTGCCAAGCTTGTGCTTGGCTGTAATTGTTCTTTCATAGATTTTCTCCTTTCCATTTTGGGCAGAAATGGATTCTACCCTTACAAATGCCATTTTATCGCATTTTCTTGTCTCAGGTCGATGTGAGGCATCGCCCCCTACGATTATTCATCTGTGACCTTGACAAATGCTATTTTTCTGGTTTCTTTGTTTGCTTCGATTACTTGTATTTTTATTTTATCCCCTAACTTATAAATCTTATTTGTTTTTTCTCCTATTAAATGTTTATGCTCATCATCATAAATAAAATACTCATTTTCTCCTAAATTTTCAAAACGGATTAGCCCTTCTACTGTATTTTCTAATTCCACAAAAATACCAAAATTGGTCACACTACTAATGATTCCTTCATAAACATTGCCAATTTTATCTTGCATATATTCTGCTTTCTTTAAGTCGACGCTATCTCTTTCTACTTTTGCTGCTATCTTTTCTTTTTTGGAAGATTGCTCTGCTACTGCCTCGGCAAGCTTTTTATATTCTTCTTTCCATTCCTCTTTTACATGATAACCCTCTCTTAAGTAATTTGAAATCATGCGATGTATCCACAAATCTGGATATCTTCGAATGGGGGAAGTAAAATGGCAATAAAATTTACTTGCAATTCCAAAATGTCCTTTATTCTGGCTTTCGTATTTTGCTACTTTTAGAGTACGAAGAAGTAACGTAGAAATCACTCTTTCTTCTGGCTTTTCTTTGATATCTTCTAGTATTTTACTAAATTCTTTTGGGTGTAAATTTTCCTTGTTTCCTTTAATTCGATACCCGAAACCAAATAAAAATTTATTTAATTCATTTACTTTTTCTAAACTTGGTACTTCATGTACACGATAAATAAATGGTGCTTCTAGCCAATAAAATTTTTCCGCAATGGTTTCATTGGCAGTTAGCATAAATTGCTCAATAATAGAATTGGCAAAGCTAAGCTCATATTGAGCAACTGCAACTGCTTTTCCATTTTCATCTAAAGTAATCTTGCTTTCTGGAATATTTAAATCCAAACTTCCCATTTGTTTTCTTCTGTTTTGCAAGATAATGGCTAATTCTTCCATTTTCTTAAATTCATCAATATATGATTCATATTCTCTTACTATTTCTTTATCGGAATTTTCTAAAATCTTAGTAACATTGGTATAACTCATTCGTTTGGTAACCTGAATAACGGCTTTAAATACATAAGAGTCAATGACTTCTCCAGATGGCGTAATTTCCATTTCCACCGATAAGGTAAATCGGTCTTCTCCCTCATTTAAACTACAAATACCATTGGATAGTTTTTGTGGTAGCATGGGAATCACACGGTCTAACATATAAATACTGGTTCCTCTTAAATAGGCCTCTTTGTCTAAATTAGAGCCTTCTTTTACGTAATGGCTAACATCAGCAATATGCACACCTAGTTTATAATTTCCGTTTTCTAATCGTTCTACACAAACGGCATCGTCTAAATCTTTCGCATCTTCCCCATCAATGGTAAAAATTAGTTTATCTCGTAAATCGACTCGATTTGGAATATCCTTTATTTCTACCCTTTGGCGAATGTGGTTTGCTTCTTCTAAAACAGGGACTGGAAATTCATATGGCAAATGGTATTCTCTTACTAAGCACATCATATCCACTCCTGCTTGATTGGTCTTTCCAATAATTTCTATAATTTCGCCTTCAGCATTTTTTCCGTTTTTCTGGATATTTTGTGATTTTTACAACTACTTTATCTTGGTTTCTAGCTCCTTGAAATTTCTTTTTCGAAATAAAAATATCGGTACCAAGTTTCGAGTTATCTGGTACAACAAAACCAAAGTTTTTGCTATTTTTAAATGTTCCTACTAATTCTCGAACTTCTCTTTTTAAAATTTTTACAATTTTGCCTTCCTTTTTTAAATTATTTTCCTCTTCTAATATTTTTACCAAAACCACATCTCCATCGAAGGCACTTCCTGCTTGTGTAGTAGCAATATGGATTTCTTCGTCTTCTAATTCCACAAAGCCAAATCCCTTTTGATGCCTATGGTACACGCCTTGAACATATGGCTCGTCCATGATAATATATTGGTTTTTTCTATTTTTTCGAATTTTGTATTCTCGTTCCAACCCATCTAAAACAGCTTCTAACTCTCCCATTTCTTCTTTTGGCACCATTAAAACTTGTGCCATTTCTTTTTTCTTCATTGGCACATATTCTTTGTCCTGTATAAAATTCCAAACTAATTCTTTTTTATCGTTATTCAATTTTTCCTCCCTTAAGAACCCCCAGTCGACTACGTCGACAGCCCCCTTAAGTAAAGGGACCTTAAAAATAGAGCAACTTTTGTTGCTCCTTTTAGTGTATCTTTTTTTCTATATTACATACATAATCGAAAGAAGAATGCTAAGTACCGCAAATACGACACCTAAAATAATTGTCCACTTTTTCATTTTTCCTTCTTTGGTTCTACCTTTGTTTTTCTCATAGAAATTGCTTGAAGAACCGGTAATGGTAGCACTTGCTCCGCTATCATCTTTTGTTTGCATCATCGCAACAATCACCAATGCAAAACATACTATTACATAAATCCCTATCAATATATATTTTAATACTTCCACTTTCTATTTCCTCCTTCATGTTAATAACATTGATATTCTAGCATACTATTATCAAAAATGCAAATTTTTTTCAAAATTTCTTTATTTTTGAAAATTGCAATATTAATTGCACGTTTTTTTATTAAAAATTTAAAAATCTTTAAACGTTAGTTTTTATGCTACTTTTTCTTCTTCATAATATTCTCATATTAAATTTTTATATATTTTTATTTCACATCATTGATACCTATATGTTTTACTAATTTTCTTATTCAAATTTTTACTAGCATAGCAAAAGGATTTCTAAACGAAATCCCTTTTGCAAAATGATATTTCTTTATATTTAAGCAAGTTCTACAACTGCTCCTACTTCTGTAAATTTAGCTTTTAAATCTTCTGCTTCTTCTTTTGCTACTCCTTCTTTTACTGTTTTTGGAGCTCCGTCTACTAATTCTTTTGCTTCTTTTAATCCTAATCCTGTTGCATCTCTAACAACTTTAATTACTTGAATTTTGTTTGCTCCTGCATCTTTTAATACAACATCAAATGAAGATTTTTCTTCTGCTGCAGCTCCAGCTACTGCTCCTCCAGCTGCTGGTGCAGCTGCTGCTACTGCAGATACTCCAAATTCTTCTTCAATTGCTTTTACTAAGTCTGCTAATTCTACTACTGTCATTTTTTTGATTTCTTCAATCATTTCTTCTTTACTCATTTTAAAATCCTCCTAATTTTTACGACTTTTGTCGTTATTCTATTTTTTATTTTTTGTTATGCGTTTTCTTTTTGTAATTTTACTTGGTCAAGTGCCACTGCAAGTTTAGAAATATTTCCAAGTAATGCTCCAGCAAGCATAGATAATAAGGTTTCTCTTGATGGAAGTTTTGCAAGTGTAATAATCTCTTCTGCTGTCATTACTTTTCCTTCTACAATTCCACCTTTAATTTTATAAAAATCATTTTTCTTGGTGAATTCATAAATTGCTTTAGCTGGTTCTAAATAGTCCTCTTTTCCAATAATAACTGCTGTTGGTCCAAGTAAAGCGTCATTAAGTCCTTCAATTCCACATTCTGCAAATGCTCTTCTTGTAATATTGTTTTTGATAACTTTATAATCAGATGATGTTCCTCTTAATGTTTTTCTTAGATTCGTTACATCTGTAACATTAATTCCTCTGTAATCTGTTAAAAGCACTAATTTTGCATCTTTTATTTGATCTGCTAATGCTTTTACTTCTTCTTCTTTTTGTTTTATTATTTTCTCATTTGCCATTTGGTTTTCACCTCCTTTAAATCGATATTAAAATTATATTTTTCATCCTGCTGTAAGCAAAAATGGATTTTTCCCCTACATGCATCTTGAAAAAATCGTTCATGAATACCACGAGGTATATCATGAACGATTTTAATCCGCTCTTATTGATACCTCGGTAGGACTTAATATGCCTACTGTCTTTGGCAATCTTGACTTTATTTTCATAATCATTTATTTTTGATTAATGTATACACTTGGTCCCATTGTTGTTGTGATTGCTACACTTCTAATGTATTGACCTTTTGCTGCTGCTGGTTTTGCTTTGATGATGGCATCAATTACGGTTTCGTAGTTTTCTAATAACTTATCGGCACCAAATGATACTTTTCCAAAACCTAAGTGAATAATGTTTGTTTTATCTAAACGATATTCTACTTTACCAGATTTAATTTCACTGATGGCTTTTGTTACATCCATGGTAACAGTTCCAGATTTTGGGTTTGGCATTAATCCTTTTGGTCCTAATACCTTACCAAGCCTTCCTACAACTCCCATCATATCTGGTGTAGCAACAATAACATCATATTCAAACCAGTTTTCTTTTTCAATTTTTGGTATTAATTCTTCTGCTCCAACAAAGTCTGCTCCTGCCGCTTCTGCTTCTTTTGCTTTATCTCCTTTTGCAAATACTAATACACGTAAGGTCTTACCTGTACCATTTGGAAGTACAACAGTTCCACGTACTTGTTGGTCAGCATGTTTTGAATCTACTCCTAATTTAACATGTAATTCAACGGTTTCGTCAAATTTTGCTTTTGGGAATTTTTCTACTAATTCCAATGCTTCTTTTGCTTCATATAATTTTGAAGCGTCTACCAATTTTAATGCTTCTTCATATCTTTTTCCTTGTTTCACTTTAATCCTCCTTTGGTAATAACGAACTTTTCGTTCTCCCACATTTTATTTCATCTTCTAGTCGGTAACAACAACGCCCATAGAACGTGCGGTTCCTGCTACCATGCTCATTGCTGCTTCTAAAGAAGCGGCGTTTAAGTCCTCCATTTTTGTCTCAGCAATTTGTTTTACTTGTTCCTTTGTAATATTAGCAACTTTTTCTTTATTTGGCTTTCCAGAACCTTTTGCAATTTTTAATGCCTTTTTAATAAGTACAGCAACTGGTGGAACTTTGGTAATAAATTCGAATGATTTGTCTTTATATACGGTAATAACAACTGGTATAATCATTCCTGGTTGATTTGCTGTTCTGTCATTAAATTCTTTTACGAATTGCATAATATTTACACCACTTGAACCTAATGCTGGTCCTACTGGTGGAGCTGGAGTTGCTTTTCCTGCTTCAATTTGTAATTTAATTACATTTGAAATTTCTTTCTCTGCCATTTTTTTCACCTACCTTCAAATTTTATAGTAACCCCTATCATGATTTGTAATCCTCAAAGATGATTGCAAAATCATGGATAAGTTTCTATGTTAAGTTTTAAAACTTAATTTACTTTTTGTACTTGTGCAAATTCTAATTCTACTGGTGTTTCTCTTCCAAACATTGAAATTAATACTTTGACTTTGTTTTTTTCTTTATTAATTTCTTGAACAATACCAATAAAATCAATTAGTGGTCCATTAATTACTTTTACAGAATCATTTACGTCATAATCAATATTAACTGGTGCTGCATCAAATCCCATATTACGAATTTCTTCGTCGGTTAATGGAATAGGGTCTGCCCCAGAACCAACAAATCCAGTAACTCCTCTTGTATTTCTAACGATATACCATGATTCATCTGTTACGATCATTTTGATTAAAACATACCCTGGAAATACTTTTCGTAAGTTTGTTTTTCTTTTTCCATCTTTAATTTCAATTTGCTCCTCCATTGGAACAATGATTTCAAAAAAATAGTCCTCTAACTCACGATTTTTTATCTTTTTTTCCAAGTCTGCTTTTACTTTATTTTCATAACCAGAATAAGTATGCACCACATACCATTTGGCTTCTAACGTTTCTTGTTGAGACATCTTACTTAGGCCTCCTTTTTAACTTTTTTACTCTTCTGGAACAGTGTTAGCATCGGTTTCTTGTTCTCTCTTTTCATCGATTGTATTGGTTGTGTTATCTACTGTGTTATTATCAATCACATTTTCTTCTACTCGAACAATACTTTTTAATCGATTCACACCATGTGTATTTAATGTTTCAAAAGTCAAATCTAACACAAAAACAATCAGTGCAGTAATTAACACAATTACAACAACTGCAATGGTATTATTTACTACTTGTTTTGGTGTTGGCCAAATAACTTTTTTTAACTCTGCTTTGAAATCTTTAAAAAAGTGAGTTTTCTCTTTTTTTTCCTTTTCTACTTTTGCCATTTTATTCCTCCAAAATCGCTTAAACTTATTTAGTTTCTTTATGTGTTGTACGTTTTTTACAGAATTTGCAATACTTTACAATTTCTAATCTGTCGGTATTGTTTCTTTTATTCTTTGAAGTTACGTAATTTCTTCTTTTACATTCTGTACATTCTAATGTGATATGTTCTCTTGGTCCTTTTGCAGCCATTTAAATACACCTCCGTAATCTTTTAGCTTCCTTTTAAAACGATGTGAGCATAGCTTTTTTAAGCAATATGCTAAAATATTATATCACATACAAAAAAAAAGTCAAGCAAAACCTTCGTTTTTCTTCACTTTTTTTGTAAAAAATTACTACTTTACTTTTTTAATTTTCTTTTTTTCTTTTCTACGGAAAATCCAAATTTCCCTATTTTCTTTCCCATGGTATAATATCCACCATTACTATAGGAAATTAAATTACACTTACTAATATCAAAAGCTCCTTTTTCATCAATGTATTGCTCATCTGCGTCAATTGATATCACTTCTGCAATAAACATATGATGACTATCAAATTCTCTTATTTCTTTTACTTTGCATTCAACTGATACAGGGCTTTCTTTGATAAGTGGACATTTTACAAAATTTGCTTTTTCCTTGGTTAAATGCATTTCTTGAAACTTATCATGGTCTTTTCCGGATTTTACACCACACCAATCGGTTGCATAGGCTAATTTTTCAGTTGTCAAATTAATCACAAATTCTCCTTGCTTTTTGATGATTTCATAGGAATGTCTTGTTGGTCGTACGCTAATATAGACCATTGCTGGATTAGTATTTAAAATTCCTGTCCATGCAACGGTTATAAGATTCGATTCTTCCATTGTTCCACATGATACTAAAACTGCTGGTATGGGATATAAAAAATTCCCCGGTTTCCACATCACTTTACTCATTTCTAATCTCCTTGTCATATATATTACTTTTTTAAGTATATCATTCTTTTTAGCCCCTGTAAATACAAAGAAACGATAGTTTAAAAATGTTCTTCATTTCTAAACTATCGCTTCTTAAAAATAATAAAAAAACCTGGCGACGACCTATTTTTCCAGTAGGGTAACCCACAAGTATCTTCGGCACAATAGAGCTT
>CANSMW010000020.1 GCA_947648215.1 uncultured Clostridium sp. | reverse complement strand
AGGAGAAATAATCCAATCATTTATATAATAATTTAATAATTGGATTATACGTGTTTTTATGAGAACAGAAACATACAATCGAGAACAAGTTAAACAATATGCCAAAAAATGGGCATATTTAAGAAATCCACAGTAGATTCGTATGCAAGAAGGCTATCAAGCTACCAATATGAAAAAATGCGTATGCTCCATATAGAGGGAGTACGAAAATGGTAAAAATGATAAAAATAGCTTGTAAAATAGAAAAAAACGAGGTAAAATAAATAAGCAAATAAGAAAAAGGAGTAGAGCATGTATTTAATAGTAGGGCTTGGAAATCCAGAGGAGGAGTATAAGAGAACAAGACATAATATGGGGTTTGATGTGGTAAACGAAATTGCTAGCCGATATATGGTTTCTTTGGAACGAAAAAAGTTTGATGCCATTTATGGAGAAGCGATAATAGAAGGGCAAAAAGTGATGCTTATCAAACCACAAACCTATATGAATTTAAGTGGAGTAGCTGTAAAGCAATTTGTGGATTTTTATAAGGTTCCTGTGGAGCAAGTAATTGTAATTTATGATGATATGGATATTGAAAAAGGAACCATGAAAATACGAAAAAAAGGTGGAGCAGGAAGCCATAATGGTATGAAATCTGTTATTTCGCAAATAGGAAGTGAAGGGTTTCCAAGGATTCGTATTGGAATTGGAGCACCACTACGCCCACATGATAGAATGAATTATGTGTTAGAAAAGCTTTCAAAAGAAGAATATACCATATTAGAACAAGGAATTCAAAAAGCAAGTATGGCAATTATCGATATGTTAAAAAGTGGAATTGACCATGCAATGAATCAATATAATGAAACAATTAGAAAGGAAACTAGATGAAAGAAATAATAATCAATGTAGATGCCAAACAGAACAAAAGAATACTATTGGTAGAAAATGGAAAATTATTGGAGCAGTATGAAGAAAATAGCAATATGAAGCGATTAGAAGGAAACATTTATCTTGGCAAAATTCAAAATGTATTACAAGGAATGCAAGCCGCTTTTGTAGATATTGGTGAAAAAAAGAATACGTTTATTCATATTAAAGACATTTTACCAAAAGTAGACACCAAAACAGAAGACCCAGAAGAGGCTGTAAAAAACAATAATATTAAAGATATTGTAAAAGTAGGAATGCCAATTTTGGTACAAGTAAAACGCGACAGTACTAATAAAAAAGGGGCAAGGGTTTCTACTCACATTAATTTAGCAGGAAGATTTTGTGTGATTATGCCGGGCGTAAAGTTTATTACGATTTCCCAAAAAATCGAAAAGGAAAAAGAAAGAGCTCGTTTAATTGAAATGATTGAGCAACATCTTCCAGAAGGAGTTGGTATCATTGTTCGAACTTCTGCAGAGGGAAAAAAGGAAGAAGATATTATACGAGATATGAAACAAACTCTTGAAAAGTGGAAAAATATTCAAAAAGAAGCAAAACAAGAAACACAACTACCAAAATTGGTATGTGAAAATTCGGATATGGTAAAAAGAATTTTAGTGGATTTAATTGACCAAGATATTACAAGAATTATCGTAAATACTCAAAAAGAAAAACAAGAAATTGAACAAATGTTAAAAGAAAATGGACAACAAATTGAAATTGTACTACAAAAACAAGAGAGCATTTTGGATAGGTATGATTTACAAACACAATTAGAAAAAATAGAAAACCGAAAAATATGGCTAAAATGTGGTGGTTTTATTACCATCGATAAAACCGAAGCTTTAACGGCAATTGATGTGAATTCTGGAAAATACATCGGAACCAAGAGCCTAGAACAAACCGTATATACCGTAAATAAAGAAGCGAGTATTGAAATTGCCAAACAATTACGACTTCGTGATATTGGTGGAATTATTATTATCGATTATATCGATATGAAAGAAAAAGAGCATAAGGAAAAAATTATACAAGTATTACAAGAAAATTTAAAACAAGACCGTTCCAAAACACAAATTGTTGGATTTACCGAATTAAACTTACTAGAAATGACAAGAAAACATATGTGTAGTAACGATTAACAAAGGAAAAAGGAGGGAAAACATGGATTTTACAATGATATTACCAATTCTAATTGGTGTAGGGATTTTATTTGTCGTACTAAAACTATTAGCATTACCAATGAAATTAATCATCAAATTAGTTATTAATGGAATTGTTGGTGGAGTGCTTATTTTTATCATCAATCTAATTGGTGCAAACTTTGCATTTGCCATTAACCTAAATTGGATTACCGCATTAATTGTAGGAATACTAGGTGTTCCTGGTGTTGTAATTGTTGCAATATTGCAATTTGTAATGTAAGAACCCCCAGTCGCCGATGGCGACAGCCCCCTTAGGTAAAGGGGCCTTTACTCTACTGTTTTAGATTGGCATTGTGATTTTGAAAGGTAGAGAAAAGCCTCCCTTATTTAAGGGAGGTGGCAGGGAGTAGCCCTGACGGAGGGTTCTTATTCTCCTAATATTTTCTTTATTTCCTCATTTCGTTTAATTTTCTGGGTCGTGGTTTTAATCATTGGTTCGTCGGTTACGATGATATCTCGAATATGCTTATAAGCAGGCATTGTTTTATTGATGTTTTTCATATCTTCCCAAATCATGTTTTTGTAATCTGTTTTGCTTTTATCTGGATAAGTTTGTTTTAAGTATTCTAAGTTATATACAATTTTAGCATTAATTTCTAAATCTCCACTGGCAGTTGGTCTACCAAATACCATATTTTCAGCCACATAGGGAAGACGAGCAATTAAAATTTCTAGTTCTTCTGGGTAAATATTTTTTCCATTTTTTAAAACAATCACATTCTTCTTTCTTCCTGTAATAAATAAATAGCCATCTTTATCATAATACCCTAAATCACCAGTATGGAACCAACCATCGATTAACACTTCATCGGTTGCTTCTTGATTATCATAATAACCCAACATGATATTAGGACCTTTTACTACAATTTCACCAATTCCTTGCTCATTTGGATTTTCAATCTTAATTTCTACATTTGGAAGAGCAAAGGCAACAGAGCCAGGTTTTTGGTACGTATCATTTTCCGCAGAGACAATCGGAGAAGCTTCGGTTAGCCCATATCCATTTAATAATTCAATACCAATGCTTTTAAGACCTTTTATGGTAGAGGTGTCCATTGGGGCAGCTCCATATATGACAAGACGTAGATAACCACCAAGTTCATTAAGAATGGATTTAAACCATTTCCTGCGGACATCAATCCCACATTTTAGTAAAACATTTGAAATAGTGGTTAAAATAGCAAAAGGAATTTGCAAATGTTTTTCTTTTACTCCTTTTTGTATCTTTTTATACATAGCTTCTAAAATAAGAGGAACACAAACAAAACCAGTAATTTGATATTCTTTTAAATTTGTCTGTACATAACGAAGACCATCACAAAAAGCAATGGTAATACCACAGTAAAGACCATATAAGAAAGTAGTAGTGGATTCATAAGTATGGTGTAAAGGTAAAAATGATAAAAAAGTATCATCAGAAGTTACCTTTGCAATACAACCAGTGGAATAAATATTGGCACAAATATTGGCTTGTGATAGCATAACAATCTTGGCAAGCGATGTTGTACCAGAGGTAAATAGCATAATGGTCATACCATTGTTATCAATGGTTACTTCCTCATAGCGGTGGTCATCATTTGCTTGTAATTCTTTTCCTTTTTCTAATAAGCGGGAAAAAGAAAGAACATTTCCATCATCTTGTTCGATATCCATACAAATATAATGTTTTAATAAGCAATTGGGCTGATTTTGCAATTTTTGAAATACATTCATATATTTTTTATCAAAAATAACGGCTTCCACTTCACTACGAAGAATGGAACTCTCAATTTCATTATCGGGAAGAGCCTTATCAAGAGGGACCACAATCATACCGAGAAGTAGTAACACCTAAATAACTAACACACCATTCATAGCGGTTTGGAGCAATAATGGCAACACGTTTTCCGTGTTAGTCCTAAATCAATTAATCCTGTTCCAAGATGACCGATGTCCTCTTTTAAATTGGTATAGGTATGGCGAATATAAGTGGTATCTTTTGGATGTTTCTTATAAATAAAAGCTGTTTTATCTGGATAAAGTTTCCAAGAACGCTCAATCAGTTCCTTAAAATTAGAAACCGCTTCCACTTCATATAACTTACTTTTGGATAATTCTTCCATACGCTACCTCCATAAAATAAATTTATCTTTATTCTATACTTATTTTAAGAAAAAAACAAGGCTTAGAGTGATTTTTTAACAGAATTGTAAAAGATAATTTGACAGTATTTGCAAAAGGGATGACATAATGTTGAAAAATCGTTTACAATATGTTAATGATTATGATATACTAAATGAGAAAGTGATACGAAAGGAAAGAAATATATGACAAAACAAGAAAAGCAAACAATAAAGCAATTGAGAAAAAATAAAGATTATGAAGAAATTTATAGACAATTTGGACAAAAAGAGTTTGTAAAAAGTGTTGATAGAAAATATAAAGAAGAAGATATTAAAAAACTTATGTATGAAGGTAAGTTTGAAGCCATCTATTTAAGATATGGAGCAAAAACATATAATAGGAAACTAAGAGAATATAAACAGCGCGAAATAGAACAGATTTATGGAAAAAGTTCAATTCAAGCAATTATGGGAAGAATAAAGCTAGCAGGAGTAGCAATGCTTACGAGCATAGGAATAGGTATTGGAACAGGGGCTTTCATAGAAGGAAGTGCTATAACGGGATATGCAATAAATGAATATATAGAAGCGGCAAATACAACAATTGAAAATGCTGAAGAGTACAGAGAAAAAACAAAAATTGGATATGAAAAAGAAATAGAGCAGTATATGAAAAGCATAGAAAATTATGCAGATTATGTAAAGGTACTACAATTAACAGATTTAGAAACAATTATGAAAGTGCAAGAAGATATGTGGGCTACAATAGAAGGATATAAAACTCCAGAAATTGACATAGAAGCATGCTTTGGATTAGATATAGGAATTAGTAAAAAAGGTGTATGTAGAAATATGGCGGACGATGTAGCTATGAAAATGAACGCTATTAATCCAAAGTATAATGCAAGGGTTTGTTCCGTTTTTGTAAACGAAAATGTTGTAGTTGAAGAAAGGACAAATATTGAGAGGAGAAGCTTTGAAATACAGGATTTACCATCCTATAATGAGGGGTTAGCAATCAAAAAAACAGATTATGTGGAGTGGGGAGAGTTTTTTTCTGCAAACCATGCCGTTGTTTTAATAGATATCAAGAAGGACAATTTAACATTAATTATTGATCCAACTAGTACACTTATAGGGATATTTCAAGACGGAAAAATTCATATCTTAAATGTACGAGAGACTGAACAAGATAGAATGCAAGAAAGAAGACCGTGGGCAGATTTATTTTGGCGTGACGATATTTCAACGTTTGATATTCCAAAAGAATATATTAAAAGTTTTCTTCCAGCAAAATTATCTCAAAGTGAGATAGAAGAGAAATATGGGATAAAAGCACAAAATGAAGCTTTAGAAAGTGCTAGTAGAAAAGAACAGGAGTATATCTATAATTTAAGTAAACAAGATAAAGGATTTAAAGAAAGTTTACAAATAAATTCTACACAAAACATCTACACAGTAGAAGAAATAAAAAACACTTATCAAACAATAATGCAAGTTGAAGAACAAAATGTGACAAAAGAACAAGAAAGACAAATAATAGAAGATTACTATAAATTGGACACTAGTGTATATTATTATAATGTAAAAAAAGAAGAATTATTGGGGACACAAATATTAAATCCAAATATGAGATTACAAGCAGAATTAGAAATCAATATGGATGAATTAGTTAGAAAAATGGAGGCAATATTAAACAGAGAAGATAAAGATGTTAGTATTGCAATAGAACCATATAAAACAGAAACAGAAGCGGAAATGCAAGGGAAGTTTGAAACGCAGAGATGAATTAAGCTAATATAAATAGTGGTAAATCTTGGTATTAAAGTGTTAGACAATAAAGTAGATACAGTTGATATAAAATATTAAAAAATGTAACATTTATTATAAAATAGTAATATAGGGATTGACGAATCTTGTAAAAAGTTGTATGATAATATAAATTCATAAAAAATAGAGTAGAAAATAAATCGTTAAGACCTAGTAGACGGGAAGTTGTTACTAGGGCAAGAAAGTATTTCGCGTATTTGTTTTCGCATTCCGCTATTGATATTATTTTTAGAAGCAAACAAATAGAATATGTTTCCTTCTTTCAATATGCGGACAAATATTGAAAGGAGGAATTTTTTATGTCAAAATTAAAAAAAGTAATTTTATCTGGGATTTTATTAGCATTACTCATTGTACTAAATCGATTTATATCGATTAAAACACCATTATTGGTAATTAGTTTTTCATTTGTACCAATTATGATGGGAAGTATTTGGTTAGGACCTAAGTATACTACCCTAATTGCAGCATTAGGAGATTTGATAGGAGCAATTTTATTTCCGTTTGGTACATATTTCCCAGGATTTACAGTAAGTGCAGGATTGACAGGACTTATTTATGGCTTGTTTTTATATCAAAAACAAGGGGAAGAAAGAACAAGCAAACAATGGATAATAAGATTAATCATTAGTAATCTATTAGTGTTAGGAATTGTAGAAATTTTTGTGGTTTCCATGTGGTTAAATATAATGTATGGAAAAGCATATTTAGTAGTGGTTTCTACAAGAGTGCTAGCACAAGTCATTATGTTTCCAATACGCATTGTAACAATTTTCTTTTTAGAGAAAATAACAAGGCCAATGGTAAATCGTTATTTGTATGAAGAATAAAGTGAAAATGTACTTTAACCTAGGACTTGAGGGAAGGAAAGAAATCATGAAAACAAAGGAGTATTTGGCTGGGTTTTTTAAAGGAACCAAAGGACCAACCCTAGAGGCAATCGAATATTTTATGGAAAAACTTAACCATCCAGAACAACACCTAAAAGTAGTTCATGTTGCAGGAACGAATGGAAAGGGCAGTGTTTGTGAGATGCTATCCACAGTGTTAGAACAAGCAGGCTATAAAGTGGGATTGTTCATGTCACCTCATATTGTAAGGTTTTCTGAAAGAATTCGTGTCAATCATGAGGAAATATTAGAGGAGGAATTAGAAGAATTAACCAACCAATTGAAACCGTTTGTGGAGGAGTATAACGGTACACACGAAGTAAAAGTGACCTTATTTGAAATTGAAACAGCAATGGCGTTTTGCTATTTTGTACAAAAAAAGTGCGATATTGTAGTAGTAGAAACGGGCTTAGGTGGACTTGTGGATTGTACCAATGTAGTACATCCAGTGGTATCGATAATTACATCGATTGGTTATGACCATATGGATATTTTAGGAAATACCTTAGAAGAGATTGCCCTTCAAAAAGCAGGAATTATAAAAGAAAATTCGGAGACGATTTTTCTTTGCCAAGAACAGGCGGTAAATGCTATTATAGAAGAAACTTGTAGAAAAAAGAACAATATACTACATGAAATTAGAAAAGAAGATTTTGGAAATATATTTTATCAAGATGGATACCAAGTATTTGATTATAAAGAACAAAAACAGCTTAAAATAAATCTAAAAGGGAAAAAGCAAATTGGAAATGCGTGTATGGTATTAGAAGCAATAAACGTATTACAACAAAAAGGATATGGTATTCCCAGAGAGACTGTAGAAGAGGGATTAACGAAAGTAATTCATAAAGCTAGATTTGAGCAGATTTATCAAAATCCAACTATAATATTTGATGGAGGACACAATGAACCAGCCATTTGTAATTTAAAAGAAACCATCCACCAATATTATCAAAATAAGGAAAAAGTATATGTGTTATCCATTTTAAAAACAAAAGACTATAAAACCGTTATCAAACAACTAATGGAAGATACAAAATCTATCTTTATTTTCACAGACGGAACCAAAGAGCAAGATGAGGTAAAATGCTATGTAAAAAAAGAAGATTTATTAAAAGAAGCATTAAAATATAGAAAAAATGATTTGTACGTAAATTCACTAGAAGGTGCTCTTGCAAAATGCAAAAATGAATACAAAAACAAAACTATTTTTATAGTAGGCAGTTTCTATACATACAAAGAAGTAATTGAGAATTTAAAGAAGTGAGATAACATTTTTTTAAATTAATTCATTTTAAGAACCCCCAAAAATATAATTATTTACTTTTTTGAATAGTTACAAAATAAGGAGAGAAATTTAAAAGCCATGATTGAATTAAAAAATGTAAGCTATGATTATGATAAAAAAAACAAAATCATAAAAGAATTAAATAAAACGATTGAGCAAGGGCAATTTATTTGTGTGATTGGAAAAAATGGTTCTCGGGAAATCAACTCTTGCCAAACTAATAGCAGGAATTACCAAACCAACAGAGGGAGAAGTTTTCATAGAGGGAAAAGATACGAAAAAAAAGGAGCATTTTTTGGATATTCGTAAACAAGTGGGAATTGTATTTCAAAATCCAGAAAATCAAATTATTTTTAACCAAGTAGAAGATGAAATACGTTTTCCTTTGGAAAATCTGAAATTAAATCATATTGAGGAAAGAATAAAACAAGCACTAAAAAAAGTAGGCTTAGAGGGAAAAGAAAAAAAAGAAGCCTACACTCTTTCATTAGGGCAAAAACAACGACTAACCATTGCTAGTGTTCTTGCTATGAATACTTCTTATATTGTACTAGACGAGCCAACCGCAATGCTAGACCCAAAAGGAAAAGACGAAATATACAAAATTGTAAAAAACTTAAAACAAGAAGGATATACCATTATTTACATTACTAATGTAATTGATGAAATTCTATTATCCGATGAAATCTGGCTTATGGAAGAGGGGCAGATAAAAACCACTTTTGCAAAGCGTGATATTTTAGAACATATCGAAGAAATGAAACAAAGTGATATCAAAATACCAGAAATCCTTACCATGCTACAGGAATTAAAAAAACAAAATATACCCATTGAATTAGAAGAATGGACGATGCAAGAACTCACAAGAAAACTAATTAAAATCTATCAAAACAACAGCAAGGAAACTATGTAGAGGCAATATTAAGAACCCCCAGTCGCTCCGCTTTCGTCCCCCTTGTTAAAGGGGGGTTCCTGTAAGCCTTTGAAGTTTGTATGCAATAAGCAAGTACAAAATGCTAAAAAATATATAATAATTTACCAATAACTCAAATTTACTTGATCTTACGAAGCGTTGCAAGAAAGCCCCTTTAACAAGGGGGCTGGCACGCGGGAGCGTGACTGGGGGTTCTTAAAAAATGACATTAATTTTAAAAGCGAGGAGATAAAACATGAAAACTACAATAAAATTGATTGCCTTTTTTGTGTATACGATTGGGTTATTTTGCATAAACGATTTTTACCTACTAGCATTTTTAGGGATAGTGCAAATATTAATTATGTTTGTATGCCGTATTTCAATAAAAGAAGTAACCAAAACCATTATGCAACTAATGCCATTTATCTTATTTACAGTAATAATCGACCTATTCCTAATGGAATTGGTAGAAGCCATACAAATTGGAATTCGACTTATTTTGGTTTGCCATATGACCTATCTTTTCGGAAAAACAACGACCACTATGCAAATTGCAAAAGCAGTAAAACAATTGTTATATCCACTAAAATGGCTTGGGGTAAATATAGACAATATCGGTATCATGGTAAGCCTAGCCATTACCTTTATTCCCATTATCAAACAAGAAATGGAACAAATACGATATAGCTTAAAGGCAAAAGGATTTGACATGCGTTTTAAAAATCAAGTAAAACACATAAACTACATCATGGCACCACTTTTTTATTCACTTTTACGAAAAGTAAGCAAATTAGAAGAAGCCCTAAAATCGAAGGGATATGTAGAAGAATAGGAGGAAATTATGGAAAAAACATTTTATTTTACGTCTTCAACAGGGAAAAAATTGTATGCTAAGAAATGGCAAAATGAGGAAATAGAAAAATATAGAGGCGTTGTGCAATTAGTACATGGTATGGAAGAGCATATTGGACGTTATGAAGATTTTGCAAAACTTCTTATGTCACAGGGGTATATTGTAGTAGGGCATGACCATTTAGGGCATGGTAATAGTGTAGAAAATAAAGAGGATTTGGGGTATTTTGCAAAAGAAAATGGTTGGGAGCATTTAGTAGAAGATGTTCATATTTTGCAAAACGAAGTGGCAAAAGAATATCCAGACCTACCATATATTATTTTTGGGCATAGTATGGGTTCTTTGGTAACAAGAACCTATTTAACCAAATATCAAGATAACCTAGCAGGAGTCATTCTTTCTGGAACAAGTGGGCAAAAATTGGGGTTAGTGGTAGGTCAATTATTAACAAAAGTGATTATGTTGTTAAAAGGGGAGCGATATCGTAGTGGGTTATTAGAATATTTAATAACTGGTTCTTTTAATAAAAAATTCAGACCAAACCATACAAAATCGGATTGGATTACACGAGATGAAAACGAGATTGATAAATGCCAAAAAGACCCAAAATGTGGCTTTAATTTTACTACAAATGGCTATTTGAATTTACTAAAAGGAAGCTATTATTTATCCAAACAAAAAAATATTAACAAAACAATGGATATTCCAATATTACTAATATCAGGAGATAAAGACCCAGTAGGTGGCATGTCCAAAGGAGTCATTCGTGTAATGAACATGCTACAAAAAGCAGGAAAAAAACAAGTAGAAATACGACTATTCAAAGATGCAAGACACGAATTATTAAACGAACTTAACCGTGATGAGGTGTACTATGTAATACTAAACTGGCTAAAGAAAGTATTGGCACTTCTTTAAGCATGTGGGGGGTCAAAAATAAGTGTAGTAATGTGTCTACATAGTTCTTCTTTGGATAATTTGCTACTTGTTTTTACCCACCAATCAATAGTGCTAATGACCGCACCAGAGTAAAACTCACAGATTAATTGGATTGGTACAGTATGAGTAATACCAGTTTCTTCTTCCTTTTTTAGCATTTCTTGCATGTAGGAAACGCACGTGCGATGAAATAGTTTTAAAAATCCAGTATTTTCATTTTTTTTCATAATGGAACGGAAAAATTTTCGATGTTCTTCAATGTAATTTAGTACACTCATAATCATATTGGTATAAAAATCTTCAATGTTAGAATAAGCATATGGTTTTAAGTTACTGGTAATTTCTTTTTCCACTTCGGAAATCGTATAATCCAATAATTCATATTTATCCGAAAAATGCGTATAGAAGGTTGTTCTATGTATCATTGCTAAATCGCAAATATCATTTACTTTAATTTCATCAAATGGTTTTTTTGTTAATAATGTAAAAAGCGAATCCTGTAATAATTTGTAGGTTCGTTTTGTTCTTAAATCTCCCATAACTGACACCTCTAATCAAATTTCTTTTATTAATTATATAACTTTTTTCTATCCTTGTAAAGATAATCGACACTTGTATACCTATACACTTTTAAAAAAGTGTCGATTAACTAGATAAGTATCGAAATGTGTAGTTGCAAAAGTAAAAAAACTTTCTATAATTATGTATTAACAACAAAATAGAAAGGAGAGAATTACTGTGCAGAAATTTGCAGAATTTATTTGTAAACATCGAAAAGTTATTTTAATTGTTGCCCTATTATTACTCATTCCATCCGTGCTTGGAATGAAAGCAACAAAAATTAATTATGACATCTTAGTATATCTGCCAGAAGATATTGAAACCATCAAAGGAGAAAAGATTTTATCAAAAGATTTTAATATGGGAGCATTTTCCATTATCATTGTAGAAGATATGAAATCCAAAGATATTGTTACATTAGAAAAGAACATACGTAAGTTAGAAAATGTACAAAAAGTAATTTCGGCTCAGGATTTCATGGGAACGAGCATTCCAAAAGAAATGCTACCAGAAGAAATAAAAGATAAAGTTTATAAGAATAATGATACGATTATGCTTGTTACCTTTAAAGAAGCAATTTCTTCAGAGGAAACCTTAAAAAGCATTGAAGAGTTACGAAAACTTACCAATCATCAATGCAAAATTAGTGGAATGTCTGCTACCGTTTTAGATACAAGAGATTTATCCAATTCGGAAATTGTGATTTATGTGGTAATTGCTACTTTATTATGTTTTATGATATTGGAAATTGCCTTAGATTCCTATGTAGCACCTATTTTTCTATTACTCAACATTGGAATTGCCATTTTATACAATATGGGAACCAATTTTTTTTTAGGAGAGATATCGTATATTACCAAAGCCATTAGTGCGGTATTACAACTAGGGGTTACCATGGATTTTGCTATTTTCTTATACCATAGTTATATGCAAGAAAAAGAACATACAGGGGATAAGCAAACAGCCATGCAATTAGCGATTACAAAAACACTAACCTCGGTATTAGGAAGCTCTCTTACTACAATTGCAGGATTTTTGGCACTTTGTAGTATGAATTTGACCTTAGGAAAAGACATTGGAATTGTTATGGCAAAAGGAGTATTGTTTGGTGTTATTTGTGTAGTAACGATTTTACCTAGTATGATACTAGAAGGTAGTAAATGGATTGAAAAAACAAAACATAAAGAAATGATACCAAAATTTCAGAAATTAAAAGAGTTTAATATAAAGCATGATAAGGCAATTATATTGGTATTTATCCTAGTATTGCCAATTGCTTTTTATGGGTATCAAAACACAAAAGTATATTATAACTTAGATAAATCCCTACCAGGGAGCCTTCCAAGTGTGGAAGCCAATAATAGCTTAAAAGAAGAATTTGAAATGGTATCCACACAAATGGTACTTTTAGATAAACAAGTGCCAGATTACCAAGTAAATGAAATGTTAGCAAAAATTGATAACTTAGAGGGGATTGGCTGGACGATATCTTATTCCAAAATAGCAAAAGGCGGCTTGCCAGAGGAAATGTTACCAGAAGAGATAAAAGAGGTGTTTCAAAATGAACAATATCAATTAATCTTAATCAATTCGAAGTACGAAATGGCAACCGAGAAATTAAATCATCAAATAACGGATATTAACAATATCATCAAACAATATGATGAAAAGGCTATTTTAGCAGGAGAAGGACCACTCATGAAGGACTTAGTAGAAATTAGTGATCATGATTTTAACAGTGTCAATACCGTATCCACCACGATTATCTTTCTTTTGATGATTGTGGTGCTAAAATCGATTGCTTTACCAATTATTTTAATGCTTACCATTGAATTTGCTATTTTTATTAATATGGGAATTCCATACTACACAGGCACGATTATTCCATTTATTGCCTCGATTGTGATTGGTACCATTCAACTAGGAGCAACCATTGATTATGCGATTTTAATTACTACGAAATATGTAACAGAAAGAAAACGAGGAAATACCAAACAAGCTTCAATGGAAGAGGCCCTTGGAACGTCTATTGGTTCTATTTTCGTTAGTGGATTATGCTTCTTTGGTGCAACCTTTGGCGTAGGTGCATATTCGAAAATCGAAATGATTGGTTCATTGTGTACACTAATGTCGAGAGGAGCCATTATTAGTATGATAACCGTTATTATGGTATTACCAGCATTTTTAATGTTACTTGATAAAGTGATTTGTAAAACGACAATAGGAATGAAAAAATAGAGAGGAAATGTTAAGGTGGAAAGGAAGATGAAATATGAAGACAAATAAAATAGGAAAAATAATTTCAGGGATAACAGTAGTGTCGATGCTTTGTTATACTATGCCAGTTATGGCATATACCAAAGAAGAAACTGTATATTCAAAATTAGATGCAAATGGAGAGGAATATCAAACCATTGTATCAACTCACATCAAAAATACAGTAGAAAGCCAAATTCTTCAAGATGTATCAGATTTAATAAATCTCGAAAATACCAATGGATATGAGACCTTTGAAAAAGACGGAAATACCATTATATGGCAGGCAAATGGAAACGATATTTATTACCAAGGGGAGAGTAAAAAAGAGTTGCCGGTTTCTTGCCAAATTTCCTATGAGTTAAATGGGGAAGAAAATTCAGTTAGCGAAATAGTGGGAAAAAGCGGAAGGGTAAAAATAACCTTAACCTATACGAATCATGAAAAACATGAGGTAAATATAAATGGAAAAAATGAAGTAATTTATACGCCATTTTTGGTAATGACTGGAACCGTGATTAACAATGAAACCAATAAAAACATTACGATTTCAAACGGAAAACTAATCGACAATGGTTCCAAAACGATTGCGATACGGAATGGCATTTCCGGGAATAGAGGAAAGTTTAGGAGGAGAAATAAGTTTACCAAGTGAGGTTACCATCGAAATGGATACCACCGATTTTGAAATGGATACCATTGCAAGTTTTGTAACACCACACATTTTAGAAAGTAAAGAGGATTTGGATAAACTAGACGAAATAGGAGACATTTATCGTAAAGTAAATGAACTACAAGAGGCAAATACACAGTTAGTAAATGGGGCAGATACCCTACAAGACGGTATGAACACATTAAATTATGGTATTGGTATGTTATCGAAGGAGTTAAATGCCACGATTGATGAATATGAAACCATAAAAAAACAAGCGATGGATAAAGAGAAAATGAAACAACAAATTTCCAAAATATTAGAGCAGGAATTAGATAATCTTCTTCCAAGTATTCAAAAGCAAGCAAAAATAGAGGCCCAGAATGCCATCAAAAGACATGAAACCGAAATCGAAAATTCAGTAGTCGACACTTCAATCGAATATACCAAAAAAGCAATTAACGAAAAGCTAGTAGAAATTCAAAAAAATGGTGGAGTATTTACAAAAGAACAAGAAAAACAATTAGAAGAGGTGCTTAAGAAGGACATCGAAGAAGTTTATGAAAAAGCCATGAAGACCCCACAAATTAGTGCCTACCTTACCGAACTGGTAAATAGCATTAAGGCAGAAAATAAAAAAATGGAGCAAGGTATCAAAAAACAAGCAAAAGATAAAGTATCTGGAGAAATAAAGGCAAAAAAAGCCCAAACTTCACAAATGGCACCAGCAGAACTAGTAAAAAAATACGGGGATGAAATTGCAAAAATCCAAGCGGTTGGACCCAAAAATGCAGACGGTACACCAGCCATTACCACGATGCAAGCCTTACAAATGATAGGCGTTGTTTCCGAATCGACTTTAACAGAAGTAGAAACCAGTATCAATAACAAAATCGATACTATTACCGTAAGTAATACAAGTCAGATAGAGCAAAACATAAAAAGCTATTTGGACAGATATATTAACGATATTTCCGGACAAATGGCAAATAAAATAACAGGAGGAAACAAAGAATTATTAGAAATCTATGAAAAAGCAATGATGAAACAAATGGTAGGGGTGCTACAAAATCAATTAGCAAATGACCAAGTATTACAAGCTTACGGAAATAAAATAGCAGGAGAAGTAAATAAAACTATTGACACTGTTGCAGAAAAAACAGCAAAAGAATTAGCAAAGAATTACACCAAAACCATCGCAAACGAAATTGCCAATAATCTAATTCAAAAACAACTAAGTGGAGAAGCAGTAGAAGGCGTTATTAGTCAAGAATTAAGCAAATACGAAACCGTAATTTACCAAGAATTAGAAAAAGTAGATACAAAAGTGGAACCATTAAAACAAGCACTACTACAACTAACCAATGGAGCAAGCAGATTAAAACAAGGTTCTGAAGAATTAGCAAAAGGAATGAATCGATTTCAAAAAGAAGGAATCGGACCAATTTGTAATTTGGTAAATGGAACAGTAAAAAATATGGAAACAAGAGTAAGAAAGTTAGGCGAACTTTCTTTGGAATATAATAATTATACAATGTTAGAAGAAGGGCAAGAAGCAAAAGTACAGTTTATTATGCTGGCGGATGGCGTAAAAAAGGAAAGTAGGAAAGAGGAAGAGGGGCAAGAAATAATGGTGCCAGAGAATAGGAAAGAAAAAGAGGAAAATTAGAGAAAATAAACGATAGCCATTGTGCTATCGTTTATTTTGTGGCATAATAAAAAAAGAAAGTAAAACAAAGGAACATAAGCGGAGGATATATGGTAGTATATAAAGCAACAAAAAAAGAATTTTTAGAGGATTTTAGAAAAGAAACAGTAATTCCAAAAATAGAAGAAGGTTATAAGAAAGAAGTCGCAAAAAAAATAGAGTATAAAATGATAAATTCTTGGAATGGTTCAATACCGTATTTATATTTGTTATTAGAAGATGATAGTATACCAAATGATTGTGGAATATCAATAGAGCATGAGATTCCTAATATAGATAGGAAAAAGAGAATTGATGTAGTAATTACAGGAAAAAGTAAAAATAATGAAAATGTGGCAATCATAATAGAATTGAAACAATGGAGTGAAGTAAAACAACCAGCAGATAAAGCAGGATATGTTATGATGAGTGATTCACAGAATAAAGCCCCAAGAGTACATCCCTCTTTTCAAGGCTATTCTTATAGTTATTATTTAAAAAATTATAATCAAGCATTTGCCGAGAATAACATACAGACATATTCATGTGCATTTTTACATAATTATACTCTAAAACAAAAAGATATATTATTTGATGAAAGATATAAAATATGTATTGATAAATGTCCTATTTTTTTAAGAGGTGATTTAGAAAAATTAAGAAAATTTATAAAGGACAAGATAGAAAAAGGGGATAATGGGGAAGTAATTGATATGATAGAAAAAAGTCAAGCTTCCATTGTGAAAAAGCTAACTCCTAGCGTAGTAGACATAATGAAAGAAACACAATATATCACATTAATTGATGAACAAGAAATTGTATATGAAAAAGCACTTGAAATGGCGAAAAAATCGATGCAAGACAACAAAAAAAGAGTATTGATTGTAAAAGGGCGGACCAGGAACAGGAAAATCGGTATTAGCCATGAAAATGCTAGTAGACATATATACGAACCTTAGTTACAAAATAGAAAAAGCAAGTTATATTACGCCGATATTAGCGCAAAGAGAGATATATAAATATACATTAGGCAAAGAAAAGCACTGTAAAGGAATTAAAAAAGAGGTAAGGAGTTCTTCAGAATTTATTGAAGTTACGAAAGAAAAATATGATGTTTTAATTGTAGATGAATCTCATAGATTAAAACAAAAATCAGGTATCTACAATAATAAAGGAGAAAATCAAACAAAAGAAATTATAAATGCGAGTAAATTTTCAATATTTTTTATTGATGATTTACAAAGAATTACACTTAAAGACGAAGGAAGTACAGAAGAAATAATGAAAATAGCTAAAAAACAACATGCAATCATAGAACAATTCGAATTAACATCACAATTTAGATGTTTTGGTTCTACTGAGTATATTTCATGGGTAGAGGATGTTTTACAAATGCGAAATAGACAAAATCGTGACGAAATAGATTTTGAACTTAACTATGATGTAAAGATAGTAGATGATCCAAATGAAGTAAGAAACTTTATTAAAAAGAAAAATAAGAAAAATAACAATGCTAGAATAGTTGCGGGCTGTTGTTGGGATTCGAAGGAAGAAGCAAGAAACGCTCCACAAATATATGATATTGAAATAGAAAAATACAATTTTCGTATGAGTTGGAATTTAAAAAAAGAAAAATGGGCAATCGCAGAAGATTCTGTAGAGCGAGCAGGATGTGTTTATACTTGTCAAGGATTAGATTTTGAATATATAGGAGTAATTATCGGAAAAGATATGATATATCGAAATGGAAAAGTAGAAGGTGATTATAAAGAAAGAGCAAAAACAGATCACGCTTTATATGGAATACAAAAAATTATGAAAGAAAATAAAGAAAAGGGCGAAAATTTAGTAGACGAAATTATTAAAAATACATATAGAATTTTATTAACAAGAGGAAAATGTCGGTTGCATTATATATTGCGAAGATGAACCTTTAAGAGACTATTTAAAAGAGAAATTAGAAAAAGTAAGAAAGATTTGAAGTTCTAATACAACCCTCGTATGAATACAATGTAGAAAACAACGTATTCATAAGGGGGTCTTTCATTTGGGGAAAATTTACATAGAAGAACGAGCCGTTAATCTTGCACAGTATATTATAGATAGTGGGGATACCGTAAGAGGAGCAGCAAAGAAGTTTGGAATTAGTAAAAGTACTGTACACACGGAAGTAACACTAAAGAACGGTAGAAATAATGGACAAGTTATTCCAGAAAGTATTGAAATTAAAGGAGTTTTTCTAGCAGATAAAAATCCTGTTATTAGGTTGGGATTGGTAATTAAATAAAAATTATAAGCATTTTACATATTAAATGTGTAGAATGCTTTATTTTTATGGAAAGATATAGTAAAATAAGTCCATAAAAGTAGTAAAGGAAAAAATAATGGATGAAGAAAAGATATTAGTAATTCTTAAAGGAGAAGATAAAACAAAAGATATAGAACATTTTTCACAATGCGATAATGATGGAAAAATAAATATAAAATTTTATAAAAATAAACAAGAATATCCTTATAGTAAGATAAATGTAATAGTAAGAGAAAAACCGATAATAGTAGATTTAAAAGAAAAAGATATATATTATAAAAATCAAATCTTATTTAATATTGAAAAAGTAATTAGGTTTGAAGATTTTGTAAAAATTATATATAGAAGTGGAGAAACAGAAATATTTAGATATAATGATTTATCGTTTAAATCTAATACAATAGAAAATTTGAATAAAAATATAATTGCATATTTTAAGGAAATATCAAACTATGTAAGAAGTGGTAAAGAGGAAGAAGAAAGCGAACATGAAGAAAAACAAGAAAGTTTCTTAAAAAGGGAATATGAAAAATTAAACTATATAAATCAAGAGAGTATTTTGAATTATTATATTAATAAAATTGACTTAATAAAACCAACAGAAGAAAATTATAATATAATTTATCCATTTAGATTTAATTTGAGCCAAAAAGAAGCGATGGAAAATGTATTTAAAAGTAATATATCAATTATACAAGGTCCGCCAGGAACAGGAAAAACACAAACGATATTGAATATAATAGCCAATTTGGCTATTATACAAAATAAGACAGTAGCCGTAGTTTCTAATAATAATGAAGCAGTAAAAAATGTGAAGGATAAACTAAAAAAAGATGGCTATGATTTTATAGTTGCAGATTTAGGAAGAAAGAGCAAAAGAGAGAAATTTTTTGAAACTGTTCCTCAACCGAATGTTAAAAACTTTAATTTAAAAGAAGATGAGAGTCAACTACTAAATCGTATACAAGAATTAAACAATAGTTTAGATTACTTATTAGATAAAAACAACGAAAAAACAAAATTAGAAAAGCAAATAGACGAATTTAAGCTAGAACAAAGATATTTTGAAGAATATTATAAAAAACAGAATATAGAAGAAATACAAAAATTGTCTTTTTATCATAAAACGGATGACAGAATTTTAGAATTTTTATTAGATAGTCAATTACTATATGAAGGAAAAATAAAAGTAAAATGGTTATATAAAATTAAATTACTATTCAAATATGGAATTATCAATTTAAAGCAATTGGACGAGCATTTGATTGAGTTCATATTAAGTTTACAAAGAGAATTTTATAAAATAAAAATAGAAAAACTTGAAAAAGAATATAAAAAAATAGAAAACGAATTGAAAACACATAAATTTGAACAATTACAGAAGGAGCATCAAAATATTTCAGAAAAAATTTTCAAAAATAGATTATATATAAAATACTATGAAAAAAATAATAAGTTTAATTTACAAAACTATAAAGAAAATATAGATGATTTTTTACAAGCATTTCCAATTGTATTAAGTACAACCTATTCTTTAAGAAATTGCATACCAAATAACTTTATGTTTGATTATGTAATTATAGATGAATCTTCACAAGTAGATTTATTAGCAGGTTCACTTGCCTTATCTTGTGCCAAAAATGCAATAATAGTAGGTGATGAAAAACAATTACCACAAATAGTGGATAAAACGATAAAAGAAAAAATATCTAATTTAGAAGTTGATATATGTCAGGATTATTTTGAAAATAGCATTTTATCAGCAATATTGCGAACATATGGTAATAAAATACCAAAAGAAACATTAAAAGAACATTATAGATGTCATCCTAAAATTATAGAATTTTGTAATAAAAGATATTATAATAATGAATTAATAGCATTTTCTACAAAAGAGCATCAACAAGTAAAGAAACCTTTAATATTGTATTATACAGTTGAAGGAAATCATATGAGAAAGATTACAAGAGGAAATAAAAAAGGTACATTTAATGAACGAGAACTGGAAGTTATAAAAGATGAGGTTTTACAAGATGATAGGACAAATCGATACAGTAATGACGAGATAGGAATTACAACACCTTATAGAATGCAAGCAAATAATATACAAAAAGCTACAAAAGAAGATATAGAGAGTGATACGATTCATAAATTTCAAGGAAGAGAAAAAAAGCTAATGATACTTTCTACTGTATTGGATAGTAGTAACATGGGAAAAAGAGGCATTGATTTTGTAGATGATCCTTGTATGATAAATGTAGCGGTTTCAAGAGCGATTGAACAATTTGTTATAGTAACAGATAAAAGATTATTTAATGAAGAGGGAAACGATGTAAAGGCATTATTAAAGTATATTAAATATAATGAATTGGATTCAGAAATTATTGATAGTCAAATAGTTTCAGTATTTGATTTATTATACAAAGAATATTCAAAAAAGTTAGAAAAATTAAATAGCAATTTGCTTAATAAATCAAGATTCAAAAGTGAAAATATAATGGATACTATTTTAAATAATGAATTAAAAAAGGAAGAATATAAAGATTATAAATACGAAAGAGAAATAGTTATTAGAAATATTTTTAAAAATCTGGACAATTTAAATGATGAAGAAAAAGCATATGTAAATCATGGCGCAAGAGTGGATTTTGTTATATATGACAAAATGGATAATAAGCCCAAATTATTTATAGAAGTTGATGGTTTTGAATATCATAAAAATAATCCAAAACAATCAGAAAAAGATAGGATAAAGGATAATATAGCTAAAAAAAACGGAATAGATATGTTAAGATTTGAAACAGGTGGTAAGTCTTATGATGAAGAGAAAATAATTTCATCAATAAGAGAAAGAATTATAAAATAGGAGATGAGATATTATGGCAAGTAAACCAATATATCAAATATATGCAGAATTACAAGAATATGAACCAAAAATATGGAGAAGATTTCAGGTTATAAATGATATAACAATGGCAAGATTAGCTTATATATTGATGACTTTGTTTGAAATGCAGGGAAGTCATTTATATTTATTTGAAGTAGATGAACTAAATAATTTTATTATCAATAATTTAGAATTCTATAACAAGCATTTAGAAGATTTTAAAGAGGATGACTTTTTTAAAATTGGACAATATGGATGCATATTTGAAGATGATGATATTATTCCACGATTAGATAAGAGGTATAGAGAATTAAAAGATGCTAAAGACGAAAAATTAAAATGTATATTAGATAGAGAAAATCAAAAGATGGAATTTCAATATGATTTTGGAGATAATTGGAGATTTAATATAGTACTGGAAAAAATATTTCAAGATGAAAATATAACTGGAAGAGAATTGCCAAGAGTAATTGAAGGAGAGGGATTTGGAATAATTGAAGACTGTGGTGGAACGATGGGATTAGAAGATATTAAGAAATCCTTTGAAATAAAAAGAGGTAAAGATTACGAAATGTATTCTAATTGGCTAGGTATAGAAGAATTGGATTTAGATAAATTTGATTTAGAGGATTTAAATTTTAGATTGAAGAAATTGCCTAGAATATTTAAAGATAGTTATGAATATGGATTAGAACCAACAGAACAATCAATAAAAATATTAGAAAGAGATTATAAAAAATAGTGTAGATATGTTTTAGTTTACCAGCCATGTGGAATGCGTAGCAATGCTACAATTAAAGCAAGACAGGTAATACTTGATTTTGATATGGTTTCAGAGATTATAACTTTTGAAGAAAAAGGCAAATTTGGAAAGGAAAAACATCAAAATTTAGGTGTGAAAGTTAAAGTAGTTGCTTAAGTGGTAAGTGGAAACACATAAATTGATTTTTAGAAAATAGAGCAAAGTGTTTGAAATACTAGAAAATTTATGATTGTATCTATGGTAAGCATAACGGGTATAGGTTGTGAGGATAAGTAGATATGAAGTAAAACTAGATATTTCAAGTGTTAGAAGAAATTTATTAAAATGAGTTATAGAGAATCTTTATTAAATGGGTGTCAGTAGATATGTACTGATGCTTATTTTTTATAGGACAAAAATTTAATAAAATTCGGCTTATAAAAATTCATAGGACGAAAAAATTAAAAAATTCGTCCTATAACATTTGCATACCAATTTTAATCTCCAATAGAAATAATATCAAGAGTAAAATAAACTCACTTCGTTCGCTCTTGACATTACTTCTATTGGAGATTTTGGATCAATTAAGCAAATGTAAGGATAAATATGTTTTGTAAATATTGGCAAAACACTATTAAAAATTGTTGATTTATGGTATAAAATAGAAGAATAGGAGAAAACGATGAAAAGATTATTACAAATAAGTTTTAATTCTGCAATATTTTCACTAATACCAATACTTTCATGGTTTATGTTAGGATTACTAGTAGATAAAAATTTAGTAAATGTGTTTACACTAACATATCCTTTGCAATTTATATGGGCATTAATGAAAAGTATATTTGCAACAGGTGCTAATATAAGTAAAGAAAAAGATAAAAATAATAATGCAGTTTTGTCAGGAATGACATTAGGAACTGTAATAGGATTTATTGTATTTGGAATATTTGCAATTAATGTAAGAAAATATATAGAGTTTATGAATATGGATTATGCAGTTTATAAAGAATTTGCTTTATATTCTATTTTTCAATTATACATACAATTAGTATTTTCTTTTGTATTAGAGAAATTATATTTTGAAGATAAGGAAAAATTAGCTAATAAATATTGTATGCAATTAAATTTCTTAAATTTTATTATATTGATATTATCTGCTATAATATTAAAAAATAAAATGCAAATTGTAGTTGTTACACTAATAGCAATATTGATATATACTGCTTATGTTACAATAAAACAATATAAAAGATTTAAGTTTGAAATTAGTATTATAAATTGTTTAAAATATGAATCAGTTGAGATATGCAATAATATATTATTTTTCTTAATATTCTTATTTGGATTAAGTAATGCATTACAATTTGGTGAAAAATATATATTAGCATTAAATTTTGTAGCATTAATAACAGATACACAATGGGATTCATTTGAATCTATAAAAACAGTTGCTAAAATAGATATAAGTAAAGAAAAATTCAACTATAAAAATCATAAAATGAATTCATATAAATTATTAGGTATTCTACTTACAACTGTTTTTATAATGCTTGTAGTTTCTTTAAAATATTATGATTTAGACTTGAAAATTACAGCTATATATTTGAGTTTTGAATTAATTAACTTTATAATTTATCCAATATATAGTATAAAAACAAGTTATTTGCAGTTAGAAGAATATGAAATAAAAGTAACATCTAATAAATTATTTGCAGGAATATTAAGAATGATAATGTCATTGTTAAGAACACCATATTGCACAGGAATGGGACAAGTAACATCATCACTATATCAATTTATTACTGTAAATATGATATTTCATAGAAATTTTGTAATTGATAAAAATGGAATTGTAATAAAAAAGGGAGAAGAAAATGAAAATATATGTACTTAGACATGGTCAAACCAGTTGGAATGTAGATAGAAAAATACAGGGAAAACAAGATACTGAATTAAATGAAGTAGGAATTAGACAAGCATATGAAGCAAAAGAGAAGTTTAATATGTTAAATATAGATTTAATTATGTGTTCACCGTTAAAAAGAACAAAGAAAACAGCAGAAATTATTAATCAAGATAAAAATTTACATATAATCTATAAAAAAGAACTCATAGAAAGAGATTTAGGCGAATTTGAGGGAAAAGATTGTGAAACAGAGGAAGGTGATATTTACAATTACTATAAAAATGAAAGTAAAATGAAAATTGAGCCAGTAGTAGAACTATGTAACAGAATTAATAATCTATTAGAAGAAATAAAAAATAACTATAAAAACAGTACAATCCTTTTAGTAACACATAGTGGAACAGCTAGAGCCATTGAAGCATATTTTTATGGAATAGATAAAGATGGAGAGCTACCACCAGAAAATTTAAAAAATTGTGAAATAAGAGAGTATGAATTTTAGGAGTAATAGAAATGATATTTAGTATATTAGCATTTGTAGCATTATTTGTAAGTATATGTATTAAAGATAGAAAAAAATCATTATATGTACAATCATTAAATTGCTTTTTTGAAGCGGTATATGATTTTATTATATCAGCTTTTACAGGAGCAATATTAAGTATAATAAATTTAATAAGAACATTTATGTTCATCAACAAAGAGAAATTTAGTAAATTTATATATTTAATTATCCTATTATTTTTTGAAGGAATAATTATAATAAATTGTTACTTTTCATGGGCAGGTTGGATTTCTCTATTGCCAACAATAGGGTCAATGATTAGAACATATTGTTTATGGCAGTCAGATATGAAATTAGTTAGAATTTCTGGAATAACAACAGGAATATTTTATGGTTCATATTATATTTATTATAAAAGCTGGTTTATGGTTTTAGGAGATTTGATTTTATTACTGATTGGTATTTATGAAGTTTATAAAAATGATATAAGAAAGGAAAATAAAAATATAATTAGCAAACTTAAAGAATAAGGATATTTAATTAAGTAGACATAAGTACTGTTAAAATTGAAAATACCTCAATTAAAATTGAGGGCAGGAAAGCGACATTAACATATCGCCTGTACACATTGAAGGACAAGCCTTCAAGAGTTAATAAAAGAATAAAAATTTTAAGCAAATATGATGCAGAAATTCACCGAGTGAACTGGCTGAACCCCGCTATTCTTCGTTTGAAATTAAGAATAGTGAACTAAAATATTAAAAAAGTTCACCAAGTGTACTTAAAATTTATAAAATATTAATAATTAGTTCACCCGGTGAACTGAAAAATACTAAAAATTAATAAGCAAGTACACCAAGTGAACTAAAAAATATAAAAGTAAAAAATAAATTTTCGAAATTTTTTATACAAGTTCACTTAGTGTACTTATTTAAAAATCAACACTTTAATAGCAAAAATAGAAAAAAGGGAAATAAAACGGAATTGATTTTATAAAAATGCCATCATATAATCGTATTATCAAAAAATGTAAAACATTTAAGTCAGTCGAAGCTAGCCGACTGGCTTTTTCTGTTGCCTTTTTTGAAATTTAAATCATTCAAGGAGGAGAATTTTTATGTTATATGAAATCAATTTTGATAATACGAAAAACATCAAACTAAATGAAAATATCTTTAATTGCAGTATAAAAATAGCAATACTAAACAAAACATTTAATGCAGGATTAATCAAAGAAAAAAGATATTTAGAATTAAAGCAAAATATTTTACAAGAATATAATTTAACACATATAGGTATTTGAAAAATTTAACTTTTGATGTATAATAAGCACATAAAGATTCTCTAAACTTGAGAAAGGAAGGTTAATTTTGAAAGTACAAGTTATAGAGAAGAAAAAAGGTCGAATTAATAGAACAACAGGAGAAGAAATAAAAGGAAATTTAAGAGTATGTGCCTATGCAAGAGTAAGTACAGAAAAAGAAGAACAAATAAACAGTTATAATTCTCAGCTAAAGTATTATGAAGAAAAGATAAAAAGTAATAGCGATTGGAAATATGTTGGCATTTATGCAGATGAAGGAATAACAGGAACACTAGACTATAAAAGAGATGGCTTTATGAAAATGATGCAGGATGCTACAAACAGCAAATTTGATATGATAATTACAAAATCAATATCAAGATTTGGAAGAAACACAGTAGATACTTTAAAATATGTAAGAGGACTAAAAGAAAAAGGAATTGCTATTTATTTTGAAGAAGAGAGAATAAATACTTTAGAAATATCAGGAGAAATTATGCTAACAGTATTAAGTGCAATGGCACAACAAGAAAGCGAAAATATATCTTCTCATGTAAAATTGGGCTTGCAGATGAAACAGAAAAGAGGAGAATTAATTGGATATAACGGTTGTTTAGGATATGTATATGATAAGGACACAAAAGAAATCTCAATCAATTATGAAGAAGCAGAAATAGTAACATATATCTTTGAAAGATACTGTCAAGGAGTAGGTTGTACAACAATAGCTAAAGAACTAACCAATATGAAATACAAAACTCCAACAGGCAAAAAGAAATGGCACGAATCAACTATAAGAGGTATCTTAAAAAATGAAAAATACAAAGGAGATGTCTTACAAGGAAAAACATATACAACAGATCCAATCTCACATAGAAGAGTAGTTAATATGGGAGAAGAAAATCAATATTACATACAAGAACACCATGAGCCAATAATCTCTGAAAGAATGTTTAATCAAGCACAAGAAATTTTACAAAAACGAGGAGGAGTACGAGGTTCTGGCAGAAGAAAAGGCAACTTTAGTAGAAAATATCCTTTTAGTAGTAGACTATATTGTGGCTTTTGTGGTAGTTTATTAACAAGAAGAAATTGGCACTCTGGAACTAAAAATAGTATTACAGTTTGGCATTGTATGGAATTTGTAAAACACGGAAAAGAAAATTGCCCATATTGTAAAGCTATGAAAGAAAATATTATAGAAGAAGCATTTACAGAAAGTTATAAATTACTATGCAATTATAACAAAGAACTAATACAAACATTTTTAAACGAAATGGAAGAAATCATACAGGAAGAAAGTAATGAAAGTTCTATTAAAAAACTAGAGGAAGAAAAACTAATCTTAAAAGAAAAGATAGACAAGTTAATTGATTTAAACTTAAATGGAACAATAACTTTAGAAACATTACAAGAAAAGAAAGCAAAATTACAAAATAAAATCAATCAAATAGAAAAAGAACAAGAGCATTTACAAATAGAATTAGAAGATTCAATTAGTTTAAATCAAGGATTAAACAAGTTTAAAACTCTGTTTAAAGATAATGAAATTATGTCAGAATTTGATAAAGATGTTTTTGAACTAATGATAGAAAAAGTTATAATAGGAGACAAAGGAAGTAATGGAGAAACAAATCCGAGAGTCATAACATTTATCTTAAAAAGTGGCAATGAAATTAAATGCAAAGATGATGAAAAAGAACAAGAAAATCAACAGTCATCATACGAGGTAAGCCAAAACTATCTACAGCCTATGTGTGAGCCATGTCGAGTGTTGCTCGGTGCTATATCTAAAGAATTAGATAAAATAGTTGAATTTATTGCTTTTGAAGATTTTATTAGTTTTGAGAAAAAAGGTAAAAATAGGGTTAAGAGAATAGAAAATCATAAAATTAAGGTAACGATAGAAGTTGATATGGTGTGCGGAGTAGTATAAATTTATTATAAAAAATATAAGAATGTTTAGGGATAAAACTTAATTGGAAGTGTTTGGAAAAGCACTTTCTTTTTTTTATCATTTATGGTAATATATTAATAGGAAAGAATAAAAGAAATGATTGGAGAAAAAATTAAAATGAATAAATTGATTATATTAAATGGAGATAGTGGATGTGGAAAAACTCATTTAATGAAATTATTAATGAATACTCATGATGCTGATATTTCAGTTATTAAAAAGTATTCTGACAGAGATTTAAGACCAGGAGAAGAAAATGCAATAGAAATTAAGCCTGGATGTGCGACTCTAGATGTTGAAAACATGGATTATGTATATACAGGAAAAAATGATAAAGTATATGGTTTTCAAAAAAGAGATATTGATATGGGATTTCAACAAGGAAAATCACCTATAGTAATAGTAGATGATGAAGAATTATTAATTAGATTATGTAGAGAATATGAAAGTAGGATTTGTCCTATTTACATGCAAAGAGATGTAACAGATTTAGATTTTATAGAAGAATTAAGGAAAGCTCGGAAGAACTGAAAAACAGATTATAGAAAGAATGGAATCAAGACATAAAAGTCAAGCATTATGGAGGAGAAGAGCAAATTTATTTGGATATAGATATATAATAAATGCTCCTTTTATGAACAATGAAAAACTTCTTGAATGGTTTCAATTAATAGCAGAGGAAAATAGTATTGATATTAGTAGAATAAAAGTAGGAAGTGATATAAGGGGAATAGTTAATTACTTTAGAACACTTTGGAAAGGAAGACCTGCAATTTTAAATTCAAATAGAGGAAGTGAACCAATAATAGACGAATGTAGTGAAATAGAAAGATAATTTTAAATCCTATATGTAAATTCTAATGTGCTTTATAAAATCAAATCAAGGTTAAATGCATGTGCTGTCGCACAACCTTGACTCAATTTTAAAAGCACATTCTTTTTCAATTAAGAGGATTTAAGGATAAGTATATTTAATCAAGTAGACATAAACACTATTAAAACCAAAAATACCTCATTAAAAATGAGGGCAGGAAATCATGCTTAACGCAATGCCTATACACATTGAAAGACAAGCCTTCAAGAGTTAATAAAGAAACAAAAATTTTAGCAAATATGATGTAAAAATTCACCGAGTGAACAGGCTCAACCCCGCTATTCTTTAGTGTACTTATTCAAAATTATATGAAAAATAGAAAAGAGGGAACAAAAAGGGAATTGACTATATAAAACTGCGATAATATAATGATAGCATGAAAAAGAAAGAGCTAGAAAAGTTAGAATTTAAAACTAATTTTTCTTAGTTCTTTTTTGAATTTAAAGAAAAGGGGAAATTCGATGCTACATGATTATGGAATTATCATTCTTAACTAATTTGTTTAGAGAAAACGTAATAATAGAAGCAGAGCAACAAAAAATAAAATTCTAAAAAATTTCTAAAATACATATTAACAAAAAGAAAACAGCTCAAAAATTTAGGTTAAGAATGGATTGTTCTGTAGCAAAAGATTTTTTTATGGAGAAAAATAATAATATAAAGATTTTTGAAAGAAATTAGAAAAAAGGGAAATAAAACGGAATTGAATCTGTCAAAATCTCATCATATAATGTACTAAAAGTTTTAAATAAAACATAGTATTAAAAGAAAGTTGGTGAGAATTTTGAAAAAGAGTTTGAATATTACATTTATTAATCCTAATACAGAAGAACAAATGGTACAAGCTATGGCAGGTTGCCTTGCATATAACCTAGCTGATAATGATAAAAAGATAAAATTTGATTACAACAATTCAAATACTTATCAAAATTCTCGCGAAGAAATAGAAGATGAATTTGAATTGTAAAAATTTAGAAAAACACTATAAATTTCAAATAAGTTATGCTATAATTTGAGCAAAGAGAAACTTATGTAGGAGAATAATTTTATGGCAAATATAAATTTTTTAGAAAATGAAGTGATAGAATTTAAAAAGACAACAGGAGAATTAAAAGAAAGCATAATTTCTATCGTTTCAATATTAAATAAGCATCAAGGAGGAAAAATATATTTTGGAATAAAAGATAATGGCGAAATCATTGGACAAGATGTATCAAGTAAGACGATAAGAGAAGTCTCAAAAGCAATATCTGAAAATATAGAGCCAAAGATATATCCAATTGTGAATAGAGTTAAATTAAATGATAAAGACTGTATATTAGTTGAATTTGAAGGAGATGACATTCCTTATTTAGCTTTTGGACGAGCTTATATGAGAGTTGGAGATGAAGATAGACAACTTTCGATGAAAGAAATAAGAAAAATAATTTTAAAAGATGAAAACGAAATAGGTAAATGGGAAAGCAAAATATCTGATTATACAATAGATGATATTGATGAAGAATTGTTAAAAGAGTTTATAGAAAAAGGTAGAAAAGCAAAAAGAATCAATTTTCCATATACAAACAAAGAAGAAATATTAAAAAAATTATCTTTAGTAAATAAGAATAATGAATTGTTAAATGCAGGGTATATCCTATTTGCAAAAGAAGCAAAACTTGAAATGCAAATGGCTATTTTTGCAACAGAAACAAAATTGACTTTTTTAGATATAGATCAAGTTTTTGGAAACATTTTTGAACTAATAGAAACAGGAGAAGGATATATTAGAAAAAATATAAAATGGCCTGTCAATTTCAAGAGTGGTGGAATGGAAAGAGTTGAAATACCAGAAATACCTTTAGAAGCAATAAGAGAAGCAATAATAAATTCACTTATTCATAGAGACTTTAAAAATCCAAAAAGTAATGAAGTAGCAATCTATAAAGATAGAGTAGAGATATTTAATCCTGGAGAATTTCCAGAAGGATATAAACCAGAAGATTTTATTAAAGGAGAAGGATCTATTCCAAGAAATCCATTAATAGCAAATACTTTATATTTATCAAAAGATATTGAAAAATGGGGTTCTGGTTTTAGAAGGATTACAGAAGTATGTGCAAAAGCAGATGTAAAAGTAAAATTTGAAATTAGAAAAAATGGATTTATGGTTATTTTTTATAGAAAGACTGATGAAGAATTGCTTGACTTAACAGGAGAAAATAAAAATGCACAAGAAAACACACAAGAAATGCATAAGAAACGCACAAGAAACGCACAAGAAGATTTTATACTTGATTTTTGTAATGAAGCAAAAACTTTAAAAGAAATACTTGAATATTGTGGATATAAGAATGCAAGGAACTTTAGAGAAAAATATATTAATCCACTTTTGAAAGATGGAAAATTAAAAATGACAATACCAGAACAACCTAAAAATAGAAATCAAAAATATATAAGTAATAAATAAAGGAGTAATAAAATATGAAACTACCTACAGCAACGTATATATCAGAAAAATATACTTATGAAGATTATTTAGAATTAGATTTTAAACTAGATAGTTCTGAAGATGTATGGAAAAAAGCAATTGATATTTTTATTGATAGAATCCAAAGTAGATATTTTTATGCAATTGATAAACTTATGGAAAATAAAAGTGGATATGAAATGCTTAAATACGGATTTGCAATTGTAACATTACAATGTTCATTAATTGATACTTTGGCTAAATTTAGGTATGGAGCAAATAAACACCAAAATAAAAAAAGATTTGAAGATTTTTTAAAGGAATTTTTTATATTTGGTCCTAATGCAAAAGAACTTGCAGAGAAAGTTTATGAAGATATTAGATGTGGATTAGTACATTCTGGTTCAACAGATAATATGAGTGGTTTGTCATGTCACTTATTTGAATTAGTTACTGTTCTAGAAAATGGAGCAATTAGCTTAGATTTAATTATTATGCAAAATGAATTAAATGAATATTTTAAGAGTTATATAAATAAACTAAAAAGCAAGGAAAAAGAATTGCGAAAGAACTTTGTTTATACAATGGATGAAGTATGTAAAGCAAACTAATTGAATTAGATTAAAAAAAACTATTCTAAAAAGAGAGTAGTTTTTTCTTGCTTTTTTGCAATTGACATGTTAAAATGTAACAGAACGAAACAAAAATTACAGATAATAATAAATAGAAAGTAGTGATGTTATGAAAATTGCAGCATATGCAAGAGTGTCAACAGAAAAAGAATCACAAGTAGAATCATTTGAAAAACAAATTGAATTTTTTAATGAATTTACAAAAAAGAATGGCTATGAATTGTACAAGCTATATGCAGATGAAGGAATATCTGGAAAGCAAATAAAACACAGAAAAGAGTTTCAGCAGATGATGCAAGATGCCAAAGCAAAAAAATTCGATAAAGTAGTAGTAAAAGATGTAAGCCGTTTTGCTAGAAATACAGTAGATTTACTTCAAAGCATAAGGGAATTAAAATCTTATGGAATTGAAGTAGATTTCTTAAACAATGGCGAAATCATGGAAGGTGGATCTGAATTTATTCTGACTATTTTAGGAGCAATGGCACAACAAGAAAGTGCAAATATGTCTAAGAGGGTTAAATTTGGAAAAGACATTACTGCAAAAAAAGGACGAGTTCCTAACATTGTTTTTGGCTATGACAAAATTCCAGATGAAAGATACATTTTAAAAATAAATGAAGAAGAAGCAAAAATCGTAAAAGAAATATTTGAAAGCTATGTATATAAAGGAATTGGAACAACAAAAATTGCATGGAACTTAAATGATAGAGGTATAAGAACTAAAAAAACAAAATCAAAATGGGTACAAACATCTATTGTAAGAATGCTTAAAAATCCAATTTATACTGGTAGAGTAACAAATAAAAAATCAGAAGTTACAGACTTTATAACAGGAACTAGAAAAGATTTACCAGAAGAAGAATGGATTATAGTAGAAAAGCCAGAAATGAGAATCATATCAGATGAATTATTTAATAGAGCACAAGATATACTAGCTCAAAGGTCAAATGAATTTAAGCTAAACAATAAAAGAGAAAAAACAGAATATGTATTTAGTACTCTTATTTACTGCAAACATTGTGGTTATTCCTTTAGAAGAATAAGAAGAAGATACACAGAAGATGGCAAAGAATATATAAGATGGGTATGTAGTGGAAGAAACTCAATGGGTGTAAATCATTGTCCCAATACTACTGTTATTGATGAAGAAGAACTATTAAATGCTATAAAGGAATATCTAAAAAGCATTATTTCAAATAAAAAGAACTTTATGAAGGCAGTAGAAAAAGAGTTTGATAATATTACAAAATTAAGAGAGAACAATGAAAGAAATGAAGAAAGTCTTTTAAAAGAAATAGAGAAGGTAACTAGCAAAAAACAAAAATATATGGAAATGTTTCAAAACGAAGTAATCAACATACAAGAATTAAAGAAATACACAAATCCATTAAATGAAGATATTGCAAGATACGAGCGAGAGTTAAAACTAATTACATCAGAAATAAAAGAAAAAGATGTATTAGAAAAAGAATTAACAAAAACAATAAGCACAGTAGATGATATTTTAAATAACAAAACAATTACAAATGCAATGCTAAAAACAATTATAGATGTAATTGAAGTAGATAGCGATTCTAATGTAGAAGTAAGATTAAAATTATTAAATGAAATAGGTAGTACACAAACTGTTATAAGTAATTTCAACGACATCAATACTACCGTTACGAATAGTAACATCAGTACACAAGGATGTAAGTGAAAGATTACAAAAGATAAACCCATGTCTAGCGTTGGAGGTTAGAAAAATATTAGATGAAAATAAAGCAGAAAGACATATTAGAGGAGGGATGGCAACGAAATTAAAATATAGTAATGAAAAAGAACAGCATGTAGGATAATATGATAAAAAATGCGTGAGGGAGCCTATCGTAAAAGTTGTGTAAATCGGATTTCCTTCCGAATGATAACAAAAC
>CANSMW010000019.1 GCA_947648215.1 uncultured Clostridium sp. | reverse complement strand
ATATTGGATGACAGTATTAAATGAATTAAAAAATCGAGGAGTACAAGATATTTTATGTCATAGTAAGTAAGAGGATTGAAATAGGAGGAAAAATAATGAACGATCAATTAATTGAAATTAAAGAAGGGCATGATAGCTCCTCTTATTTCTGGATTATGCCAGTAAAAGTGAAAGACCTGACAAAAGATACCAATAATTTGGATAATGTAGAAGAGTATAGAAAATTAGAAATATCAATCGAAGAAGAGAATGTTAGAGCATTTTTATTTCCATTGTTACTAAAATATTTTGATGATAATTTATTAGCCAATAAGAAAAGAGAGGGAGTAGATATTGTTTCATATACAAATGGAGTACAATCTACATTTGAATGGTATTTAACATATAATTATTATACAATGCAGTCTGTACGAGATTTGATTAATGAAATAAAAGAAATAATTGAATTACTCGAAAACGATTTTAATCATGCAAAATTGGATTATATGAAAGAAGATTATGATTGGATATTATACTTAGATGATAAAATTGATATAAATAAGTTACCTGATAATAAAAAAGAAAGAATAAAACTTACCAAAACTTATAAAAGGGATATTATTAGCTTTTATAATCGATTTATAAAATATATGGAAAATATGATAAAAGAAGGAAGTAAAAAGGGTTATTGTTTCATTTCATTTATGGGACCATAGATAGGCAAAGATTAAAATATATTGACATCGTTACGTAACGGTGATAAAATAAAAATGTAAGGGGTGAAAAAATGGAATATAAAGTATCAGAACTTGCCGATAAAGCAGGAGTTACGAAAAGAACAATACATTATTATATAAGCAAAGGATTACTTTTGCCACCAGAAGGTAGTGGAGTCAATAGTTTGTATAATGATAATCATCTACAAAGAATACTTTTGATTAAAAAGTTACAGGAAGAATATATGCCATTAAACAAGATACGAGAATATATTATGGAAAATCCTACACAAAAAGTAGAAAAGAAAACAGAAGAAATAAAAACAAAAACGCTTAGAGATGAAACGAAAGAAATATACATTAGAGAAAATGTATGTGATGTATTTGAAATTCATTATTCAGAAGAAAAAAGTAAAAAATATAAACATATCATAGAAAATGTAAAAAAATATGTAGAAAAAATGATGGAGGATTAATATGAATATAGTGGATTTAAGGGAGTTAGCTCTCAAAAAAGTAAAAATAACAGGTAATGTTATAGGGAAATTCGGTTCATTTGAAATTGAGCAAGTGTATAAAAACAATACGAAAGATGTGTTAGAAGTTGGATATACATTTCCAATAGTGGAAACAGCAACTGTTATTGGGTTTGAAATTAATATTGGTGATAAAATCTTAAAGGGAAAATGCAAAGAAAAAGGAAAAGCGAAAAAAGAATACCAAAGAAGTATGGTACAAGGAGATAGCGCATATATGATGGAACAAGAAACAGATAATATATTTAGGATTTCTGTTGGGAAAATTAATATAGATGAGGAAGTTACTGTAAAAATCCAATATATTGATAAGTTTGAAATTACAGATAATACCATACAAATCTTAATGCCTACATTAGTTACTCCTAGATATAAATCAAATATTACTGGCAAACTTGTTTATGAAAAGGTGGATTATACAATAGATTTTAATATCAATATTGATAAATCATTAAATAGAAAAAGAATAAGTTGTCCTAGTCATAAAATTAATGTAATAGATGAAGGAAACACAGAAAAAATAGAAGTATTAAATTATGACTTATCAAAAGATTTTAAATTAGAAATACAACTAAAAAATGAATTAACATCCAATGCAATTACATCAAAAACAAGGGATGGAAAGGATATTATATATTTATCATTTATGCCAGAAATATTAGATTCTTATGAAGATAGTCAAAAGGAATATCTCTTTATCATTGATGTATCTGGCTCTATGATGGGAGAAAAATTAGATGAAACCAAAAGAGCGGTAATTGAATGTTTAAACCAGTTGGATATTGGTGATAAATTTAATATAATTCCATTTGAATCAGAATTTGAAGCGATGAGTATTCAATCAATTGATTATAATGAAGAAAACATGCAAAAAGCAATAAAATATATCAATGCATTACAACCATTAGGTGGAACAGAAATATTAGATCCTATAAAATTTGCATTATACGAAAAAAAGACAGATAAAATAATATTGCTATTTACAGATGGACAAGTCGGAAATGAAGATGAAATAATAAAATATGTACAAAGTAATATAAATAAAAATAGAATTTTTCCGTTTGGAATCGATACAAATGTTAATTCGTTTTTTATAAAGCAACTAGCGAAAGCAGGTAATGGAAAAGCAGAATTAATACAACCGAATGAAAAAATAGAGGATAAGATTATTAGAACATTTGCAAGAATACAAACCCCATTATTAGAAGAAATAACAATTGATTATGGGAATAATAAAGTGATAGACGAAATAAAAGAAGAAAAATGTTTATTTCAATATGAATTTTTTAACGTTTTTGCAAAAGTAGAAAAATTACAAGATGATATACAATTAAAAGGTAAAAGTCTAAATAAAGAATATGTATGGAGAATCAAGAGAGATGAGATGAATAATACAAATGTAGATTTAGAAGTATTATTTGCAAAACAAGAAATGGATCGATTAGAAGAATATATAAGAAATACATATGAAGAGGAAAAAATAGAAAATTACAAAAAAATGATAATAGAAATAGCACAGACATATAATATTAACTCTAAATATACGTCATTTATAACAATATATGAAAGGAAAAATAAACTAGTTGAAATTCCAAAATATCAAGAAACAAAATTAAGTAATGAATTTGCGAAGGGTACCTTTGGGAATAAAGTATGGGATATATTAGGTATGGATGAATGTTGTTATGAAGAGGAAGAATACAATATAGATAATCCTTCATTCTCAAGACCAAAAAGTATCTTAAGCGACTTTGACATTCCATGTTTCTTAAGAAAGAACAAAAAGAAAAGTCGAGAAAAAAAGCCAGAACGTATAACAATAGAAGTTAAAAAAACAAATGAAGAAATATTAGAAGAGAAGGTAAATGAATACTATAAAGTATTTATTTCACAAACTAAAAAATCCATGTTAACGGTTTTACTATATGCAGTATATTATTTAAGAAAAAGCGATAATCATTACAATTACAATGAGTTATTAAGATTTTTAAGAAATAATAGAAATGAATTATTACAAAATGAGTTATACTTAAAACTTCTATGCTTGTGTTATAAACAATTAAATAATAATAGATTTCTAGATAAAAAAGAGACATTAGAATTAATGGATGATAACTTTAGGAAGATATCAGTAACAAATCTAAAAATAAAGATTGATTTTAAAACATTAACACAAGCAGAAATAAATGATATGATTAAGAATAACAAAATAATAGATAATATAAATGATGTTATATGGTATTTATATAAAGATGAAAGAAATGGTTTAATGTCATGGACATAAAAAAGTGCACCTGACCAACTCGTATAATGCTAAAACTTAAAATTTGTGCTATAATAGATAAGAAAAGGAGATTAGAAATGGGAATACGTGATTTTAAAATACCAAAGATGAAATTTAAGAAAATGAAGATTCATACCGATATGTTAGAGGAATTAAATGAATTTGATTTTGAAGCAATAGAAAAAAAGAATATACGAAATAGAACCACTCCATATGAAGATGTATCAGACTATAAAACCGTAAAAGAATTCTTTTTAAAATCGGTAAAACAATATGCCGATTACCCATGTATTTTAGAAAAACCAAACCATAAAGAACCCTATAAAACCATTACATACGCACAATTTGGACAGGATGTATTTAGTCTTGGAACGGCTCTGATTCATTTGCTAAATTTGAAAGACAAACGAGTGCTTATTATAGGAGAAAACCAGTATGGGTGGTACGTATCGTACATGGCGATGTTATGTGGTGTGGGAATTGCCGTACCAACCGACAAAGAATTACCATTAAATGAACTAGAAAATATCATAAACAGAAGCAATGCGTCTGGCGTTATTTATTCTCCCAAAAGAGCAGATGATATGAAAAAATTAGCCGAAAAATTACCACAGGTAGAATATTTTATCGAAATGAAATCCGACCAAAAAATACAAGACAAATTTGTTGGGTTAGAGTATTTAATAGAAATTGGAAATCGCATGAGGCAAGCAGGAAATTGTACATTTGAAGATATAGAAATTGATGAAGAGGAATTTAAAATACTATTTTTTACCTCACGGAACAACTTCTAATTCAAAGGGAGTTATGCTAAATAACCGAAACTTAGCAGCAAATATCAATGCCGTATCAGCCTATGTAAAAATCTATCCAAAAGACCGACTATTTTCGGTATTACCACTGCACCACTGTTATGAATCTACCATAGGATTTTTACTTCCAATTGCGAATGGTGCTTCCATAGCCATTTGTGAAGGCTTACGTTATATTGTACAAAACTTAACAGAAGCAAAGCCGACGGCTATTTTAACAGTTCCTCTGTTAGTAGAAAGTCTATATAAAAAGATAAACGAAAAAATCGTAAAAAGCAAAAAAGATAAGATGGTAAATACGATGATATCGTTTACCAATGCATTAAAAAGAGCAGGAATCGATATTAAAAAGAAAGTATTTAAAGAAATCTATGACAATTTAGGTGGAAACTTAAGAATTGTCGTATGTGCAGCAGCACCAATCGATAAGAAGGTAGGATTATGGTTAGAAGATATAGGAATTACCTTTTTACAAGGATATGGCTTAACAGAAACGGCACCAATTGCAGCTCTAACACCAGAATATAACCCATGTGTAGGCTCTTGTGGAAAAGCAGTTGTAGGGGCAGATATTAAAATTGATAAGCCAAATGAAAATGGAGAAGGTGAAATTTATATAAAATCACCAACATTAATGATGGGATATTATGAAGATGAAGAAGAGACCAAAAAAGTAATTAATGAAGAGGGATATTTTAATTCTGGTGACATTGGCTATATCGATCAAGATGGTTATATTTTCATTACAGGAAGAAGTAAAAATGTGATTGTAACCCAAAACGGAAAAAACATTTATCCAGAAGAAATCGAAATGCTAATTGATAAAATAGAAGAAGTCAAAGAATCCATGATATATGGAAAAACACCAGAAAACAAAACCAAAAAAGAAGACAAAGAATTAATCATAACCGCAAGAGTATTACCAGATTATGAAAAAATAGAAGAAATCCACGGTAATCTTTCCGAAGAAGAAGTAAGAAATCTAATTTGGACCAAAATAAAAGAAATAAACAAAAAATTAACCTCTTACAAAGCTGTAAAAGACCTAGAAATCAAGCAAGGTGAATTTGAGAAAACCTCAACTATGAAGATTAAGAGATATAAGGAATTAAACCATTAAAAATAAGAACCCCCAGTCGCTCCGCGACTGGGGGTTCTTAAAGAAAATATATAGCTTGGATTATGTATCGTAACAATCATAAAAAGTAAAAAAACATAACAAAATTACTTCACAAACCCCAATTTATGATATAATGATTTTGTAAAAAACAAAAGAATAAAGGGGAAAATATGATTGAATTAAAAAATGTATCCAAGTTTTATTATGGAAAAGATACCGTAGCAAGTGGGTTTTCCAAGGTTAGTTTAACACTCGATATGGGTGAGTTTGTGGTGATTACAGGGGAGAGTGGTAGTGGAAAATCAACTTTATTAAATGTGCTTTCTCGGGTTAGATACGTATGAAGAAGGCGAAATGTACGTAAATGGCGAGGAAACCAGTGGATATCGTGAGATTGATTTTGAGAATTACCGAAAAAAGTATATTGGTAATATTTTTCAAAGTTTTAATTTGGTCAATAGTTATACGGTTTACCAAAACATTGAACTTGTGTTATTGGTAAATGGATATAAAAAATCGGAAGTAAAAGAAAAGATTTTAGATGTTATTGAAAAAGTCGATTTAATGAAATATAAAAATACAAAAGTATCGAAACTTTCAGGTGGGCAAAAGCAAAGGGTTGCTATTGCAAGAGCTTTGGTAAAAGATACGCCCATTTTGGTTGCCGATGAACCAACTGGAAATTTAGACGCTAAGTCAGCCGAAAATATTATGGCATTATTACATGAGGTATCGAAAAATAAGCTCATGATTTTGGTAACCCACAATTATGAGCAAGCCGAACCCTATGCAACAAGAAAAATCATGATGCATGATGGAAAAGTAATTGAAGACAAAAAAATCTCCCAAAACGAAACAAACGATAATACAGGAATACCTGTAGAGGAAGACGTCGTGTTTACTAAAACATACCAACCCCAAACGAAAATAAACGATAATGCAACCCAAAACCCTGTAGGGGAAGAATACGTATGTACCCAAACAAACCCACCGTCAAAACACATGAAAATAGGTAGCAAAATTCGTTTGGGAATTCGAAACACGTTTAATATTTTTTCGAAATTTGTACTATTACTAGCCGTCTATGTGGTACTAATATTAGCGGTACTAGGAGGTTATTCCTCACTTGCCAAACAGGAATATGAAAAATCCAAACTAGGAACCAACCAGTATTTTGTGGATACCAATGAAAAACGAATTGTAATTAAGAAAAAAGACGAAACCATGCTTACCAAAGAGGATTATGATGCTATCAGGCAACTACCCAATATAGAAAGCATTGTCGAAAATGATTTATTGTTAGACCAACAAGTCATCACACAAACCGATAACTTTGGTTTCCAAACAAGACTTTCGAAAATAGAAGAAAACCTGACATTACATTTAGGAAGAATGCCAGAAAACGAAGAAGAGGCTATTTTAGAAATACCAGAAAAATTCTATCCAAAAGATTATATAGAAGAAAACATCTTAAACAAAGACTACATCATAAGAAATATGGGAAACTGGATTGAAATCTTTGAAAACAAAATAAAAGTAGTCGGAATTATCTTAAAAGACACACAAAACAATTGGAGCCAAAACAGTACGATGTATATCGCTAAAAACAAATTAGATATTGCAAGAAAAATCATGAACAGTGCCAATAGTGAGCTAAGTGTCGAATTTAACAATCATATTATGAAAGCCACAGGACAATACCGAGTCATTCCTAATAAAAGAGTACCAAGTGGCAGTGTATATGGGTTTGAAGGTTTAAACAGTATGACAAAAAAGAAAAATTGCAAAAACCAAAACCTAATTCTCCGAGCCAAAAATCGATATTTTGAAGAAGAAATAATCCTAAAAATAACCCAAATCTATCATGAAAAAAATAGTAAAACACTACTAGGAATTGACGGAAAAAATCTAAATACCTCTACTTTCTATGTAAATCCAGAAGACTATTATGCCTTATTTGAAAAAGGAAATTTCCAAAGTAGTGTATTTGTACAAGACTTAAAAAACGTAGAAGCAACCCTGCAAAGTTTAGAACAGTTAGGCTATAAGACATTATTTATAAAAGACACACTGGTGAATTATTCAGACGCCTCCGAAGTAATTGGAAATGCGGTTGGATTTGTGATGGTAATCGTAGTAATTGTTAGCCTATTTTTCTTATCCTACTTTATTATAAAAATCATCCTAAAATCCAGAAATGTGTACTATTCCACCATTCGCATGCTAGGAGCAACAAGAAAAAATGCAAAACAATTATTAAGAATGGAACTAATTACTGTTTTACACATTGCCTATGGTCTTGTTTTAGGAGGATGCTACTTATTACAAAAAGGTATCTTAAAGCAAGCGTTTTTACAAGACCTCATTCGTTATTTAAACCTAAAAGATTATGGAATTTTATATATGGTACTAATCTTCATATCGCTCCTTATTTCCAACCGTTATGCAAGACAGCTATTCCAAAAATCGGTTATGAATACGTATAAGGAGGAGGTGTAGAATATGGTAACATTAGAAAATGTAGAAAAATATTTTAATCGTCATAAAAGAAATCAAATTCATGCCATCGATTCTACTACCTTGGAACTACCAGATAAAGGGCTAGTAGCGATTTTGGGAAATTCAGGTTCACGGGAAGACGACTCTTCTAAATGCGATTGGTGGACTAGACAAAGTTCAAAAAGGCAATATTTATATTGATGGCAAAAAAATAACCAAAGTACCAAATGCAAGAAAAGATAAAATAAGAAGCCTAAAAATTGGGTATATCTTTCAAAACTATCATTTATTACCACATCTTACCGTATATGAAAACGTAGCCCTTGTGCTAAAAATGATGGGAATGAAGAAAAAAGAAGAAATCGAAAAACGAGTAAACTATGTACTAGAGGTATTAGGCATGTACCCATACCGAAATAGGCTTTCTACGATGCTATCTGGAGGGCAAAAACAAAGAGTAGCTATTGCTCGTGCCATTGTAAAAAATCCAAACATCATTATTGCAGACGAACCAACAGGAAATTTGGATAGCAAAAATACGATTGAAATTATGAATATGATAAAAAGTATTTCAAAAGAAAAGTTGGTTATTTTAGTTACTCATGAAAAAGAACTAGCCACCTTTTATGCCTCACGAATTATTCAGGTGGTAGATGGCAAGATTGTTTCCGATGAGGCAAATAGAAATGAAAAAGAACTAGATTACCAAATGTATCATAATATCTACTTAAAAGATATGCCTTATCATCAAACCATAACCAAAGAAAACATTCATATGGAATACTATGCAGAAAATGAAGAAGAAGTGAAGCTTACCGTAGCGCTAAAGAATGGAAATATCTATATAAAGTCCGATAAAAGAATAGAGGTTGCAGGTGAAGATGAGGGCTTAGAATTAATCGATGACCATTATAAGAAAATGTCAAAAGAAATATACGAAACGTATTGTTTTAATACAGAGGATATTTTAAATGACCAATATAAAAAGAGATATGCTTCCGTTTATCACTTTGTTCAAAGCATTTTTGAAGGGGGAAAAAAGTTATTTCAGTATTCCGCCTTAAAGAAAATACTGTTATTAGGATTTTTTATTTCGGGTATGTTTATGGTATATGCCATTAGCAGTATTTTTGGAACTATGCAGATAAAAGATGAGAAATTCATTTCTACCAACCGAGATTATATGAGTGTGGTCTCTTTTAAAAATAGCGTAGCAGATTACTTGGCATATGAAAATTTAGACTTTATCGATTATATTTTACCGGGTGATTCGAAAATGAGTTTTCAAATAGAATATCCAGATTATTACCAAACAGCAAGAGCCGAGCAAGAGATAGTAGCCTCTGTGGTAGCCCTTCACCGCTTACAACCAGAAGAGCTAATAAAAGGAAGAATGCCACAAAATAAGGAAGAAATTGTAGTAGATGCTATGGTATTAGATAGAATTTTATACGATGGGTCACAAATAGCAAAACAATTAGGAATTACGACAAAAGAACAATATATCGGAAGACAAATTTCTTTAGGAAGTATGTTTTATACAACAAGTAGTAATGAAACAAAAATGCCTTTCTTTACCATAGTAGGAATTACCGATAACAAAAGTCCTTCGATTTACGTAGCAAAAGAGAATTTTATAAATATGCTTGCCATGAGCCAGCAAGGAGCAAGAGAAAGCTTTCAAGAACAAGGCAGTAATACGGTAAAACTAGTAGATGTCAATTTAGTAGAAGAAGAAATTATCCTAACAAAAGGAAGAATGCCAGATAATGACTACGAAATTATTGTAAGTCATACCTATGCATCTGAAATGAAATTAAACAAAACCATTGAGGCTAAAGTAAATGGACAAAAACTAAAAGTAGTAGGGTATTACGAAAATAAATACGGAAAAGACGAATACTATACCAATCCCAATACCATAAAATACCAAGTAATTGAAAACAGCCAAAATCTAACGATATGCCCAAAAAATAAGGAAAAAACCATGAATTATTTTATGGAAAATCATCAAAATATTGAAGATATCTATGAAAAGGACAAAAGCGCCTATTTGGAAAGAATGAGACCACAAAAAATTGCAAGCATTACGATATCCATGGTGATATTACTCATCTCCTTAATCGAAATATTTTTAATGATTCGTTCTTCGTTTTTATCGAGGAAAAAGGAAGTTGGTATTTTAAGAGCCATTGGTGTAAAGAAAACAGACCTTTATAAAATGTTTTTAGGAGAAATTTTAGCAATCGACCTATTCGTATCTCTTCCCGGAATTGCATTTATGTCGTATATTATAAAACACTTAACAAATAGCATTTACTTTTCGGACCAGTTTGTATTTTCGCCATTGGTAGTGCAAATAAGTATTGCAATTGTATTTATATTTCATGTTACTGTACGGATTATTACCAGTATTTCAGACCTTAAGAAAAACATCAGCAGAAATTTTAAGTGGAAATGCGATTGATTAAAAAAATGAAAAAAATTTAAAAAAATTTTTAAAGAGGTTGTATAAGGCACAACCTCTTTTATATCAAACAAAACAAACACGAAAATTTGTTTAAATTTTGTCGGAATTTGAAAAAAATTAAAAAAAATTGCATTTTTTTGTGAATAAATGGTAAAAAAATGACTCTTATATAGTGAAGGGAAAAATATAGGGGGAATTTTTTTATGAATCGATTAATTATTTTACAAGAGAATATGGAATTTACTAGAAAAGTATGGAATTATTTAATGGCAAAAGAAGCAAAATTGTACTTATCAAGTTTAGCAGTTAATAGTAAAGAGGCAATGGAAAGGGTGTCCGATTTAGACCAAGAGGATATTTTAGTGTTGGATTTTGAAATTAAAAGTGAAGATGCTTTTGAAATATTCCGAAATTTAAAAAGGCGTAAAAGACCATTACCTTACATCATCGCTATTAGTGGACAAGGTAAGCTAGTCCATCGATTGCAAAAATATAGTAGCTATTTTTACACTACTTTGTACAAGCCATTTCCATTTAATCGCATTATTCATACGATTGAAAAAATCATCAATGAAACCATGCCAAAAACCAAAGAAGATATGGTTAAAGGGGAACTACGTAAATTTGATATTGATGTAACCACCAAAGGATATAAGTATATAGTAGAAGCAGTTCTACTTTCTTTAGAAGACGAAACTTTACTAAAGGACATGACACATGGTTTGTACCATATTATGGCAGGCAAAAGAGAAGGGATTAATGAGAAAAATGTAAAATGGACAATTGAAAAAATGGTTCGTTCCATAAAAAGGTTCACTAGCACAAAGTTAATAAAATCGTATTTTTATGTGGTAGAAGAAGAAGAGGTAACACCAAAACGTTTTATTGGTACCATTGCAGAAAAAATAAGGGACAAGCTAGAATACGAAGAGGAGAGAAAGCAAGAGAGGGGGTAGAAAATAAGAGGCTATAGTCCGCTTCCATGTAGAAACATAATTTATTTTTTCCATTTCGCCCTCCAAGCTCACGGGTCTGTCCACGCCTCAATGGGCTGTCGGGTCTTCATTACAAAAATAAATTATGTTTCTACATTCACGCTACTTAGAGGAAGAAATAGGCTTACGATGATAAAAAAGTTGCTGTTTTTCTTGACAAACGGGGAAAAGCATAATATAATGTTAACCGAAGCTAACTTTTTAAAAAAGGAAGAAAGAAAATGATATCAAAAGCATTAGAAGAATATTTAAAAACGATGTATGTATTAAAAAAGCAAAATGGAAAAATACGAGTAACCGATATTGCAGAAAAAATGAATTGCACAAAGCCTAGTGTAAATAAGGCAATCAACCAACTAAAAAAAGAAAACTTACTAAATTATGAAGCCTATGGTACAATCGAACTAACAAAAGAAGCAGAAGACTTAGCAAGAAAGGCATTAGAAGCCTACGACATTGTGTATGTATTTTTAAAAGATGTGTTAAATCTACAAACCGAAGAGGCTATAAAAGAAGCAGAAAAAATGAAGTCTGCAATAACAGATAGCACAGTAAGTGAACTTGCCAAATATGTCCACAAAGTACTAGGGTTAACAAATCTAGACTGTAACTACGATATTGCAAAAGAAAAATGTAGAAATTGTGCAAGAAGAACTTTAAAAAAATAAAACAGCCTCAAACTAGAAGAGAAACACTTTCCTTTGTGAAAACGAGTTCGACCTACAAAAGTTATTCACATACAAAAGAATAGTGTGTCTCTAAAATTTAAAAAGGCACAATCGAAAACGCCTTGGAGAACGGAGCTTTTCACAAAGGAAAGTGTTTCTCTTCGGAAATTTAAAAAACAAGAAAGGATTGTAACATGAGCAAACAATTATTAGAAATAAAAGACCTATCCGTAAACGCTGGGGAAAAAGAAATACTAAAAGGAATTAACTTAACAGTAAACAAAGGGGAAATTCATGTCATTATGGGACCAAATGGTTCTCGGAAAAACCACAACCGCAAATGCCATTTTAAATAACCCGATGTATACCAAAAATAGAGGAAATATTTTATTAGAAGAAGAAGACATTACCCATTTAAAAACCGACGAAATTGCAAGAAAAGGAATTTTCATGTCTTTTCAATCACCAGAAGAAATCCCAGGAGTCAGTGTCACCAATTTCCTAAAATACGCCAAAAATAAAATAACTGGGAAACCAGTCAAAATATTTGAATTTAAAAAAGAACTAGAAAATTCCATGAAAGAATTAAACATGAACCCAAAAAATATGGAAAGAAGCCTAAATGTCGGTTTTTCCGGAGGAGAAAAAAAGAAAAACGAAATCCTACAAATGCTAACCCTAAACCCAAAACTTGCCATACTAGATGAAACCGATTCTGGTTTAGATGTTGATGCCATTAAAACCGTATCCAAAGGAATAGAAATGTTTAAAACCAACAAAAATGCTGTGCTAATCATTACCCACAATACCAAAATTCTGCACAGTCTAAAAGTAGACTATGTACACATACTAGTAAATGGGCAAATTGTAAAAACAGGCAGTGCAGAGCTTGCAAAAGAAATTGAAGAGAATGGGTATGGAAGATATAAATAAAAAGCCAGCTAAATGAATAGCTAGCTTTGGGTAATACATTTGCTAATTTCTTCAAGGGCAGTAGCAGTTTTTGACATTGATTTTGCATGTTTTTCTATTGCAGTTGCTTTTTCCTCAATCGCATAAGCGATTAAAAAAAGCGTAAATGGTGTGCCTATTAAAAAAACAACAACAGCAAATACAACAATGCCTGCGACAAACGCACTTCCAAAGAATTCAGCCATATTGGTACCTCCTGTAGAATTATGTTAATGCATTAATCATTATAACACAAATTATGTGACATTACAATATAGTGAAAGGAAACGAGAATGAGTAAAACAAAATTAGATGAAATTAATCGTAATATCTATGACATCAAAAATCAAGACGATTATGATTTTAAAATAAAAAAAGGGTTAACGCCTGAAATTATAGAAGAAATTTCCAAACAAAAAGATGACCCAAAATGGATGAAAGAGTTTCGTATGAAGGCGTTAGAAGTATATAACAGCTTAGAACTTCCTACATGGGGGCCAGATTTATCAGAACTAGACATGAATGAAATTGCAACCTATGTAAAGCCAAAAACAAACTTAAATACATCTTGGGAAGATGTGCCAGAAGACATTAAAAACACCTTTGATAAACTAGGGATTCCAGAAGCGGAAAAAGAGTCGCTAGCAGGAGTAGGAGCACAGTATGATTCCGAAGTAGTCTACCATAGTATGAAACAGGAATTAATTAAGCAAGGTGTTATTTATACGGATATGGAAAGTGCCTTAAAAAAATACCCAGATTTAGTAAAAGAACATTTTATGAAATGCGTACCAGTACATGACCATAAATTTGTAGCCCTACATGGAGCCGTGTGGTCAGGTGGGTCTTTTGTATATGTACCAAAAGGCGTAAAAGTAGACATCCCTTTACAATCCTATTTTCGTTTAAATTCCCCAGAATCTGGACAATTTGAACATACCCTTATTATTGTAGACGAAGGAGCAAGCCTTCACTTTATTGAAGGATGTAGTGCTCCAAAATATAACAAAGTAAATCTACATGCAGGTTGTGTAGAATTATATGTAAAAGACAATGCCTATTTACGCTATTCTACCATTGAAAACTGGTCCAAAAACATGCTAAATCTAAATACCAAAAAAGCCATTGTTGGAAAAAATGCAAAAATGGACTGGGTATCACGGTTCCTTTGGTTCGAAAATCTCGATGCTATACCCAATGAGTATTTTAAATGGAGAAGGAGCAAAATCCGAATATACTGGAATTTCCTTTGCAGGAGGAGGACAAAATTTAGATAATGGCTTTAAAGTCATTCACAATGCCAAAAATACCTCAAGTGTCGTAAATGCCAAATCCATTTCCAAAAATGGAGGAAAATGCACCTATCGTTCCTTGGTTCGCATAAACGAAAATGCAGAAGGCTCAAAATCGAGCGTATCTTGTGAATCCCTTATGCTAGACGATAAGTCCATTTCCGATACCATACCAGTAAATGACATAAGGACTGATGAAGTCGAATTCTCACACGAAGCCAAAATCGGAAAAATTAGTGATAAAACGATTTTTTATCTAATGAGTAGAGGACTATCCGAAGAAGACGCAAAAGCAATGATAGTAAGAGGATTTGCCTATCCGATTTCAAAAGAATTACCAGTCGAATATGCAGTAGAAATGAATAATCTTATCAATTTGGAACTAGAGGGAGCCATTGGGTGAAAGAACCCCCAGTCACCTTCGGTGACAGCCCCCTTAAGTAAAGGGGCCTTTAGTATCAAACAAATTTAGAAAGGACAAAATATGGGAACATTAACATTAAACCAAACACCAGTAAGAACATCAAGAAATTTTCATATAAACAATATCAAATTAGAAAATGAACCAATACCAGAAAAAATAGGAAAATTTCATCATGTTGAAATAACTGGTGAAAACGAAAAAATAAGAGTCAATAACATACGAGAAGAAAAAAATTGTCAATTAGTTTATGGCTTAGGAGAAGAACTTATAAATCAATCAACGAAGCAGGCAAACCAGAGACTAAGGGTAACCATTGAAGATAAAACCAATTCCGAAATGCAAATTCGATTTCGTTTTGATAAAGAAAATACCCAATTAGTTGACGATATTCAAATAGAAGTAGAAGAACAAGCCAAAGCGACGCTTATTATAAAATACGAAGCCCCAAAAGACATAAACGCATTTCATAACGGGCTAATTAAGCTACAAGCAAAAAATGGTTCTAATATACATATCATTCTTGTTAATATGATAAATACGAAATCCAATCACTTTATGACCATTGAAAACACATTAGAAGAAAAGGCAAAAGTAAATTATACCATCATCGACTTTGGTGGAAAAAATAGCATTACCAATTATTATGCAAGACTATTAGGAAATGCTAGCAATAACAGCTTAAATACAATGTATTTAGGAAAAGAAAATCAATTATTTGATTTCAACTACATTGGAGAATTACAAGCAGAAAAATCGAACATCGATATTCAAGTAGAAGGAGCCTTAAAAGACCACGCCAAAAAACATTTCAAAGGAACCATCGATTTTAAAAAAGGTTGCAAAAAAGCAACTGGAAACGAAACCGAAAATTGCATGCTATTATCCAATACAGCAAGGTCACTAGCCTTACCAATGCTACTATGTTCCGAAGAAGAAGTAGAAGGTAACCATTCCTGTTCTGCTCGGAAAAATAGGAGATAAAGAATTATTCTACCTAATGAGTCGAGGTTTTGAAAAAAAAGAAGCAATGAAACTAATGGTAAGAGCAAAATTTAACAAAATCATCGAAAACATCAAAAATGAAGAATTAAAAAATGAAGTAATAGCCAAAATAGATGAAATACTAGATTAAGGAGAAAAGTATGAAATTTTATATAGGTTCTGGGTTTAAAAATAGTAAAATCGTGAATGAATTTTCAAAAAGATTGAAAAACTACGGCTGGGAACATACATACAATTGGACAGAAAATGAAATAGGAAATGAGACAAAAGAAGATCTAATGAAATATGCAACCCTAGAACAAAAAGCGATTGAAGAATCCGATGTTGTTATTATAATACTACCTGCAGGACGTGGTACCCATATAGAGCTAGGAATGGCACTGGCATTAAATAAAAAAGTATATCTATATTCTAATTCCCAAGAGGAATTTGACATAGAAAATACAGTTGCTTTTTACCAATTACCAAGTGTTCAAAAAATAGTGGGAAATATGGATGAGGCAATCGGTGAAATAACAAAAAAAGATTAAGGAGAGATTATGAAGATAGAGGAAATAAGAAGTGATTTTCCGCTTTTGGGAAATAAGAATATAACGTATTTAGATAGTGGAGCAACCACACAAAAGCCACGTTTTGTGATAGAAAAAATAGAAGAATTTTATAAAAAGCAGAATGCCAATCCTCATAGGGGGGCCTATTCGTTAAGTATGGAAGCAACCGAAGAGTACGAAAACACAAGAGCTAAGATTTCGAACTTTATTCATGCAAAACATCCAGAAGAAATTATTTTTTCCAAAAATGCAACTGAAAGTTTAAATGTAATAGCGTATTCGTATGGGCTAGAAAACCTAAAAAAAGATGATGAAGTAGTTATTTCGATTATGGAGCATCATTCTAATTTAGTACCATGGCAAAAGGTAACCAAACAAACGGAAAGTAAGCTAAATTACATGTACATGGGGAAAGATTTTGAACTATCTGAAGAGGAAATAAAAACGAAAATAACCAAACAGACAAAAATTGTAGGAATTACGCATGTATCGAATGTAACGCGGTACCATTAATAACATAAAAAAAATCATAGATTATGCCCATAAGCAAGGCGCCATTGTTATTGTGGATGCTTCACAAAGCATCCCACACATGCCAATTAATGTACAAGAATTAGACTGTGATTTTCTAGTATTTTCAGGGCACAAAATGCTAGCACCTCTTGGAATTGGTGTATTATACGGGAAAAAGGAAATATTAAATAACATGTCTCCTTTCTTAATGGGAGGAGACATGATTGAATACGTATATGAACAAGAAACCACCTTTGCACCACTACCAAACAAATTTGAAGCAGGAACACAAAATGTAGAAGGCGTTATCGGTTTAGGTGCAGCTATCGATTATATACAAAAAATAGGATATGATAACATAGAAAGATTAGAACAAGATGTAATCACATATGCCAAAGAAGAACTATCCAAACTAGATTTTCTAACGCTCTATATCACCCCAAACAAAGAAAACCATTCGAGTGTAATATCCTTTAACATAAGCGGAGTACACCCACACGATGTAGCAAGCATATTAGATGCTAATGGTATATGCATTCGTTCACGGAAATCACTGTGCACAACCACTTATGCGATACTTAGGAGTAGATTCCACATGCCGAGCAAGTTTTTATTTTTACAACACAAAAGAAGAAGTAGACAAACTAGTACAAGCCCTAAAAAAAGCGTATGAGATGTTTCAAAAATATGTGTAAGAACCCCAGTCGCCTAGCGGCGACAGCCCCCTTACGTAAAGGGGCCTTTATGCTACTATTTTAATATAGTACAAAGACAAAGGTAAATCCTATAAAACGAATTGGAGGAAATGATGGAAGATTTAACACAAATTTATAATGAATTAATCATGGAGCACAGCATGAATTCGTACCACAAAAGAAATTTAGAAGCACCAGATGAGTGTAAATTAGGACACAATCCAAACTGTGGAGACGAAATTACTCTAGAGATAAAATTAGATGGAGATACCATAGAAGACATGGCTTTTACAGGGCATGGTTGTGCCATATCGCAAGCCTCTACCTCTATTATGATAGACACTCTAAAGGGAAAAACCATAGAACAAGCAAAAGACATCATTAAAACTTTTATTAAAATGATAAAACGAGAAACTACAAACGAAGAAGAACTAGAAAAACTAGAAGATGCCATCGCTTTTAGAAATGTATCCAACATGCCAGCAAGAGTAAAATGTGCTCTCCTTGCATGGTACACCCTAGAAGACATGTTAAATCAAAAGCCATAATTCTTGCTCTTACTAGCGTGAAGAGGATAATGTTTTTATTTTTAGTAGGTGAGAACGCGGAGTCCCAAGTGGCAGTTACGAGTGTCGAACCGAATAAAAATAAAAACATTATCCTCTGGGAGCGAAAATTTATAGAAAAAAGGAAATAAGAAAATGGAAAACAAAAAAGTATTATTAGGAATGAGCGGAGGGGTGGACAGTAGCGTATCAGCTCTTCTTCTAAAAGAGCAAGGCTACGAAGTTATTGGAACCACACTAGAGCTATACGCAGGCAGTAGTTGCTGTAACCAAAATACCTACTTAGATGCCAAAAACGTATGTAACCAAATCGGTATCCCACATATCACATATAATTGCAAAGACATTTTCAAAACTCATGTGATAGACAACTTCATAAACACCTATGCAAACTGCCAAACCCCAAACCCTTGCATTGAATGTAACAAATACCTAAAATTCGGTTTTATGTACGAAAAAGCGCAAGAATTAGGCTGTAACTACATTGCCACAGGACACTATGCAAAAACCGAATATCATACACAATACCAAAAATGGGTACTAAAACAATCAAACGCCGGAAAAAAAGACCAAAGCTATGTGTTATGGAACCTACCAAAACACATTATCGAACATGTCCTATTTCCACTTTCCGACTTTCCTAACAAAGAAGAAATAAGACAAATTGCAAGAAACCATAACCTAAAGGTGGCAAACAAACCAGATAGTGAAGACATCTGCTTTATTCCAGACGGAAACTACAAAAAATTCCTAGAAACCAATTCCAACCTAACCCCAACCAAAGGAAATATCGTAACCAAACAAGGTAAAATACTAGGTACCCATACAGGCTTATACCACTACACCATCGGCCAACGAAAAGGGCTAGGAATATCAAACCCAGTACCCCTTTTCGTACTAGGTTTCAACCCAAACAAAAACGAAGTGATTGTCGGAGAAGAAAACGAACTTTACCAAAAAGAAATTACCGTTTCAGACATCAACCTACTACTAGTAGACAACCTACCAAACTGGACAGAAGTAAGCGTAAAAACACGATACTCCTCAAAAAAAGCAAAAGCAAGCATAAAACAAGAACAAAACAACATAAAAGTCATTTTCGAAGAACCACAAAGAGCAATCACCCCAGGACAATCCGCTGTATTCTACATAGAAGACATCGTCCTAGGGGGCGGAAAGATTATGAAATAAGTGTTAAACTAATTTTATTGCAAAAGCCTCACGAAGCCTTGCAAGAAAGCCCCTTTAACAAGGGGGCTGTCCACGAAGTGGACTGGGGGTTCTTAAAAGGAGAGAAACAAATCATGCAAAATCAATTTTCAAGAACAGAATTATTAATTGGAAAAGAAGGGATAGAAAAGCTACAAAATGCAAAAGTAGCTATTTTTCGGGATAGGAGGAGTGGGCTCCTATGCCGTAGAAGCATTAGCAAGAGCCGGAATTGGACATTTTATTTTAGTAGACCATGACATCATAGAAGAAACCAACTTAAACAGACAAATCATTGCCACCACTAAGACCATTGGCAAACCAAAAGTAGAAGTGGCAAAATCACGAATTTTAGACATTAATCCGTCCGCAAACGTAGAAACCTACCAAGAATTTTTTACAAAAGAAACAAAAAAAATACTAAACAACTCCATTTCCTATATCATCGATGCCATTGATACAATAAGTGCAAAAATCGAATTAGTGCTACAAGCAAATGACCTACAAATCCCAATAATATCCTGTATGGGAACGGGAAACAAACTAGACCCAACCAAGTTTGAAGTAACAGACATATATAAAACAAGCATCTGCCCACTTGCAAAAGTAGTAAGAAAAGAGCTAAAAAAACGAAACATACCAGAATTAAAAGTAATCTACTCAAAAGAAACACCAAATACAATCAAAAATAATCAAGAAGAAGAAACAAAAAAACAAGTCCCAGGAAGCATTTCCTTCGTTCCTTCTGTTGCAGGATTAATTCTAGCAGGAGAAGTTATAAAAGATATCGTAAAATAAGAGGCTTGTATATATAACCTCTATATTTTCTTCCACAACTTCTTCTTCATAAAACCATAGAAATCTTCTGGTTTTCCAATGGAAAAATTATTTTTTAATAACACATACGAATGTGTTTTATCCAAATATAAATAAAAACGGTCTCCTTCTTCATAAATCTTATAAAACTTAAAATAGCGTAATTTCACTTTAGTTTCCCCATTAAAAATAGTAACAAAATCATCGTAAAAGGTATAAGTATTTTTCATTTGTTTTTGCACTTTCTTACTAGAAGCTTCCTTTTTCACAAGATACAAAGGATGTAAAAAACGATAGCAAAGAAAAATAACAAAAACAAAAATAAAGCAAATACCAAGTAAAATTCTACCATAGGAAAACTGCATTATCATGCAAAAAATAAGCAGTACCGAAATAAATAAAGTGTAAAGATAATATTTTAAATTATTTTTTTCCGAATGGAAATTCACAAATTTTTTATATTCCTGTAAATTATAAGCCGTTGTATTTTCAAAACGTATCTCCATAACATCACCAAAACTTATTATACTAAAAAATAAGAAAGAATGCCATTTGTTACGAAAATGTCATGAAAATTTAATATTCCAAGCCCCAATTTTAGTGTATGATAAAAAGAGAGATTATAACGAAAAAACCAAAGAAAAAGGGGTTAATCGAAGCATGAAAAAGATATTAACAAATATTATCAAAAAATACTGGTTGGCGATACTATTACAAATCCTATTTATTGCACTAAATATGTATTTTTTAACCTATCCGCCAAAAATCATAGGACACATCATCGATTTATTATATGATATCGAAAATAATCGCAGTGCCATTTACTTACAAGCATGGTACTTACTTGGCATTTGTTTTGTAATACTAGCCGTTCGTATGCCATGGAGATGGCTTACTGGTTATACCCCAAGAAGTATTGAACGAGATTTAAAAGATAAACTATTTGAGCAATTTATGAAAATAAAAATGACAAGTCTTCAAAACATCAAAAACGGAGAATTAATGTCGTATTTCGTAAAAGATGTAACCGAAATACGAGCCTTTATTTACCGCCTTCTTTCTTATGGGACAAGGTTTTTGTTTACTGCCCTTATTGCCACTTATACCATGATGAGTGGAGTGAATTTATCCCTTACCTTAGTTACCCTATGCCCAATTGTCGTAACGGTTTTTCTAATCATCAAAATTAAGGAATATGTAGAAAGCAGTTTTCGTAAATCCCAAGGCTATTTTACAGAGCTTTCGGAATATGTACAAGAAAGTACCGACGCCATTCGTACTACAAAGGCATACACAGGGGAATTAAACCAAGTAAAAGAATTTATAAGGAAAAATCGTAAATTAAAAGAAGCAAACAATGCAGTGGATGTTCACTCTACCTTACTTTCCACCTGCCTTAATATTTGCTTTGGGTTATGTTATGGAATATCTTTACTATATGGTTCAAAATTAGTATTAGAGGGAACCATTACCACAGGAGATTTTATTGCGTTTAATGGCTATATTGCCTTATTTGTAGGGCCAGTTTCTTGGCTTCCTAGTGTCATTTCTAGGTATAAAAGGGCGAAGATTTCCTACCAAAGGTTAGAGCAAGTTTTTAGTTTAGAAAGAGAAAAAATCAACCTAAAAACTGTAGAAGAGGATACCGATTTTGAAGGAAATATTGAAATTCGTAACTTAAATTTTAATTATCCGGAAAATTTAGAAATGGTATTAAAACAAATTAAAGTAACCGTAAAAAAAGGAGAAACGCTAGGTATTATTGGAAGTATCGGAAGTGGAAAAACCACGCTTATGAATTTATTACTACACCTATACCCAGTAGCAAAAGGAAAAATATTTATCGATGGAAAGGACATTAACGATATTCCCCTAAGTGTACTAAGAAAGCATATTTGTTATATTACGCAAGACAATTTCTTATTTTCTACTACCTTAAAAGAGAACATCAAATTATTTAAACAAGAATTTGAAGAAGAAGAAATTAAAGAAAGTGCAAAAAATGCTATGATTTACGAGGATATTGAAAAAATGCAAAATGGAATTGAAACCGTGATTGGGGAAAGAGGAACCGACCTTTCACGGAGGACAAAGGCAAAGAGTAGTAATTTCGAGAGCTTTTCTAAAGAAAAGCAAAGTGGTTATTTTTGATGACACTTTTTCCGCCTTGGATAATAAAACCGAGCAAAAGGTCTTAAACAATATAAAGGAATTAGTAAAAGACAAAACCTGTATTATTATCTCCAATCGTATTTCGGACATTAAAGACGCCAATAACATTATGGTATTAGAAAGTGGAGAAGCTCTAGAAATGGGAACACATGAAGAATTACTGAGAAAAAAAGGAAGATATTATCGTTACTATAAAGAACAAACCACAAAAGCCGAAATGGTATAAACGAAGGAAGAAAGGAATGAATTTTAGATGAATAAAAAGAAGCATAGTACGATAGCACATGTATTAGAAATGGCAAAACCACATAAAAAAACAATTGCTATTGTTACGGTTCTTTCGTTACTCATTAATATAGGAGAACTGGTAAAACCATATTTAATTAAAATCGTAATGGATGATTATTTAAAATTTGGTATCTACCAAAAAGGAGCCATTACCATTGGCATGATAGGTGCTATCTACATAGGAATTGTATTATTAGGAAATATTATTGATTTTATTGCTAGTACCGCCACCAACATGATGGGGGAAGACATTATTTATACCATGCGAAATCGCTTATTTAAGTATACACAATACGCCAATATTTCGTTTCATGACCGTACCTCGGCAGGGAAATTATTTGTGCGAATTACCAATGATGTAGAAGATATTTCTACCTTATTTAAAGATGTTATTACCACTTTTTTTAAAGATATGATTTTAATTGTGGCAATTATTGTGATGATGCTTTATTTTAGTGCCAAACTAAGCTTGCTTGCTTTTTTGGTAATCCCTTTGATTATTCTATTTTCTGTGGTATTAACCAAATTATTAAATAAAATTTATGATAAATCAAAAGTGATTAAAACCAAGTTAAATACCTTTTTGGCAGAATCCATTTATGGAGCAAAACTAATAAAAATCTTCAATATTCAAAAAGAAAAACAGGAAGAATGTAAAGTCCTAACCAATGGGTATCGTAATTCCAGAATACCGGGTGGTATCATTGAGGGCTTACTTCCGGGGCTTATGACAATTCTAGAAAACTTAGCGATTTGCATTATTATATGGGTTTGTCTTGGAGGTATGCTAGAACAAGCTCTAGATGTTGGAATTATTTATGTATTTATTAGTTATATTAGGCAACTATTTGAGCCAATTACGAGAACCATCGATAACATCGAAACTGTACAAGAAGCTTTTGTTTCTATTAACAAAATTTATAATATTTTAGACCATAAAGAATATTTAGAAGACTTAGACGCAGGCGTAAACTTAAGCAAAGTAAAAGGAAAAATTGAATTCAAAAATGTATGGTTTTCGTATGATAATGAAAAGTGGGTACTAAAAAATGTAAGTTTTACCATAGAGCCTCGGTCAAAGTGTTGCATTAGTGGGAAAAACGGGTTGTGGTAAAACCACCATTACCAATTTAATCAATCGCTTTTATGAAATACAACAAGGCGAAATCTTATTAGATGGAGTGAACATTAAAAATATCAATAAACGAAGTTTAAGAGCACACATTGGCATTATTCTACAAGACCCATTTATTTTTGCAAGAAGCATTGTGGGTAATATTAAACTAAACAATACCAATATAACCGAAGAAGACATTGTAGAAGCCATTAGACTATCCTCAGCAGACGACTTTGTTTGTTCCCTTCCAAATGGAATACAAGAAATTGCAAAAGAAAGAGGCTCCTCTTTTTCGGCAGGGGAAAAACAACTATTAGCATTTGCTAGAATTTTTGCACACAATCCTTCTATTTTCATACTAGACGAAGCAACTGCCAATATCGATACCCACACCGAAAAACTAATCCAAAAATCCATAGACACCATTTCAAAAGAAAAAACCTCTATCTTCATTGCCCACCGCTTAGCTACTATTGTCAATGTAGACAAAATCATCGTACTCGATGCAGGAGAAATCGTAGAAATGGGAAATCACATCGAATTATTAAAAACGGGCGGATATTATAGTAAATTATACAATTCGTATTACGAAAGTTTGAATTGAAAAGATACATAAAGTGTGTTATACTAAAAATAGAAAGGGCATAAGACCCTATTATAGGAGGAAATATTTATGTTATATGAATCACGGATACTAAAGCTAAAGAATTTTTGGTATTTTTATGGCTTTGGAAGAGACCTTAGAAGACCGGGTGATGCCATTAGGCATTTGCAAAGAAAATGCGAAAATGCAAATGTGAATTTAAGTAAGTACAGAATCGTTATTAACGAAGAACGTGGATGGGTAAGGCTACGGCACAAGAGAGCACCCAGAATTGTTTCTAAGAAGTATAACATGCCACCTATGAAAGAATAGGTGGTCCTTCTTTATATTACTTTAACATACAACAACATTGACGTATGCGAACATTTTCCTGAGGTCAGGAAGTTGCAATAGATACCGAACAGAAAGCTTGTGATACCCATAACAAAATTGGAAAAGTAGGTTTTGCTTGTATTTTAGAAAAAGGTAGTGTATAATACTAGTAGAAAAAAGATGGAGGGGCGTTTATGGGATTTAAGCGTGAATGTAATTTTGAAGATGATATTGAGTTATTGAACTTAAAATATCAAATGAATGGATTAGGATTTGGAGACTATTTTGCAAATGAATTAGGGGCAAATGAAGTGATACAAAACAAAATAGGAAACCCAATAAGGCAAGAAGAAAACTAATAATTGTATTGGTTTTCTTTTTGTAAAGAAATTGTCAAAAAATCTTAATAATTTTTTTTGAAAAACTACTTGGATAATCGAAAAACACATGATATAATGAAAAAGGAAACAAACGAAAAAGGAGTAAAACATGGTAGTAAATCAGATTTTAGTAACACAAAAAATATATGTAACTCCTGAACTGAGAAGAAAAAAGAAGATGTATAAACTAAACTTTTTCTTGTCGGTCTTTTTAGTGTGTTCCTTATTTTCGTATTACATCTATGCAGAATATGACCGAAACAAAAACGAAGAAGTATCCAAAGAAATTTTAGCAAGTATCGATTTAGAGTATTTTGAAGAAGAACCAACTGGTTCTGGAGTACGTATGGAAGATAATGTGCTAATTGTAACCCTAAACGATAATAGCCAAAACCGTTCTGAAATTGATATTACCAAACTAGCACAATCCATACAAATGCAAATTGAAAACAAGAAAAAAGAAAAGGAAATCTTTACCTCAGAAAGTGGGGATACCTATTCTACAGATGCCATTGTTAATATTCCACGTTTAGGAATTAACTATCCTGTACTCGACAAAACCACCAATGAATTATTAAAGTTATCCCTTAGCAAATTCTATGGACCAGACCCAAACGAAATTGGAAACTATGTCATTGTAGGACATAATTACCGAAACAAGAAAATGTTTGGAAAACTATCTGAAATTGAAAATGGCGATACCGTAGAATTAACCGACTTAACAGGAAAGACTGTTACCTATGAGGTATATGATAAATACGTCGTAAATCCAGACGATACGGCATGTACGAGCCAATTAACTGGTAGAAAAAGAGAAGTTACGCTTATTACCTGTACTAACTACGGAACCCAAAGACTAGTTGTAAAAGCAAGAGAAATAAAATAAAAACAATGTATATGATATAAGAACCCCCAGTCACGCTCCCGCGTGACTGGGGGTTCTACACCTCAAATGCACGGCTAATAAGTAAAAAGACAAAATATCCACTAAGGAAAATGGCAATTTGTAGTACAATTGAAAAAAGTTCAAAGGATATACTTGGTACCAATAATTTCGTAACGAAGGCGGAAACTCCAACTCCTATGATAGGTTTTAACAGCCAGTTTACCTTATCTATTTGAAAAGAAGCCAGCTTTTTTAGTTGGTATAAGCTAATGCTAAAATTTAATAACTCACTAATATAAATAACCAAAAGATAGCCATTTAAGCCAAATAGGGGAAGAAAACTAGTAATAAAAAAGATACTAGTAAATAAGTCTAGGATATTGCATTTCATTACCTTCACTTGTTTTCCAAGTCCTTTTAAAATATTATCAATAATGCCATCTAGGTACATAAAAATAACTAGAGGGGAGAGGATTTTTAAATAGTTTGCAATTTCAAAATTTTGATACACGGCAAAACTAATTTCTTTTGCATAAAAGAAAAACACCCCAAATACAGCAAAAGAAAATAGGAAAGTAATACGAAAAATTCGCCCTGTTAGATACGAGATGTGGTCATAGGATTTTTTCGTATCAAAATAAGCATATTCTGGAACAACTAAATTACTAAAAGACGAGATAATAACATCGGGAAAGAGTAATACTGGCATAACCATAGAAGAAATCATGCCATAATGGGCAAGAGCACTTTTAAACGAAAGTCCAGACTTCTCTAAATAGGTGGGAATGAGTAGTTGTTTTAAAGAAGAAAGCCCGAGAGCGAAGATAAGAGGTAATGGCAATTGGGAAAGAAATCGAGGCAATCTTTTTTAGGTAATTTTGATGGGTTTGTTGTTTTACCATATGCTTTTTCGTTTCTACACGGTATAAAAGAAAGGCAAAAAAACAAGAACCAATTTCAGAAATCATTTCGCCAAGCACTAAGGATAAACAAGCATAAGCAATTCCAGATGGCAAAAACAAAGACAAAAAGTAGGAAGTAGCAAGCATTTTTAGTGTTTGTTCAAAAATACGGCAAGTGGCATTTTTTCCGTTTTTTCGAAGAGCAGTAAAATACCCTTGAAAACAAGAAGAAAGACTAATAAAAGGAAGACTTAGTCCAATTAGGTAAAATAAATAAAAAGGTACTTGATTATGAACAAAATACCTAGTAATGGGTTTGGCAAAAACGATGATTAGGATACCAGCTAAAATCCCAAAAAACAAACTATAAGCAAAACACTTTCGAAGAGCCATTTTGGTGTTTGCATTTTTACAAAAAGTAGTTTCTTCTACCACAATACGAGTAACCGATAAATTAATACCAGAAGTCGCAAAAGTAATAAAAAACAAATACACAGACATGATTAAGCCAAAAACACCAAGAGCCTCTGAGCCTACTTTTTTGGAAATATAAATCGAAAACGAAAATCCTACTACTTTCATCAAAAAAGCAGTAGCCGTTAAGATAAGTCCATTTAGTAAAAAAACATAAAAACGTCTCAAGCAAACATCACCTTGTACACTATATGAAAACAAAATGTGGTTCATTCGGGTTTTTCTTAATAAAACCTTAATGGATTGAATAGCAATATTACACGTAAAAATTTTGAAATTAGTAGTAAAATACTAACACATGTGATAAACTAATAAAAAATACATTGAGGAAAAAATATATGGAAAAACAAGAATTAAAAAATAGAATAAAAAAATTTTGCGAAAATAAAAATTTTGAAAATCCTTTTATACAAGAATGTATAACCGAATTTATAGAAGGACATACGAAATTATATGGGGATATTATTTCAGTAGAAGATTTATTTAAAAGGTTAGAAAATAATTTAGATAAAATAACCTTTGCTGGACGAAAAAAAGCACCTAATGGAGAACTTGGAGAATATAAAGGTAGAATTGCAGATAATATTGATACCAATGAAATTTTCATTTATTTCGATGAAGCTGACCTAGAATTGTCTAAACTAGATAAAAAAATGTGGAATTTATATATAGAGTCAGATAAACAAAAATTATTACAAGATATGCGGACAAAGGAGAGCAAAAATAAAAAGCACATTGATACATGAATTAACTCATGCAGCATATACCATAAAAGGTGCATATGGAGTGGGAGAAAAACATATTTTCTCGGAAACTAGTAAAAATTATTTATTAGGAGAATATAGACAAATTGGTAATAATAATAATGTTGAAGCTATAGTAAATTATATTTCAAGTAGAATTGAGGGAAAAGATTTAGATGAAATATTAACATATAAAGCAGAAACGAAAGCAATATATATGTTGTCTGAAAAAATAGGTGAAAAGTCGATTATTAAAGCAGCATGGAATTCAGATGAGCAACAGTTTAAACAATCTTATATAGAAGCAATGGGAAGAGATATAGAAACAGGCGAAAAAAGTTATAATAATTTTCAAAATATAATGAAGAGATTAGTAGTTACAAGAGGACAAAATATAAGTATTAGTGAATATAATAGAAAAAATGAACAGTTATTATCTGAAATGCAACAAATATTAGACGGAAATGAATCAGGTAAATTTAAAGATATTGAACATACAATAATAACACAAGACGATATGTCTATAAATGTACCGGAAAAAGAAAATAAATTATCATTTACTCAAAAGCTTGCTAAATTTTTAGAAAAACATAAATCATTGATGAATATTTCAGTTTTTAAAAAATTTGTTACAAAACATTTAAATGCTTTGCCGCCTGCTACAAAACAAATTGAAAATAGTTTGTCGAATTCAAATAGTAGAAGAAATGATTTTATTAATGAATTATCAAATAATGGAGAATTCAGAAAATTAAAACCTATACAAATTGCTAGTGAAAAAAGTCATGAATTAGAAGGAAGTCATAAGACTAAAGAAAAAGGAAGATAAAAAATTAAAAATACTACGTTATAGTACAGTATGAAAATCTCCCAATGCGGTTGAGGGATTTTCATATTTGTTTTCTTAATAAAACCTTAATAATCCCTATACTTGTTTCTTAATAAATTTATGGTATAAATAATAAAGGGAGAAACTTTAAAAAAAATTAAATTGATGTTATAATGAAAAACAAAAAAGGGGAAAGAAAAATATGTATAATATTTTAGTATGTGATGATGACAAAGAGATTGTGGAGGCAATTGAGATTTACTTGAGTAAAGAAGGGTACAAAATTTTAAAAGCATACAATGGAGAAGAAGCGTTGAAGCTTGTAAAAAATAATGAAATCCATTTAATGATTTTAGATGTGATGATGCCAAAATTAAATGGCATTAAGGTAGCCGAAGAAATTAGAAAAGATAAAGGAATTCCCATTATTATGCTTTCTGCGAAATCCGAAGATTATGACAAAATTAATGGGCTAAATACAGGAGCTGATGATTACATGACAAAACCCTTTAACCCATTAGAACTAATCGCAAGAGTCAATTCACAAATTAGAAGATACACTACTTTAGGTTCCATCAAAAAAGAAGAAGGAAAACAATATGGAACTGGAGGACTTGTCATTCATGATGACACAAAAGAAGTGTATGTAGATGAAAAACTAATTAAACTAACCCCAACCGAATATAACATATTAAAGTTTCTAACCAAAAACAAAGGAAAGGTCTTTTCCATTGAACAAATTTATGAAAATGTATGGGAAGACGAAGCCTATGGAGCAGAAAATATTATTGCTGTTCATATTAGGCACATAAGAGAAAAAATCGAAATTAATCCAAAAGAACCAAAATACTTAAAAGTAATTTGGGGAATCGGTTACAAAATAGAAAACATCAAATAAGTTTTAGGGTAACCTAAAAACGGGATAAGGAGAAATCAATGAAATATTCAAAAATCATAAAAAGTATATGTTATGGTTTAATTCCCATATTAACCCTCATCATCATTCTGCATACTTGCTCGATTGTTTATTATGCAAATTATGAAGAAGATTTTGAAAACAAAACCTCTTATGTGGATACCACTCAATTTGCAAACGACTATTTTGGTGCCATTATTCGAGCCCTTCATATTAGTGAAAGTGAAAGAAAAATCATACAAAAAAACACCGACATTTTAATTAGTGATGTAGAATATGATAGCATGGTGGACAAAGAAGTGGTAGAAATGAAAGCTGGGATGGAATTACAAGAAAAAGACCCAATCCAAAGTAATTTTTATACCATTCGCAAATATGAGGTATTGGTCATTTCACCAGAGGGAGATATTATTACCAATGTGGAACGAACGTTTCGAACTGATAGTGCCGAAAAAATAAAGGAATATTTGGCAGGCAAAAAATATTATTGGAATTATGATGGAAATGAAGTACAAACCAATATTACCAAATTAGCCTATGAACAGATTGCTTACCAAGGTTTTGAAGAAATAAGGGCATCTGGATATGAAATTTATTCTGCCTTAAAAGAAGAGGGAAATGCGGAGTTTTATACCTTAAATCTAATTTACAACTTTGTAATGGAAACTTATCAAACAGCACCAGCCATTACTTTGATAGCTACGCTAGTTTTAATTGCTTGTATTGTCTACATTATTTTAAGCATTGGACATAAGGAAGCAGAAGATGGAATTTACACAAATGGGCTAGACAAGATTCCCTATGAAGTAGTAGGAATTATAGCAGGTATTTTACTTATTATAGAAGGGGCTTTTATCTGGATGTGCATTGATGTTACTGCACATATGGTTAGCAAAATAGCCATTGATAGTGCCATTATGGCATCCATTGCATTAGGATTTGTTATGTATATTACCATTGCGGTTACCATTGTAACCACCATTCGAAGAATAAAAGCGCATATCTTTTGGAAAAATACCTTTGTATATTCTCTTAGCCAATTTATACTAGGTGGATTATTTACCAATCTTAGCCAAACTATGAAATTAGCAGTACAATATGGTGGATTTTTAATAGCATCGGTGATACTCTTAGCACTCACTGTTAATGAAATGCCATTACTAAGTCTTGTATTACTTGGATTTTGGTATTACGTATTTAAAAAAATGGTAGATTATCAAAATCAAATGTATCAAGTCCGAGAAAAGATTAACAATATGTATCGTGGTGATATAGAGGTTCCATTAGAAGAAGATGCTTTGTATGGCGAATTAAAGCAAGTAGCAAAAGAGTTAAACGACATATCGGGAGGGCTTTCCAATGCCATAAAAGAAGCCACCAAAAGTGAACGTTTAAAAACCGAATTAATTACCAATGTATCACACGATATTAAAACACCACTTACCTCAATTATTAACTATGTGGATTTAATGAAACAAGAAAAAATAGAAAACCCAAAAATACAAGAATATTTAGAAGTATTAGATAGTAAATCACAAAGACTAAAAAAATTAACCGAAGACTTAATCGAAGCTTCAAAAGCGTCTTCCGGAAACATCAAATTAACCATGGAAACCTTAAATGTAAAGGAACTTGTAAAACAAATCAGTGGAGAATTTGAAGACCGCTTTTCAAAGAAAAATCTACAAATTATCGAAAGCTTTCCAGAAGAAGTAGTAAACATACAAGCAGACAGTAGATACCTATATCGTGTCATGGAAAACATGTATGTCAATATTGCCAAATACGCCTTAGAAGGCTCAAGAGTATATGTAGATGTTATAAAACAAAATGGAAAAGTACAAATACACCTAAAAAACATTTCAGAAGACAAACTAAACATATCCGTAGATGAACTAATGGAACGTTTTGTAAGAGGAGATGAAGCAAGAACCAAAGAAGGCTCTGGTTTAGGAATCTCCATTGCAAAATCCCTAACTGAATTGCAAAAAGGAAAATTCGATATTCATTTAGATGGAGACCTATTTAAAGTAGTAATCGAATTTGAAGAAATAGAAACATAAAAATTCCTTAAAAAAGGTGCAGAATCTAGGTTCTGCACCTTTTTTAAAGTTACTATTTTTCATATTCTACTGAAAAACTGCCCCAAGTGCGCCGAATACGCCGGCAGAGGCAAGCCCCATAATAATACCGGCTAAAATAACTCCTGCCATAATGGCGATAACACTCTTTTTAAAATCCATATCTAAAAAGCTAGCAGCCAAGGTTCCTGTCCATGCACCTGTTCCAGGAAGCGGAATTCCTACGAAAATAAATAGGGCTACATATAAACCACGTCCTGCAGTTTCTTGTAATTTTTTACCACCTTTTTCGCCTTTTTCTAAGCACCAAGTAAAAAACTTTCCAATAAATTTTTTACTGGCTCCCCATTCCAATACTTTTCTTGCAAAAAAGAAAATGAAGGGAACTGGTAGCATATTAGCAATAATGCAAGTAATATAAAGTGGAATCAGTGGTAAGGGGTCTCCAAAAGCAGTACTAAACCCAACAGGAACTGCTCCTCTTAATTCAATAAGGGGAACCATAGATATTAAAAAAACAATTGCATATTTTTTAAACATAAATAAAACTCCTTTATCAATAATGACTAAAAAGTATTTTACTATAACGAATACAAAATGTCTATAGTTCTACAAAAGAAGTTTTGATGTGATGAAAGATGTCTTGGAATTTTTCTTGGTTCTCTGTTACTACTTCAAGGTTTAATATATAAAAATTATTTTTTGTTTCCACCCATAATACATCACAATAAAATTCCTTGCCATACGAGGTATCGGTATAAACAAAGTGATATTCATAAGCAGGATTATTTTCAAGAGAAAATGGAAGAATGCCAGAGTCATCATGAATATTTTCTTTGTCTTTTAAATAAGTTTCTTTATCTTTTTGAACCACAGAAGCAAAATCGATTTCTCGGATTTTGGAAATTTTAGTGGCATAGAAAAATAGTCCTTCTTCTTCTACTGATAAATCCATGATAAATGCACTATTTTCTTGAGAGTTCGTAACATAGGAAAGGTTTGTAGGAAATTCAACGTGAAAACTACCATCGTTTGCAATTAATGTGGTATAGGTGAGTTTTTTGGGGCGAAAGATCAAGGTGAAAATGCAAACAATAATGACAACAAGGGAAACGCCAAGACTAATAAAAAACGTTTTCTTTTTTAAATATTCCATACGAAATTTCCTTCCTTTCTTAGTTATAAACGTACAAATCATTAGAAAAATTAAATTCCATTCCTTATTTCGTTTTAAAGAATTGATATTGAATTAATTCTTTAAGGGTACTATTTTTGCTAGGTCCTTTTTTGTTATTTTACCTTCTCGTAAAACAACAACTTTTTGGTTATCTACCTCAACAATTGTAGAGGTAGTATCGGTACTTATATTTCCACTATCTAAGATATAATCTACTTTTCCATCTAACTCCTGAAGGATGTTTTTTATATTGGTTCCAGTTGGACTGCCAGAAAGATTAGCACTAGGAGCAACAATAGGAACTCCCGCTTCTTTTATAAGACGATGGGCAAGTTCGCTTTCTACAAGGCGAACTCTAACATATTCATCACCAGCAGATACAACTTTGGGCAAAATGTTTTCTTTTTTCTTAAATTTTATGGTTAAAGGACCAGGCCAAAAGGCATCTATTAATTTTTGTTCAACAGGAGTAATGCAAGTTACCAGTTCTTTTAACATAGAGATGCCCGAAATTAATACAATTAATGGCTTATACAGAGGTCTTCCCTTTATTTCATAAATTCTTTTGCAAGCAGTTTCAAGATAAGCATTAGTTCCCATGCCGTATACGGTATCTGTTTTAAAAACAACAATTTTTCCATTTTTTAGTTCTTGTCCAAGTTTAGGAAAGATACTATCATCATAGGGAGCTTCTAAATTAATATATTTTGTATTCATTAGGATTCCTTCTTCTAATTTTTTTTCTATTAACTATTTAGAATGTTAGCTTTTAAGAACCCCCAGTCACGCTCTCGCGTGCCAGCCCCCTTGTTAAAGGGGCTTTCTTGTAACGCTTCGTGAGGTTAAGTAAATTCGAGCTATTAGTAAATTATTATATTCCTAATATTATTTTATCATTTTGTACTTGCTTACTGCATACAAACTTCAAAGGCTTCACAGGAAAGCCCCTTTAACAAGGGGGCTGGCGCGGAGCGACTGGGGGTTCTTATTACTAATTATTCATCTCTGAATTGTTAACTTTTTTCTATTATATACTATCTTTGCAATATGTCAATGAAATTTGAAAATGTCCCAAAATTTTTTAAACATGAGCCCTAAAAAT
>CANSMW010000018.1 GCA_947648215.1 uncultured Clostridium sp. | reverse complement strand
AATCTCCAAGAAAAAAATATCTTTCCAATACAAATTATGCAAAATAATCATCACAAAAACACAAAACATTCGCTATAATGTCATATAAGACTTGACAAAGAAAGACAGGTTCATATAAACTAGAGTCATAAACAAAAGAAATAGGAACATACTAAAAGAAAAAGAAGAAGGGAGAAAAGAAAGAATGAAAAGAAAAAACAAAGGAATTACCTTGATAGCCTTTGCTATTAGTAGGAAATGCGTTCGATATGAGGAAAGAGCTTGAAAACCATGTGAGAGAAGAGAAAAAGAGAGAAAAGTTTAGCCGAGTTGAAGTAAAAGTTTACATGAATATGGTGTAAAATTGATAAAAAAATCAAAAAGTAGAATTGTTATCTTAAAAAAATTGTAATAACATTATAGTATAAAAAATGAAAAGGAGCGATTCTATATGAAAAAATAAAAGCGAAATTAAGTGCTAGGGATGAAAAGTTAATTATACAAGCATTAGTCGAAAAGAGAAATAATCAACTAAAACAAAATAGACCAACAGAGCCAATAAATGAATTACTAATAAAACTAATCGAAAATTAAATACATAACTAAAAAGTCAATCAAAAAGGTTGGCTTTTTTTAGTGGAAAAAATATAAGGAGGGAGAGAATTTGAAAAATCAAGAAGCAATAGATTATCTAAACAATTTGCAGCAAGGAATGTTTTGTACTGTCAATATACCAATATGTAATGATAAAGAAAAAATACCGATTACTGTTATGTATATGGGCAAAGACAAAGACGGCAGATATAATTTTATTGATACAGGTAGATTCATAATGAGTAAAGAGTTTATTGAAAATAAGGCTATTTCAATAGATAAGAGTTTTGATGAAGATAAAGCTTTTGAGATATACTCTAAAGTTCGTATGCAACCTAATAAAAACAAGAATAAAGAAAGGGCAAGGTAAAATAATGAAAGATAATCAAACATTAGAATATCATGAAAAACAACAATTTAATAGCGAAAATTTACAACAATATGATAATGAGGGACAAAGATACTTTTTGGCTTATTTATTAAGAAAGGGTTATAATTTGGAAATAAAAGAGAGCAAAATAATTTTCAAAGATATAACATCTGAAGAAAAAGTAAAAGAAATGATAGAGCATTATAATAATGAAAGCAGAATAGATAACCTTAATGTTAAAAGACAATGTATAAGAGAAGCAAGAGCAATAGGATTAGAAGAATATAGCCAAATGGTAGATAAAAAATTAAGAAATTTAAACCAAAAGGAAAGGGAAAAAACAGAGAGATAATTTTTATAAACAAGTCGACCTAGGTTGATTTGTTTTTTACATAGTCATCATTATAGATGGCTAATTTTTATGAAAGGAGGTTTAAAAGAAGTGTCAAAGTGTAAAGTAATTGCCATAGCTAATCAAAAACGGTGGAGTAGGAAAAACAACTACAACAGCTAATTTAGGAAATGCACTAGCAAGAAAAGGAAAAAGAGTATTACTAATAGATTTAGATCCACAAGGAGATTTAACAACATCATTGGGGTACAAAAATCAAGACAATATGGAAATAACAATAAAAAACATTATGGAAAAAGTAATACAGGAAAAGCCTATAAGCAAAAATGAGGGAGTATTACAAAATCCAGAAGGTGTAAATTTAGTGCCTGCTAATATTGAATTAGAAGCACTAGATATATCATTAGTTAAATATATAAACAAAGAAAATATATTGAAACAATACATTGATAATGTTAAAGAAGATTATGATTATATTTTAATTGATTGTAGACCTTCATTAGGACTTCTTACAATAAACGCACTTGCAACAGCTGATAGTGTAATTATTCCAGTTCAAGCTCAATACTTACCTCTTAAAGGAATGACACAGCTAATACAAACAATAGATAAAACGAGAGTACAGATAAATCCAAGACTAAAAATAGATGGAATATTATTGACCATTGCAGATATGAAAACAAATTTAGCAAAGACAACAATAGAAACATTAAGAAATAGTTATGGAAGCAGAATAAAGATATACAACACAGTAATTCCTATGGGAGTAAAAGCAGCCGAAAGTACGATAGAGGGCAAGAGTATATATGCTTATGACAAGAAAAGTAAGCCAGCAGTAGCTTATGAAAATTTTACGGAGGAGGTGTTGAAAAATAGCGAAAAGACCAGAGATAGAACTACCCAGTGTAGATGAGTTACTAAAATTTAGCACAAATAAAGGAAAAGCTGAAACAGTAGTAATATTAAATCCATACGATATTACAGATTTTCCAGATCATCCATTTAAAATAACAGACAATGAAGAAATGGACAATATGGTAGAAAGCATAAAAGAAATAGGTGTAAAAGTGCCAATTTTAGTAAGACCAAAACAAAATGGTGGCTATGAAATGGTAGCAGGACACAGAAGAAATTATGCAACAAAAAAGGCAGGATTAGATGGAATACCTGCTATTGTTAGAGAAATGACAGATGAAGAAGCTACTATTATAATGGTAGATAGCAACATACAAAGAGAAAAAGTATTGCCATCAGAAAAGGCATTTGCTTATAAAATGAAGCTAGAAGCTATAAAAAGACAAGCAGGCAGACCAAAAAAGGAAAATTCCCGACAAGTTGTCGGAAATTATGAAAGTGCAGATTTAGTTGGTAAAGACAATGGAGAAAGTGGCAGACAAGTTCAAAGATATATAAGGCTAACAGAACTGATACAAGAATTATTAGACATGGTGGATATAGGTAAAATATCTTTTAGCCCAGCTGTTGAAATTTCCTATTTGTCTAAAGAAGAACAAAATCTATTATTATGCTATATAAAAAAATATGATGCAACACCCTCACAATCACAAGCAATATATTTAAAAAAGTTAAGTCAAGAGGGAAAACTTACAACAGATAAATTGGAAGAAATAATGTCAGCAGAAAAACCAAATCAAAAGCCAAAATATAATATACATTATGATAGGTTTGAAAAATACCTGCCTAGAGATGTAGTAACAGAGAAAGAAGTGGAAGATTTCCTTTTTAAATGTGTAGAAGAACATCACAGAAGATTAAAACAAAGACAAATGGCTAGATAATTTGTGTGGGAGTACAAAATAATAATAATATTTTAATTTGTATATTTGAAAGTAACTAAACATTGTAGTAAAATAAAGAAAAAAGGAGATGTTTGGTTATGAGTAAAAATAAGAAAATTGTTATTTTAATTACAATATTAGTTATAATAGTATTAGGAATTGCAGGAATATTCATATATAAGAATAGGAAAGTTGATAATATTGTTATTGGGGAAAACAATAAAAATCAAATGCAAGAGAATAATGAGTCAGCAAATATAATAAATAATGAAAATATTATGGAGAATACAGTAGAAAACAATGTAGAGCAAAGTAATACTGTTGAAGATAATACAACATCACAAAATCAAGCAGTAGAAGAAAGTAAAACAGTAGAAACTACACAGCCAGTTCAAGAAAAAAATGTAAAGACATCAGCTAAAAAAGAAAATAATAAAACTACAACAACAAGTAAACAGCAAACAACACAAGAAAAAACACCATCACAACCTCAAAAAAGTGAGCAAAGTTCTAAAAGTGAACAAACAACAACACCAGTAAAAAATAATGATAGTAGTTATAAAGAGCAAGAAGTTCAAATTGCACCAAAGACAGAATGCAAAGGGAATAATCATAAAGTAGGTGCAGGAAATACTGGTAAATGGTTTGAAACACAAGAACAAGCAGCTGCATATTTCAAAACAGAAATAGCAAAGTGGGGAAAGCAATGGGAGAATTTTGAAATAACAGATGAAGAATATCATAAAAATTGCCCTTACGGGTACGAAGTTTGGACTTGTCCTCAGTGTCAAAAATGGACAGTAAACTTCTATTATAATAAATAACAAAATAATAATATTTGATTTAAGAACAGGTTATAAAGACTTGTTCTTTTTTTTCGTTAAAAGGAGGAAAATTTAATGTTAAAAGCAAAGAAGTTAAAGAAAGTTATAGCTTTAATGTTTATAGCAATCACATTGTTAAGCACAGCACAACCTATTTTTGCAGTAACAGATAGTGGTAGTGGAAAATGGACAGCAGGACAATGGGATTCTAATATTTACACAACAGATAATAAGTCAGATTTAGGAATGCTTATGAGAAGATTAGTAAATACCACAACAGGAGAAAAAATCACAGTATTTTGTGCAGAACATGGTGTAAATTCACAAACAGGAACAGTAGAAACAGGAACACATAATACACCAACAGATCCTAAAGTAAAAAGAGCTTGTAAAGTAGCTTTCTTTGGGTGGTATCAAAAATATGGTAATTATTGCATTGATGGTGGAATAATGGCAGCAGATATGAACTCAAGAAAAATGGACTATGTATTCACACAACAAATGGTATGGTCAACATTAGGACAAAGTAATGCTACTTTTAGAAATGCAAGTATTCAAAGCCAATATGAAGCATTTAAAGCAGATATAAATGCAAAAATTGATAATATGGAAAGAAAACCAAGTTTTTGTAGCGAAACAATAACAGTTGAAGTAGGACAAACAAAAACACTTACAGATTCTAATAATGTGTTAGGACAATATGTTAGTTTTGATAAAACAGTAGATGGAATAAGAATAACACATAACAAAGGAGAAAATACATTAAATGTTACAGCAAATGAAGATTGCACAAAGGAAGCAATAAGAATATCAGAAAATACAATGTTTGATTGGGGTGTTATCAAAGAAGAAACACATAATCAACATTCAACAGTATATTTCACTTTTAGAGATGGAGTACAAAATCAATTATACTCTTTGAATTACAATGATCCTGTAACTATGTCTTTAAGTTTCAAAATAAATCTTTTAGGAAATTTAGAGTTAAGTAAACTAAACACAAATGGAGATTTAGTTGACGGAGCAATATTTAATGTAACAGGAGAAAATGGATTTAATCGTGATGTAACAGTAACAAATGGAAAAATCAAGTTAGAAAAATTAAGAAAAGGAACTTACTATATAAAAGAAAAATCAAGCCCAACAGGTTATTTACTAAATACAGAAACTTATACAGCAGAAGTAAAACCTAATCAAACAACAGAGCAAGCAATAGTAAACACAGAGCCAACAGCAGAAATTACAGTAACAAAGACAAATACAAATGGAGATAAAGTACAAGGAGCAAAATTTCAAATAATTGCTAATGAAGATATATACAATGTTGCCAGAACAGTAAAACACCACTCAAAAGGAGATGTAGTAGCAACTATTACAACCAATAGTGTAGGAGTTGCAAGCAAATCAAATTTGCCACTTGGAAAATATAAAATTAAGGAAATTGAAGTGCCAACAGGTTACTTATTAAATACTGAACAAAAGGAAGTTACTTTAAGATATAAAGACCAAAACACAAATGTTATATTTGGAAGTGTTACAGTAGAAAATACAGAGCCAACAGGAAATTTAATTATTGAAAAGACAGATAAAGAAACAGGAAATAAAAATAGAGTAGATAAAAAATCACATCACGGAGATGCAACACTTAAAGGAACTGAATATACTTTATATGCAAAAGAAAGAATAACAAATGTTGCAGGAACAATAAAATATTTTGATAAAGATGAACAAATTGCAACATTTACTTTCAATGAGTATGGAGTAGCTAGTATAAAAATAACAAATAATAATACACCTGCAAAAATAAGTGTAGAGGGAACAAAATTAACAGGACTACCAATGGGAAAATATTATGCAAAAGAAACCATAGTACCAACAGGTTATATGCCAGATACAAAAGTGTATGATTATACATTTTCATACAGAGATATGAATACAAAGGTTATAGAAGTAGCAGGAACAGTTACAAATACAGTAGAAAAAGCACCTTTTGAAGTAATCAAGGTTAGCACAAATGAAAATGCAACAGCAGAAACAGTAGCAAATGCAGAATTTACAGCAATACTTTCAAAATATGTTGACTATTACGGAAGTTTTGATGAAGCAAAGAAACATTTAAGCGAGTTTGCAACAGATGAATATTCAATATTTAGAACAGGAACTAATGGACACGGAATTTCTGGACTTTTAGCTTATGGAGAATATACAGTAAATGAAACTTATACACCATCTCCAGAGATAACAACAGTTGAACAATTCTATGTAACAATAGATAAAGACAGTAAAACACCAGTTAAAGAACTTGTTGAAAATGATTTGCCATTTGAGGCATATATAAAAATGCAAAAACAAGATAAAAAGACAGGAAAATTTGTAACTTATTCTAATGCAACATTTGAATTATATAGATTAAATGAAGATACAAACAAATGGGAACAAGTACAATGTAAAATTAGCGATAAATATTATAAAACTTGGACTACAAACAGCGAGGGAGTTGCAAAAACAGAAACAAAGTTAGAAGCAGGAAAGTATAAATTAACTGAAATAAAAATTCCAACAGGATTTATACAATTAGATGAAGAATTAACTTTTAAAATAGATAACAGAAACTCTACACTAAATTATGATAAAGACTGGGATGCTTGGATTACAGTAACAGTAAAAAATGAGCAACCAACAGGAACACTAAAATTAAATAAAAAAGTAGCATTAAGAGAAGATATGGACAAAACAATGATAAAAGATATTGACTTTACAAAAATATCTTTTGAATTAGTAGCAGATGAAAAAATAATTGATTATGCTGACGGATCTACTATATATGAAAAAGGAAAAGTAGTAGGAAAATATAATTTAAAAGCTGATGGAACATTAACAGTTTCAAATTTACCAATGGGCAAATATCACTTAAAAGAACTAACAACAATAGATGGAGCAGTATTAGATAAAACAGAATACGAAGTAATATTTGAACAAAAAGATACAGTAACAAAAGAATATGTTGTAGAGAAAGATATTGAAAATAGAACAACAGCAATAGAAGTTAGCAAAACAGATATAACAGGAGAAAAAGAGTTAGTTGGTGCGAAACTAACTGTTACAGACGAAAATAACGAAGTTATTGATAGTTGGGTATCTACTGAAAAGACACACAAAATTGAAGGTTTAGTTGTAGGAAAAGAATATACACTAAAAGAAGAAACAGCACCAAATGGATTTGTAGTAGCAACAGAAATCAAATTCAGAGTAGAAAATACAACAGAGATTCAAAAAGTAACAATGATAGACAAAGTAGTAACAATGACAAAACAAGACATTGGAGGAAATGAAGTCGAAGGTGCAGAACTTCAAGTTATTGATGAAGATAACAATATAGTTGATGAGTGGACATCTACAAAAGAGCCACATAGAATTAACAATTTAGTAGAGGGAAAAACTTATACTCTTATTGAACAATATGCACCAGACGGATTTGTTATATCAAATGAGATCAAATTTACTGTAACTACTGATAAAGAAACACAAGAAGTCAAAATGATAGATAAAGTTTTAGAAATATCAAAACAAGATATTGCAGGAAATGAACTAGAGGGAGCTACATTAGTTGTAACAAACACTAAAACAAAGAATATTGTAGACAAATGGGTTTCTGGTAAAGAGCCACACAAAGTAAATGGACTTATTGAAAATGAAGAATATATATTACACGAAGAAATTGTTGTAGATGGCTATGTAAAGGCTACTGATGTAAAATTTACAGTAACAAGTGATAAAGAAACTCAAAAAGTAATTATGATTGATAAAGTATTAGAAGTTATCAAAACAGATCTAGTAACAGGCGAAGAAATTGAGGGAGCAGAACTAAAGGTTATTGACGAAGATGGTAATGTAATTGATAAGTGGACATCAAGCAAAGAACCACATAAAGTTGTTGGACTAGAAGAAAATAAAACATACAAATTAGTTGAAATTACAGCACCTTATGGCTATGAAATAACAGAAGAAATAGAATTTACAGTAAGTGAAGATAAAGAAACACAAAGAGTAGAAATGAAAGATATGCCTATTCTTCAAAATGTTAAATTAGTAAAAGTTGATAGCAACACAAAAGAAACAATAAAAGATAAATTTACTTTTGGAATATATGAAGATGCAGAATGCACAAAACTTATAAAAGAAGTAAAATCAGATAAAGAAAAAGGAACAGTTTTATTTAAAGATTTAAGATATGGAACTTATTATATTAAAGAAATCGCAGCACCAAAGGGTTATGTATTATCAGACAAAGTAATCAAAGTTGAAATGAATGACAAAGGAACATTTATTGATAATGAAAAAGTAGAAAGCGAAGATTCAACATATACTTTTGAATTTGAGAATGTACCAGTAGATACACCAAAAACAGGAGATAATAGTAACTTAAAACTATATGTAGGTTTATTAGGATTATCTATACTTGCATTAGCTAGTGTGGGAGTACACGAATATAAAAAGAAAAAATCAGTAAATAAAAAATAGACCAATAACAAGGTGGCTTTAATTAGCCATCTTAATTCAATTTAAGGAGGAATTATAATGCCACAATATACACTAACACAAAGTGTAAAGACATTGGAAAAATTATTTGAAAACAATATAGATTCAGAACAAAAAATAAAAGCCTTAAAATGGGAAGATTTGAAACAGTTTAGCCCTGTTGAAAAAAGTTTTATTATGGATTTAAAAGAAGCAGTAGCAAAGAAAAATGTAATAGGATTTTTAGCAGGAAAAGAGGAAACAGAAAGGAGATAACTATGATAGAACATTATAAAAAGCCATCAGTAAAATTCATTGTAAATAAAGGAAATTTTAATAAACTAATGGCATTACTTGCATTTCAAGAAGAAAATATTGTAACAGAAGAATGGAAAGAAAAAGCAAGAAACCTACAAGATCTTTTATTAAGATATTCTATACCACAAAAAGATGAAGAGGGAGAAATATCTATAATAGACATTGGACTATTCCAAAAAGAAGCAGCAGAGTTAATAGTTTTATTACTTTCTGCATTTGATAATGTATTAAAAGTAGATGAAGATTATACAAGGAAAATGAAAAGACAATAATGTAGAGGAGGAATAGTTTGGGAAAAATAACAGAAACAAGACAACTCTATAAAGAAGTTATAAATGAACTTTCACAAAGTGCAGAAAATTGGAGAAAGTTTTTAGATAGCAGTTCATGGAATTTCAAATATGATTTTGATGACCAAATTCTTATATATGCACAGCGACCAGATGCAAGAGCTTGTGCAACTATGCAAGAATGGAATAAAAAAGTAGTACCACATAGATGGGTAAATAGTGGAGCAAAACCGATATATGTATTCGACAAAAATCCATATAGTGAATATCCATTTAAGTTAGTGTTTGACTTATCAGATACCAACAATTATAATAATACAGAGTATAAATTATGGACTATAAAACAAAATTATGAAGAAGATATAATCGAAAGTTTAGAAGCCAATTTTGGAGATATAAGCTCAAAAGAAAATCTATCACAAGCTATAATTTCAGCAAGTTATAATATGGTAGTAGATAATATAGAAGATTATTTTACATCAATTATAAAAAACAAGAAAAACTCAATGCTTGAAACTATATCAGATGATGAAATAAAAACTATGCTTATTACAACTACATGGGCAAGTGTAAGCTATATGATGATGACTAGATGTGGAATAAATGCGAAAGAACAAATACAAGAGCAAGAATTATCATATATAAAATACTTCAACAACCAAGAAGTTCTAACAACATTAGGTGCAAGTGTAAGTGATATAGCAGAAATGGGTTTGAGAGAAATTGCAAGGACAGTTGCAAATCTACAAAAAAGAGAAAAATTAAAAAATCGTACAATTGAAAAAATTGATAAAGAAATGTATTCTAATGATAATGAAAAAATCAAAGGAGGAAATGAAGATGGTAGAGAAAATAGAGTACACGAAACAAGGGGATTATTACATGCCCAACCTAGTAATGGAGAAAGAGAAGATACCAACAGGGAAATACGCTCTGATGAGATACAATTATCTAAAGAATCACAAAAACCACGAGTTGACAATATTAGTAATGAACAAGGAATTAGCACAACACTTGGCACAAGTACAGAAACAAATGAGCCAGAGAGTGGAAGAATTAGTAGAGATGATGAAGAAACAACAAGGAATAACAGAAGAATTGAAAGCCAAAGACCAAATGACATGGGTGGGACTCATGAACAACATCAAAGCGACAGCAGAGGAGATGGCAGCGAACGAAATAATTTACATTTAGGTATTTATAGTAGGGACAGTAGTAAGGACTGTCCTTATGTTGTTACAGATGCAAAAGTTAATCAAATACTAACTAATGCACCACATTTAAGAGTTTCTAATAGTGAAATTAAACAATACTTTGAAAATGAAAAAGACAAAAATAAACGAGCAGAATTTTTAAAAAGTAGTTTTAATATTGATTATACAGAAATTACAATAAATGATGAAAGATATGGCTATAAAGCATTTGAAAATGGACTTTTAGTATGGAAAGGTAGTTTTTTATCACGAGATACAGAAAGTTTTATTTCATGGGAAAATTTAATTGATAATTATGAATCTATGATTATGCTTAATCAATTAAAAGATGTGGAAACAAGAATCTCATCTGTTACAGACCAAATGTCTTTAATCAGTGAGGCAGAAAAAAAGCCAGAGCTAGAATTTACACAAGAGTTTATAGATAGAGTATTACAAGAAAGAGGAACATTCAGCAAATATTCTATATATCAACAATTTGAAACACATTTGTCATTAAAAGATAATGCAGACTATCTAAAGAAAATGTATGGATTAGGCTATTATGGAACAACTGGAACTGTATCTGGCTCAGGAATAGGTTTGCAATGTTCTCCTAAAGGTATGACATTAAATAGAGGTTATTTCAAAGATGAAATCACAACAACAATAAGTTGGAATGATGTAGCAAAAAGAATAACAGAACTTATTAAGTTAGAAAGATATTTGAATGAAAAGGAAATTGTAGAATATCCTAACTGGCTAAAAGAACAAGAACAAGCAAAAGAATTAAGAGAAGCAGAAAAGAAATTAGAAAATCAAGCAGAACAACAAGAGTATGAGCTTGCCAAAAGAGTATATTTATTTGTTAAGCCATCAGATTTATATAATTATCCAGATGATACAGCAGCTTTAAATACAAATGAAGAAAATATTGAGATAGTAAAATCAGATATAAATGATACAAGAAATGTAAATGACTATGTCAATGCTTTGAATAAAATAAGAGAAAGTATTACTGATACAGATTCGCAAAAACATGAACTAGATGTACTAATATCTATATTAGAGAAAAGAGTTCCACATTATGAATATCATTTAGGAGATACTGTCTATATTGGTGCAGATAAGTATGAAATTGCAGGTATAAAGGACAATGTAGTAACCTTAATTGACACAAAATTTCCTATATTAAATAAAACAATGAGCTTTGATGAATTTGAAAGAAAAGTCAAAGATAACTATTCAAATGACCATTTAATTGTAAAAGAACAAGAAGAAAATACAATAGAAAATAAAGAAGAAAGTTCAGCAGAAGTAAATAGTGATGAAGAACAAACAGAAGAACAAGAAACCCAAAAAGAAGAGATAGCACAGCAAGAAACAGAAGAACAACAAGAAGAAAATGAGCAACAAGTTGAACAAGAAAAGCCATACAAAGTAGGGCAAGAGGTTTATTTAGAATCTGACAGAAAATATAGAATTGACAATATTGATTTAGAAAAAGATACAATAAGTCTATTAGACCTACAAATACCTATGCCTATATTTAGAGAAGAAAGTATCTTAACCTTTGAAAATTTATATAATCAAAATGAGAGGAACTTTCCAAAACAAGATATTAAACCTAATTTTGTAAGAACTAAAAACAAAATTCAAGACTTTGTATTGCATCCAGAAGTAGCAGTAGAAGATAGAAACAATTATAAAATTACAGATAATGATTTAGGAATAGGAACACCTAGAGAAAAATTTGAACGAAATATTGCAGCAATTAAAGTATTGAAAAAGTGTGAAGAGGAAAATAGGTATGCGACTCCAGAAGAACAGGAAATTATGTCAAAATATGTCGGATGGGGTGGCTTACAACAAGCATTTAAAGAAGATGATAGTAGTTGGTCAAATGAATATAAAACATTAAAAGAATTATTAAATGATGAGGAATATAAAAATGCTAGAAAATCTGTGTTAACAGCATTTTATACACCACCTATTGTAATCAATTCAATGTATGAAATACTACAAAATATGGGATTAAAGGAAGCAAATATATTAGAGCCATCATGTGGTGTTGGAAATTTTCTTGGAATGTTACCAACACAATTAAAAGAATGTAAAATGTATGGTGTTGAGCTTGATTCTATATCTGGAAGAATAGCACAACAATTATATCAAAAGTCTACAATAGCAGTAGATGCCTATGAAAAAGTAGAATTGCCAGATAGCTTTTTTGATGTAGCAGTTCGGCAATGTGCCTTTTGATGAATACAAACCAAACGATAAAAGATACAATAAGAATAAGTTTTTAACACATGATTACTTTTTTGCAAAAACACTAGATAAGGTTCGACCTCGGTGGAGTTATTGCTTTTATTACCTCAAAAGGAACAATGGACAAAAAGAATTCAGAAGTTAGAAAATATATTGCACAAAGAGCAGAGTTGTTAGGAGCGATAAGGCTACCTAATAACACATTTACCAAAAACGCAGGAACAAAAGTAACTTCAGATATACTATTTTTGAAAAAAAGAGAGAATATGACAGATATTATGCCAGACTGGGTTTATTTAGATACTGACAAAAATGGTATTACAATGAATAAATATTTTGTCGATAATCCAGACATGATATTGGGAACAATGGAAATGGATTCTACGCAATATGGTAGACCAGATTCGACCTGTAAACCTTATGAGGGAATAGAATTAAAGACTTTATTAGATGAAGCAAAAGAGAAAATAGAAGGAGAAATTACAGAATATGAAATAGGAGATATTGAAGAAAGAGAAGAAACAATGCTCCCAGCAGATCCTTCTGTAAAAAACTTTTCTTATACTATTATTGATGGCAAAGTATATTTTAGAGAAAATAGTGTAATGGCAGAACAAGACTTGCCAATTACTACAATAAGCAGAATAAAGGGAATGATAGAACTTCGTGATTGTGTCAGAGATTTAATAGATTTACAAACAGAAGATTACCCAGAAGAAAATATTAAAGTAGCACAAGCAAAATTGAATAGAATGTATGACAACTATGTTAAGAGGTATGGAATTATAAATAGCAGAGGAAATCGTTTAGCATTTGAAGCAGATAGTAGCTATTATTTACTGTGTTCATTAGAAGTAATGGACAGTGAGGGTAGATTTGTACGAAAAGCAGATATGTTTTCAAAAAGAACTATCAAAGCATATAAGGAAATAACAAGTGTTGATACTGCAAATGAAGCACTAATTGTATCATTATCAGAAAAAGCATCTGTTGATTTAGAATATATGTCAAAACTCACAAACAAGACACAAGAAGAGTTAGTAAAAGAGCTAGATGGTATTATTTATAAACTTCCTATGGAAAATAATAAATATGTAACAAGTGATGAATATCTTTCTGGAAATATAAGAGAAAAACTAAAAATGGCAGAAGCATCAGTTGGAATGCACCCAGAGTTTGCAACTAATATAGAAGCATTAAAAAAAGTAATGCCAAAAGATTTAACAGCCAATGAAATTGGAATAAAGCTAGGTGCAACATGGATACCAACAGAGATTATTGATAGTTTTATGTATGAACTGTTAGAAACTCCAAATCATGCACAATGGAATATGAAAGTAAAATTTAGTGAGTATAATTCACAATGGTATATAACAAGTAAAAATTATGATTATTCAAATGTAAAGGCTAATAAAACCTATGGAACAAATAGAGTAAATGCTTATGAAATTATTGAAAAAACATTGAATTTAAAAGATGTGAAAGTATTTGATACTGTAACAGATATTGACGGAAACAAAAAGAGAGAATTTAATGCAAAAGAAACAGCCATTGCACAAGCAAAACAAGACCAAATTAAGCAAGCATTTGAAGATTGGATTTTTAATGATGTAGAAAGAAGAGAACGATTAGTAAGGTTATACAATGATAGATTCAATAGTATTCGTCCTCGTGAATATGACGGAAGTCATTTGAATTTTGTAGGTATGAATCCAGAGATAAAATTAAGAACACATCAACAAAATGCTATTGCTCATATTTTGTATGGAAGAAATACACTATTAGCACATGAAGTACGGAGCAGGAAAGACATTTGAAATGGTTGCTCGGTGCTATGGAGAGTAAAAGACTTGGACTTTGTAACAAGTCTATTTTTGTTGTTCCAAACCACATCATTGAACAGTTCGCAGCAGAGTTCTTACAGTTGTATCCAAGTGCAAACATTATGGTAGCAACTAAAAAAGACTTTGCAACAGCTAACAGAAAAAAGTTTTGTTCTCGTATTGCTACTGGAGATTTTGATGCAGTAATCATACGGACATTCACAATTTGAAAAAATCCCTATGTCAATCGAAAGACAGCAACAGTTAATTGAAAAGCAAATTGCAGATATTATAGCAGGAATAGCACAAGCTAAAAGAGATAAGGCAGAAAACTTTACTATAAAGCAAATGGAAAAAACAAGACGAGGGTTAGAAAGCAAACTTGAAAAATTAAATTCACAAACAAGAAAAGATGATGTAATCAATTTTGAACAGTTAGGAATAGACAAAATATTTGTAGATGAAGCACACAACTACAAGAATTTATTTTTATATACTAAAATGAACAATGTAGGTGGAATTTCACAGACAGATGCACAAAAGAGTAGTGATTTATATATGAAATGTCGTTATATGGATGAAATAACAGATGGTAGAGGAGTAGTATTTGCAACAGGTACACCTGTGTCAAATAGTATGGTGGAACTTTATACTATGCAACGATATTTACAATATAATGATTTAAGAAAAATGGGACTTGAACATTTTGATAATTGGGCATCTATTTTTGGAGAAACAGTAACAGCAATGGAGCTTTCTCCAGAGGGAACAAGTTATAGAAGTAAAACAAGATTTTCAAAATTTCATAATTTACCAGAACTTATGTCGCTTTTTAAAGAAGTTGCAGATATTCAAACTGCTGATACTTTAAATTTACCAACACCAGAGGTAGTAAGACATGATGAAATAGTAAAACCTAGTCAAATGCAGCAAGATATGGTAGCAGAGTTAGGAGAAAGAGCAGAAGCTATTAGAAAAGGTAGTGTAGATCCTAGCGAAGATAATATGTTGAAGATTACCAACGAGGGTAGAAAACTTGCATTAGACCAAAGACTTATGAATGAAATGCTAGAAGATAATGAAAATGGAAAAGTTGGAACTTGTGCAAATAATATCTATAAAATATGGGAAGAAAATAAAGAACAAAAACTAACACAATTAGTATTTTGTGATTTATCTACACCAAAGCAATTTGAAGAAAAATTTGATGATGAGGGTAATTATGTATTTACTGATGTTTATAACGATTTAAGAAGAAAGCTAGTATTAAAAGGTATTCCACGAGAAGAAATTGCCTTTATACATGAAGCAGATAATGAAACTAAAAAGAAAGAACTATTTGCTAAAGTAAGAAAAGGCGAAATTAGAGTGTTAATGGGAAGTACAAGTAAAATGGGTGCAGGTACTAATGTGCAAGATAAAATAATAGCTTTGCACCATTTAGACACACCATATAGACCTGCCGACTTAACACAAAGAAATGGTAGAGGAGTAAGACAAGGAAATCAAAATAAGCAAGTTCATATATATACCTATGTAACAGAAAAAACATTTGATGCTTACTTGTTCCAAATGCTAGAGAGAAAGCAAGGCTTTATATCACAAATAATGACTTCAAAGACTCCAGATAGAACAGCAGATGATATAGATGAAACGGCATTAAGTTATGGAGAAATTAAGGCTTTAGCAACAGGAAATAAACATATATTAGAGAAAACACAATTAGATTCAGAAGTTGCAAAATTAAAAATAGTAAGACAAAGTTATCAAAGCCAGATTTATGATTTAGAAGATAAAATTGCAAGATCGTATCCAAATCAAATAAAAGAGATACAAGAAAAGGTAGATGCACTAGAAGCTGATGTCAAGCAGCTAGAAGATAACACAATACCAAATGAAGATGGATTTTCTAAAATGATACTTAAAGGAATTGAATATACTGATAAAGAACAAGCAGGAAAAGCAATACTAGAAGTTTGCAAATCAAAATCAAATCCAGATATTGAAGATATAGGAGAATATAGGGGATTTAGATTAGAACTTGGTTTTAATTCAGTAGAAAAGAAATTTACTATGACTATGAGAAATAAATATAGTTATAGTATTTTTTTAGGTAGTGATACTTTTGGAAATATTACAAGAATAAATAATGCACTAGAAGCAATAAAAGATAAGATTCCAGATGCAAAGTTGAGAATAGAAGATATTGAAAAGCAACTTGAAATAGCAAAAATAGAAGTTCAAAAGCCATTTCCAAAAGAAGAAGAACTAAAAGAAAAAATGAAAAAACTTGAAGAATTAAATATTTTATTAAAGTTAGATGAAAAAGAAAAACAAGTATTAGATACATCAAATGATGAAATAGAAGATAATGAAAAAGATAAAAATAAAGACCATGAAAGGTAATCTATATGCAAAGAAGATATTAAAAAATTAGTATCTTCTTGTATCTTTTTATAAAAAGATATGGTATAATCATCTCGACAGATAGTAATTTGTAAAGGAGGTATTTATGGGAATAGAACATTCGCAAAATTATTTACATAGTAAACAACTTGTAGCGACTTTGTTATCAAAGAGTAATATTTGTAACGACGATATTATAATTGAGATAGGTCCTGGAAAAGGAATTATTACCATTGAACTTGCAAAAAAAAGCAAGCAAGTTATAGCAATAGAGTTTGATGCGAAATTAGCGAAAACTTTATCTGAAAAGTATAAAGAATCTAAAAAAGTTCAAATAATAGAGATGGATTTTTTAAAATATAAAATATCAGTAAAAGAACCATATAAAGTATGTGCAAATATTCCATTTAACATAACTGCTGATATTGTGAAAAAGGTATTTGAAGCCGATAATCCTCCTGAAGATATATATTTCATAATGCAGTATGAGGCTTTTCTCAGGTATTCTGGACAGCCCTTTTATAACGAAAGTTTGAGGTCTCTTTTATACAAACCTTGGTTTTCCGCTGAATTGATTTATGAGTTTAAACCATCAGATTTTTATCCTGTGCCAAATGCACGAATATGTTTTGCTCACTTTCAAAGAAAAACATCTGCTGATGTTGAGGATGCGATAGACTATAGAAATTTTCTGTCATATATATTTTTAGCATCTGGAAATACTTTCAAAGATAAAACAAAAAAATTGTTTACTTATGAGCAACAAAAACGCATTTGCAAGTTTTTAAAAATTAAATTAGAGTCAACGCTTACTGAAATCTCATACGATGGATGGCTGTACCTATATGATGTTTTTCTTAAATTTGTTTCCAACGAAAAAAAAGCTATTATATTAAATGCTGAACAAGACATGAAAAACAATCAAAACAAGATTCAAAAAAAACATCGAAATCGTAATCATGGTTATTGGAAATTTGAAGCTAAGCGCCAAAAAAAATTAAAATTTGAAAATGGAAAATAAGAATTTTATCAGTAGCTATATTTCAAATTTCTATATTATTAGCAATAGTGTAAACAAAAAAGTTGACAGAAAAAAGTAATAAGTAAATCATAAATTACAATTTGAAAGTGAGGTGTTACTTTGGATAGTCAGAACATTTTATATAAACAGGCAATAGAGTATGAGAAAAAAATGAGATCAAACGAAGAATATCAAAAAGATTATGAATTAGCAGATAAATTAAGAAAAGAACTATATGATAGTCTTGGAGTAGAGAGTAATTATTTGACTGATTTATATTATAGAACAATACTTGATGATAATTGTATCTCTATTTTAGCAAAGTATATACCATTATTTAAAAATGTCGGAATAAGTTTAAATTTAATAACTCAACAGTTTTGGAGAAAAAATAATGTTGATTGCTCTAACTTTTTAGAAAAATGGTACTATGACTTAAAAGAAAGTGATTCTTTAACAGATACAATAGAAACTACTTTAGATAATGCCTTTGTGAAAATACAAGATAAGAATAAAATACCATTTTATATTGAAATAATTAAAGATAATGACAAATTTCCTTTAGTAATGACTATGCTAGGAAGATGGAATATTGATGAAGTAAAGCCAATCATAATAAATAGACTAGAAAATGATAAAATTAAAACTCACTCTATAAAGGCATTAGGATATTATAAAGATAAAAATACTATTCCATTAATAGAAAGGTATTTAAAATCAGATTACTCTGGAGTGCGACAAGAAGCAAAAAAGATTATAGATAGATTAAATAAGTTATAAGATAAATTACAAGTTGGAAGAGTGGTAAGCTATGGAAGATATTATAATTAGAAATATTGAAGAAAAAGATATTCCAGATGTTGTAGATATTCAAATAAATGGTTGGAAATCAGCATATAAAGGAATAGTTGATGACAATATTCTAAATTCAATGAATAGAAATGAAAGAATTGAAAAAAGAAGAAATGACTATAAAGAAAATGGTTTTATAGTTGCAGAATTAAATAATCAAGTAGTTGGATTTTGCAGATATATTGATAGTAATAAGTTTACGCAAGATATATCAAATATAGATTGTGAATTATTAGCACTATATGTTAATCCAGACTTAAAGTACAATGGTATAGGAACAAAACTATTTCAATTTGTTACAAATGAGTTTAAAAGCAAAAATAGAACAAAAATGATATTGTGGTGTTTAAAAGATAACGAGCCATCTAAAAAATTCTATACTAAAATGGGTGGAAGAATTATTAAGGAAAGAAAAATAGAAATAGGAGAAAAAGAATATTTAGAAGTTGGATTTGAATATAATATCTAACTGCAAAATTACAATATATAGTGATAATTAGTTGACATTTTTTTCTAGGATATGATAGCATATTAAATATGAAAATACCAAAAGGAGGACATTGAATGGAAGAAAACCTTACTATAAATCCAGAGGAAGCTGATAAAGTAATTGAAAAATTAGTGAAACAAACACAGCCAACAGAATTAGGAATTTTTATTAGTTTATTATCACATAGATATATGCAGGAAGTAGGAATAACTAAAGAACAATTTATGACATCTTTGTCTAATAGCATTGATAAAATTGAAAAAGGCGAGTAAAAAGCAAATACAAAAAATAAAAAAATAATAAGCAATTTGAGAGATATTAAGAAATTAGTATCTCTTTTTTTGTTGGAAAGGTAGTGAAAAATATGCCTTATATACCACCAGAAATAGTAAAAAAAGCAGAAGAAATGGACTTATTAACTTACTTGCAAAACTATGAGCCAGATGAGTTAGTGAAGATAGGAAACGGAACATATACCACAAAAACACACGATAGTATAAGAATAAGTAATGGATTATGGAATTGGTTTTCAGAGGGTATAGGTGGAAAAAATGCTGTTTCTTATCTAATGAAAGTAAAAAAATATTCCTTTTTAGAAGCTATACAAACAATTATAGGCAATATAAATGTTAAGCAGCCTGTAATTTATAAAGAAGAAAAACGAGAAAACATTGTGTTAGTTTTACCAACAAAATCAAATAATTGTGATCGTGCAAAAAGATATTTAATGAGTAGGGGAATTGCCCCAGAGATAATAAAAGAGTGCATAGAAAACAATTTGATTTATGAAAGTGAGCCTAATCACAATGTTGTTTTTATAGGTGTAGATGATGAAAAATGTCCAAAGTATGCTTTTTATAGAGGTACAAACGATACAAGATTTATGGGAGAATCGAAAGGAAGTGATAAAGCATATACCTTTAGATTAAAGGCAAAAACAGAAAGCAATAGAGTACATTTATTTGAAAGTGCTATTGATTTATTATCTTATGCAACATTATTAAAAACGAAAAATATAGACTGGCATAGAGAAAATATGATTTCACTTGCAGGAGTAAATAGCTCATCAAAGACAAGTGAAAATAATAAAATACCAATAGCAATAAAAGAATTTTTAGAGAAGAATCCTAACATAAATGAAATACATTTGCATTTAGATAATGATGAAGTTGGAAGAAATGCAAGCATGGCTTTGCAGGAAACACTATCAAAAAGCTATAAAGTTTTAGATAGACCTGCACCATTAGGAAAGGACTGTAATGATTATTTACGATATATGTTAGGTATAAAAAAGTTGAATAAAACAGCAAAAGAAAAGGTATGCGAAGTAGCAAGATAAAACAAAAAATGGAGGAAAACAAATTATGAATCAATATAAAATTGAAATGAAAGAGATATTTAGAAAAGAAATTTTAGTATGTGCAGAAAGTGAAAAAGAAGCAACAGACATTGTAGAAAAGGCATATTTAAGAACAAATATGTTAGACCATTCTTATAAGGATTTAGCAGCAGTTGAAACAAAAGTTATTGGAAAAAGAGAAGAAAATAACTATGATGAAATGGAAGAAGAAAACATTATTGATAAAGAAAGTAGAGAAAATATTAAAGAAACCATTAACCAAATGTATGAAAATCTTAAAGAAATGGATAATGCTTTGATAGAAGATGACATTGTATATATTGATATGTTAATTGAAAATTTAGAAGATAATATTGAAGACTTAAAAGAAGTTGTAAGAGAAATTGAATAAATTTTGAACAAAAATCAGCTTAAAAAATAGAAAAAATACAATAAAAAAATATGTAGTTTTATTTTAGCTTATTTTAGAAATGTAAAAATGATGTCCTAGCAAGCACTGCATTTGTCTATACGCAAATGCAAATTATGGGGACACCCCAAACCCCATAAAAAATAATTGTAGAAAGAGGTGTGAAATTTTTATTTGAGAAAAAGAGATATTCTAAAAACTTTTTATGTAGATGATGAAGAAAACAAAAGATTAAAACAAAATGCAAAGAAAGCAGGACTTAATGAAAGTGCTTATATAAGAAATCTTATTATGGGATACAAACCAAAAGAACAACCAACAGAAAATATGTATGAGATAATAAAACAATTACAACTCGTTGGAATAAACTTAAATCAAATTGCAAGAAAAGCAAATGCTTTAGATATAATTGATGCACCATTTTATAAAAAGGTTTATACAAAATGGAATGAATTAGCAGAAAATATAAAGAAAGAATTTTTAGATATGGAAAAGTAAAATGGCTACAACAAAAATAAAAGCAATAAAAAAAAGACTTGATCATGTAATTGTTTACACTACTAATCCAAGTAAAACAAGCAAAGAAAAATATAGTGAACTTCATAATGTTATAGAGTATGCAAAGTCATCATATAAAACAGAAGAACAATTATATGTTACAGCAATAAATTGTGATAAAGATTCAATACATGAAGATATGATGAGAACAAAAAGAAGATATAGTAAGACAAATGGTGTTTTAGGTTATCATGCTTTTCAGTCTTTTGCAAAAGGAGAGGTAACTCCAGAAATTGCACACGAAATTGGTGTGAAATTAGCAAATGAATTATGGGGAGATAGATTTGAAGTTATTGTAACAACACATTTGAATACAGAACATATACACAATCACTTCTGTTTAAATTCTGTTTCATTTAAAGATGGAAAAAAATATCATGACTGTCATGAAACTTATGCTCTAATGAGAGAAACATCAGATAGACTTTGCGAAGAATATAAATTAAGTGTAATAGAAGAAAAAAGGTGTCCAAAAAGTAAAATAGATTACAGAAATTTTTATAAATCAGAAGTAAAAAAATCTAATCATCATACTATTGCAAAAGAAGATATTGACTATGCAATAGGACAAGCATATTCATATAAAGACTTTTTATCTATATTAAATAAAATGGATTATACAGTAGAAAATCGATATGGAAAATTAAGTGTTAGAAAAGAGCCTTACAAAAAGAATATAAGAATTGAGAGAGCATTTGGAGATGACTACAAAATTGAAAATATTGAAAAAAGAATTTATGAAACACAAGCAATTAGAGAGCCATTTCCAGAAGCAAGAGCGAAACCTAAAAGGTATAGAGTGGTAAAAAAGCAAAATCTAAAAAATAGAAAAAAGGCTAAAGGAATAAAAGCATTATATTTGCATTATTGCTTTTTATTAAAAGTGTATCCCAAAAATAAGAAGATGAAAAAACAATATTCAAAAGAACTGCGAGAAGAAATAAAAAAGATGGATAAAATTTCAAATGAAGCAAGGCTCTTGTGTAGAAAAAATATTCAATCTAGCCAAGAGCTTTTAGCATATAAGAAATCACTTGTATTAGATAGAAAAGAGAATAAGGCAAAAGTAGAAAGTTTATGGAAGAAAAATAGAAAAGCTACTAATGAAAGCGATAAACAAAAAAATTATGAAGAAATAAAAATGCTTCAAAGTGAAATAAAAAAACTAAATCAAGAAATTGAGTTGATAGAAGATATTGAAACAAGGACACAAAGGATAAAAGAGATTATTGATAAAGTAGAAAATAGAAATCAAGATAAAGAAAAGGAGAAAGAAAATAGTGAGTATATCAAGTGATTCAGCAGAACAAACTATTAAATTAACATTAGATGGAACAGTAGTGTTAGCAAAGATAACTGGACTGGCTATAAAAAATATTGCCATTGCATTATATACCATATCACAAGATAAAAAACAGACCAAAGGTAAGACTAGGCTAAATAATATGATAAAAAGTGATAATGAATTAAAAGTATTTTCTATAAAAAAAGAAGATATGAAAACTTTTTGCCACGAAGCAAAAAGCTATGGGATATTATATTGTGCTTTAGTAAACAGAAAAAACAAAAATATTGATGGTATGATAGATATAATGGTTAGAGCAAAAGATGCACCACAGGTAAATAGAATTGTAGAAAGATACAAGCTATGTACTTATGATAAAGCATCAATCGAAACAGAAATTGAAAAGGAGAAAGTTACTAATAAAAATGAAAAAGACTTGTCAGATAATACACCAGATATAGGAGAGGAAAGAACACAAGTAAATGAAGCTATGGTAGATGATATTTTTTCTAAACCAAAGGAAAATGAAAATCAAAACCCCGAAGTAGCAAAAACGGAAAAAAACCCTCCGTCAGAGCCTTCCTTGAAGAGCAAAAACAATTCCGAGGGGGTTACTAAACCTGCACAAAAAGAATCTGTTAAGAAGAAATTAAAAGAAGCAGAAGCAGAGTTAAAGGTTGAAACGGAATTGAAGAATGCTCAAAAATCGAAAGAAAGTATTATGGTAGAAATGCCACAAGTACAAACACCAAAATTAGAAATAGCAAATAAGGAAAGGGGTAAATGAACATGGGAGAATTAGACCAAGTATTTGATAATTATAGCAGAAAAAATAGACAATATAATAAAGAAGAATGGATTGAATATAAGAAACAAGAAAAACAAGAAGTATATGCACTAATTGATACAACAGCAGAAAAAATTGTCCAAGATGGGCAAGAATTTAAGAAATATTTAGATACTCAAAGTAAGTTTGAACAATATTCAGTAGGAAATAGTTTACTAATAACAGCACAAATGCCAGAAGCAACAGTTTTAAGAGATTATGATAGTTGGACAAATGTAGGTGGCTTTCCAAAGAAAAATCGTAAAAATGATGTGAAAATATTAGAGCCAGCAGATTCTTATATGAGAGAAGATGGCACAAAGGCAACAAATTATAATGTAAAATACTTAACTGATATATCACAAGTTAGTATAAGAAAGAAACCAAATCCTATAATGAGATATGATAATAAATTATTATTAAGAGTATTTTTAAATAGTAGCCAAGCAAAGGTAGAAGTAGTAAATGAAATACCAAATACAGATAGAAGTGCATTGTATGATTCAGAAAAAGATGTATTATATATTGCAAGAGGTGCAGAAGCACCACAAATTTTCCATGAAGTAACACAAGAACTTGCAAAACAAGAAATAGGAGAAAATACAGAATTAGATACTTTCAAAGCTAATTGTGTATCTTATATGGTTTGCAAAAAATATGGCATAGATGTTTCAAATTATAATGTAACTGATATTCCTTATGAACTAAAGGAGTTATCAGCAAAGGAAATAAGAGAAGAACTAGAGCCAATTCATGATGCAATGGAAAACATAAGTGGAAGAACAAGTCATTGTATAGAACTACTTGCAAAACAAAGTAGAGAAAAAGAACAAGCAAGATAGGAGAAAAATGTATTGGAAGAACAAAGAGTAGTAATATTAAATAAGTACGAATATGGAATGATAATAAATTCCCTTAACGAACTTCGTACAAAGTTAATAAGAGAAAACAAATCAACAGAATTTGTAAATGAATTATTATTAAGACTATTAAATATCCCCATTAGAAAAAGAACAATATTTCAAAGAGAAAGAGTAAGCAACGAGAGATAATGAAAAAACAAATGAGCTTTTGTATATATTAGGTATAATTCCAGTAGTATGGGTAGCTATTCTAATTGCACCATATATAAATAATGGAATCGTAGGAATAATAAATAATTTTTCAAAAATAATGGAAAATCCATTTAATTTGATATGGTGTGAGAATAGCATAAAAACTATTCTTATTTTTATATGCTTTTATGTATTAGGAATAAGTATATATGAATCTACAAAAAAGAATTATAGAAGAAGAGAAGAACACGGCTCTGCCAAGTGGGGTATAGCAAGTGTACTTAATAAAAAATATAGGCAAAAGCCATTTAATGATAATAAAATATTAACGCAAAATGTAGCAATAGGTCTAAATGGAAAACAACATAGAAGAAATCTTAATGTTTTAATTTGTGGTCGGTAGTCGGTGCAGGTAAAACAAGATTCTATCGGAAAGCCAAATGTAATGCAATGTGGCTCAAGTTCGTATGTAATCCTAGATCCTAAAGGCGAAATTTTGCGAGATACGGGGAATTTATTAGAGAAAAAAGGGTATGAAGTACGAGTTCTTGACTTAATCAATATGGAAAAAAGTCATTGCTATAACCCTTTTAAATATTTAAAGACAGATAATGATGTTCAAAGGTTGGTAACAAACCTTTTCAAAAGCACGACACCGAAACGGAAGTCAGAGCCAAGATCCGTTTTGGGACACAGCAGCTAGTATGTTATTGCTAGCACTTATATTTTATCTCAAATATGAAGCTCCAGAAGATGAACAAAACTTTCCAATGGTAATGGAAATGTTAAGAGCAGGAGATGTAAATGAAGAACAAGAAAACCCTATAAGTGCATTAGATATTCTATTTGATAAATTAGAATATAATAACCCAGAGCATATTGCTCTAAAGTATTATAGAAATTATAGGTCAGGCTCTGCAAAAACATTAAAATCAATTCAAATTACACTTGCTGCAAGATTAGAAAAATTTAATTTAGAGAGTCTTGCAAACATAGTAAAAATTGATGAGTTAGATTTGCCTAGTTTAGGCGAAAAAAAGGTGGCATTGTTTGCTTTAATTCCAGACAATGACACGAGTTTTAATTTTCTAGTAAGTATATTATATACACAATTATTTCAACAATTATTCTATATTGCTGACCATAAGTATGGTGGAAGTTTGCCAACTCATGTCCATTTTGTAATGGATGAGTTTGCAAATGTAAGTCTGCCAGATGATTTTGACAAAATTTTAAGTGTCATGAGATCAAGGTCAGTATCAGTATCTATCATTCTCCAAAATTTAGCACAATTGAAAGCATTATTTGAAAAGCAATGGGAAAGTATTGTACGGAAATTGCGATACTTTTTTGTATTTAGGTGGAAATGAACAAAGCACCCATAAGTATGTTTCAGAACTTTTAGGAAAAGAAACAATAGATTTAGACACACATGGAAAAAGCTCTGGTAGAAGCGGCAATTATTCAACAAATTATCAACTTGCAGGAAGAGAGCTTATGACTCCAGATGAAGTGCGTTTACTTGACAATAAGTATGCACTTCTTTTTATTCGTGGAGAAAGACCAGTTAAAGACCTAAAGTATGATATATTAAAACACCCTAATGTAGCTTTGACTACTGATGGCAAAGGAGAGGCTTATATTCATGGAAAAACAGATAAAGCAACAGCTTCTATTATTGTGCTAGATGAAGATATTGAAGAAAACGAAATAGATACATTTAAAAAAGAACAATTACTAGAAAATTATGAACTCCTATCAGAAGAAGAATTAGAAGAATTTATTAGGGAGGTATCATAAATTGAAAAAGAAAAAAACTTTATTAAAAATATTAAAAAGGTCTTGCATAATTATTTTGTATATTGTTGCATTATTTGTAGCACAAGCATCTCATGTATTTGCAGCAGATGAGCCATTAACAGTAATAAATAATTTGTCAGACTTTATTTTTGGACTTATAAGAGCAGTTGGAATGATTATTTTAGGATTCGGAGTAGTACAAGTTGGTATGTCATTAAAATCACACGATCCATCACAGCGAGCTAATGGTTTCATGACATTGGCACGGAGGAGTAGTTATTACTTTCGCAAAGGAAATCCTAAATATTATAACAGGTGGTTAAAAAGTAAAAGGGGTAGGTTATTAAGAAAAAATAATCTACTCCTAAAAAAACTTTAAGGAGGTAATTTTATAGAAGAAAATAAAAAATATAAAATCATATATGCAGATCCACCATGGCAATACAAAGTATATTCAGATAAAGGCAAAGGTCGTTCAGCAGAAAATCATTATTCTACAATGAGTATAGAAGATATATGCAAATTACCAGTAGAGAAAATAGCTGACAAAGACTGTGTCCTTTTTATGTGGATGACTTTTCCAACATTAGTAGAAGGACTAAAAGTTTTGGAGAATTGGGGTTTTAAATATAAAACGGTTGCTTTTGTATGGATTAAGCAAAATAAGAAAACACCATCACTATTTTGGGGATTAGGTTTTTGGACTAGAGCTAATGCAGAGATATGCATATTAGCAACAAAAGGCAAGCCTAAAAGAATATCTGCGAAAGTGCATCAAGTAATTATATCTCCAGTTGAAGAACATAGCAAAAAGCCAGATGAAATAAGAAAAAGAATAGTGGAATTGTTAGGAGATATACCAAGAGTAGAACTATTTGCAAGACAAAAAGTAAATGGTTGGGATTCGTGGGGAAATGAAGTAAAATGCGATATTGATTTAATGGAATATGGAGATGATGAAAAATAGCAGAATTAAAAAAATTAGAAACAGTAGTAGAAGAAATACTACGAAAAGATAAACTTGCAAGAGAAGATGACTGTTACTTAATATTACAAGTAATAAGCAAATTATATCCTTATGAAGTAGGAAAGCAATTTGCAACAGTAATGTTTAATGCAAAGAATAAAGGAATAAGTTTTGAAAGCATTACGAGGTGTCGAAGAAAATTACAAGAGAGAAATCCAGAGTTAAGAGATGAAGAAACAGCCAAAATGAGAAATAAAAAACAAAAAGAGTATATCAAGTATTCAAAACAAAGTTAGGAGGTGGTAGATATTGAATTGGGTAGTAGGAAACCTACAAAATGCAATAGAAACATGGAACTCAAAATTAAGTGAAATATGGACACTTGTATCACAATCGCCAGTTGACTTCAAAGGGGGAACTATCTGGAATGTAATAACAAATATTCATGGGGCAGTACAAGCTATTGCATTAGCATTACTTGTATTGTTTTTTGTTGTAGGAGTAATGAAAACTTGTCGGAAGTTTTGCAGAAGTCAAGAAGCCAGAGCATGCCCTCAAACTATTTATACGATTTGCAGTAGCTAAAGTTTTAGTAACCTATGGGCTAGAACTTATGATGGCAATTTTTAAAGTTGTGCAAGGTTTAGCAAGTACAGTAATGAGTGCAGCAGGATTAGGTGGAGCAACAAATACAGTTCTGCCAAATGAAATTATATCAGCAGTAGAAGCCTGTAATTTCTTTGAAAGCATACCATTGTGGGCAGTAACATTAATACGGAGGACTATTTATAACAGTATTGTCATTTGTAATGATTCTTACAGTTTATCGGAAGATTTTTCAAAATCTATCTATATACTGCAATATCTCCAATAGCATTTGCAAGTTTTGGTGGAGAGCCAACACAAAATATAGGAAAGAGCTTTATAAAAGGTTATAGTGCAGTATGCCTAGAGGGTGTAATTATAATGTTATCATGTATAATCTTTTCATTGTTTGCAGCAAGCCCACCAGTAGTAGATGCAAAAGCAGCAGCAGTAACAATGGTATGGAAATATATACGGAGAATTGATATTCAATATGCTAGTGTTGGTAGGTACAGTTAAAATATCAGATAGATTAGTAAGAGAAATGTTAGGTTTATAAAAGAGAGGGAATATAGAATGAATGTTAATATTGATTTTAAAAAAATATACAATGATTATGCAAAAGATAAGATAGAAGATTTAGGCTTTATTAAAGCAAATAGTGGAAGTGAAAAGAATTGTATCAAAGGAATTACTTATAAATTGAACTATATAGATAAAGGAATTAGAGAAATACATCCTGCTTATTGTGTTTCTCCAGAAGGTTTCTATGGAGATGATGAAATTGATAAATACTTGAATAAACAAAACGAACATTTAGAAGATTATTTTGGAGATGATCCAGAAGGGCTAATACTTTGTTCAAAAGAAAAAAATAAGTATGTAGTTAAATATAATATGGGACAAATGGTAACACCTTATTATCCAATGTTAGCTAATATGACTTTTACAAAAGTAGATACAAAGTTTCATAATATAATCAATGAATATTGGGATGAACTTTATCTTGATGAAGATATGAAAGCAGGTATTGAAGGAGAATTAGATATAGGAAATGGCTCAGGAGATGGATTATTTAAAGATATAGTTAAGGCGTATTTATGTATAAATAATCATCACGATACTAAAATACTTGATAAAAATATTATTGAATTTAAGAAATTATTTGATAAGTATAAGATTTCAATACCATCATTAAATAAATTGTACGATATTTCATTAAAAAAGACTAATAGTAGAGATTTAAAACAAGCTCTATTAAAGTTTATTTATGATATTGATAACTTATCTATCAATAACGAAAGATTAAATTTGAGAGATAAAGAAACTACAATAAAACCGATAGAAAAAGATTTAATACAATTAAAACAATCAAACAGGAAAAAGAATATGGAGGCTAGATAAAATATGAAATATTTAGTTACAAGTTACAAAGATAATGCAGAAAAACAGGAAATAGAAAGCAAAGGCTTATATTGCTATGATTTAAGACATAGTGATGAGGGTGGAGAAATTGCAACTATTGAGAAAAGTGTTTTAGTAAATAGAATAGGCTCTATTATTACAGATAAGGAATTAAAATTTGGCAATAAATACTACAATAATTTTATAGATTTTGAGGAATTTTCAGCTAGAAATACAGAAGTATATACAATAGAGCAATTACAAGATAATCCAAAAGAAAAAGTAAATGAAAATAGCCATAAAGTAATAAATGGCTATTCAATTCATAAAGAGGGAACTTGGTGTGAAATAACGAAAAATGGGAAGCACATTTTTGATGGAGTTGTAGATGTAAATATGACTCCAGAACAAATTTATCAAGAAGTAACGAAAGAAGTAGTTTTTTCTATAAATGGAAAAGAAGTTTTATCTTATGATTTCCTTAATGAATTTGCAGGAGAACGAGAATCAACTATTAAGCAATTAGCAGAAGAAAACAAATGTAATGTAAAAGATATAAAAGTAAGCATAAGAAAGCCAGAATTAAAAGAAAAAATATTAAAGATAAAATTTATTGGAATTGATAACTGGGATAGACCTGTTTACAAAGATGAAAAAGGAACAATATATAAAGATACTAATTTAGGAGTAGGAGAAATGGACTTGCATACTTCTAGTAATAATAGTTTTTATGGAGAACCAGATATGCATATAAAAGAAAACACACAAATTGAAATAGTAGAAAGTTTTATTAGAAATAGAAAAGGAAGAGAGGCACGATAATTGGAAGTAAAAATCAATAGAGAGATAAGAGAATACACAGAAAGTATATTTTTTGGACTGTCATTAAGGCAGTTCATTTTTTCTATATGTGCTTGTGTAGTAGCTGTTATTCTATATTTTATATTAAAACCTTATTGTGGAATTGAAACTTTATCATGGGTTTGCATATTAGGTGCAGCACCATTCGCAGCACTAGGGTTTATTAAATATAATGGAATGACAGCAGAAAAGTTTGTTGCAGCTTGGATTAAATCAATGATACTTACACCTAAAAGATTAACTTTCAAGCCAATAAACTTATACTACGAAGATTTGAAAAATATAGAAAATAGAAAAATAAAAAAAGAGAGAAAAATTAAAAACAAGGAGGATTCGCAAAGTATTGAAAACATTAAATAAATTATTCAAACAAGACAAAGAAAAGTTTGTCATACCACGAAGTGTGCAAGATGCCATTCCTATTAAAGCAATATGGGAAGATGGCATCTTTTTTATTGGGAAAAATAAGTATTCAAAATGTTATAAATTTAGTGATATAAATTACGCAGTGGCAAGTCGAGATGATAAAGAAGCAATGTTTTTAGAATATTCAGAGTTATTAAATTCATTTGATACAGGAGCTACTACTAAAATAACTATAATCAATAGAAGATTAAATAAAATTGACTTTGAAGAAACTATGCTATTACCTATGGAAAATGATGAGTTAGATAAATTTAGAAAAGAATATAATAAAATGCTACTAGATAAGGCAACAGCTTCAAATGGTATAATACAAGAGAAATTTATAACAATATCAGTTGATAAAAAAAGTATAGAAGAAGCAAAGAATTATTTTGCAAGAGTGGGAACGGACTTAATAAACCACTTTAAAGAATTAGGCTCTATATGTATTGAATTAGATGCAGTAGAAAGATTAAGAATATTCCATGACTTTTATAGGGTAGGAGAAGAAACTTCATTTAATTTTGATATGATAACTAATATGAGAAAAGGGCATAGCTTTAAGGATTTTATTTGTCCAGATTCTATGGAATTTGAAAGTGATTATTTCAAAATTGGAAACAGATACGGTAGAGTTATATTCTTGAAAGAGTATGCAAGCTATATTAAGGATAGTATGGTAGCAGAATTAACAGATATAAATAAAAATATGATGATGAGTATAGATGTTATACCAATACCTATGGATGAAGCAGTTAGAGAAGCAGAGAATAGAAGATTAGGAATAGAAACTAATATCACGAATTGGCAAAGACGACAAAATGCAAATAATAACTTTTCAGCAATTATTCCTTATGACATGGAGCAACAAAGAGAACAAAGCAAAGAGTTTTTAGATGACTTAATAACTCGTGATCAAAGAATGTTTATATCAGTTCTTACAATGGTGCATACAGCAGAAAGCAAAGAAGAACTAGACAATGATACAGAAGCATTGCTAACAATAGCAAGAAAGCATTTATGTCAGTTCGGTGTGCTAAAATTTCAACAATTAGATGGATTAAATACAGCTATGCCGTTTGGAGTAAGAAAAATTGACACATTAAGAACACTTACAACAGAATCGCTTGCAGTATTTATGCCATTTAGAGTACAAGAAATAAGACACGAAAACGGAATATACTATGGGCAAAATGTCATTAGCAAAAATATGATTATTGCAGATAGAAAGCAGTTATTAAATGGAAATAGCTTTATTTTAGGTGTTAGTGGTAGTGGGAAGAGTTTCATAGCAAAAGAAGAAATTGTTTCTATAATGTTAAAAGATCCTAATGCAGATGTGATAATTGTAGATCCAGAAAGGGAAGCAAGTTCACTTGTAAAATCGCTAGGTGGAGAAGTAATAAAAATATCAGCAACAAGTGGAAACCATATCAATGCTATGGACATGAACAAAGATTATGGAGATGGAGCAAATCCTATCATATTAAAATCAGAGTTCATACTTTCACTATGCGAACAGCTAGTAGGAAGTAATAATTTAGGTGCAAAACAAAAATCTATAATAGACAGATGCACAGCAAGTGTATATAGATATTACCAACAAGGAAATTATCAAGGTACACCACCTACACTACAAGACTTCTATGAGGAATTGTTAAGACAACAAGAGCCAGAAGCAAAAGAAATAGCACTTGCTATTGAATTATTTGTAAATGGTAGTTTGAACACTTTTGCAAAATCTACAAATGTTGATACTCATAATCGTTTAGTGTGCTATGACATTTTAGATTTAGGAAAGCAACTATTACCAATAGGTATGTTAGTAGTGTTAGATTCAATTTTAAATAGAATAACAATGAATAGGTCAAAAGGTAGAAATACCTTTATTTTTATTGATGAAATTTACTTGTTATTCCAATATGAATATTCAGCAAACTTCTTATTCACTTTATGGAAAAGAGTGAGAAAATATCGGAGCATATTGTACTGGAATAACGCAAAATGTGGAAGATACATTGCAAAGCCATACAGCAAGAACAATGCTAGCAAATAGTGAGCTTATTATCATGTTAAATCAAGCTAGTACAGATAGAGTAGAGCTTGCAAAATTATTAAATATATCAGACTTACAAATGAGTTATATTACAAATGTAAATGCAGGAGAAGGGCTAATAAAAATAGGAAGTTCACTAATACCATTTGTAAATAGATTCCCACGAAATACAGAGTTATACAAACTAATGACAACAAAACCTCGGAGAAGGTGTTGCATAGTGAAAAAGATATTGTATGTATTTTGTATTATGCTGCTAATAAGTTTAATGCTTATTAGCAGTTATTGTATTTATAAAGAATTGAAACAAAATAAAGAACAAGAAAACAATTTTGAAGAACTAATCGAAATAGTAGAACAAACAAATCCAGAAGAAAAAGAACAAGAAGAAACAGTAATAAATATAGATAACTTATATGCTATCAATAGTGATATTGTAGGTTGGTTAAGAATAAACGATACAACAATAAATTACCCAATAATGCAAACAAAAAGTAATCCTAATTATTACTTGCATAGGGATTTTTATAAAAAGTATTCATCTTACGGAACACCTTATATGTCAGAAGAATGTAGTATAAATACAAGCGATAATCTTGTAATTTATGGACATCACATGAATCATAAAAAGGTATTTGGAGCATTAGAAGATTATAAAACAAAAGAATTTTACGAAAATCATAAGGTTATAGAGTTTACAACATTAGAAGAAAAACAAAAATATGAAATTTTTGCAGTATTTAAAACAGTTGTATATAACAAAAATACTTTTAAATACTACAATTTTGTGAATTTTAGTAGCGAAGATGAGTTCAATATATTTATAAACAGGTGTAAAGAATTATCATTTTATGAAACAAATATAAAACCTCGATATCAAGATAAATTTATTACACTTTCTACTTGTGAATATAGCAATAAGAACGGAAGATTAGTAGTTATTGCAAGAAAAATAAACAATTAGGAGGTGTTTGTTTGGCAGATATTAAAGTTAAAAAGAGCAAAAAAGGAACAGTAAAAACAATTAACAAAGCAGTAGTTGGCACAGAGAAAATGAAAGACAGATTAGTACAAGCAAAGGACAAAACAAAAGAAACATACCAAGAAGAAACAAGTGATAGTGGAACAGAATACGCAATAAATAAAATATCAAAAACAGCAAGTAATCTTCCTAATAATATTTATAGAATTAACAAATATGGAAAAAGAAATTTTGACAAGACAGTGCAAAATATTCAAAATGTAAATCAAAAAATGAAAACGATAAAAAAGAAAAATCATGCCAAAAAAGTAGTAAAACAAATGAAAAATGCAACAAAGACTACAAAAAAAGGAATAAAAACAGCAGAAAGAACAGTTAAAACAACAAAACAGGTAGCAAAAACAACAGCCAAAGCCACTAAAAGAGCAATACAAATGGCAAAGGCAACAGCTAAAGCAACAGTAAAAGCAATAAAAGTAGGAATAAAAGCAACGATAGCAGCAATAAAGGCTATCATAGTTGCAACAAAAGCACTAATTGCATTTTTAGTAGCAGGTGGGTGGATCGTTGTTCTAATTATAATTGTAGTTTGCTTAATAGCAATGCTAGTTAGTTCGATTTTTGGCATTTTTTTTTCAAGTGAAGATACAGGTAGTACAATAACTGTAAATGGACAACAACAAGTAGTAACAATGAATCAAGTAATAGCAGACTTAAATACAGAATTTATGAATAAGATAACACAAATACAGAAAGATAATCCTTATGATGAGTATGACATAAATTCTCATAGAGCAGAATGGAAAGATATACTAGCCATATACACAGTTAAGTTAAGCAATGGTAATAATGAAGCAGATGTAATAACTTTAAATGATGAAAAGGTTAATCTTCTAAAAGAGATTTTTTGGGAAATGAATGAAATATCATTTACAAAAGATGAAGAAAGTCATGAAGAAATAAGAATAGGTTTAACATCTACTGATAGAGTAACAGTAACAAAAGTTAAGTTGCATATTACGATAACAGGAAAAACAGCAAATGAAATGGCAGATAAATACAACTTTACTCAAGCACAAAGAGAACAGTTGCTAGAGCTAACTGATAATAAATATGCTAATATGTGGTCATCAGTAATATATGGCTCATCTGTTGGAAGTAACGACATTGTGCTAGTTGCAGCTTCACAAATAGGAAATGTTGGAGGACAACCTTTCTGGAGTTGGTATGGCTTTAATGCTCGTGTAGAGTGGTGTGCTTGCTTTGTTTCATGGTGTGCAAATGAATGTGGTTACATTGAAGCAGGGATTATACCCAAATTTGCAGGATGTCAGAGTGAAGGTGTTGATTGGTTTAGAACTTGTGGACTTTGGAAAGACAAAGGATTTACTCCAAAACCAGGGGACATTATTTTCTTTGACTGGGCAGATAAGGAAACAGGAGCAAGAAGTGGACAAGCAGATCATGTTGGTATAGTAGAAAAAACAGAAAATGGAAGAGTTTATACAATAGAAGGAAATTCAAGCGATAGTTGTTGCAGAAGAGATTATGATATAAATAGTTTAGATATTTTAGGGTATGGAACTCCAATGTACTAATAAAAATAGGCAGAAGATTTACTTATAAAAAATAGGTATTTCTTCTGCGATTTTTTTGTTTTTTAAAGACAAAATGAAAAATAAATGATATAATGCAATGCAGAATGGAGGAAAACAATGACAACGCAATTTGTAGAGAATCTTATAAATGAAAAGATGATAAAAAACGAAAATGAAATTATCTTTACTTTCTATGAATTAAGAGTTAAGCATAATTTATCAGAAGAGGAAGTTGACAAATTTTTAGCACTATGTAAAACAAGGCTAGAAGGTATAGATTATAAAGTGTATTTTACAGGTGCGAAATTTATATATCAAAATGCAAATAGAACAGTACAAGACAATGAACTTATGGTAGCAATCAAGGAAAAGGAGAATGAAAAAAATGAATCTAATGAAGCAGTTTTCAAAAGAAGAAATAGAATTATTAAATAATGCAGGAATAAATGTAGAAGATAGAGATTACAACAAAGAAGAATTAAGAAAGTGCGAGTTAGAAATAGAAGAATTTATTATGTCGCATAGTACGAAAAATGGAGATATTACTAAATTAAATAATCAGTATAATGGTATTTTAGATACAATTATAAATGAAAGAGAGGGATAATCATGTCAAAATGGAAATGTATAAAATGTGGAAATACAGAATTTGAAAAAGATCAATTCCAAGCAACTGGAGGAAATTTTGCAAAGATGTTTGATGTTCAAAATAAAAAATTTATTACAGTGAGTTGTACTAAATGTGGATATACAGAACTATATAAAACTGGTACAGATGCAGGAATGAATGTATTAGATTTTTTAATGAACTAAAGGGAGCGACTTATAGTAATTTATCTTTCACTCTCAAAAATAATTTTTAAAATTTTAATAAAGTATATTGACAAATATCAATATACTGAATATAATACTATATAGATATTTGTCTATATAGTATTATTAAGGAGTAGATTATGGAACAAGTAAAATATGAAGAAATGTCAAACATATTCAAAGCATTATCAGATTCAAACCGAATAAAAATTGTGGATTTGTTATATAAGAATGGAGAAACCTGTGCTTGTAATTTATTAGATGAATTTAATATTTCACAACCTACACTTTCACATCATTTAAAAGTATTATCGGATACTGGGATATTACTTCAAAGAAAAGAAGCAAACTGGATACATTATAGAATAAATGATGAGAAAATTATAGAAATAAAAGAGTTCTTTAATAATATTTCAAAATAATATTTAGCACCTGTAACAAGGTGCAATATTTAAGAATAATATATAGATAGATATAAATATATCAATATAAGAAAGGAGTTTTTTATGCAGTATGTTCAAAATGTGTTTAGTTGGCTTAATGATGTATTTTTAGAAATGACTTGGTTATCAGATTTAATTACTTGGATAGTAAATAATATTTTCAGATTACCAATAAATGATGAAAGTACAATCGGAAAAATCGGAGGAAGCATACAATTTTTTATGTATGATTTTGTAAAAATTATGGCTTTACTATGTGTACTTATTTTTATGTTTTCATATATAGAAAGCAAATTTACACCAGAAAAAACAAAACAAATATTGAGCAAATTAAAAGGAATTAAAGGTGCTATAATAGGAGCATTATTAGGAACAGTAACTCCATTTTGTAGTTGTTCAAGTATTCCGATTTTTATTAGTTTTGTAAAAGCTGGATTACCTATGGAAGTTACATTTAGTTTTCTAATTTCTTCTCCATTTGTTGATTTAGCTTCTACCGTACTATTAGCATCTATGTTTGGATGGAGAGTAGCAATAGCTTATGTTGTTGTGGGTGTAATATTGGCAGTTGTAGGTGGAATAATAATTGGAAAATTAAAACTAGAAAAATACATTGAAAAATATGTATTTGATACACAAGTTGGAGAAAGCAAGGATTTAGAGCCTACTAAAAAAGAAAGATTACAATATGCAAAAGAACAAGTTAAAAACATTTTTGTAAATGTATGGAAATATGTTTTATTAGGAGTTGGAATAGGTACATTTATTCATAACTGGATTCCACAAACAGCCATCGAAACAATTTTAGGAGAAGGAAATATATTTGCACCAATTCTAGCAGCAGTTGTAGGAATACCAATGTATGCAGATATATTCGGAACATTACCAATAGCAGAAGCATTAGTATTAAAAGGAACAGGAATAGGAACTGTATTAACATTTATGATGGGAGTAACAGCTTTATCAGTACCATCTATTGTAATGTTAAAAAATGTAATGAAACCTAAATTGCTTGCTATTTTTGTAGGAATTATAGCAGTTGGAATTATTGCCATTGGTTATATATTTAATATATTTTCATTTTTAGTAATTTAATTAAAGAAAGGAAAGGTTAATATGAATATCAAAGTTTTAGAAATGTCTTGTTGTAGTGGAGGAAAATTACAAGCTATTACAGAGGAAACAATAAAAGAATTAGGAATAAATGTGAATATTGAAATTATAGGAGATATGCAAAAAATGATGGCATTAGGTGTAATGAGAACACCAGCACTTATAATTGATGATGAAGTAGTTTTACAAGGTAGAATACCTAAAAAAGAAGAAATAAAAAGACTTCTTCAAAAGTAATTATATAATAAATTAGTTAAGCAAGTGATTTGATGATTACTTGCTTTTATGTTATAATCATCTCGACAACTTACAATATGGAAGTGAGATGAGTTAATGAATATTCACTTTGGATTTTCATATAT
>CANSMW010000017.1 GCA_947648215.1 uncultured Clostridium sp. | reverse complement strand
TTTAAAGATTTTTAAATTTTTAATAAAAAACGTGCAATTAATATTGCAATTTTCAATGTAAACAAATTCTTGAATAAAACTTGACTTTTTCCTTAATTTGTATTAGAATAAGTAAGCATTCTGTGTTAGAAAGTGATGTATAAACTTCTCCCCGGTAGTTTATAGAGCATTTCTAACCAAAAGAAAATGATAGAAATTTAAGAATGGAGGGTATTTATTACCATGAATAATACAACATACAGTATCAAAAAAGAAGAAATTGAAAGAAAATGGTATATCATCGATGCGGAAGGCAAACCTTTAGGTAGAGTTGCAACTGAAGCTGCTAAACTATTAAGAGGAAAACACAAACCAACCTATACACCAAATATGGATGCTGGTGATCATGTCATTATTTTAAATTGTTCAAAAGTGATTTTAACTGGTCATAAATTAGACCAAAAAGTTTACAGACATCATTCTGGTTACATAGGAGGAATGAAAGAAATTGTGGCAAGAGACTTACTTGCAAAAAACCCAGAAAAAGCCATGATGCATGCTGTAAAAGGAATGTTACCACACAATAGTTTAGGTAGACAAATGGTGAAGAAATTAAGATTATATGCTGGTGATGTACATGAAAACGAAGCACAAAAACCAGAAAAATGGGAATTCTAGAAAGGTTAAGGAGGAAAATGAAATGCCTAAAGCAAAAAAAGAAAAAATGATGTTCTATGGTACAGGTAGAAGAAAAAGTTCAATTGCAAGAGTTCGCTTAGTAGAAGGAACTGGAGTAATTACTATAAATGGTAGAAATATTGATGAATATTTTGGATTAGAAACTTTAAAAGTAATTGTAAGACAACCATTAACCATTACCAATACACTTGCAAAATACGATGTTATTTGTACCGTAACTGGTGGAGGATACACTGGTCAGGCAGGAGCAATCCGCCATGGTATTGCAAGAGCATTAAACGAAGCAAACAGTGAATTTAGACCAGATTTAAAGACAAATGGATTCTTAACAAGAGATCCTCGTATGAAAGAAAGAAAGAAATACGGTCTTAAAAAAGCACGCCGTGCACCTCAATTTAGTAAACGTTAGAATGAAAGAACACGAGACGCATATCGCGTCTCGCATTTTTTTAATCCAATTCATCATCTCTACTTCCGGGATACTTCAATTCTGGTGTACCAGCGCCTTTAGACTGCTCCACAATTTTCATACTGCTCCCCACGCCTGTCATCTTGTACACATTACATTTCCGGCGTGAAAGATTCCCCCTAATGTACTGCTTTATTTCGTCCGCTGTCCCTTCGGCATTTTTAGTCAGCCATTCGAACACCTTTTCCATCTTTAAAACGGGAATATCTTGACAGAAAATTTCTATGCTTGTCAAGTCTTTTACCTTTTCCTCATTTTCTACATTCCGGATTGTGATGTTCCACATATAGTAACTGCCTGAACCATCTTTCCATGGAATAGCATTTACAACATATGCATAGGCTGCTCCCATTGCTCCATTACGTGAATCAAATTGAATTTTCATTGTCTCCTCCTTTAACCTTACTCGGTTGATGATTTTTTAATAACTATACTTTTATTGTAATACTGTTTACATAAAAACGTAATGTTTACTTGCTTTATTTCTATACTATTTTGTTACATTTCAGCCTTAACTTATTTCCTATATATCTAAACAATAAATATTTTTTCTATTTATTGAATTACTTATTATTCTTTGATATAATAAGTAAAAATCAAGAAAGAGAGGTTCTTAAATTGTCATGGATAAAGTAATTTTAAATTCATGCAAATATCCAGATGGATATCATGCGCCCTCTAGTTGTATTGTTTGTATGGAGCGGGCTCATTGTAAAGTTTGTAAGGGAACTTGCAAGAAATGTCTTTTTTCGTATGGTTCATCTTGTATCAAACAAGGAAAAAAGGTTCAACCTTAGGTTGAGCCTTTTTTCTTTTACATTTTACGAAATACTCCAGATACTTTTCCAAGTATTTTACAGTCTGGTACGATGATTGGGTCCATGGTAGAATTTTCTGGTTGTAAACGAATATGTTCGGTTTCTTTATAGAACGTTTTTACTGTTGCTTCATCTTCGATTAAAGCTACCACAATTTCTCCATTGTTGGCACTTTCTTGTCTTTTTACTAGAATATAGTCTCCATCTAAAATTCCAGCCTCTATCATACTTTCTCCTCTAACGGTTAACATGAAAGATTCACTGTTTCCTACGAAGTCAATTGGAATTGGGAAAGTATCGGTAATATTTTCTACTGCTAGAATTGGTGCTCCTGCTGTGATTTTTCCGATGACTGGTACTTCAACCATTTCTTTTCCTGAATAGAATTCTTTTATTTGTGTTTGATTTTTGTTTTCTCCTAGTCCTCCTTTTAATAATTTTAAGGTTCTTCCTTTTTGGGATTCTTTTTTAATGTATCCTTTTTCTTCTAATTTCGCAAGATAACCATGTACAGTTGCGGTTGATTTTAGTCCAACTGCTTTTCCAATTTCTCTAACAGATGGTGGATAGCTATTTATTGCTATTTGTTTTTCAATAAATTTTAAGATTGCTTTTTCTCTTTTTCCTAATTCATTTGGATCTTTTTTCTTCAAACCAAATCACTCCCTTTTTTTATTTGTCATAATCGTATCACAAAAAAAAGAAAAAGTCAAACAAAAGTTTGAACTTTTTTAAAAAAGTTTGTCATACGTTAGTATTGTATTTCTTTAGCTTACATTCCTACATATAAAGTAAGACGAAGCCCTATAAAGTCGTTGGCAAGCGTCTCATCATCATTAGTGCGAAGACCTGCTGGACGGTCACTTGCGTCAAATCCATAACCACCCCCACGCTTCGTACAAGGGTAGTCTTGGAGACTGCAAACCTCTGTTGTCCATTCTGCTACATTTCCTCCCATATCGTATATATTATTTCTTGCTATACTTCCTACTCCTGTATGTTTTAAACTTCCTGAATAATTATCCCCTTCACTATTCGTTGAATATCCTACATTTTTTATCTCTATAAATTGTAATACTGTATCCCATACATAACTATTACACAATCGACTAATTACTGCATTATTGTTTTCATACATTCCTTCTGCTACTATTTTTGCCATGTCCCTTGTGATATAATTCCACACTTGTTTATTTGCTTGTACTACTGCTTTCCCATTACTATATCCTGTCCAATTCGTTTCATTATTGCTATTACTTGTTTTTACTTCTTCATCACATCCTTCAATCCCTACTTCATATCTTCCAATATAAAATCCTCCATATTTTTTGATGCTATTTAGTTCAATACTTGGCATTATTTCTGTAAAACTATATTCTGTCCCATGTTCATTCACCTTTATTTCTTCACCAGATTTTGTTTGTGTTAATTTCCATCCATCTCTCGAAAATGCATATCGGTCATATTTTATACTTCCATTCGCCCCATCCTCGGTACATGGCACCCATACAAACTCATTTCCATCTGTCTCAGTTCCACTATTATCTTTTATTACAAATCCTGTTTCCTTTGTCCCATCTGTATGTTCAAATCCTTTTGGTACTGGTACTCCATCTATCATTGTATATTTATCCTCTGTAGAAGAACTATTTCCTCCTATTCCTACTATGATATTATCTGCCTCTCCTAAAAATTTCGATAAGTCTTCATCTTCTTTTCTTGCTGCCTCTTGATAATTCCTACCTGCTTCCTGTGCTCTTGTTAATATTCCTCTTTGTCCCACTGTTAAGTTTATTGTAATTCCTGCTAAAATAAGTAATATAATTATTGTTATAACCAAAGCAATCAATGTAATTCCTCTAATACCTCTCATCTCTATTTTCCTCCTATGTTTTATCATTTTTCTACATTTGTTCCGCCACTTGATAAAACCTACACAAAACTATGTGGTGGGTAACAAAAAGGTAACAAATTTATTCATATTGTAACTTAATTTAGTATATCCTTTTTTAATTGTCTATTTTCATTTTTACTGTTTCAGTTGCATCTATTGTTGCATACCCTCCAATTGGAAATGTAAAAATTGGAGTTGTGTGACCAAAATTTGCATTTATAATAACAGGTATATTTATAATTTCTTTTTTTGTTTCAATAATTTCTTTCCACTTTTTAAAATTCATACTAGCTCCTTTTTCTGCTCTTCCAATCACAATTCCTTTTATACCATTTCCCTTTAAATGATGTAATAAAGATTGTAAATCTCTATCAAATTCTCTTATAAATTCATTTCCCACAAGGTCATCATCTTCTAAAAAAAGAATGCTATTATTTACATTTGGCATATATTCTGTTCCTTGTAATAAATTTAAAGTACATAAATTCCCACCTATTATTGTACCTTCTCCTTTTCCATAATTAATTATTTTCATACCATCATTTTTTATAAATTCTCTATCTTCTTGATTTTTATACCAAGAATCATCACTCCACTCTGTTGAACTTTCTATGCTAATATCTTTATTATTCATTAGCATATCTTTGAAATAATTCATAGTATAATCAAATCCATATTTCATTCCAAAACTAGAGAAATGTGGTCCATAATAAGTAATTAATCCTGTCTTTGCATAAATTGCATTACTAAGTGCTGTTATATCTGAAAATCCACATATAATTTTAGGATTTTCTTTTATCAAATTATAATCAATATAATCCAATAATTGATTTATATTATAACCACCTATTACTGTTAAAATTGCTTTAACATTTTTGTCTTTGAATGCATCATGTAAATCTTCTACTCTATCTACTATACTTGCACATCCAAAATCATCGTTGATTGAATTCATAACATTTTTTCCAAATGTAACTTTAAAGCCCATTTGTTCTAATCTGCTTTTGGCTATTTCGATTACTTCTTCACTTAGAATTTTCATACTTCTCGATGGTGCAATTACTCTTATTTCATCACCTATCTTTAACTTATTTGGTATAATTTTATTCATAGTAGTTTTCCCTCCACATATATTTTCATTTATTATTTATCTTCATTTATAATTTTGTCAACTAACTTCTTCAACTCTTCTTTATTTGGTAGGTATAATTCATATTTTGAAACGAACAAATTAGTATCCATATTATAAGTAGCATACTCAACAACTAATTCATTATTATTTCTTGTAAGAATTATTCCAATAGGAGGATTATCATCTATTTCATTTTCCTCTGTTGCAAAATATCCCATATACATATTCATTTGTCCGTATATCTTCATGTTTTACTTTATTAATTTTTAAATCGATAATAACAAAACACTTTAGTATTCTATGATAAAATACTAAATCAGCATGATAAAAATCATTACCTATATGTATAGGATATTGACGTCCTACAAATGTAAATCCTTTTCCCAATTCAAGTAAAAAATCTTCTAATTTTTCAATAATTTTTTCTTCTAATTGACTTTCAGAATAATCTGTCTTGTCTTCTATGTTTAAAAAATCTAGTGTATATATACTCTTTATAATATCTTTTGGCTCATTTATTTCTTGTCCCATTTTAGCTAAATCTAAAATTTCTTTTTTATCTTTAGAAACTGCTAATTTTAGAAAAAGTCCACTTTCTATTTGGCGTCTTAAAGTTCTTTTACTCCATTTTTCTTTGCTTGCTTCTGCTATATAAAAATCTCTTTCCAATTCATCACTTATTGTTAGTATTTCGCATAAATTAGTCCAACTCAATTTTCCAGCCAGTGGTTGGAAAATTGGATATAGTTCATACATTTTTCTCATATTGTATAAATTTGAACGACTACAGCCTTTTCCTAAACGTAATTTTAAATCTTTTGAAAGTCTTACCAAAAGTTGTTTCCCATATTCCGCTTTTATGTTTCCCTTTTGTTCAAATTCAATAATATATTTTCCTATATTCCAATATGTTTCAACCATTGTATCATTTATTGTATTCGCGATTTTATTTTTTGAACTTGAAACTATATTTTCTATAGCTTTAATAAGTTCTTCATAATCTTTATTATTTTTTATTTCAATAGGTTCATTCATATTTAAAAATCTCCTTTTTCTATCTTTATTATGTCCCAAATATTTAGATGCATTTCCATTATAACATAAAATTTTATAATTTCTTATATTTTTGAAGATATTTGTTATCTAATCTAAAAAATTCTTGTATTTTATTTATGTTAAATATAAAAATTTTTTAGTAAAACCTATTACGACTTATTAAGTGGGTAACAAAAGGGTAACAATGCAGTAGTATCAACCTTTGAAAGTACTGATATTACTGCATTGTTATTTTAAATGTTTACTCCTGCTAAAATTAATAACACAATGATAGTAATCACCAAAGCTACTAATGTAATACCTTTATTTTGTTTTAATTTTCTCATCTTCTCTTTTGCCTCCCTTTTTCATTTTTCTTATTGTTTACATTTTTCCATAAATATGTACATTTCTCTGTATTGTTATATAAATAACAATAGTATTGTAAATACTTTTTTCGTTTCAATTATCAATGTACACACTTATTTATGTCTTCACTTTACCATTATGGGTAAATATTATCAAGGGGAAATTCCACTTTTTTCTGCTTAGAACTTACCTATACCACTCAAATTCCCATTCCAAAAATTTAACGGTATCTCCTTCTTTTACTCCTTTTTTTATAAGCTCTTCTTCAATACCTAATTGTCTAATTACTTTTTGGAAATAGTGCATAGATTCATTATCTCCTATATTAATTCTTCCCATTAGTCTTTCAATTGCTGGGCCTTCTACAACATATTCTTTTTCATCCCTCGTAACCGTAAATTCATTTTTATCTTCTAAGGTATATACCATTTTTTCTTCTATTTCAATTAATTCTTCTTTTGGTAATTCTTTTAATGTTTCTGTTACTCGGTTCATTAGCTCATCTATTCCTTCTCCTGTTACTGCTGATATTTTGAATAATTCCAAGTTTTCTTTTTTGGCTAGTGTTTCTAATTGTTTTAGGAACTCCTCGTCTTGCATAACATCTAATTTATTGGCAACAAGAATTTGCTTTCTGGAAGCTAATTTTTCGCTATAATTTTTTAATTCTTCATTGATGGTGTTAAAATCTTGTACTGGATTTCTTCCTTCTACACCAGAAACATCAATGACATGTAGTAATAATCGTGTCCTTTCAATATGTCTTAAAAATTGAATTCCAAGTCCTACACCTTGGCTGGCACCCTCTATAATTCCTGGTATATCGGCAATGACAAAGCTATCGCCATACACGGATTTTACCACTCCTAGATTCGGAATAATGGTGGTAAAGTGATAGTCTGCAATTTTAGGTTTTGCTGAGGTTACTCTTGAAAGGAAGGTTGATTTTCCCACATTAGGAAACCCAATTAATCCTACATCTGCAAGTAACTTTAATTCTAAAATGACTTCTTTTTCTTGTCCTTTTTCCCCGTCTTGTGAAAATCGTGGTGCTTGTCTTGTAGAAGTTGCAAAATGTACATTTCCCTTTCCGCCTCTTCCTCCTGGAAGCACCAATTCTTTTTGATTTTCTTCCGATAAATCTGCAAGAACTCGTCCGTGTTATGCTATCTTTAATAATGGTGCCTTGTGGCACTCCAATATATAAGTCTTCTCCTTTTTTCCCATAGCAATTATTGCCACTACCATTTTGTCCATTTTCTGCTTTCAATATTTTTTTATAACGGAAATCAAGTAGGGTATTCATGTCTTTGTCTACTACAAAGTAAACACTCCCACCTTTTCCGCCATCTCCTCCATCTGGTCCTCCTGCTGCCACATATTTTTCTCTACGAAAAGTTGCTGCACCATTTCCACCATTCCCAGATTTAATTGTTATTTTTGCGTAATCTGTAAACATGTCTATTCTCCTTTAAAATAATCTAATTTCATTGCTTCTTTTACTTTTTCCATTGTAAGACTTGCTTCTTTTCTTGCTTTTTTTGTTCCTTCCATTAAGATTTCTTTTACTTCTTTTGGTCGTTCTTCATAGTAATGTCTTTTTTGGCGAATTGGTGCTAAGTATTCTACAATATTTTTGATTAATTGTTTTTTGCAAGCAACACATCCTCTTTTTCCTGCCTTACATTCTTCGCAAATATTTTTTACTTCTCCTGTACTAAATAGATTATGGTAATATGCTACCATACAAATATTAGGATTTCCTGGGTCGTCCTTTTTTATTCTAGCAGGGTCTGTAATCGCACTCATTACTTTTTTCGTAATTTCTTCTTCAGTATCGGCTAAATAGATAGCATTTCCTAAAGATTTTCCCATTTTTTCATTTCCATCTAATCCTTTTATTCTTTTATTTTCTCCTAAATAGGCTTGTGGCTCTCTTAGCGTTTCTCCATAGATACTATTAAATTTTCTTACAATTTCTCTACATTGTTCAATTAATGGTAATTGGTCTTCTCCTACTGGTATTAGATTTGCATCAAAGGCGGTAATATCTGCGGCTTGGCTTACTGGATACCCTAAAAAACCATAGGTTACGCTTTCTCCAAAAATATCTCTTTTTTGTGCAATTTCGGTTTTAACGGTTGGATTTCTTTCTAACCTTGCAATGGTAACCAAGTTAGAATAAAACACAGTCAATTCTGCAATCTCTGGTATCATGGATTGTAGAAAAAAAGTTACTTTATTGGGGTCAATCCCTACTGCTAATTCATCCATTACAATTTCTTTTACATTGTTTTTCACTTTCTCTGGATTAGCAAAATTATCGGTTAATGCTTGCACATCTGCTACTTCAATAAAAGTTTCATATTCATTTTGAAGTTTTACCCTATTTTGTAGCGAGCCAAAATAATGCCCTATATGCAATTTCCCAGTTGGTCTATCTCCTGTTAATATTTTCTTTTTTTCCAATTTTGTTTCCCCCTTTTTGATGATAAGTATTTCTATTATACTGTATTTTCAAAAAAAAGACAACTCCTTTCTAGAGTTGTCCTAAGATACATATTTATTTTGCTTCTACGGTTTCCACGCTTGGGTAAACACTTACTTTCTTTTTCTCTTTTCCTAGTCTTTCAAATTTAACAGTTCCATCTACTAATGCATATAAAGTATCATCACTACCTTTTCCTACATTGTTTCCTGGATGTATATGAGTTCCTCTTTGTCTGATTAATATATTTCCTGCTAATACAAATTGACCATCTGCACGTTTTACCCCAAGACGTTTTGACTCACTGTCTCTTCCGTTTTTGACACTACCTTGACCTTTCTTATGAGCCATGTTTTCTCACTCCTTCCATCAGTTGGATTTTATTTACTCTTATTTTTCTTCTACTTTTGCAGGTTCTTCTTTAGCTGCTGTTTTCTTTGCAGCTGGCTTTTTAATTCCTGTAATTTCAACCTTTGTGTACGGTTGTCTGTGTCCTTGTTTTCTTTTATAATTCTTTTTTGCCTTATATTTGAAAACAATGATTTTTTTTGCTTTTCCGTGTGCAATTACTTTTCCCTCTACTTTGATGTCTTTTACATAAGGAGCTCCAATTTCGATTTTTTCTCCATCGGAAACTAAAACAACTTTATCAAACGTTACTTTTTTTCTTTCTTCAACATCAAGTTTTTCGAAAAATACAACATCACCTTCTGCTACTTTGTATTGTTTTCCACAACTTTCAATTACTGCGTACATTCTATGTACACCTCCCTTTTTTGTATACTCGCTAATCCAAAAATGTAGGTAGTTAAACGAATTTAACCTTTATGTACCTTAATTAAGCGGATTACATTTAAATATTGTATCATATCTATTTGTATTTGTCAAACAATTTTTTTGTAAGTTTTTTGCTTTTTTGTAAATATGTGTTGACAACTCTTTTTCCTTATGTTAGGATAACAAATAAGGAGTTTGAAAACCATTGGGCTAAAAAAATTCTAATAAAGATAGGAGGTGAAACCCAGTGGAAAATCAAAACAATGATACTATTATGCTTGATATGATAAGGCAAATTCAGCAAACCATGACCATATTTGCACAAAATCAGACTTTGCTATTTGATGGTCTAAAATCTTTAGAAGCAAAATTCGATGCAAAATTTGATAAATTAGATAAAAAAATTGATGATAATTACGCTAAACTAGATAAGAAAATTGATGACACTTATGCTAAACTAGATAAGAAAATTGATGACAATTACGCTAAACTTAATAAGAAAATCGATGATAATACTGCGAAATTGACTGAAATGATTAATGCAAATGCATCAAAAATCACATCTCTTGAAAAGCAAATTCGATTTTTGCGTGATGATATCGACACCGTTTATGCTTTAGAAACGGATTCACAAAACAAATTAAAAAGATTGTTATAAGATTATTGCTTTCGAAAGAATTGAAAAAATCGCCCAAATATACATTATCTTTGGACGATTTTTTAGTTCTTTCGTTTCATAGCTCGTATGATTTCTTTGTCTTGTTTGCTCACTCGGTAAGATTCCATTATTTTCTGTAAGGCTTTGTTATACGTAAAATTATCCAATTTATTGTCTTGTAATAATCTTATCGTTTCTTTTGGAAACTTAATATAGCAAACAGATATAGCCCATGCTACTGCCATTTTTACGTAATACCCTTCATGTTTTATTTTGTTTAGTATTCCTAATACTTTTTCGATGTAGTTTTGAGTTATATAAAAATCTAATAGCATTACTACGCCAAAGCGAATTTCGAATTCTTTTTTTGAATTTAGATATGGCATTAGAAAATTCCATACTTGCTCTTGGTGTTTTCTTGCAAATTTTAAGCCTGCACAGGTAACGTCACATACTGCCCAATTATTAATTTGGGGAATAAATTTTTTTAAATAAGAAAATCGTTCTTCTATTTCCATAGTTGCAAGTCCAATTACCATGCCTTGTAACATAATTTCCTCATAATAATCACTTTTTGCCTTTTCTAAAAATGCTCTCCAATCGGATTTTACAATCTCTTTTGCTACTCCACGAAGAACTGGCACTCGTACCCCTATTATATTATTTGTTCCTGGACATAAGGAAGTATGAAATTCTTGATATTTGGGGTCAGCTAATAAAAATAGTTTTTCAGTTATTTCTTCCATTTATTTTCTCTTTTCTATGTCTATTTAATAGAATCGATTTCCTCGTTTCTTCATCTATTTTCATGTATTGGAGTGGACACAAGGTCCACCCATACAATGATATTATTCTTCCTCTAAAACTGGATTAATTTCTTCTTCTATCATCTTGGTTAATAGCTTACAACTGTTATCGAATTTTTCTTGGTCTCGTGGTTCTAGTTTTAGTTCTATCATTTCTTTTACTCCGTTTCGATTAATAATGGCTGGTACCCCAATAAACATTCCCATATGTCCATATTCTCCGTTTTGATAAATGGAAACTGGCATAATGGCATTTTCGTCTCCTAAAATTGCCTTTATTAGCCTTGTTAGGGCAATTCCTATTCCATAGTAGGTTGCCTTTTTCTTATTAATAATTTCATAGGCTGCTTGTTGTACTTCGGTATAAATTTTATCTAAATCGCTAAAATCTTTTCCATTTTCTTTCATCACATCGATCATCTTTTTACAACCTACATAGCAATGACTCCATGGAACGAAAGAAGAATCGCCATGTTCCCCCATAATGTAGGCATGCACATTTTTGCTTGCTACTTGTAAATACTCCCCAATTAAGAAACGAAGTCTTGCGGTATCTAGTACCGTTCCTGAACCAATTATTTTTTCTTTTGGAAAACCAGAGGTTTTATATACCACATAGGTCATTAAGTCGACAGGATTACTTGCTACTACAAAAATCCCTTTAAATCCGCTTGCTACTACTTGTTTGGTAATATCTTTCATGATATTGGCATTGGCTTTTGCAAGTTCTAAGCGTGTTTGCCCTGGTTTTTGGTTTAGCCCTGCGGTAATAACAACAATATTGGCATCTTTACATTCGGAATAGTCTCCTGCTTTAATATCCATTTTGGTTGGTGCAAAAGGCATACCATGGGATAAATCCATTGCTTCTCCCTGTGCTTTTTCTTTTACGACATCAATTAAAACAAGCTCGTTTACTCCTCCTTGGTTTAAAAGAGAATATGCCATACTCATTCCCACAAACCCAGTTCCTACTAATACAATTTTTCTTCTTTCTACCATAAAAAAATTCCTTCCTTCCCTTAATTTGTTTTTGAAATATCTAATTTCGTATGAAAAACTTTTCACGTTGCACACTAAGTTTTCTTTTTCTTCCTCTTGTTAGTATATCACACTTTTTCTAATTTTTTTCATTTTTTATGCTTTTTCCTATCATTTTTGTATAAACAATTAAATACGAAATGGATAAGCAAAATCCTCCAATTACATCACTTGCATAGTGTACGCCAAGATAAATTCGGCTTACACCAATTAATAAAATAAGAAACGTAAGCCCAATGCAAAGCCCCCATTTTAGAGATTTGTTTTTAATATTATGATAAATTAAAATAATCAAAAATCCATAAAACGCCATACTTACCATAGAGTGTCCGTGATGGAAAACTATAGCCTGCTTGGTCGATAATTCTATGCTCGATTGGGCGTGGGCGTTGTACAATATATTTAATCATTTGATTTAGAATAAGTACTGTTCCCAAATTAAATACAATATGAAATTTATACTTTTTATGTTTCATAAAAATTAATATTAAAATGGTCGTTGTAACAATTCCAATGGCTCCTCCTAAATTGGTAATCACCATAAAAATCGAAGTAACTGGGTTTGAAATTAAGCTAGAAATTAAACGATAAGCACCATCATCAAATCGCCATATTTCGTTTTCTAATACTTCTTCAATAATCGCAAAAAATGCAATCATACATAACAGTACAATTACCCATATAAAGTTCTTTTTTACTGTTAATCCTATTTTTCTTTTTACACTTTGTTTCATCATTCCTATTTCCATTTCTTTTGTTTCTTGCTATTGTACTACGAATTCGAAAATTATGCAAATAGAATTTTCCGTCTCACAAAGTAAGACGGAAGGTTCTTATTATTTTACGTATTCCTGTAATGGTTTTATTTTAAAATTTAGCTCTCCTATTTGTTCGGTTGGAACATAGCCAGGTTTTGCATTAATAACATCTGGGATGCGGTTTACGATGGTAGCACAGGTTAGTTCTACCGTTTGTGGTTTTGCTACGGTTATGGTGGTGGTTGGTTCTCCTTCTATGGTCCATTCGTTTTTGTCGTAGTCTTCAGGTGAGTATACTTTTCCAATGCATTCGGTTTCTAAGGTAATACCTTCTTTTGTTTTTGTGGTTACGACTGCACTCATTCCTGTGGCATTTCCTGCTTTTACAGTCATGTTTAAGGTAGCAGAAAAAATATCTTCTGTATGGGTTTGTGGAATACATTTTTGGGTTTGGGATTCTACCGTTAGTCCTAATTTTTCGCATAACCAACCATTTACATTCCACATATAAGATGGTACAAATTCTCCTTTTTCAATGATTTTGTTTCTTTCTTCCTTAGATATATTATCCGAAGAAGCAACTTGTTTTTCAAATTCTTCTAAGGTTAATCCTGCTCCATGTGCTTCGGCAAGTGCAATTCCATAGTCTTCCACATTGTAGCTTGAACTTCCTTTTATTTTTTTAATGGTTTGGGTAGAACCTGCAATGGAACTTACTAGTTGTCCCCAATAGATATCTTGGTATCCACTTCCTGTAATGGTACAATTATTTTTCTTTGCCAGTTCATCAATCTGTTTTGTCGCGACTGGGTTTGAGTTCATTGGGAAAAATGCCTCTTCACAAGTAGTAATGGCATTAATTCCTAGTTTTGCACATAGAAATAATGCATCTTGTACCTCACTAAATAAACTTCTCGTTTCTATCACGCAAATATCTGGTTTTACTTGTTTTAGCATTTCTTCTGCATTTTCTAGGGCTGTTACAGTAACTCCTTTTTTGGTTTCCCCCATAATTTCACCAATATCTTTTCCAATGACTTCTGGGTTTACATCCACTGCCCCAACAACTTCTCCCCCTTTTTCATAAACATATCGCATCGTATAAACTGCCATTTTTCCGGTTCCATATTGAACCACTTTTACTTTTTGTTGCATATTCTTTTTAACCTTCCTTTCCTACAAGATACAAAATTTGATAAAAATAGCTTATATTGCTACTATTTTTTCAAACTTCTTTTATTTTTATTACCTAGATTATATACTAAAAAAAATGATTTATACAATACTTTTTGTGATATAATGATAAAAGTTAAAACTTACAAAGGAGAAATGTACATGGATTACAAATTTTTACTTGATATTGGATTAATTATTTTATTTGTCAAAATTTTTAGTATGGCTACTTACAAAATTCATATGCCTAAAATGCTCGGTGGATTGATTGCAGGTGTTGTTTTAGGACCCGCTGTTTTTAATCTCATCCAGTCTAATACGATTTTAGAATTTTTGGCAAATCTTGGTATTATTTTTATTATGTTTTTAGCAGGAATGGAAACAAGTTTGAAAAAATTTATGGCAGGCACTAAGAAGTTTGTCATCATTGCTAGCCTTGGAGTTGTTATTCCCTTATTGTTTGGCTTTTTATTTAGTAAATGCTATACGTTTAACAATTCCTTAAATCTATTTTTTGGTATTGTAATTACCGCAACTTCGGTTAGTATTACCGTCGAATCTTTAATGGAAATGAAAAAACTAAAAACCAATGTTGGTACCGCCATTTTAGGTGCAGGAGTTGTAGATGATATTATTGGTGTTATCTTTTTAACATTTATTTTAAATAAAGGAAATTTTTCTTTTTCCACTACCATTATCCTACTTCTTAAAATTATTGGTTTCTTTATACTTGCCATTGGTATTCGGATTTGTTATGTTCCGATTTTTAGAATGGTTAGAGGAAAAACTACCTAGAAAAGAGGAATTACCTATTTTTTCTCTTGCTTTTGCATTATTACTTTCTTATCTTGCCCAAAAATTTGGTGTTAGTGGTATTATTGGTGCTTATATTGCAGGGCTTGTGGTTGGTAATACGAAACAAGGAAAATTTATTAAAAATAAAATTGATGTACTAGTGTATATGCTATTTTCCCCTATATTTTTTGCCAGTATTGGATTAAAGCTTACTACTTTATCGTTTTCTTCTTACATTTGGCGATTTATTTTGTTATTTACTGCCATTACGATTATTAGTAAAATCATTGGAAATGGTTTTGGTGCAAAATTGTGTGGGTATAAAAAAAAGGAATGTTTGCAAATTGGCATCGGTATGGCAACCCGTGGAGAAATGGCTTTTATTATGATTGATGAAGCAAAACGCATTGGTCTTATTAACGAAGAAATCTTCTCGATTATTGTAATTACGGTATTTTTAGTTACCTTTATTACCCCAATTTTACTACATTTGAGTTTTCAAAAACCAAAAGAAGCCATTGAGACATAACTGTAGAATTGACAAAGGAGCGGACACAAGGCCCGCCCCTACATATCTTCTATTCTTTTCTACTCTCTAATTTCGTAATCATTTTTAATGCCTTTGGGCGTTCTACTAAAATTTCGTGTCCACAGCCACTACATTTTAGTTTAAAGTCTATACCTACTCTTGTGATTTCCCATAATTTGCTTCCACATGGATGTACTTTTTTGGTTCTTACAATATCTCCTATTTGGTATTCCATTTTCATCACCTACTTATTGAATAGCATGTTCTAAACGTTTAATAACCGATTCTTTTCCTAATACTTTCATAATTTCATACATATCTGGGGTATTAGCTCTTCCGGTTAGACAAATACGAATAACCGTACTAATATCTCCTACATGACCTTTGTAATTTTCTGGATTTTGTTTATATTCTTTTACTTCCCTTGCATACCCAAAATCCTCTGCTAAGTCTTTCATCTTATGAAACCAAGTTTCTTTGTCATCTTCACTATTAAAGTACTTTGTAAGATAGGTTTCTATCATATTTTTAATTTCTTCTTTATTATTTATTTTTTGGAATTCGTAGGAAATTGGACTTGCAAAAAATTCCTCATCATACAAATAAATAATATTTTCTTTTAGATCGGACCATTTTGCAATATCTTTTCTTGGTTTGGCATTTCCTCTTTCAATTCCTAATACTTGTAAGGTATAATCCTTGTCTTTTTCTAGGATTTCTTTTAAGGATTTATCATAAATACACGCCCATGCCATTGCTTTTTCATACACCTCTTCTTTGGTGTATTTTGAAATGACTCTTTTGGAAATATCCAATAATTTTACCATATCAAATAAGGCTCCACTGACACTCATTTTATTTAGTTGTAAGTCGAATTCCGACATATTGGCATCTGGATTTTGTTTTCTCCATTGTTCAAAATTAGAGTTTGCAATGTTTAACAAATATTCATCGACAGCAAGTTCTGGAATTCCTGCTTCTAAATAATAACTCACCGCTGCTTCTGGGTCTTTTCTTTTACTTAATTTTCGTTTTGCACCATTTTCTTCTTTCATAATTGGTGCAATATGAGCGTATTTTGGTGCTTTAAACCCTAGTACTTGGAATAGTTGCAAATGTAGCGGTACCGAAGATAACCATTCATCACCACGAATCACATGGGTGGTTCCCATTAAATGGTCGTCTACCGCATGGGCAAAATGGTACGTAGGAAGCCCGTCGGATTTGATAATAACAATGTCTTGGTCATTTTCTGGGAAATCGACATTTCCTTTAATCACATCATGATGTTTTATTTTCTTTTCTGGGTTTCCGTGGAGATTTAAAACGTACAATATAACTTTCGCCATTTTTTATCTTCTCTATGGCTTCTACTACTGGAATATGTCTACATTTACTCCATACCCCATAATACCCTGTTCTTTCTTTTGCTGCCTCTTGCTTTTTTCTGGTTTCTTCTAAATCGTCTGCTTTACAAAAACATGGATAAGCACATCCTTTTTGAATTAAATATTTTGCATAAGCTTGGTAAATTTCTTTTCGTAAGGATTGCTTATATGGACCATAATTTCCTTTTTCATGAATATCATCTGACATTCCTTCATCTGGTGCCATTCCAAAGCCTTGTAAAGAAGTTACAATATCTAATACACCATTTTCCACTTCACGTTTTTGGTCAGTATCTTCTATTCTTAAAAAGAACACACCTTTTGTTTGGTTTGCTATCTTTTTTGCAATCACCGATTGGTATAGTCCCCCAATATGCACAAATCCTGTTGGGCTTGGGGCAAATCTTGTTACAACGGCTCCTTCTGGCAGTTCTCTTTTTTTGTATTTCTCTTCATAATAGGAAATATCCTTTACTTGCGGAAATATGATATCTGCTAAATCGTTATAATCCATATTAGTTCCTTCTTTCTTATCTCTTTTACTTTTTCAATTATCGATAAAAATCGTTTTACTTTTCATCATTCCCCTTTTGGTCACAAATGAACAATAATATTATATATCATATCACTTTAATTTTCAATTCTTTTTATATATATTTCTTAGGCTTCCATCTTCTTCCTTTTATGTATGTTTCGACACCTTTTTATGGTATCATATGTTACTAATGAAATAACAAAGAAGTAATTCCTATATTAGATTATATTGAAAATCGTTTAAATAATTTTAAAGACTAGAGCCTTATGCTCTAGTCTTCTTTTTAAACTTCCATGATAATTGGCAGAATCGGTCTATAGTTTTTGACGTTTTTTCTCTTTTGTCACTCCCATGCTGTTTTTGTTGATATGTAAGTATTTTTTTCGATTTTCATGTCACAGATTGTCATGGATAATTTTGCTCTGTTAATAACAAATTAATAACATTATTATATGTCATATATTGGATTTTTTCAATTCATTTCCGTATAAAACTTTTTATTATATTTTTCGCTTCCTCATATGAGCATCCATAAAACAAACAAACCTTTAACATTTCCTCTCCTTTCCTTTTGTTGATTTTGCACTCCTTCATAATCTCTTTCAAAATTTTTTCTTCCATTTACGGTTCCTCCTTATTATTTATTCGAAGGAACGTAGTACAATATCCATGTTAGTGTGGATATCATACTACATTTGAGAGATAAGATAATGTTTGACGACAGTCTTGTCTCTCTTTTTATCCTTCACTATATAAGAGTCATTTTTTACCCATTTCGTTACAAAAAAATGCAAACTTTTTTAATTTTTTTATTTTCATGTCGTTTTTTGTGCTATTCTGTAAGGATTGGAGGTTTTAAAAAATTTAGAATATTCTCGGTATTGTTTTCCGCTTCGTTCCGTTTCTGTCTTTTTGTTATGTTTTGAGGACAAAAAAAAGAAGTAGCTCCCACCTACTTCTTAATCAAAACTCTCATAATGCATATCCATTTTTTCATTTTTTCCGATCGATTTCTATTTTAGCACGAAACCATTGAAAAATCAACAAAAATATTTCGACATTCTTCGACATAACGCAAAAAAGACAGAGTAGTTTTACCTACCCTGCCTCTTTTTATTAATTAAATAATTTTGCCCATGTATTGGTTCCAACTTTACCATCAACATCAAGCCCATTTTTAGCTTGAAATTCTCTTACTGCTTTATCGAATTTTGCTCCAGCAATTCCATCAACAGTACCTACGCTTGAATATTCTAGTCTCGCAAGTTTAAATTGTACAATTCCCACTTGCCAACCAGTTGAACCAGATTTTAACACTACACCACCATATGCAATAGCATTTCTTCCGTATGATAGTCTAGTTCCTTTGTTGTTTGCGTGATATTTCGAAATTCTGGTATCAATATGTACGAATGTAGAGTATTTTATAATGCCTAAAACTCCTAAACTATTCGCTACATTACAAATAGTATCTAAATTTGCATTACTACATTTAATATCTGCAGCTCGTCCATACAAATGATATGAATTAGATGCTCCTCCTACTCTTTTATTGTGTGATGCGGTTCTATAACCACTATTAATTGTTGTACTTCCACAAATACTTCTTATTGCCTGTAATATAAATGCTAATTCTAAATCGATTTTGATTGTATTTGCTCCATCTTTAGATGCAAATTCTTTTACCTTAAAATTTGGTACTATATTAGTATTTCCATGTTTTGATTTACTATAAACTTTTACATTAGCCATTTTCAATTTCCTCCATTTCTTCAAATTCTTCTACTTCAGCTTCAAAATTATTAGCCTCTTCATCTGTTAATATTTCTTCTAAATTGTTTTCTTCCATTTTATTTTTCCTCCTTTACTTCTGGCAATCCTGCCACACTTGTTAATATACTTAATATTCCTGCTAATAAACTTGCACTTCCTACAGCTAACCAATTCACATCTCCCATTGCTACCGATGTGCCTATGGTTGCTACTGCTGTTTGTGCTACTGTTTTTATTGCTCGTATTCCTGCACACTTTATCCATTTTTGCATATCCATCATTTCTCACCCCTTTCTATTTTAATCCTAATTTAAAAAGAGCATATGCCAGTATTGCATAGAATAAATAATCAACTAATTTATCCCACTTCATACCGTTTTTGCTCTTTTCCTTTTTTTATTTCTGATTTTATTTCTGTCACATCTTTTTCTACATTAGTTACCTTGTCATCTACTTTTGTTAGGGCCAGATACACATTGTTTAGTTCTTTTATTTGTTCGTCATGTTCATCCAGTCGTTTTGTATTTGACTTTGCCCTATCTTCGACTTGTACCAATCTTTCTCTTTCTGATATTTCCATGTTATCACCCCCTACGCTGTACGCTTCCACATGTAACATGTGATGTATGGCTGTAAATTATTGTGAGCATTGCCACTTCCACTATTTCCTACAGTTCCACCTTGTGTTGCTTCTCCTGTTGTTCCAGAAACACTATGAGTGTGATTTGCTGAAATTCCACCAGAATTGAATGCTGTAGAATTTGCAGTTGAACCAGAAGCTTGTCCTGTGTTTTGATTACTTCTACCAATACCATGAGTATGTCCTTGTCCTCCACCAGTTGCTCCTCCTGTTCTATTGCTAAAATGTTTCGCATTGCTCCAATTAACTGTGTGTTGATCTACTGTTGCTGTTGAATCTCCTCCATTCGACGTGATGTATGGTATTGTTAAATGACTATGCGATGGTATTTGTTGTACTGTTAATGTATGACTATTAGTATTGTCATTACTACGTGAATACGTATGAGTGTGTGAGTTTAATCCGTGACTATGTGCACCTATGCTGTGAGTATGTCCTGCACTTTGATTACCTGATGTAGCACTAAAACTGTGTGTATGTTTTGTTCCTGTAAAAGTATGATTGTGTGATGGAATTTCTGCTAAAACTAAAGTGTGTTTCTTTTCTCCCCCTGTTTTTTCAACAGTAGCAAAATCAGTATCTTCCGTATTTACTCCAACTGGCACTCTTCCTGCTCCCCAAGACACCCATGTTCCACCAAATAAACCGCCTGGATTTATATCGCTTACGCTCATATATATAGAACCAATTGGGTATATTAAGCCAAATATTTCTTGCTTAAATGTATCTAAGTTTTGATTTGTTTGTTCTATTTCTTTCATAACTATATTAATATCTGTGTCTTTTCCTATATTTATCCAATTTTGACCATTCCAAATATAATTGTTTTGGTCTTCTAAACATCTGTACACATCTCCAACTTTTCTGTCTGTAATATTATTTAAATCACTTGTATTTTCAATTGTACCCTTGAACTTGTATAAAGTTTGCATAGAGTCAATTTTATTCTTATAACCATCTGTAAAGTCGTTTGTAGAAAGTTCTCTTCCGTGGCACTTTATCTACTTTCCCATACAAAACATTATCTATAATTGTATTATTCGTATTAGCAACTCCTACATCATAGTTTTCATTTTGAAGTGGTTTTATTAAATTATAATTATTTGTATAATCTGCCATGTTTGTATCCCTCCTTTATATTAACCAACAAATTTGCCCATTTACAAATGTTTCTGGTATTTCTTTAGGTCTTGCTTTTATATTTCCTGAACTATCAACCGACATAGAGCCTATATCGATACCATTAGAAATTGTTGTGTTTGGTCTATATCCTGCTGGTATTGTTCCTATGACTGTGTCTCCTTCTTTATTAATCATTAATGTTATATTAACTATCAAAATACATAATTTTGAGATAGGATTATATTTTATAAACATATCACCTTTTGTAACACTTGATGTTTTAGTACAGTTTATGGTTTGATTTGCTATATTTGTCATCCCTGTGCCACCTTTTCCAACTGGTACTACTTTAGACAAATTGTCTGGATTTAATGCTGTAACTGGTATTGATATATTAGATGTTCCATCAAAACCTGTAGCTGTTCCTGTTGCACCTCCGCTTATAGCTATTGTCCTCTTGTTTTGTAATTTTGTAGCACTACCGTGCATTTCCTGTACAACTACTAGATGTTTTAGCATTGCCTGTACAACTTCCCGCTGTTCCAGCGCTATTTGCATAATTTGCATTTGTAGCATTTTGGGCATTAGTTGCATTTGTAGCTGTCTTTGCATTTCCATCTACGCTTCCTTTTAAATTACCTTCTATTCCTCCTTGTACAATTATTTTTCCTGTAATCGTACTATCTTGGTCTTTTCTAACGAGATTTTCTGTTACTGTATCCACATATTCTTTAAATTGTTGATAGATTTCTTCACCCTTTATCGTAACTAGTGAATTAACAATTCCGCAAAGTTCATTATCTAGTCTTGTATCCTTAATATCTGCCTCGTTTAAATTTGTAGTACTTTTTATTTTAATTTCTGCAACACACAATTCATATATATTTTCATTACGTACTAGATTAGCTGGTGTAGTTCCATTACCTTCTTTTACTGTTAAAAATGTTTTTCTAACTGCCAAAGTATCATCAATTTTAATAACTACTCTATCAATTCGTTCTCCTGTTGATGGTCTTTCTAGGGCAATCACTTCATCATCTGTCAATTTAAAATCTGCCCCTTCAATCATTCCCATACCTTTTAAAACTTTTATATTTAAGCCCCCATCTAATACTACTTTTAATCCATTCTCCCCATAGTTGTTGAAACTGCCATAGTATACGCCATTACCTAAAAACATCTTAAAGTATTCTCTAAAAATTTTGGCGTCGTATTTTCTATCGCCTTCCATTTGACCACTTTCTTCATTCAAAACTTTCATACTGTCGAATGGAAAACTTTTTAACTCTATATCTACCATGATTTTTACCTCCTAAAAAAATAAAACCTATTGTATAGGTTTTTGTGTTATTGATTTTATTTGTTCTGCAAGGCTTGGTATTTTATCTCCAAAACCTGCTTCTACTGTTATATTGTTTCGTTCATAGACTTCTTTTATTTGAATTATTCTTTTATCTTCATAGATTCCTTCACTTTCAAGTGTTACTATATCTCCTAAATCCCAATCTTTTTCATATTCCATGTTGGGTATTTGATATATTTTACCTTCGATTGACTGAATTAATTTGTATGTATCTAATCTTTTTTGTCCTTCCTGTTTTAACTCAAGTGGGTCCTCTATATTATTTAAATCTATCAAAACTTCTCTTCTATCGAAACCTTGTGAAGTTCCTAACACCGTTATAAGTCTATCTTCGTTTTCTCCTTTTCCTGCTACATATCCAACATTTTTATAATTTGTTGAATCATCTGTAACCTGCCCATTAAGTAAATTCTTTTTTTGTTCTGAAAATATAATATATGGAAGTTTCGGTGTACCTTTTAATTGCTCGTGTGTGTATTGAGATAACTGTTGATGAGTATACTGAGATAGCTTAGTATGTGTTCCGAGGATTTATATTTTGATTGATTGTTCGATTATGCCCTTTTATACTATCAAAAACAATCTTCTTTTTATTTCTATCTAGTTGTCCTTCCCAACCTAAGCCAGTATCTTCTGAAATATGCTTTAATTCATCGTGTAAATTCGTAAGCCTAGCTTGCCATACTGTTCTTATTCCCCTGTTCTGGCTAGGTGCTGTTTGTATCCATGATATATCTCGTTCGGGTGTTCTAATATTATCGTAGTAGCTTTCTACTAAGTGATTTTTTAGATAATGTTTTTGAATATTTTCTGCTTCCGTTTCTGCTACTCTGTCGTAACCGTTTGTCGCTATAATACGCCTTTTGGTTATTCCCTTAATACAGTCACCAGATACTTTTAATGTCTTACTTCCATTTTGTTCAGTAGTAGTAATTACCTTTTCTATTAATAAAATCTTATTGTCTCTTTTATTAACAATAAGCATATTCCCTCGCTTCAATTTATTAGTATTTGCCTTACTTTTATTAATAGTCAATTCAAAAGTACCACATTCATAAAAGTTTCTTACATATATTAAACTTTCGAAATCTGTTATGATTCCTAATAACTCAAATTTTTGATTTATAATTTCTATACAATTCATATTAAACCCCCACATATCTATTAGAATATGTAATTGACACTTTATCCTTCGCACCCTCATTATCGGAACTATATTTGATTAAGTTTTTGCCTAGTATTAATTTAAAGAATGTACTATTTAAGTCAATATTGTTATAAACATCTATTGTTTTGTTTGGTGTTACAAGATTAACGGTTTCTTGCCCTTGTGCTGTATTAATAATTAACTTTTCTTTTTCTCCAATTTCCATATTCACTTGTATAAATTCTCCCGTTGTTTCGTTGATAATTTTCGGATTTGTTGCGGGTCCTGTGTATTCAATTTGTAACGGTATCTCTTCATCTCCTTCATTATCGACTACTTTGTAGAATGACACAACTGCAAATTCAATCTTTTCTATAGTATCAATTTCAAGTGGAAACTCTAATCCTCCAACTACTGATTTAATATCTAGGAATGTATCTTTTTCGTCTAGCCAATATGGATTTGAGCATAAAAAAGAGATAGTAGTTTTGTCATGATTTCTTTTTCTATCATTAAAACTTACACTATCTTCTACCTTCCCATAAATACGATATGTTTTATGGTCGTTTATATAATAAATTAGCAATTCGCCTTTTTTGTTCGTCTTAGGATTGTATGTTTTAGGGTTTATAATTCTGAATATTCTACGCCTTAATTCATATAATTTCTGTCTATTTTGGGTTCTGATTGTTATATCTAAACGTATTTCTCTTTGGTCTAATAAGGTGTCGCTTGTATCACAACCATCTTGCCCTACGCCTTGTGTTTTTTGACTACTTCCTCCTGGATGTCCTAATCCTTCTATATGAGACAATAGGACGTCCTCATTAACATTGCCTACACTATTGAATGTGACCTCTTCATTTAAGGCTAGATTAATTACTCTTAATTTTTGCATTTTCTACACCCCCGCTAATTCTGCTGCTAAGTTTCTACTTACGTTGTTTAATTTTCTGTAAGTCTCGCTCGGCATTTCTGGATTTTGTTGTATATAGTTATTTTGCGTTACATTAGTTTGTACTGTCTTTGTTTGTGCTTTGCTTGTAGCCTGTTCGTATTGATATGCTGCACTCGTCCACTTACTAATTTGGTTTTCGATTGCTCCATCAATTCTATCTTGAATAGTTTGAATAATTCCTTGTATTTTATTGGCTAGTCCATTATTAATTCCCTGTGCTAATTTTTCACCTAAAGATTGACCTGTTATCTCATACTTATCACCATATTTACTTAAAAGACTAAGTATTTGATTTTGGTTTTGCTCAACATTCAAGAGCATTTTTTGTGCTGTTTCTTCTGCCATTTCTTTTTGTTTGTCGTAGTATTCTTTTAAGTCGTCAAGTTGTGTTTCATATTGTTCCTTTTGTTTTTCTGCCTCTTCTTTAATAGCATCTGTTTTTGATGTTTGCTCTTCTTTCAATAGGTCTTGTTCTGCTTTTAATGCTTCTTTTTTATCTTCCAAAACTCTCTTGTCAACTGTTTTTTGATACTCTTCCTCTAATTTTGCTAATTCTTTTAAATAATTAGCCTTAGTGGTGGCATCATGTTCATATTCTGCCAATTCTTCTAATCGTTTTTTCTTCTTTTCGTATTCGGCATCTTCTTCATCACGAGACTTTTGTTGTTCGGCTTTATCTAATGCATCTAATTCTTTTTGAATAGCTTCTATTCTTGCATTATATTCTGCATTAATAGCTTCTATTCGAGTATTTTTCCATTCTTCAACCAATTCAATATTCTTTTTGATTGCCTTCTCATCTGCTTCTTGCATTTCTTCAATTTGTTTCGTAATTGCCGACTTAAGCTGACTTACTGTATTATTAATAGAGCTTACTCTTGCATCACGTTTTTGTTGTTCATAATCTCGAATAATCTCTAATTCTTCACGATAAATGCTTTCTCGTTCATCTAGTGAATATCGTTCGTCTTTCATGATTTGATTTAAGTAATTTTGGTGCATTTCAATAATTTTGTTTAAGTCTGCTTCTTGTTCTTTCACATCATATTCGGCACCACGTAAGTTCTTTTGGTCTTGAATAAATCTCTTATAGTCTTCGGTTTTGCGATTTAAGATTTCTCTTTCTTTGTCTGCTTCGTCCTTTATTTGTTGTGCAATCTCTTCGTTTAGTTCTTTTCTTAATTCGTATATCTTGACTTCTAAATCACGTTTTTGGTCGGTAGTCTTTGCAAGATTTCTTAATTCCCACTCATACTTACCAATTTGTTCTTGCTTATCAATTTTATCCATTGCTACAAGATAATCAATCAATGCACTGTCATTGTCTAATTCTGCTTGTTGTAATTCTTTCTTTAACTCATATACCTTTGTAGTTAATTCCATTTTTTCATCTTGTGTTTTGGCATATTTTTTAAGTGCTGTTTCATACATGTATATTTCTTCTCGTAGACTTATTTGGTCAAGTGATTTCTTGTATTCTATTTGCTTTTTATAATTATCTAGTGCTTTATTTTGATATGTTTTAGAGGACTTTGAAACCTTAGGTCTATATGTTGTGGTGTCAATACTTCCTTTAAAATCTTCCGGAGTTAATTTGGCTAAACTACTCAATACGGAAATTTGATTTCTTAAAGACTCTGTTACTTCTTCTACTCTTTGATTGGTTGCAACTGCTATTTTTTGAATTTGAAAATAGTTTGTTGACATGGCTTGTGCTTGTAATAGACTCGCTTGAATAGTCATTTGTGCATTTGCCCACTCTGCATTTGCCGCCTTATCCTCTGCATCAATAGCTGCTTGTGTACTCGCTATTGTATTTTCATTTACCTTCGCTAACTCTGGATATTCTTTTACTAATTGAGACTTCGCATTCGCATATTCATCAGTAGTCGTTTTTCCTTCTTTTAGTACGTTCAATAGCTTTTGTTTTCCTTCTATATCTGCCTTAGTTTGAGCAATATCGATTAATTTCTGTCTTGTTGCTTTGCTATCTATTGTTGCATTATAGTCTTTTTTAGTTGAATTTATATCTAGTGTTTTATTTAAAGTTTCAATACGTTTAGTTAATAAATCTACATTATCTGCTCCATTTAAATTATTTTGCTTAAATGCTTCTAATTCAAGATTCGCTTTTTCTAATTCTTCTTGTAAAATTCGCAATTCTGGATTATTAACTGAATCAGTTCCTGCTCCAATTTTATTTATCTTGTTTTGAATTTCTTCTACCTTATTTTTTCGTTCCTCATATGAGGCTATTATCTGTTCTGTTTGACTTACAACATTTTTAACTTGAACCTCTTCTGTGTCAGTATATGCAAAATCGTTTTCCTTAAAATTTTGTAACAATTCCGATGTTTGCTCTGACAGTTTTGTATTTTCTTGCATTTTACTAATAGATTCTTCCATTGCTGCATTAAGTATACTTAAGAGCGTTATTACTGCCGATATTCCTACTGTTCCGCATAAAAATTGGATTCGCTAATACTGCTGTTGTAAACCCTTGTGTTTGAATGGTTGCTGCTAATGTAGAATTTTTATATAATGAAATTGCTTTCGTTATAGCTCCTATTGCAACACTTGCACCCAGTAATACAGTTGTAAAAGTTATTATTCCTGATGTTGCTGATTTATTGCTAGTAATCATATCATTTAAGATTGATAATCCTGTTTTTTGTATCTTTGATAATTCATTATATGTTGGAATCAAACTTTCGCCTAGTAATTGTTTAGTTCTTAGTAATTCGGCATTTTTTTGTGCTTCGGCTCCTTCATATTGTCCTGCTATTTCTGCTGCCGAACCCACAATCGGCGCCGTCTCTTCCATAATTCCATTATAGACTGCTTGTGCCTTTTCTGCTTGTGTTAATGCATCAGTTTTTTTGCCTAATTTTTCTGCATATTCTTCATACATTTTAGCAATATTCTTTTGAACACCTGCTGCATCAGATGTGACAGAGTTTTCCATACGAATACCTTCTGTTGTTACTCTTACTGCTTCCGACAAACTATAACATTCTTGCCTGTTTCCTACTGCACTATCTTGTAATCTTTTTAAAATATCTGTCGCCTGTTCTGCTGTATAGCCATATAGTAATAAATTCTTAATAGCTGCATTTAAGTCTGCTTCATTCATTAGTTTAAACTCGTTTGATTTATTAATGATATCTTGTACTTCACTTAATGTTGTGCCTGTGTTTTGAGCAACCTTATTTACGGTCATCATGGAATTTTTGTATTTTGTGTATTCTGTTACACCATCATCTATTGCTGATTTTATCTTAGCCAATGAAGCTATTGCTGTTGCTGCCATCGCTATGTAGCTTGCATCTAGTCCTTTATTACTATTTTTCACTTGTTCGTTTGACTTTTCTATTTCTTGTAATTTCTTTTTTGCTGTTTCTATTCCTTTTTCCAAACTCTCTAAACGCATTTTTAAATTTATACTTAATTCGCCTACTTTAGTTTCATTTGCCATTTTTTCACCTTCTTTTTGACATAATAAAAACACCTACCTAAGTAAGTGTTTTTTGATTTATAGTTCAATTTCTTTTGCTTTTCTAATTTGCGTATTGAATGCATCAATGTAGTTGCTTGTATATTTAAAATTATTTATATTATTACCTAAATCAAAAGCTATTCCAGATTCTACATCTTCTTTGTTTTTGTATAATATCATAAACACTCTATTTATTTGCTTTTGAGTGCCTAGGGTCGCTCCTAATGTTCCTAAAAAGAAATATCCCATTGCAGCATTTCCAATTGAATTTTGTATCTCCTGTGTTGTTTTTATGTTCATATCTAGTATTTTTGATAAATCTAACTTAAATGTTGAATTATTGCTTTCTGTTACTATTTTATCTTGACAAAAACTAACGATACATTCTTGATTTTCCGTTAACGGTAATCCCGCTATATGATTGCATTTTATGCTTGCCATAGCATTATTCATTTTTTCGTATGGTTCCATTTCTTTTTTATATTTCTTATTTTCATCACTTTCACTTGCTATCGCTAATATAGGAACTAGTATAATTATTATTAAAACAATCAAAAACCACATATATTTTCTCCTTCACTATTTTATTGTCAGTGTATTAGATTGTAGACTTCATCACTGTTGTCTGTTATTTCTTCTTTAAAACTATCAATCTTCCAACCATTAATAGTCTCTTTTAGTTCAAAAGTATATGTAAAATTAGCTTTATAATATCCAGCTTCTGTAGTTGTTTTATATACGTATTTATTTTCACTACTTGCATTATAATCTTTTCTTATTTTACTAATTTTTATAAAATTTATATAAGACAAATCTTCTTTAAAGTTACTTGTTGTGTATTTCTTTGCCTCTTCATATTCTTCTTTTTCAACTAATCTTATAAAAGTATCAAATGTATCGCTTTTTGACAATTTATTGCTATCTTTAACAAGTAAACTTATTGCAATTATTCCTATTATTAATATCAATATTATTCCTAAAATCCAGAATTTTTTATTGCTTTTGCTCTTTTCCATAAAAATCCCCTCCGCAAACATAATAACACACTTTAATGTCGAATGGTGTCATGAGTTTTTCCGCTTTATTCGGCTTTGTCATAATGCTGTGGAGAGGTTTTGTGATAATGTTGTTGAAAGTGAGGTGTGATAATGAAACTTAATCATGACTGCGTTCGTGATTTATTGCTTTACATTGAAGAGAATCTTAGGTACGATGACGAATTAGAAATCAACAAACTGCAATTAAAAACTTATTCTCTTGAAGAACTACTTTATACTACTGAAAAATTAGTACAAGCTGATTATTTAACCTACTATCCTATTGAAGTTGATGACAACTATTCTATTTTGTTAGTAGATTCAATAACATATAAAGGTCATCAATTTATAGATACAGTAAGAGACAATCAGGTATGGGATAAGACTAAAAAAGTATTAGCTTTCCTAAAATCAGTATCTATTGAGATTACTTCTGAAACTGCCTCTAAGGTAATAAATCATCTTATCGATAGGAATTTTACTCTTTAAATTTTGCTAATGCTGATTCGCACTCAGCATTAGTTATTTTTTTAATCTCTTCTATGATTATTTCTGTTTTTCTTTTACTTTTAGGAAGTGGCACCATCGACATTCTTAAAATTCTATGTATTATATTAGGTAATTCCACATATAAAATTTTTTCAGCTTCCATTTTATCGTCTCCTTTTAAAATTCTTCTGCTCCTACCTCTTCTTCGTCTTTATTATTTACTTTATTTAATTCTGCATATTCTTGCATGACAAGAGGTATTTCGTCTGGGTAATAATCTTCTAAAAACTCACGTTTACTTATTCCGATTTTGACACAGATGGCAATTGTTCGTTGAAGCCAATTAGATTTGTCATAGGTACTAATTTCTTGATTATTGGCTTCATTCTTTGAAAAAAATCTGTTAAATTATTAATCTCCCAGAACTTCTCTATAACTTCGATTGTTTCTAATGGAGTAAGGTTATCTCTTAAAACTTTCTCATTAACATTTAATAATTTCGATACAAATTTAATTGTAAATTCTGGGACGCTTGTTAGTAGTGTTCCCACCAACATGGCGATGTTTTTTGTATCAAACATGTCGGATAGTTTTAAATCTTCTCTTCCTTCCATTAATTCTTTTACAAAACTTTCTGGTAATTCTTTTATTACTTCTAATGCTTTTAAATACTGTCCATTAGGCATTTTTTTAATTGTAATACCATGTAATTCTATTTCATTATCTAAACTTAAACTTTCTTTGCTTTTAGCCATTTCAAATTCCTCCTATATTAAAATTAGGAGAGTATTTCTACTCTCCATCTGTTCCTTGATCTGGTGTAACTGGTACCTCTGGTACTGTTGGAATGGTATTTAACCATGTTAAATCTTCTACAGTTTCAGAGTCTTTAATAGTTCTTACAGATTGTATCATTTGGCTTCCTTTTGTTTCAATTAAGGCTCTTTTATAGAATGTTCCACTAATTGTTAAAGTAGCGATTTGTGTTCCGTTATCTTGGGTTTGTAGGTCTTGTTTAACCTTTTTAAATTTACATCTGTAATATCTAAACATTCTATATTTTCCGTCTTTTTTCTTAGCTTTGAATGTCATACCATATTCGTTTCTGCTTGCGTCTGGACTCCAAACATATTCTTTCGTTTCTTCGTCAAAGATTCCACCTTCAAAGATTGACATTAAATTTAAGTCAGCTTCTGGAATTTCTAATTCAAAGTCTTCTCCATCGAATACTTCTTCATCATCGTAAATTTCGTCATCTGCATAGATTGGGTCATTAGATGATTGAATATCCCTTGTTAGTTTTTGTGCATATGGCACTGGGATTGCTTCTCCTACTTTATAATTTGTTTCTGTGTTTTCTAATAATTCAAATAGTTTAATTCCACTTAAACCTTTTAATGCTTTTTTTGGCATAATAAACGCCCTCCTTTTATAAAATTTCTATTTTCTCAAAACGCATGGCTTTGTGATAAATCTTTGTTTCTTGTTCGTATAAGTCTGTTGCTAACGTTCTTTCAAAATCTAATTCTTCCATTTTGTCGTTAACTTCAATAGCAATCTTAGAGCATTTACTTGAACTTTTAGCCCAAACATCTACTTGAATAGCAATATTACTGCTATATTCTTCATCATCTGCTCTACTTGAAACAGAATTATCCATTTCGTAGTATGAAATTGCAGGCTTTTTATCTAAATTACTCCACTTTTGTGGATAATAATAAGAAACCTTAACATCTGAGATTTCTCCTAACTTTTTCAATATTTGTGGTTTTAAATTAATCATTATTTACCACGCTCCAGTTTTCTTATTTCGGTTTGTATTGACTTAATCACATCTTGCTCTACTTCTCCTGTATTCTTGGCATGAAGATAGGCAGGTGTTAAATATGGTTGCGGTGCTTGTCCCATCCATCTATAGTTATAATGTACTCCTTCTGGTCTTGGTATATGGCTAGAAGCTCCTCTTTGACCGTGTTCCAAACTCAACATATGGAGCATATTCAAGATTAGTATATACTTGTGCTTCTACGCCTTCTGCTGTTGCTTGTGATTTCGTTTTTATTGAATTACGTAATTGTCCACCGTTATTAGCTTTCCAAACTACTTTTCCTTCTGCTGTTTTTTTCGTTTTTCCGCTTTTTGTTTTTACTTTCGTCTTAGTGGGCTTTCTTACAGGACACAAATACTTAGCATTTTTTTGTATCCTCTTAGCTCCTTTTTCTAGTCCTTTTCTGCTACTTTCTTTTATATCTCCACCAAGCCCAGATAAGGTAGCAAGTAATTCATCTAATCCCTCTACACTACTCATCTAAACCACCTCTTCTATATAGAAGTATGGTTTTGTGGCTATCTGACGGAACGATTGACTTTATTTCGTATTCTTTATCAAGATATACTAAAATATCGTCTACTGTTGCTTGTGTATCTTCACAAGTGACAATACAATCCGCAATCATTTCTTTACCATATTCCTCTTGTAGTTTTTCAAGAGTAGAGAATTGAAAATTGCCCATTATTGTTTCTTTCAAAGTTTCCTTTTCTGATTCAATAACACACCCCTCTTCATCTCTTATCTCTTCTTTTTCGGTAGTCATTATTTTTAATTCTTTATCATAAAAAGTATTTGCTATTGCTTGCTTAAACTCGTTTGGAATTTTCATATCTACCACCTCACATATGCATACATAGATATTTCATCTCTGTTTTTCTTTAAATACTTATCTATATCAACATCATCGGCAGTAACTCCTCCTGTATCTTTAAATGATACAGATTGATTAACATCTGTTATTGAAGAAATAACTTGCTTGCCTTCACCATATCCATTTTTATAAAATACAGTACAGTTCATAGCGTACCTAATAACTAAATATTCTAGTTCTTTAGGCAAATCTATTCTGTTACAAATAGATTTTATTTTATTGGTAATATCATCAATATAACCTTGTATTTTCTTATCTTGACTTGTATCTTCAATGTCAAGCCTTTCTTTTACTTTTTTTACTAAATCCATGATTGCCTCCTATTTTTTAGGAGTTTTAGTTTCTTTCTTTGGCTCTTTCTTTTCTTCTTCAACACACCTTTCAATATGTAAAGGAAGTATTGGTTCGGAAAATTCTTTGCCACATTTAGGACATTTCATTGTTCTAACCTCCTAATAATTAAATTAAAGCGGATTTCTCCGCCCTTCTTATCCTAGTACTACTGCTGCTAATGATGGATATAATGGTGCAAATCCATAAATAGTATCAATAGATAGCATATTTTTCTTGGTTTGCATGTCATATCCATAAACAACTCTTAAATTTAATCCTTTGTAAGAAATTACATAAGAGTCTCTACCGTCCACTGGTAAAGCTAATGCTCTTGAAACGAAAGCGAATGCTAATTTGTTGAATACCATATTAGCAACATGTCCTCCTGCTGTTTTATCAATAAATGTTACTTCTACATCTCCTTCAATTTCTTCAATTACTGCTGGATATACTTTGGCAGTAATAACACCTGTATTAGCTGTTACATCTTCGGTAACAACATATTGTTGACCTTTTATTGCAAATATATCTCCTTTTACTAAAGTTTCACTTGCAGTTCCACCTTTAATAGAAATAGTTTCACTTCCCACTTCTGCTTTTACGTTTGTTTTTGGTGTTGCAACCTTTGTAAATGTTCCTGCTTCATGTACTGCAACCTGTTGAGACATAAAGTTTTCTAGTCCTTGGATTCTACCAATAGAACCTTCCCTTAATGCTTGTGTGCTTCCAGATTTTTCGGCATGTAAAATCGCATCGATAGTAGAGAATTTTACATCTGCATCTGGGTCCCATACAGCATATCTATTTCCCATTGGTGCTTTTGCTTTATTTAAGATACCTCTTGCATTTGCCATTACTTCAATTGTAGATGGTGTTGTTCCTGATGTACCTAATGTTTTATATACATTTTTGTACATTTCAAGACCTTCCTTATTGATTTTTTCAGCAATCGCTTCCATCATTGGAGTTAATATCTTTTCATTAAAATCTACTCTATCTAAAGTTAGTTCTTTAGATGTAATTTCTACTGATACATCTGCAATGTGATCCATTACAACTGGTACACTTTTTTGATTAATTTCTTGAATTGTTACTTTATCCTTAAAATCTTTTGCTTCAAATTGACATGGTTTTTCAACCTGAATTGTGTCTCCTTCTTTTACGAAATCCTTACTATAATCAGTATGAAATAACTCAGGTACTACTAAGTTATTTACTAGCATTGGTAATGCTTCTCTTGCTATTCTTTGACATGTTAATAATTTGTTTCCCATTTTCTTTTCCTTCTTTCTTATTTTTTATTTTTTTCTTGAAGTGCAAAATATTCTTCATCTGACAAATTATCTAATTCATCATCTTCGTAATTTCCACCTTCATTTTTTCTTTTATTTGGATTATTGTCTTCTAATCCTTTATTGACTTTGTTGTCAATTTCAAATAAATAAGCATCACTTTTCTTTAATGCTTCTATTTGGTCGTCAAATCCTAAAAGCTTATCTCCATCTAATTTAATTTTGTCTAGTTCAAGGTTTGCTTTTACAGATTTAACATTTTTTGCTTTAGCATTATTAATTGCTAAATCAATTTTGCTCTCAAGTCTTACTTTCTCTATTTCAGCCTTTGAATTATCTTCAATTTCTTTTTTCTTAGCTTCATAGTCTGCTTGACTTATAGAACCTTTCTTGAAGTTGTTGTACTCATCTTCAATCTTTTTTTTGTCATCCTCCAATGTCTTTTTCTCTCCTTTAATTACTTTCAATTCTTCATTGATTTCGTTAAATTCTTTGGCAGGCTTAAAGTATTTTGGTAGTTCCTTAGATATTTTACTTTCTAAATCATCTACGTTTTCTACTCCTGCATTTTTTAATAATTCTTTTAACCATTCCATAATTGGTCCTACCTTTCTAGCTTTTTTATTCTGGTGCTACCAGTACGAAAAGTTGCCTTTTATTTATTCTCACAAGCAAATGAGTAATAAAAATAGACAGTTTAGTGCCATATCCAGGGCATAATAAAAAGACGTATTTCTACGCCTTTGATTTATAATTTTAAAATATTGATAACTAATCATTTTCTACTATTTCCCATTTTCCATATTTTGTGCTATCCTCTAACGAACATGGTTTATGTATAGAATAAAGATAATCTTCTCCACTATCATCTATTATTCTATACATATCGTCTTCTATTGCAATTACTTCATATTCTTTTCCGTTTGTAAGTCCCTCAATTCCAAAACTTTCTCCTATATATCTAACTTTCATTTCAATGTTTTTCCTTTCAATTTAAAATCATATTTTCCATATTTACTATGTTCTACCCAATGTACATCAAATATGTATTTATCACTTTCTATTTTACCAACTCTTTTAGTCCATTCTTGTGCTTTTCCGCCATACTCTTGAGCATATTTATTAGCACTTCTAAATACTGTTTGCGTTTCATTTCCTGCAATTATATGTACATTAGATATTATACTACTTTCTGGAATAAATTTCAAATTATTAGCTTCGTTATAAAATCCTAACTGTTTCTTTAGAACACTATCATTTACTGCTTTTGTTTTGGGTAAGTTAGGATTAACATAGTATTTTTTGTATTGTTCTGGTGCATATTGCATACACCATTGTTCATATGTCATATCTTGCGGTACTAATATAGAATTTCCGTTTTCGTCTCTTGCTCTTCTTTGTAACCCTTCCATTACATCATCATCAAATTCAGCTACTGTCGTACATCTATCGTTTGGGTGAATCGGTGGGTAATTTTTGCCGTGGTTTTCTATATTTTACATTAAATACTTTATTGTCTAAACTAGCACAATGTTTACAAGTTACTTGGTCTAATGTGGCAATAAATCTATATCTCTCTATGTCTAATTCTTCATAAGCTAACATTTCTGCTTCATTGGCGAAATGATTTACTTCTGTTCTTATAAGTGTAGTTGCACTATATAAGCCTACATTCATATATTCAGCTAACTCTTTACTTATTTTTACTATTGACTTTCCCGACATTGTATCAGCTGTTAATTGCGTTCTTAAATAATTACCCAGCTTTTCATTATTGTTCCATATTCTTTGAGAAAAGTTAGTATTGTTAGTCCAGTTTTCATTTAACATTAGGTTTATTGTTCTATTATCTATTTGTGCAAAACTAAATCCTAATCCTGTCCCTTTTTGAATGTCATATATATTATGATAATATCCCTCTTTTATTGTATTCACATACCTTGTTTCAGTAATCTGTTGTTCTATTTCAGCTAATTTTTTTAGTTCTATATCTATATTTTGCTGTAACGCTTGATATCGACTAATTCTATAACTATAAGCAGGTGCATTATACTTAGCTAACAATTTCTTTTTTATACTATCATCTGTTATGTTGTTGTTTATAGTTTGCAATAGATTCTTGTAATATTGTTCTGTTTCTTTTTTATTTAATAATTCTAATAATGCTTTTTTGTCTAATCCCGTATCTTTTGCAAAGTTCTTAAATATACTTGCTATTTCTTTATTAATGTTCTTTGTTGCTTGTTCATAGGCTTGTATTAATGAGTTTATTGTATATTCAGTGCCTCTTTCTAATCTTTTCATTAATTCTGTAGAACGTTTTTCCCAGTAGTTTATTGGTTTTCTTGCCATAAAAATAACACCTCCTATTCGGTGTCGTCATCTTCGTTATGATTATTATTAAACCCACCAGAGGCATTAAATATCTGACTTTGCATTTTCATATTTTCCTCTTTTTCTTCTTTTAATCTTTGCATTTCTATATCTACATCATCTACATATGGATGTTTTTCTAATTTTGTTCTAGTGCTTATTACAGTATCGTTACTTAGTGTATTTACTTTTTCTGTTTCATTAAATATTCTAGATTTGTTAAATTCTATTTTAAAATCAAATTCATTTATTTCTTGTGGTATTTTTCCTTGCATTTTCAAATCTTGTAATACATACCATAGAATTTCATATATAGCACTCGTAAGCCCTCCTATGCTATCATCTGCCTTCATATCTAAATCTGTATATAAAAACTCTAGTGACACACCACTTGGTGCTTGTCCTATTAGGTCTTTGTTACTTGTATCTACTGCTCTTCCAAATTCATAAATAAGTTCTTTTAAGCCTTTTAATAATGCTTGTCTTGCTTCGTATGGAATAGGCAATAATTTAGCATCAATTTTACCTGCTGTATCATTAGTTCTTGCAACTCCATTTACTTTCAAATTTTCGATAAGTGCAAGCAAATCTTCAGCTCCATATCCATTAATTAGCCATATTATTTCTTTTAAGTCTTCTATTGTATTTACAAATCCACTATTAATTAAATCATAAGCATCTATTAATGGTTTGATTGGCTCTAGATCTGTTGTTTTTTCTTCATTATTTTCTATTTCAATAAATGGAACTCTACCCCAACTATGTTTTTCGACTCTTTTTAAATTATTTAAAGCATTATCATATATTTCCCTATACCAATGGCATTCAGGTCTAGGTTTTGTAACATCTTCTAAAAATATTGTTGTATCTCCTACTTTTGTTTCTATGTAGTATCTAACTTCTTTTTTATCCCAATATTCAACATACACTCTATCTTCTGGCTCATCTCCTGTTAGGTCTTGAATTGTATAAAAATGTATAAAACCTATTAGAAAAGTTTGTGTCTCATTATCATATATTGGTATGCATTCTTCGCTAGCTATCCTTTTTAACGTGAATCTTCCCTCCATGTAATCTGGATGTAGCCAACTTCTTCCTTTATTACTTGCCTCTTTCAATCTATTCTTTATAAGTTTTTCGAAATTCGCTCCTAACACATTCCATATCATATTGTTTATTTTCTTTTCTGCATTCTTTGTTGTTTCGTCTTTATCTCCATCTACAGGAGTATTGTATGTAATTGTTATAGGCTTTCCACACACATAAGCTTTCTTTTGATTTACTTGTTTAGGATAAAATCCATGTGGTAAATGCTCATCTGATTTATTTTCATTTACTTTTTTTACTTTATTGCCTGTTTTTTGGTCAAATACAGTATATGTCTTCAAATCTTTTTTTAATATGTCATTTTGATTTCTAAAGTATCTTTCGCCTTCTAACATTTTCTTTTTTATATCTGACATATTAAATTGTGTTATTAATTCTTTTATTAATTTACCTTCCATGTTTCTCCTCCTAATTTCTTAAATATAAATCATCGCACCCATACCTTAATGCATCTATGTAATGGTTATTCTTGTCCTCTGGAATATTTAATGGATTGTCTAGTTTATCTACTTTCCATCTATATAGTCCTAGTTCTTCTATTAAGCCTCTACATTTAGAGTCTACTATTATTTCAAAACCTTTTAACCATTTAATTCCATGAAGTACGCTGTCAGGACCTTTTTGAGCAGGTATTGCATTTATTCCTAAGTTATTTAATTCTGCAATTGACTTAGGTTCTGATGAATCTGCTTTTATTAATGCATATGGTTCTATTCTCTTACTTAATTCATTCGCAAGCATTTCGTTTGTTAATTCTGTTGCTCCAAACTCATCGAATACTATAATTCGTTTTGCTTTTAAGTCCACATTAAATTGTAAAAAAGCAGAAGGGTCTGAACTATATCCAAAGTCCAAACCTCTTCTAATCAATTCAAATGTATTTTTATATTTTTCTGTATCTTCAATATGCCAATTTCTAAATATAAGCCCTTTGCTTATTCCTGGCATACCTAATCCAGATGTTTTATAATCTTCGTAATCTTCTTTTTTCTTTTTT
>CANSMW010000016.1 GCA_947648215.1 uncultured Clostridium sp. | reverse complement strand
TTTCATTATAAGTTCTGCTTGTTCTTGTCTAGTGTAATCTTTCCACATTTTAGTTATTGCTTGATATTCCTTATCTAGTTTGACTTTGTTAATGAAGTCAATATCTCTTTTTAGTAAAATATCTTTTGGTGTAAATTTTAGTTCTTCTGTGCAATCAGTAGTTTCTAGTTTGTTCTGTAATTCTTCAATAGCATTTTCAACAATTTTCTTTTCTTCGTTATATTCTTTTAGTTCAAAAACTCCATTGATATAGGCTTTTTTAATTCTTTCCAATTTGTTGTTTTGCTCTTTTATCTCTTTTTCTAGTTGTTCTTTAGGTTCGTCAAATTTTTGCTTTATCATAGGCAAGAAGAATTGATTTACAACAGAGTCATATTCTACCAATTCATTGATAAATTGATTGAAATAATCGTTTATAACCTTTTCTTTAAACTCAATTTTGCAATCATTACAATAATAGTAAAAATAGGAATTGCCATTTTTCTTTGTAGTAGCTTTACCACCCAATATTCTCTTACATTTAGGACATTTTAATTTTTGTAAATATAAATAGGTTAATGTTCTCTGGTAGCTCTTAGAATTTTTCTTCTTCTGCACTTGGCAATCTGCCCACATTTCTTTTGAGATGATAGGCTCAACAACATCTTCATAATAAGTTGGGTGCTTTGTTCTTTTTCCGTGAACAAAATCTCCCTTATATATTTCATTTTCAAGAATTGTTTGTATAGTTGAATCTCGCCAGTTGTCTTTTTCTAATACTTTTTCTTCGTTAAATAGATTACTTATTTTCTGATAAGAATATCCATTGTAATATAAATCAAATATTCTAACTACAATATCTTTAGTAGAATAGTCTATTACTAGCCTTTTATCTTCGTGTTTATAGCCTAGTGGTGCAACATGTGGAATATGACCTGACTTTATTGCTCCTGCTAGTCCTACTTTTGTTCTCTCGCTAGTTCTCTCAATTTCATTTTGACTTACACTCATTAAAAGTCTTGAAATCATTTTGCCGTTTGCAGTTGTAGTATTTATTTCATCATTTGCACAGTCTAAATAGGCATTATTTTCATCTAAAAAAGTTATTAGATTTTCCCAGTCAAATATACTTCTTGTTATTCTATCTAGTTTTAAAGCAATAATAGTATTTACTCTTTTAGACTTAATATCTTCTTTTAATCTTTCAAACTCTGGTCTATGATTACCAGTTTTAGCACTTATTCCAGCGTCCTCGTAATAGTCTACTATTTCATAACCTTTGAATTTACAAAAAGTTTCTAGTCTTTCTTTTTGCTCTGGCAAACTAAATCCGTTCTCTTGCTTGTTCATCTGTTGAAACTCTCATATACAATCCGCATTTTTTCTTTTCTTCGTTCAATTCTTAAACCTCCAATCTAACAAAAAAGAGACATCAAAGTACACGAGTACCCTTGACATCTCTTAAATCCATTTATCATAAACAAAAATATAATAATGCAATATAATATAATCTTTTCAAAGTACTCATATATATAACTCTTGCCGAGTAAATATAAATTTTTCTATTAGATTATATTATACTACGATTTTAAGAAATGTCAAATATTTACATTTATATGTTTTTCAAATATTCTTCTAACTCTGATAATTTAATCTTTCGAGTCAAGTTAGAAATGTAAACATCGTTTGAATAATTAAAAACTAAAAAAGTAATATTTTTAATAATCACTCTATGTGGCTCAATATATGTAAGATTAGTTTTTGATAATTTTCTAATACTACCATTTACAAAAGTAGGGGTAACTTTAGAAAACTCACATATAAATTCAAGTCGTTGTTTTAGACATTCCTCAAATTCTAGTTCTTGCTTAATTATCTGCATTTAACACACCATCCTTTCGTTTGGATGATTTTGATGTTGTTTTTAGGCAACAAAAAAATCAACCAGATTTTATTTTCTGATTGATTTCTGTATCTATCTGTTCTATAAAAAGTTCGAACAGATACGTCGTTGGTGCCTTGAACTGGAATCGAACCAGTGACACAAGGATTTTCAGTCCTTTGCTCTACCAACTGAGCTATCAAGGCCTATATATAAAATGGCGACCTGGAACGGGCTCGAACCGTCGACCTCTAGCGTGACAGGCTAGCGTTCTAACCAACTGAACTACCAGGCCGTAAAAAATGGTGGTCGCTATAGGGCTCGAACCTATGACCCCCTGCTTGTAAGGCAGATGCTCTCCCAGCTGAGCTAAGCGACCAATTATCTTTTCGACAGTGTTAAGTATACTAAATTTTAGTATACTTGTCAAGAGTATTTTTAAATTTTTTGTACATTTGTTATTTTCGTAAATTTTAAAAGTAACTTCCAAATAGTATAGATAAATATAGAAATAAACTTTACACAAAGTTGAATTTGTAAGATTAAGTTCCAAGTAGTATAATGGAACATAGATGTTTCTAAGGTTAGATGGAGGTTGTTATGTAAAATTTACATTTAACATTAGAGGATAGAAGAAAAATCCAAGAAGGTCTTGAAAAAGAATTATCTAGAACTGAAATAGCAAAAAACATTAACAAAGATATTTCAACTGTTGCTAAAGAAATTAAAAACAGAAGAAAATTAAAACCTAGAAATCCTTTTAATAATCCTATTTCTTGTTCAAAATTTAAAGAATATAGAATATGTCATGGAAAATGTTCTGAATATGAAGAAATTAAATGTTCAACAAAAGATAGAAAAATTGGCGTATGTAATCTTTGCCCTGATATCTCAAAATCTAGATTAGACAAGTATTTCTACTATGCTAAGCAAGCTCATGAAAGTTATCTGTATACTCTAACAGATGCTCGAGAAGGTGTTAATTTAAATACGAAAGAAATGCTTGAAATTGTGGTTATCATAAAACCACTTTTAAAACAAGGACAATCTGTTTATCAGATTTTAAGAAATCATCCCGAAATTAAGATGTGCTCCAAAACTTTGTACATGTACATTGAAAGTGGAATATTTGAGGATTATGGAATCTCAATAATTTTTTTTGCGTAGACAAGTATCTATGAGAAAAAGAAAGAAATTAAAAAAACGCAAAGAACCTGTTAACTACAATGGAAGAAGATACAAGGATTATTTAAAGTTTTCAGAAGAAAAATCCAACTATTTCCACAACTCAAATGGATACCGTATACAACCATCAAGAAGGCCCATATATTCAAACTTTTATCTTTCAAAATACAGGATTAATGATAGGATTTTTGCATACCGAAAAGACTTCAGAATCTATGGCTAGCATTCTAGACGACTTGCAAGAAATTTTACAAGATGATTACTTTAAGCTTTTCTCACTATTACTAACTGACAGAGGTTCTGAATTTGGAAATATCAGCTATTTGAAGTGAATACTGAGACAGGAGAAATACGTACTAACATATTTTATTGTGATCCTCAGACACCCAGTCAAAAGCCTCATGTGGAAAACAATCACAATTATGTGAGAGATATTATACCTAATGGGAAATCTCTAAAAAATTTAACACAAAATGACTTAAATTTAATGCTTTCACATATTAATTCTACACTTCGAAAATCATTGAATGGAAGAACTCCTTACGAAACTTTCGAATTTTTATATGGAAGTGAAATACTAAAGAAACTTAATATACAAAAGATAGAAAAAGATATGGTTACATTACAGCCATATCTTTTAAAAATTAAATAAACATTTAACATTATTCGATAGAAAAATCGAACAACCTTAGAAACATCTACTAACTGAATATGGAACTAAGCAAACGGAATTTAATCTTACACGTAAAAAAAATTATTTTCCTTTTGCTTGTTTGTCATGCTCAATTTCTCGTTTCTGTAATTTAATATTACACTATTTTATGAAAAAAAGCAAATTTTGTACAAAAAGAAACGCCTACAAATTGACGTTTCTCTTACATTTAGAATTTACTTTTTCTTTTGGAAATTACTTTTACAACTCACCCATTTGTTATTTTTAATATATAACAAGTTTTTTACAAAAATGTATTATTTCAAATTTTTTACAAAATGCTATAGACTTTTTATTTTTTTTTGTGTATTATATTATACATACATTAGAAAAATATAGGAGGAACAATAATGAAAAAATTATTACAAAAATTACTTATTCTTTTAATTACAATAATGTGCTTAGCATTTAATTTTGTGGAAGCAATAGGATTAAACATGAATTTAACACACAATACCGCTACTGAAAATACAATTATAGATGATACTACCAACACCGTGTCAGAACCAGAAGATACTACTGGAAATACAGACCGTTTATCCCCAACAAAAACAAACAATTCTGCCAGTGTTAGTACACTAGATGAGTTACCAGAATCTGGGCTTGGATTAAATAACATTATCAATATTATTTTGATTGTGATTGGCGTATTGCTAATTTTATTAGGTATTGCTATTTTAATTCGATTGAAACAATAAAAGAAACTTAGAAATTTTTCTAAAATAAGGTAAAGTTTGCTTTATCTTATTTTTTTGCCGTTTTTTTCCATGAAAGTTTATTTTTTTCTGGATATTTTTCAAAAAAAAACTCATACTATAATTAGTTTCAAAAACTTAATTTTTCTAGGAGGTAAAAAGATATGACAAAAAAAATTTTTGCTCTTATCATTGCAATATTACTTATATTAGCTACATCTTCTGTCTTTGCTACTAATGAAATAAAAGATTCTATGGATAAAACAGGAAGTACCGTAAAAAATATTGTGGATAGTACTGGTAATGTTTTAAGAGATACTGGTGCTGCTATTTCAAATGGTGCTAGAAATCTTGGCAACGATGTAGCAAGTGGTGCCCAAAACATGGGTGAAGCAATTAACAACGCTACAAGAGATGTTGGTGAAACAATAAATAATGGAGCAAGGGATGCAGGTTCTGCCGTTCATAATGGTGCTAGCCAAATAACAAGCGGTTTCACAAGAAATGATAATAGAAGTAATGATAATGGTGGTAGTTATACTGTAGCAAGAACTTCTACAGAAGGTGGTACCATTATGGGAATGAGCGCAAATACTTGGACATGGTTTATTTTAGCCATTACTGCTCTTGCGATTATTGCACTTGTTTGGTACTATGCAATGGAAAATAAGAATGCCTATGGTAAACATCATAATGATTAATTTTTCTTTTGGTCGATGATTGCATCGACCTTTTTTTCGTGTTATAATAGGTGAAAACAAAAAAGGAGAAGCGTTATGTCATCACTTATTGCGAAAAATCCCACTGCACATCATAATTATACAATTGAAAATACTATGGAAGTTGGCATTGTGCTAAGTGGAACTGAAATTAAATCGATTAGGCAAGGAAAAGTAAATTTAAAAGATTGTTATGCGATTATCAAAGACGGAGAAGCCTATGTTCTTGGTATGCACATTAGTCCTTATGAGCAAGGAAATATTTTTAACAAAGACCCACTTCGTAACCGAAAACTGTTATTAAACAAACGCGAAATTAATCGCTTAATTGGATTAACCCAGCAAAAAGGTTATTCTCTTGTTCCTATCTGCTTATATTTTAAAGGTAGCTTTGTAAAAATGGAACTTGGCATTGGTAAGGGTAAAAAATTATATGATAAAAGGCAAGAATTAGCAAAGAGGGATGCCGAAAGAACAGTAGAAAGAGCCTTAAAAAATAAACAATATGAATAAAAAATAACAGGACCAATATATCTACCCATTATTTTCTATTTTTTCTTTCTTTAATTTAATTATTCGTTTTATATTAACCAAAAAGAGCACACTAGCTCCTTGGATTGTAATTCCATTTTTTCCACAGGCATTTGCTGTATCATAACCAAAGTTAGATTTTAGTTCTGAATTTTTTGCTTCAATTTTATATCTTTTAGCATATAATTCTTCAATTTCTTCTGTTTCCATATAGTCGATGTGTTTTATATGTACATCATCTTTTATCTTTACACTATATGTTTTAAATTTAGAACCTTCCTTGTAGCACCCTTCTTTGAATTTGCAATGTTTACATTTTTCTACATCAAAATAGTAACACTCTACTTGGCGATTTGCTCCATCTTTTGATTTTTTAGCCCCCTGTTTTGCTTTCTTTATTGCCATATGTCCAGCTTTACACACATACATCCCAGCATCTTTATTATATTCAAAATTATTATTTCTTTGACTATTTCCATGTGTTACGATTTTACTTAATTTACTTGCTAATTTTATATTATTATCTTCACAATACTCTATATTTTCTTTTTCAGAATATGCACCATCACCAATAACAGCCTCAACTTCAATACCATTTGCTTGAGATTTTTCAACTAATTTTCGTAACTCTTTTCTATCATGTTTCTCTCCTGATGTTATTGTTGCTGCTGTTATTATTCTTTCTGGTGTCATTGCAATATGCGTTTTATACCCAAAGAAAGATGTATCAGCTGTTTTGTGTCCAACTTTTGCATCTTTATCTTTTGAGTACTCAATTTCTCTTCTAAAGCTATTTCTACTGTTTTAGCTATTAATTTGTAGTAATTTTTAAGTAGAAGATATTTAAACATTCTTATTACATCTTCTGCTTTTCTTCCCATTGTTGAAGAATATTTATCTTTTAATTTATCATAAACAAAAGAGAAATCAACCATATCTTTTAGTTGTCTCCAAAAGTTATCTTTTTCTATCAATACATCAAAAAGTGATACATGTGAACTTAAACAAAAATTTAATTGATTATTTTCTTTTAACACAGTTATATCAGCCCTTTCAACTGTATTGATTATATCACATTAAACTATCAAAACATACAAAAATCGTGAATTAGAAAAATTTTTTCTAGTTCACGATTTTTGAGAGCTAATTTTGGGCTACTTTTTCAGCAACCCCGTTTTCCCCTTCTTTTTTCTTATACATTTTCTTTTATGTAGTCTACAACATCGCTTACAGAAACGATTTTTTCTGCGTCTGCATCTGGAATTTCTAAGTCAAATTCTTCTTCTAATGCCATAATTAATTCTACAATGTCTAATGAATCTGCTCCTAAGTCATCAATAAAAGATGCTTCCATAGTAACTGTATTTTCAGCTACTCCTAGTTGTTCTACTATAATTTCTTTTACTTTATCAAAAATTTCTTCTGAACTCATTTCTAAAGTTCACCCCCCTCCAATTGAAAACTAAAATTGATTATCTACACAATAATATATGTTCTAAAAAATGTCAAGTGTTTTTTTCATTTTTTTCAAAATGTTCTATCATCTTATCAACAGCCTTATTTTCTACGAATTTTTCGGCTTGCTTTATGGTAAATTCAAATAGCTTTTCATCACTACTGCCATGAGCTTTTACCACTGGTTTTTTTACTCCTAAAAATAAGGCTCCACCATATTCCTTATAGTCCATTGCTTTGGAAAGTGCATTAATGGAAGGCATTGCTGGAATTGCTCCAAGCATGGTAAATACATTTTTCTTAATACTTTCCGTTAAGGTCCTTTTTACTAATTTACCGACTCCTTCTACTGTTTTTAAAAATACGTTTCCCGTAAATCCGTCTGCCACTAGAATATCTAATTTGCCTGAGAAAGCATCTCTTCCTTCTACACTTCCTACAAAGTTAATTCCTAATTCTTCTGACTTTTCCTTTAATAATTGATATGACTCTTTAATTAACTCATTTCCTTTTGTTTCTTCGGTTCCGATGTTTAATAATCCTACGGTTGGTGATTTTGTTCCAAAGGTATTTGTTAAATAGATACTTGCCATTTCTGCGAATTGTAATAGATTGATTGGCTTGCAATTGGTGTTAGAACCACAATCAATTAATAGTAGTCTACTTTTATAAGATGGCAAAATTCCAGCAAGAGCTGGGCGGTCAATTCCTTTTATTCTTCCTACTAATAGTGTAGCACCAGTTAGTAATGCTCCGCTATTTCCAGCTGAAATAAATACATCCCCTTTTCCTTCTTTTAACATATTAAATCCTACTACCATTGAGGAATCTTTTTTATGTTTTATGGCTTGGGTTGGAATATCGCACATTTCAATGGTCTCTGATGTGGGATGAATGCTTAAACGGTCTGATATTTCTTTTATATCGTTTTTACCATAGAATTCTTTTATTTTTGCCTTAATAATTTCTTCATTCCCAATTAATACCACATGTGCCTTCACATCATTTATTGCCTTTACTGCTCCCTTTATGGTTGCATCTGGTGCATTGTCTCCTCCCATTGCATCTAATAATATAATCATATTCATGCCTCCAAAGCTTCTTCATTTTTTACATGTATATTGATAATGTAATTATTTTATTATTTATTTTTTAAAATTGCAATAGTTTTTGACCAATTAGTCATAAACCTTTTTTTACATTTCTTGTACTTTACTTATCATTTATTTGAATAAATTATAACGAAGGTTCTTCTACCTTAGATAAAAAAGAATTCCATTATTTTTGTTTTAATGGAATTCTTTTTTATTCCTATTCAAACACCGCATCAAATTCTTCTGCTGTAATGGTTTCTTTTTCTAATAAAAGTCCTGCTACAGTGTCTAGCTTGTCCCTATTGGTTTTTAGAATTTCTTGTGCTTGGTGATAAGCGGTATCAATTAATGTTTTAATTTCTACTCCAATCACATCTTCCATACTTTGTCCAAACATAGCTATATTGTCGTTTTCTTCTAGTGAAATTGGTCCTAAACGTTCGCTCATTCCATAGGCTGTTACCATTTCTTTTGCAATTTCGGTTGCTACTTGTATGTCATTTCTTGCTCCAGTGGAAATGTCGTTTAGGGCTAATTTTTCAGCTGCTCTTCCTCCTAGTAATCCAATCAATCTTTCTTCTAATTCGGTTTTGGATTTGTAGAATTTGTCTTCATTGGATTTATACATGGTGTATCCACCTGCTATTCCTCTTGGAATAATAGAAATTTCTTTTAATGGGTCTGAGGTTTCTAAGAATTTTCCAACAATAGCATGTCCCGCTTCGTGGTAGGCTGTTAATTTCTTTTCTTTCTCAGAAATAACTCTTGTCTTTTTTTGTACTCCGACGGTTACTTTTTTTACTGCTTCTTCAATATCCTCTTGATGAATGGCTTCATGGTTATTTATGGTTGCAATAATAGCTGCTTCATTTAAGATGTTTGCAAGTTCTGCTCCTGTATAACCCGCGGTATCTTCTGCAATGCTTTTTAGAGATACTTCAGGAGCAAATTTCTTTTCTCCTGAATGAATTTTCAAAATTTCTTCTCTTCCTCGTACATCTGGTGGTGCAATGGTAATTTGACGGTCAAATCTTCCCGGACGTAGTAAGGCCTTATCTAGCATTTCTGGACGGTTGGTAGCTGCTAATACAATAATGGTTTCATTTTCTTCAAATCCATCCATTTCTACTAATAATTGGTTTAAGGTTTGGTTGTTTTCCGATTCTGCTCCACTGTTTGCAGTTCTTCTTGAACCAATCGCATCAATTTCATCAATAAATACAATACATGGAGCTAGTTTTCTTGCTTTTTCAAATAGTTTACGTACACGAGAAGCACCAAGACCTGCAAACATTTCGATAAATTCAGATCCACTCATAGAAATAAATGGCACCCCTGCTTCTCCTGCAATTGCTTTGGCAATCAATGTTTTTCCTGTTCCCGGTTTTCCATATAATAAAATTCCTTTTGGAATTTTGGCTCCCATTTGGTAAAAGCGTTTTGGTTCTTTTAAGAAATCAACAACTTCTTCTAATTCTTTCTTTTCTTCTTCTAAACCTGCTATATCTTTAAAACGAACTTTGCTTTTGTTTTCTCCTCCATCATAAATCTTTCCTTTGTCGCCTAAACCTTGCATTTCGATAATTAGTATCACAACTGCTAACATTAATAAGGTTGGTAAAAGGCTAAATAGAGCACCTGGTATTTGTAGAAATACATTTTTTGGTTTTTGGATTAATTCAATTTCATTTCCCTCTCGTACTTTTTCTTGAATCAATTCGATAAAAGCTTGTGTACTTGGAACAATAGCAGATTTTTCTTTTTCTTCATTTTTAAATTTTATACTTACAGAGGTACTACCTACTGTCATTTCTAATTTTTCTACGGTTTCGTTATCGATTTCTTTAATTAAATCGGTATAAGCCATATTTTTTTCTTCATCATTATTTTTATGGTTAATTCCTACTAATAATGCTACAATTGCTCCTATTACTAGGATAGCACACAAAATAATCATTGTGTACAATTGCTTTTGTTTTTTCTTTTTATCGTCTTTTTTTTCGTTCATATTTGATTTCCTTTCTTACTGTTTTATTTCTATTTTGAAAGTATATCACATTATTCGTTATTTCGCAATTCTTCTACTCCTTGTGGGGCTAATCCATCGTCTAAACCTGGATTTTCTTTCTTTTTTTGTTTTTTCTCTTCTTCTTTCTTATCTTCTTTATCTTTGTTATCTTGGTTTTCCTTTTTTTCTTCTTCTTTCTTTTGCTCTTCTTGTAAGATGATTTCTCTTCGTACTTTTTCTTGTTCTTCTATTATTTTCATAAGTTCGGCTTGTTTATCGATAAAATCTGATTTTATCATAAAAATGGCTACAATGACGTAGATATATGAAATCGTAGTATACATCCAGCTAAAGTTTTGAATGGTAAAACCAGTTAAAGTATTTATAACAATGTAAAGGATGTTTAATAAAATTGGTAGGGTTAGTGCATATATACCAATATTAAAGGTAGCTCTAAAACGTATCTTCATTCCTGCAATACGACCAATAATAAAGCCTAGCACACCTAGCATCATAATATCTACAAATGCTGTTGCAAGGTATACCGCATATACATAGATAAATACAACAAAGAACATACTTACAATCAAACTAACCATGTCAATTTGTTTGATAAAATCCACAACAGCTTGTTTATCAAATGCTCCGATTGGGTAGTTTTTCGTTATGTCTTCATAGCGATATTCTAAGCTTTGGGTTAATATTTCGTTTTTATAAAGTATTTTATCTTTTAGTACCATAATTCCTGCTTCATAACTTTCTAGTTTTTGCATATAATTTTGCATTTCCTCTTCGGTCGCATCGGTATCGATTACAATGTATGGAATAACTGAAGTATCATTTTGTATTTCTATGGTTTCTCCTTTATTTACTTCTAATTGGTTATTTGCAAAAGATACCTCTTGTATATTGTTTTCAAAATAGTGTACCGCATTTTGAAAATATGTATAAAATTGGTAGGTAAACATACCTGCAACAATAACCCCAAAGACTATCATTATTTTTAACAAATATTTTATTGCCACCCATAAACTTTCCGCTGCAAAAATCCCATAATGTTCAAAATCTTTAATGGCTAAATACATTTTCTTAAAAAAACTCGTTTTTTTCACATTTTCTTTCGTCATCATTTTTCTCCTTTAACTTTTTTGAATTGCACCCCGTAGGGGTCGATGCCCTCATCGACCCGTTTATTTTTTCCTGCCTCCCAGCCGATGTGGAAAACCGACCCATTTTAGGTTTTTGTAACAATCATTTCGTTTTTGGTATCTTTTACAGTATACCCTCTTTTTAGTAATTCATCACGCAATTCGTCTGATTTTCCAAAATCTTTCCTTTGTCTTGCTTGCTTTCTTTGTTCGATAATTTGTAAAATTTCTTCTGGTAGTTGTTCTTTTTCATTCTCAAAATCAATCCTAATTCCTAGTACTGTATCAAATTTTTTAAGAAGATTAGCTACTTCTTTATTTCTTTTTTCAAACCTTGCTAGTTCCCATACAAAACTCATGGCAAGTGGCATGTTTAAATCATCATTAATTGCCTTATGAAAATTCTCCTCAACTTGGACTAATTTCTCCCTATCTTGTTTTGTTAATTCATCGTTTCCTTGTATGTGGGCTTGGTAACTACTTCGTAATCGTTCTAAGGATTTTGCGGTAGCTTCTATTCCTTCCCACGTAAAATTTAGTTTATTTCGATAATGGCAAGAATAGCTAAATAGCTTATATACAATAGGGTCATATCCTCTGTCCTTTATATCTTTTAATAGGTATACATTTCCTAATGATTTTGACATTTTTCCACCATTAATTAGTAGGTATTCTCCATGTAACCAGTAATTAGCTGGAATTCTCCCACAGGCTCCTTTGCTTTGTGCTATTTCATTTTCATGGTGAGTAGGAATTAAATCAATCCCTCCTGTATGAATATCAAATTGTTCTCCTAAATATTTTTGCCCCATTGCAGAACATTCAATATGCCATCCCGGATAACTAGGTCCCCATGGGCTATCCCATTTCATTAAATGATTTTCGGGTGCTTTTATCCATAATGCAAAATCGCATGGATTTTTCTTTTCCTTGTCAACCTCTACTCTTGCTCCTGCTTTTTGATTTTCTACCTCTAAATTACTTAAAATAGGATATTTATCTAATTTTGATACATCAAAATAAATTGCTGTTGAGGTTTCATACGCATATCCATTTTCCATTAGTTTTTGAACATATGTTAGCATTTCTTTAATATGGTCAGTAGCTTTACATACAATTTCTGGTGTTTCAATGTGTAAGTCTTTTAAATCTTCAAAAAATAATTGGGTATAATGCTCGGCAATTTGCATTGGTGTTTTTTTCTCTTCTCTTGCCGATTTTAACATTTTATCTTCACCTTCATCACCATCAGATACCAAATGTCCTACATCGGTAATGTTCATTGCATGTTTTAGTGTATAACCATTGTAACGAAGCACTCGTCTTAATACATCTTGAAAAATATTCGTTCTCATATTCCCAATGGTGGCATTTTTATACACAGTTGGTCCACAAGAATAGATTTTTACTTCTTGTTTATTGATAGGCTCGAATACTTCTTTTGTTTTCGAAAGCGTATTATAAAATTTTAACTCCATTGCCTTTCCACCTTTCTAAAATTTGGAAATTAGAGTATCCATTTTTTTATCGATACTCTAATTTTTCCTCTCAATTTATTATTTATCTTGTGGTATTGGTAATGGTATTTGTATTGCTATTTCCATTACCCCCGTTTGGTTTATTATCTTTGGCACCCACCTTTACAGTAATGGTCTTTGTAGCTTTGTTTTTAGCAGCATCTTCTACCGAATAAGTAATTGTATATACTCCTGCTTTTGAAGTATCTACTTTATCTACAACTTTACCATCTTTTTTAATTTCTATTTTTACATTTTTACTAATATCACCATCTATATTGTCTGTGACCGTTACCTGTGGCATTGTAAATTTTGCATTTAGTGCTAATTCGATTACATCTTTGGTATCTTTTAGTGTAATCACTGGTTTTTCAGTATCTGGTTTTTGAGTATGAGTTGTACAGGTTTCCGTTGGTGCCATATATTGTGCATCGGATGCCGATTGCCAAGAGGTATTTTCTGTACTATTTGGTCTTGTAATATAGACTTTTTCTTCTACATCCGTACAAAATTCATTTGCTATTTTTCCAGTCTCTTTACAAATTCGCAATTTCACATGAGTAGTACAAGCATCTTTTGGTGTGGTTCCTTTTACAAAATATTCTGCATAAATTCTGGAACCTCTTGGGTCATGTTCACAATTTTCTCCTGCTAATTGCCCAGAATCTCTACAAATTCTTGCTGTTATAATACTGCTTGGTTTTTGGAATTTTGCTGCTTCTAAACCGCTATGGATTTTATTCATAATACTACCCCAACGTCCTGCTACTGTACCACTTCCAGGTACATACTTGCTATTTCCTTCCTTTGCTTCATCAAACCCAAAATTCATAGCTGCTGCATAATATGGTGTAAATCCGCAAAACCATGTAGCTGTTGTATCATTTGTGGTTCCTGTTTTTCCACAAGTTTGCATATTTGTAACTCTCGCTCTGGTTCCTGTTGCACCTGTTGCACCTGTTAATCCTGTTCCTGTTGGTTCGGTTAATAAAGATTGTACAAGCCATGCATTTTCTTCTGATAATACACGATGTTTTTCTTGGTGTTTTTCCATAATTAAATTACCATGATTGTCTTCTACTCTAGTGTAGAAGGTTGGTTCTTGGTATACACCTTTGTTTGCAATAGTTGCATATGCTCCTGCCATTTCTAGTGGACTAACTCCTTTTCCTACTCCACCTAAAGCAAGAGAAAGACCCTCATCTCCTTCTGATAATGTTGAAATTCCCATCTGTTTTAAATATTCCATAGATTTTGCTGGTGTTAATTTTTGCATCATCTTTACTTCTGGTATATTTCTAGAAACCCTTAGTATAGAACGGATATTCATAAGTCCTGTATAACCACCACCAGAATTTCGTGGTGCATAAGAACCAACTTTTATTGGTGTATCATCTACTACCGTTCCTGTAGTAATTAAACCTTCTTGTATTGATGGGGCAATTACTGCAATTGGTTTAATAGAAGAACCTGGTTGATGTGTTGCATCCATTGCCCTGTTACTACCCCATGGTGTTTTTTCTCCAATAACTCCTCTTACTGCTACAACATATCCTGTTTTATGGTCAATAACAGCCATACCAGATTGTAATTGTATTTCTTTTTTTACTTTTTCGCCATTTTCATCTGTTTTTGTAATGGTTTTGGTTTTAATCCAATCGGTACTACTTGTATACGTTTCATCTAAGATATTTTGAATATCCTTATTTTCAGTAATATAAATTTTGTATCCACTACTTTTAATTCGTTGTTCTGCTAGTTTGTAATCTAAGTTGTGTTCTTTCGCATATTGCGTTGCTACTTGTTTTACTGCCTGTTCTTCATGTTGTGTTAAGGAATTATAACTTGTAATGGTTCCTTCTTGGAAGGCAAGACCTACATTTACTTCTGCAACTGCTGTATCGTATTGTTCTTGGTTTATTTTTCCTTGGTCCTTCATTTCATTTAATACGGTTTTAGTACGATTATTAATTTTCTCCATATTAGGTGTTTCTTTAAATGGATTGTATAAGTTTGGAGAATGGTTAATTCCCGCAATGTAAGCACATTGGGCTAATGTTAATTCTGCTGGTTGCTTATTAAAGTAGTAATTTGCTGCAACCTGTACGCCATATACATTTTTTGCTCCTCCTCCAAGAGGAATGGTATTTAAGTAAGACTCTAATATTTGTTGTTTGGACATTTCTCGTTCAATTTGAAATGCTTTTGCAATTTCTTTTACTTTTCTCATGGAAGTTCTATCGTCTTCCCCTGTTGCATTTTTAATAAGCTGTTGTGTAATCGTACTTCCACCATGAGTCGATTGTTTTAATAAATACTTAATGGTTGCACTTGCTGTTCTTGATATATCGACACCACTATGCTCGTAAAAGCGTTTATCTTCTATGGCAATAAATGCATTTGGTAAATATTCTCCCATTTCAGATAGCAAAATAACTTCTCTATTTTCTTCCCCATTTAGTGTAGCAAGTATGTTTCCATTTAAATCCATTAATACACTGTTTTCTATATTAATATTTAAGTCGCTAACACTAATTTTAAATTCATCGCCAAATAGTCCAAAGAATAATCCTGCAAAAACACCTGCTCCAATAATACATGCAATTACTACTAATGCAATGATAATTTTTAAGATTATCTTCAAAGCTCTATGCTTTTTCTTGTTTTTGGCTTTCTTTTCCTTTTTCTTTTCTTTTTTCATCTTTTTTGTTTCCTCACCATTCTCAATTTTTTTCGTTGGCTCGTCTACTGTCTTTATTACTTTTGTCTCTTCCTTATTGGAATTTAATGCTTCTTCCATAGATGTTCCCTGTACCGTTTTCATTACTTTGGTTTCATCTGCAACCTTGGTTTTGTTTTGTTTTGTTTCTTTTACGGTTTTTATGACTCTTGTTTCGTCTGTAACAGATGGCTTATCCTTTTTATTGTTTTGTACGGGTTTCATCACTTTGGTATCATCTTTTTTTGATGGCTTTTTGCTACCTTTTTTATTCCCCATTCAATAATATCCTCCTTTGTAATTCTGTCTTGTGTGTTTCTTTTATTTCTGTTTTATCCTCTGTAAAAAAATACATATGACAATTATATTACATTATTGAAAAAAGATAAAGGGTTTTAAGAAATTTTTAATGAAATGTAGTTACTGTTCAGACTTAAACTTGCTAAATCTTCGAAGAACTTGCAAGAAACCTCCTTTAACAAGGGAGGTGGCAGGACGAAGTCCTGACGGAGGGTTCTTAATGCTTCTTAGAAGAACCCCCAGTTAGCTATCGCTGACAGCCCCCTTGTTAAAGGGGCTCTCTTGTATGCCTTCGTATGCTATAATGTATCTTCTATACAGGTAATACATTTTGCTCCTTGTTTTAGTAATTCATTGGTTCCAAATGAGTTTTTGCTAGTAATGTTCCCGTGGCACAACAAACACCTCTTTTCCTTGGTCTAAAGCAAAATCGACCGTATTTAAGGTGCCACTTTTTTGTTTTGCTTCTACTACAATTACGCCTTTTGATAATCCGCTAATAATGCGGTTTCTTGCTGGAAAGTTTAATTTGTTTGGTTTGGTACCTATAATATATTCAGATAAGATTAAGCCACCTGTTTGTAAAATTTGCTCATATAATCTACTATTTTCTTTTGGGTAAATCTGGTCTAGTCCATTTCCTAAAACAGCAATCGTTTTTCCTTTTGCTTGTAAACATCCCATATGAGAATAGGCGTCAATTCCTTTTGCCATACCACTTACAATACATACATCATTTTTGGCAAGTTCATAGGAAAACTGAAGACTAACTTGTTTTCCATAATTACTACATTCTCTAGCTCCTACCATTGCTATTTTATATGAATGTTTTAATAATTCTCGGTTTCCTTTATAAAATAATATGATTGGTGTATCGTAAATATGTTTTAAACTTTCTGGATAATCTTTATCTAATATGGTTATTAACCCAATATGATACTGGTTCATATAGGCAGAATATTCCTTTAAATTCTGCCTATATTGTCCTTCTAATATTTGATTTGCTATTTTCTCACCAATTCCCTTTGTTTGTATTAATTCTTCTTTTGTTAAATTCCAAATTTGTTTTGGTGTTTGGTATTTTTCTAATAATTCTTTCATTTTAATTGGACCTAATCCTTCAATTCTCGATAACCAAATCCAATATTCTTGTTCTTCCATATGATACCTCCTTATACGCAAAAAAAGCCAACGAGAGCGTAAAATCGCTCCCATCGACTTTTTTTATTTTTTATATGTAATTATTTTCTATTTTTTGCTGCTTTTACTACGTTTGTCATAAGCATGGCTACTGTCATTGGTCCTACTCCACCTGGTACTGGTGTTATGTATGATGCTTTTTTTGATACTTCTTCAAAATTAACATCTCCTACTAACTTTCCATCCTCTGTTCGGTTTATTCCAACATCAATTACGGTTGCACCTTCTTTTACCATGTTTGCGGTTACAAATTCTGGTTTTCCAATTGCTGCAATTAGAATATCCGCTTGTTTGGTTACTTCTTCTAAATTTTGGGTTTTGGAATGGCAAATGGTAACCGTTGCATTTTTATTTAATAAACATTGAATTAATGGTTTTCCTACAATATTACTTCTTCCAATAATTACCGCATGCTTTCCTTCAATTGGCACATGGTAGGTTTCTAACATTTTTATAATACCAAATGGTGTACAAGACACAAAACAATCTTGATTTAAACTTAATTTTCCTACATTAACTGGATGAAATCCATCCACATCTTTTTTGGGGTCAATGGCACGAAACGCTTCATCTATATCTAAGTGTTTTGGAATTGGGCTTTGTAATAGAATTCCATCAATATTGGTATCTTGGTTCAATGTTTCAATTAAGCCAAGTAGCTTGTCCATCGTGGTTTCGGTTGGTAACAAGAATTCCTCATATTCAACCCCAACTTCATTACATGCCTTGGATTTATTACGAACATATACCGCTGATGCCTTATCCTCTCCTACCATAATCACTGCTAATTTGGGTTGAACTCCCTTTTTCTTTATACTTTCTACTTCTTGTTTTAACTCTGTACGTATGGTTCCTGCTAACTCTTTCCCATCTATTATTTCCATTTTCTTTACCCCTTTGGTTTTTTCTTATTATATATAAAACCCCACTTTTTTGCAATCGTTTTTTATAGAATTTTTATATTTCTTTTTTGTTTTTTTCTTATGTAGCGTGTATCTTACGATACACGTTTTTGCCCTTATCTACAACAACATTTCTTTTCTTTTTTAGCACATACTAAAGCAACAATTCTTAGTACAATTAATAATCCTAATATAACTGCAATGGCAATAACAGCAGCTAATCCTAAAAGAACTAATACTCCTGCAACTGCTCCTATAATTAATCCTAGTGTAAATGCAAATGCTACTAATAAAATTGTTAAAATTAAATCAACACAACACTTTTTATTTTTATGACAACATTTTGGCTCTTCATAATAACATTTTGGTTCCATATCCATTTTATTTCACCTCCTACAACGATTTAAAAAATCGTTATAGTATATTATATGAAGCTGTCCTTTTTTGGTGACAAGTTTTTCATTTATGGTAAACCATATCCTATTGGTAAGGGTAAAACTTCTAACTTAGGTCATTTACTCTTGCTTTTCTTTTCGTATATTTAGCATATCTTTTACTTTCATTTCACCTGCTCTTGTAATCATACCATACCCATATTTCTTTTTTATATCTTCCATCACCTCTTCAATTTTTTCTTGTTTTGGATTGGTTTGTTCTTCGAAAATTGATAATTGTTCTTGATCTTTTTCTACTAGTTTACTGGTTTGTATACCAATTAAACGAACAGGTCTATTTTGATGAAGATTTGCTAATAATTCCTTACTGGTTTCATAGATTTCTTTGGTCATATTGGTTGGAGAACTTAGTGTTTTTTGGTGTGAAAAATTAACAAAATCTTTGGTTTTGATTTGCACACTCACAACACTTGCTTTTAACTTATGTTTTCGTAAACGAAAAGCAACTTGTTCCGATAAGGCTAGTAGAATTTCATTTAAACGATTTATATGATAAATATCTTGTGGTAGGGTAATGGAATTCCCAATACATTTTGGTTGCTCTAACTGATATACCACAGGACTATGGTCAATTCCATTGGCATATTCCCACATGATTTTTCCATGTTTTCCAAAACGCTTCATTAAGAGGGTTTCGTCTTGTTTGGCTAAATCTTCTATGGTTTTAATCCCCATTTGTGCAAGCTTTGGAATGCTTTTTCTTCCTACCATGAATAATTCTGAAATAGGAAGGCCCCACATCTTAGTGGGAATTTCCTCTTTCCACAAGGTATGTACTCGGTCTGGCTTTTTAAAATCGGAGGCCATTTTTGCAAGTAATTTGTTGTTTGCTACTCCTATATTTACGGTAAAACCTAATTCCTCTCTTACCCTCCTATTTATTTCATAAGCTTTGTTTAATAATGTTTCTTTTGGTGGTAAAAATAAAGTCATGTCTAAAAAACACTCATCAATAGAAAAGCGTTCAATCTGGTCGGTATATTCTAATAATAATCCATATAATTCACCTGAATGTTTTTGGTAAGAAGCATAATCTCCCTGAAACACTTGTAAATTAGGACATTTCTTTCGTGCCTGATAAATAGGCTCGCCCGTTTTTATCCCAAATTCTTTTGCCTTCATACTTTTGGCTAATACCACCCCATGACGGCTACTTTCCTCGCCACCAATAATAGCTGGAATGGTTCGAATGTCTAGTGTTTCTCCTGCATGCAAGCGGTCAATCGCTGTCCAAGATAAAAAGGCATTGTTAACATCCACATGTAAAATTTGTCGTTCCATTGTATCACCATAATTATTATAGAACATATGTTTATGTATGTCAAGTAAAAATAAAACGTATTCTTTCTTTTTTATTATCTACTCATTTTTCCATAAGCAAAATATAATTTTATCTCTTCTATCCGTTCGCTTAAATACAAACTTCTATTTCGACGTCTGCCATAATTACTTCTTTACGTATACTTTAAGTGTTAGGTATATTTTTTTCGTAGTGTATTTCCCATATTTCTCGAAATGCCTTTTGCACAAATTCCTCGTCATTCATTTTATTTTCTACGTATTGATTAAACTTCTCCTTATCAATCTCATTTCCTACTATTTCCTTATAGTTTGGGTAGTGTTCTTCTATTTGCTTTCTGGTTACTTGGTATGATTTGCCACTGAAATTGAAGGTAATTTTTTGTACATTATCAATTAGCGAAAAAATTGATACAGTATTATATAATAGGCTTTTTTCTAAATATTGGTTTTCGTTAATATACCAATCGGTTACATGATAGTGAACATTTAAGCCTAAATTTTCGGAATCGATTTCAAGCACATACCCATATTCCGAAAGTGGTAGCTTTCCGACTAGATTGCTAATATTACTGTTATTTCCAATATACTTATTTTTATATTGCACAATACTGCCAATTCCAGATTTCTCTCGGTTAAATGGCGTTATCGGAACCGTATCGCTCGTATATTGTTTTTTCGTATCAACAATATAGTACTCATTTTTGGTATTTCGATTGATACGATACACATTGCAAAATGGTGAATGATAAATCATCATTTTGTCCCCTGTTTCAATTAAATACGAAAATCTTGGTGGTACTTGGTTTATCTGTACATTTGCATAATCAATTCCAAGTAATAGAACAAAAGCCAAAACAACATAGCCAAAAGTAATGGCAATTCTTTTTTGGTATGATACTTCTTTGACGATTTTGAAAATTCCTACACAGGAAATTAAAATTCCAATTACCGCATAGATACTTCCCCAACTACTCTGTTCTGGAACTATCGTAAATGCCATAAAAATTAGTCCAATTCCAAAGGAAATTATCATTTGTGCAATAGTCTTATTCTTTTTATTTACTTTTTGGCTGGTAAAATCAATCGTATTTGCCATATTTTCTTCTAATTTTTCTTGATACTCTTCTTTTGCAACTATTTCGCCACTGAGTAAATCATTTAATGTAACTCCCAATTCCTCACTTAACGGCTGTAACAAGGAAATATCTGGCATATAATTTCCATTTTCCCACCTTGAAATTGTTTTGTAAGTTACTCCCAATTTTTCCCCTAATTGTTCTTGCGTTAATTTTCTCTCCTTACGTTTTACCGCAATAAATTTTCCAATTTTAATTACATCCATACTATTTGCTCCTTTCTTTTTTATAAAGTAACAAATTTGTCTATAAATTAACACCCCACAAATAGCGAATGTAGTTTTTACCTTACTTTTATTTCCCCATATGTTATTTTGTCATTCTCGTCAATTGTAAATTCTATATCAATCACAATCCCATCACATGGATAATCACTAAGGTTTGGATTTAGAATGCTCTGTCTTTTCGCACTTACGGTAGCAAGCGTTAGTTTGTATTTTCCTTCTTTTAGCTTCCCGTAAACTTCTTTCCAATTTAATGTAATTGGTAACTCACCATTTGGAGATATCGTATATTGATTTTGTGTAGACACGTTACCTATTTTCGTAGCTTCTGGCCATGGGTCATATCCTGCAACACTTGCACCCTCTTCGGTGTAAGTAATTTCTGTTTTGGTTGGTGGCGGATTATAGCAATATATGTGATATTCCATAAGGGAATAATCGTATTTTAACTCATTGTTATCGGTTATAGTCGCTTCTAATTTTTCGGTATTGCTTTTTTCTTGCCAAATGGTAACCGATACTTTGTCTTCTGAACTATATGCTTTTACTAGAATATCTCTTGGTATTTGTGTTTCGCTTTTTTCTTTTATGATTTCTACCTTTTCTATGACAGGCTCATGTAAATAATCGCCCCCTACATTTCGGTAATGAAATCTTATTTTTACTTCTTGTCCTTGTTTCAAATTCGTAACTTGCATATTTTCATAATAAAATTTTTCTTCGTGTCGGTATTCCTCATTGGAAACAGTCGGCATTATGGTTAATTTTTCTGCTTCTGGCCTTACCACAACTCCTTTTGCATAAAAAGTCCCTTGATAGGATATAATTTCTAGTTCTCCCGTTGTCTCTCCTGCTATAAGGTCAACTTCCTTTGGTTCTTTAGCAACTGCTTTTATTTCGATGTTTTGGGGTTGTCCATTGATATTTACTTGAAATACATATATTGGTACATAATATCCTTTGGTATCTAATTCATAGCTTAATTTCACATCTTCTACTACCATTGTTTCAAGTTTTCCCATGAAATGCTCATCATATTGAAATCTTCCCTTTACAATTTCTTCATAAGCTTCTTGCTCACTTATAATTTGTTTTTCTTTTACCTTGTCATATGTAATACAATTATTGTTCATTTTTTGAATACTACCATCCTCATAATATGAACAGGTAATATCCCCATTTTGTATGGTATTTTCTTGTATTTGCATAGGAACCAAAAAACGGTATCCATTTTCCTCTTCTTTAAAAATAGCATCGTTTGGAATAACCACTCCTAATTTTTCCAATGCCTGTTGCACTTCTTCTTTACTCGCCTTTGATTTCTTTTTTAGGTTTTCTTTTCCAAAATGGGAATAATCGGTATAAGAATAACTTCCGTCTTGAAATTCAATCCAAATGCTATACTTGCGGTCTTGTGAATAATAAATTGCGGTATTTTCGTAAATATCTTTTTCCTCAGTTTTGGTACCTAATTTTGAAAACAACATATCTGCTTTTTTTCTTGTTTGCTCCTCTGTTAATGAGGTAATATAGTAAATATCCTTTAATTGTCTTGTTTTCGATAGCTTTCCTTTATTTTCAAGTTGAACCGATTTCATATTTACTTTTGCATTATATTCAAAGGGTAAGTTTCCTAATTCTTGGTTTTGATAGACTATGTACATGCCAAAAAATCCTAATATTACAATTACCATAGGTAATATATACCCTAAAATAAATTGATATTTTTCTTTTTTATACACGCAATATCCTATTTTCCAAAAACAACAACCAATTAACATTCCCATGGTATTATTTAAAATATCATCAATTTCAAAAATCCCAGTTTTTGTTACATATTGCAAGGTTTCAATCAATACACTACTTAATAAACCTATCAAAACAACTCTATATACTTTTTGAAACTTCTGACTATAAAATGGTAACAAAAACCCAAATGGCACAAATAACAACATATTTAAAACAATATTTCGAAATAGCGATATTTCCATTTTATGATACGCTTCCTTATAAGAACTAAACAAATCAAAATTCGCATTACCATAAATATTCCCACGGTTTAAAAATACAGCTCCCAACACAACCACTACATACAAAACCGTAATTCCATATAACACCATTTTCCTTTTTGAAATCGTCTTTGTCCCTTTCATCATCTTTTGGTACACCACTTTGTACCCTACAAAAAACAACACTCCACATAATACAATTGCCATCAATCCCAAAACAGCATATTCCTTAAATAACGAAACAACATCCCCAATTCTCATATCCAATCCTCATTTCTTATTTTTCATAACCTACTGTGCCTTTATTATATACTATCCTCTCTAAAAAAGCCATCATTTTTTTAATTTACTATTGATTTTAGAACTAATGTTTTGTATAATATGTTTACAAAACCTTAAAAGGAGGTACATTAATAATGGAAAATAAAGAAAAAAATAATGCAATACTTCATAAGGATAATTCCTTAAATCGATTAGACTTATCTTTTCTTAAACATATTGAATTAGCACAATATAAACAAAGCGAATTACTTGCCTATTGGGTACATGATTTTGCTGTATATCATGATGAAGAAAAAAGTTTTAATGTTGCAAAGTCTGGCATATATTCTCGTGGTGATGTAATTAAGGTAAATTTAGGTTTTAATATTGGAAATGAATTAGGTGGTTTACATTATTGTATCGTTTTAAATAAATATGATAATACTAGAAATGGCACTTTGAATATCATTCCTTTAACTTCTAAAAAAGATAACAAAAAATATGATTTTTCTCATGTAAATCTCGGTAAAGAAATCTATACTATTTTCTACAAAAAAATTGAAAAAGAAAAACAAAAATTGCAACAAATATTAAAAGAGTTGGAAAAAATAGAAGATATTCCTATAAATATACAAAATATCATAAAAAAAGAACAAAGTTATATTGAAAAAATGGAAAAAGAAATTAGTAAAATGCAAAAAGATAGTATTGCATTAATTAACCAAATAACTACTATTAGTAAACAAAGAATTTTTAAAGATACTGTAAGAAGGAATGTAAAAATCTCTCCTAACTCTCTTGATTTAATTGACGAACAAATTATTAAATTTTTCACAAAGTAATAAATGTACAAAAGTTGCTTTGTAATCAGTACACCTTAGTATAAGAAAATCTACAATTTTGTCTTCTTATGCAACAAAAAGGAGAGTTGCTTATGAACTCTCCAAAATCATTTAGGCTCCCGTCTTACTACTAACGTAGTAGAGGGTTAAGTTAAATATATTTTAGCATATTATATATAACTTGTCAAATTCACTTTGACATTAATATTATATGTATTTTCCCCTAATTTATGTCACAAATTATTTTTCTCTATACATCTTCATAATATCCTTCAAACTCATTTTTGTGCCGTAATTTAAAATGGCATTAGAATAAATTTTAATAGCAATTCTTGCGATAATTAGTATAGTAACCATTAATATGGCAACTGAAATGAGTACATCGGTTCCACTTGCTAATCCCATCATTACTCGAAATGGCATGCAAAATGGAGATGACATCGGGAATAAGGATGCAAATAGGTTTAATTTGCTCGTTGGGTTCATCATGGTAAAGTAGGATAGGTAAAATCCGATTACGGCTAAAATTGCCACTGGACTATTGGCAGATTGGATGTCTTCTGGTTTACTTACAGTTGAGCCGGTTAGGGCATATAGTAATGCATAGGTAAAGTAACCTAGTATGAAATATATTATCGTAATTATGCCTAAGTATGGCGTCACACTTGACATATCTAATACTGCCTCTAATAATTCTGGTGCTAAAAAGGCTTTTGCACTAATCAGTGCAGTAGCAACAATTACTACCATTTGTAATAATCCTACTATTCCAATTCCAATGGTTTTTCCAAGTACAATGGTGGTTGGGCTAGTTGAAGTTACTAATGTTTCCATAATTTTTGATGTTTTTTCTGTAGTAATGGAGCTTGATACTTGGTAAGCACAAAAATAAATGGCATAAAATAGCACAATGGACATAAGCATCATGGCAAAAATATTTCCATTTGCTTTTTCTTCTTCTGTTTGTTCTAGGCTAAACTCAAAATTTGGTGTAATGCTTTGTAGTTGCTCTTGGGTTAAACCAAGTTTGCTAATTTGCATGTTCGAATATAGGGTATTTATTGCATTTACTAGATTTTCTGGTACTCCCCCCATCATTGTCGTATTTTCTACAATATAGCGAATTTTTATAGCATTTTGCTCTTTTTCTATCACAAGAGCAGAACTGATCTCTCCGTTTTCCATCTTTTCTTTTATTTGTTCAAAAGTAGGATTATCCTTTGCAATCTCGTAATCCTTATCTTCTTTTGGTAAATTTTCTAAATTTCCTTCAAAAATATTACCTGCATCTACAATGAGAATTTTTTCGGCTCCCTCTTCGTTGGAAAATGAATTTATGATGTTTGGTACATTAAACCCAAGAACAATTAATACTAATATGATTGCAGTGGAAATTAAAAATGATTTTCGTTTTACCATTTCTTTTATGGTAAATTTCATAACCGTTATAATATCTTTCATCCTACTCACCCACCTTTTCTATAAAAATATCATTTAATGTAGGTTTCTTAATTTCAAATTTCTCCACTTTTATGCCTTTGGTTATGAGCGTATGAATTAGCTCATGTGCTACTTCCTCATTGCTTATTTTAATTTGATATTTTCCATCTACTTCATTTTCAATTTCTAAATTCATTTCTTTTATGTAACTGGTAATATCGGTATCCACATCAATTTCCACTCTACTTGCTGGATAGGTTTCTTTAATTTGTTTTAAATTACCTTGTAACACCGTTTTTCCTCTGTTTAAAATTAGAATATCACTACAGAATTCCTCAATGGTTGCCATTTGATGTGCTGACATAATAATGTATTTTCCTTGTTTTACCAAGTTAATAATAATATTTTTTAGTATCTCAGTATTTACTGGGTCTAACCCACTAAACGGTTCATCTAATACCACCAATTCTGGGTTATGAATGACAGCTGTCATAAATTGGATTTTTTGTTGATTTCCCTTTGACAACTTCTCTGCTGGCATTAGTAGATATTCCTCTACCTTCAATTCCTTTGCCCAATACGCAATCGACTTTTTTGCCTCTTGTTTATTCATTCCTTTTAGTTCTGCAAAATACATCAATTGGTCTACTATCTTTGTTTTTGGATACACTCCTCTTTCTTCTGGTAGATACCCAAAATTCACATTTTTACGGTCCACCTCTTTTCCCTTCCAAGTAATTTCCCCACTATCTTTTTTAATAATTCCTAATAACATTCGAATCGTGGTTGTCTTTCCTGCACCATTGGTACCAAGCAAACCAAAAACTCCCGGTTTCTCAAGTGCCAATGAAATATGGTCAACCGCCAATTTTCCCGCAAATGTTTTTGATACTTCTTTTAATACTAAACTCATACGTTCTCCTTTCTTCATCCTTTCACACAATTTTTACTTTGCACTCCTATTATAGCACTTACGTTTTTATTTGCATAGGTACCTATGTAAATTTATAATATTTATTTTTGGTATTTAAAAAAAAAGCTAAAAAAATCTAATCTTTCCGCTCTTTCTTTTGGAATTACCAACATTTTATGCAACTCTTTGGGTATAATTAATTACTGTAATTTCTGTAATAGCATTTCTTACTGAATTTACTAATTTTTCTAATTGCTTTGCTACCTCATTACTATAAGAAACTTCTCCACATTGTCTACATACTTGAGATGGCACATTTTTAATAATAATAATACAATTATCTAATTCAACCATAAATGTTGTATTCTTATCCTCTAAATCTCCTTTACACATAAAACAATTCATATTATATTATCTCCTTTCTTGTTTTCAAATCATCTTCCCATTTTATATTATCTGGATAATAAGCTGTAATTACCCATAATTCTAATTCATTTAAACCACACACTATATGCAAAATTTCATTATTTAAATTTATTCCATAAACTAAACAACTTGGATAGGGATAATCATTTTCGTATTCTTCTATTATCTCTCCATTTAAAAGGGCCTTCTCAATATCTTTTTGCGTTATATTTCTTTGAAATAACCTAACTACAATATGATTAGTCCATCTAATTTTTCCCTCTTTAACCATTTGCTTTATACTATCTATTTTTAAATTTTCCATATACACCTCTTTATTCTTATTATATTTTATCATATCTATACTAAAAATTCTACTTTTAAAGATTTTTTGTAAAATTATCCTTTTTTGCAATTTGAATATATTTCACCAATCACATAATCCACAAACATTTCTGCCACATTTTTTCCACTTAAATTTTCTATATCGCAAATCGCCGGGTCTGCATTTACTTCGCAAACCATTGGATTATCTTCGTTACTCATAAAAAAGTCAACAGAACAATAATCCAATTCTAATGCATTTGCTATCTTTTGTGCTATTTCTTTATACTTACCTGAAATTACATAAGGCACTGCTTTTCCACCCAACGATATATTTGAACGATAATCATTTTCATTTATTCTCATAAAAGAACCAACTACTTCTCTTCCAACAACCACAACTCGAATATCTTTTCCTACATTTTCTGGAATAAATTGTTGAAATAAATATTGTGAACCACTTAATTTATTACATATCTCATCAAATTCTTTTCGATTATTTATTTTGTATATGTCTCTACCGCCTTTACTATTGCATTTTTTCGTAATAAACGGATATTTTAAAGTCATCTCCACATATTTCTTAAATTCTTCACTTTTACTATCTTCTTTTATATTTTCCACGCCAAAGTTTATACTGCCTAATATTGTATGTGGCAAATTTATATTTTTATTTGATAATATAACATAAGTCATCATTTTATCATCACAGTTTTCTATTGCCTGATAAGAATTAAACGACCTTATCCCCTCTTTAGAAAGTTGCTCACTTATATATTTATCTTTTACAAGTTGTATACAAAAGTCATATTGTTTCACATCTATATTTAATTTTCCACCAATTACACTCGTATATTGTTCATCTACTTTTAATTTATCAATACTAATTCCTTTTTGATTAAATTCTTCAATAAGTCGGTTATATTGATATTGTTTTGCCTCATTTTGAAAACCTGGATAAATTAAAATAAGTCCTTTTTTGTTTTTCATATTCTTCTCCTAACTTTTTAATATTTCTTTTTTACGCATATATTCATAAACCATATCTTTATAATCTTTAATAAATTTTTTTCTTGTTTTCTCATCAACTTGATCTAAATCTAAATATGGAGATATATCTTCTATTTCTGTTAATAAAAGCGTATTATCTTCTAGCCTTATAAAATCTATTCTTTGAATTCCGTAATAGTCACCATTCATCAAAGCAAATTCATTTGCTTTTTCTAGTTCTTTACAAGTATACTCATATTTTATTGCTTTTGGGTAAACAGGAATTTTGCTTGGAATAAATTCCAACGCATATTCAAATTTATTTTTTATGTAATAAAATTGCACTTCAGATTTAAACTTCATAAAAGGTTGAATAATATATAAATCATTAAAATATGTTTTTAATTCTTCTTTATTAACTATTAATTGACCAATACCATCATAGCTATTTTTTAACTTAAGCATATATTTATTGGGATTATTTAATAAACTTAAATCTTCTAATTTATTAATACTTGGTATAACTGCATAATCTTTTTTAAAGAAATCCACTAAATATTGTTTGTTTCCATCATACCTGCCATCAAAATTTATTCGTGGAAGGTTCTTTTTTATAATTCTTTCTTTAAATTTATATTTTTCACTCACATTTTCTATTGTTGCATTCGAACTCCAAGTATTTCTTTTTAAAAATATGTCAAATACATTTTCAAGCCTTTCATCATAATTTTTATCAACAATTGCGACATTATTCCCATCTTCTTGAAAAGCTCTTGCTAACCATATATCTTCTAATTTTTCATCACTATCTATATTACTTATCATTAAGATATTCATATTCTTCAATCTCTCCTAATCATTTTTAAATTTATTTTCTAAATCATCAACAACATCACAAGCATGCTAACAGGAACGCTAATGTTGTCAATTCCTTTGACAGAAATTGCTTCTATTATTGTTACAATGCCTGACATTACAATTCCTATAAGTACTATTTGCCATAGTTCAAATGTGTACCTGGTTGTTAGGAAAATGGTGATAAATATAAGTGATATCATAAACATGGTAATAGAACCTGCAATGGATTTTTGGGTTTCTCCTACTTTGTAGGTCTTGCTTTTTATGCATTTTCCTACTACGGCGGCAAAACCATCGCCATATGCCATAATTACGTTTGGAATAAGTCCTAGGATTGGTTTTTGGTAGATACCAAAAGATACGATTGCTAATATGAATAATGATACGGCATAATATACGGTTCCTAGTCCATCTTGGTTTTTTCGTTCCATTACTTTTATTAAATCTTGTTTATAGGAAACATAATTAATGATAACAAAAGTAATTGGTACGAAAATTGCAAACCATACATTGGTAAAAAAGTACATTGCAATGAACCACCAATTACCTAGCATAATATGAATAAATTTTCTACTTGCTTCTTCTCCTCTTTTTTCAAATAATTTTGCCCCAGCAATAATAATTCCTATATATAAATACGATATAATAATCCCTAACCAATTCATTTTTCATTTTCCTTTTTCATATTATAATATCCAAATTATATATTTCTAATTTTCTACCTTCTGTACTTTTGTCGGAAATTCCGACAGAAGTTTTTTCATTACTTTTCAAAATCTTGTATATATTGTTCAACTTGATTGATAAGTTCTTCCGCTGTTTCTATTTGAGTTTGTGTTTTCTCTTCAGAAGCAATATATTCATCATCATAATCACTATCTTCTCTAATGCTTTGCGCTAAAGATATTTTATGTCCTAATTTTTTAGGGAAATTTTCCGTATTTATGTAATGTTGATTAAAATACGCTATAACATCTTTATGTCTTTTAAAGTCTTTTCTTTCAAGTGCTAGTACAGCTAATAGCATAAAATATGGCATAATACGCTCTATTATTAGCACTTTTATAATCCTTTATATCAAATATTACTTTAGCTGTTTTTAATGTTTCTTTTGCTCTTTCTAATCTATATTGGGAAAATTCTATTGCTTTATTATCCATTTAATGACACTCCTTCCTTTTCAACATTCATATAAAAAGGTATGGTGTCTAACCAATAATTAAATTTATCAATGTTTTTAACTAATGGAGATAAGTGTATTTTAAAATCGTTATTACTTTCTATATTATAAGCAATTTCAATTACTTTGTCATAATAATTTTCTAATTCTCTATCTTTCTTATCAATTAAAATCATAATATCGATATCAGAATTTTCATTAAAATCGCCTCTTGCATAAGAGCCATACAAAATTATCTGTTTTAGATGATTTCTAAGAAGCTTTTTTATTTCTATTGTAAATTCTTCAATTACTTGTTCTATATTACTAGGTATTGTTTTCATGCTTTACACTCTCCTCTCAAATTCATAATATATTATAACATTGTTCTTAAAAAATGTATATGAAAAAACTATAAAATTGTATTTTCTCGTTCTAGTTATTCTTATACATAAAGCATTTTTTAAATTACACCACCTACACCTTGTCATAAGGCAGTGCCTCTCTTTGGAACAAAATATTTACTCATATCATTTCCTTCTAGTTTTAATAATTCTACTTTATTTTTTATTCCGCCACCATATCCTGTTAGACTTCCGTTTGTTCCCACTACTCTATGGCAAGGAATGATAATACAAATAGGATTCCACCCAACTGCTCCTCCAACTGCTTGTGATGACATTCTTTTCAAGCCTCTTTTTTTAGCAATTATTTTTGCTATATCATTATATGTTACAATGTTTCCATATTCAATGGAATTCATTATATCCATAACTTCTTGCCTAAAAGGTGTTAGATTTTTTATTTTATATTTTGGTATAAAATTAGCATTTTTACCACTAAAATAAATATCTAGCCATTTGCTTGTTTTGCTAAATATTGCTAAGTCTTTTTCTTCACAGTCTATTATGTGTTTAGAAGAATCTCTTGAATCTTCAAACCATAAACCTGTTAAGAATTCTCCATCACTATTCATAATCATGTTTGAAAAGTTTTCTGGAGTTTGATACCTATATTGATAAGTCATTTTGTGTTCCCCCTATTACTTTTAATATTTTATTTGCCCATTGTCTGAATAAAATACCATTTTGTGATTTAACACGATATCCTACAGATATAATCATATCCAAATTATAATAATTAGTTGGTTTATCAGCAAATTCGGAATTTCCGAATTTAGTCATTGTTTCTGTTTCTACTAATTCTTTCCCTTTGTACATATTCTAAGCATTTTTCTTCTAACTTTTTAAAGTCACAAATATTAAATTTTTTTCTTTTTTCTTCTTTTAGACCTAAATTATACACTTCATTTGCTTGTTTTTTTATCTTTTCTCTATTACGATTACAATAATGTAATTCTTTTCTTAATAATACTTGGTATTTTTTATCCTCTTTTGAAAAATCTTTTTGATTTAAATACTCTATTGGACAAGGAAACATAAAAAAAAATCTTAATGAAGATATTGGTCTCATTTCTCTCGTTTTTTTATCTTTATCTTTAATTAGAAAAACTGTATGTGCCTTTTTATTATATGAAGATACTGGCGCAAAGTAGTTAAGGAGGATAAAATATAATTTTACCCCCCCTTTAATTAATACAGGCTATTTATTTTGAGCTAGCCTTTACTCGGATATATTGTTCACATTTTTAATGAGTTGTGAAAAACTCGAATATATCGTTCGCCATTTTTAATGAGTCGCGAAACACTCGAATTATTAAATAGCTATTCTTTATTAGTATATTAATTATACTATTTTTCTATACCTTATGTCAATAAAATTGCAATATTTTTTTACAAAACCCTATCCAATTTTTCTTTTCTTCCTTGCTACTATATTAGCAATAATGGTAAATCCGATGGCAAATGCTACGATTATTCCCATGTTGATGATAATCTCATGCAAGGCTTCAAGATTAACTGTTTCTATTTCTCTTAACAATTCATTGCTTTTTATGTAGTAATACGATGGTAAAATATGGGCTATTTTTAGTACAGTATCTGGTAGCCATTCCATTGGTACAAAAGCTCCACAAAGGAAGCTTGAGCCAAGGGCTACTACGTTTACGATTCCGTTTACTGCATTTTTGTTGCTTACTAAGTTTCCAATTAAAAAGGCAATAGTAAGGGCACATATGGTAAATAGGAAGGAATTGATAATATAGACTAGTCCATGCATAGTAAACATGATGTTACCTACTAATGGAAAACTTAGTAGTACATACATTCCCCATAAGAAAAATGCAAATAAACTGTTGGATACTAGTAGTTTTCGGTTATGTGAGTGATAACTCATACTACTAATAATGGTTCGTTTTGCAATTTTTTCTTCGTGAAAACTAGATAGTATTAAGCAAATGACATATACACATCCAGCAAGTATGCTGTAATTGGTAAAATTGTAGTAAAACGACGCTTTTTGTAATTGGTCTGTGTCTAGTTTTGAAGTAATTTCTACTTGTGTTTGCTTGTCTAAGGTTTCGTTTACTTTTCCGATTAATTCTTCTTCACTCGTGATTATCTTTTGATAAGAATTGGCTACTTTGCTATATCTTTCTAATAGCATATCTGCTAAACTTGCTTGATAATCTCCTGTACTTTTTATTTTAATTTCTGGGTTGTTTCCTTTTAGGAATTCTTCCCTATAATGATTGGGAATATAGATAATGTAATTTACCTCTCGGTAAAATAGTGCATCATCAATGGCTTCCTCTGTACTTGGCACTTCAAGTACATTCGTATTGTTCTTCATGTAATCTACTAAATTTTTTGTAATTCCTTCTTCTTTGTCTTCGTTTATGATGTAAATGTCTGGCTTACTAGCAACAAAGTTTGTACTATTGTCGCTGGTTTGCATATTAAATCCACCAAAACCAATTAACAACACAGTATATAGGATAATTGGCACTTTACATTTATTTAATACTTTTAAAAATGCTTTAAATACTGTCATATTTCTGCCTCCTTAAACAAAGATAAGAAATAAAAATGGCAATTACTGAAAACACGATTAAGCTTGCGATATTTACAAAATATCGGTCTAAGGTATCGTAATAATATAAGGAATAAAACCCATCGGTAATCATACTGGCTGGATTTATTTTATTAATGATTGGAACGTTTTTATCAATCATATATTTCATGGTAATTCCCATCATTCCCGAAAAAAAGCACCCTAACATCGTAACCGATATGATTATTCCTGTTTTTACATTTTCTCCTGCTTTTAAAACTGCACCAATAGCAAGCCCCATGGATAATCCAGTAAAACTTCCTACTCCTCCTAGTAAAATAATCAGTGGTAAATTGGTTCCATAGTCTACTTTTAGTACAAATATGGTATACACAAATAACAAACTTAAGCCAATCAACTGTGCAAGATAGCCTGCAAGCATACTGCTAAGAACTACTTTTCCTTTTGACGTTGGTGCTACACTTACTCGTTTTCCCTTGCTTGACATGTTTGCTAAATTTTGATTAATGGCTACCATGCCAAGAATTCCACCATACAAGCACGTCATGGCAATTAAGGTATAAAATTCAATCATAGTATAACTTAAATTGCTCCTAGATATGTTTTGAATATTGGCATTTTCTTCTTGGAAGGTTTTCGTTACGTTTTTGTAAATCTGTTCATAATCGATATTGAAATTTCCGAAAAGCATTTCTTTTTCAATTTCTTTTTTGGCTAGTTCTTCTATCATTTTACTATTTTGTGTAATTTCTTCGGTTACTTGCTTAAAAATGGTCTGATTAATTCCACTCGTCATAAATACAAGGTTTGGAGTTTGTTCTTCTAATACCATATATCCTACTATTTCACCGTCTTGCAATAATTGTTTTGCTTCTTCCTTCGTTACATACTTGGTAGAAAACAATCTATCTTCGTTTTCCTCATCGCTTAAGGTTTTAAAGGTTTCCTTCCATATGGTATTGTTTTGAAATTCGTCATTTTCAACAATGGCAATATTGATAATTTCTAGTTTTTCACTATTTTCAATATTGGAAAACGCCATATTGAAAAAGGTACCTAATATAATGGGAAAGGCAAATGTCCAAAATATTAGCATTTTATCTCGAAAAAGAGCTTTTAAGGCATATTTAAAATTATGAATAAACATTAGTCTCGAAGCTCCTTTCCTGTTAATTCTAAAAATACATCATTTAAGGTTGGTCTCTCGGAGAAAATTTTATCATACCTAATATTCTCTTTTTTCAAATAATCAATTAGTTCTACCAAGTTGTTTTTGCCTTTTTTATAGGTAACTCGTAATACATTATCCTGATAAGTTACCTTTTCTACCGTTTCTATCCTTTTTATTTGTTCTAAGTATTTTTCTTCTAATGCATTTACTTCCATAGTTACTTTTTCTTCTATTTTTGCTAATTCTTTTAATTCATCGGTGGTTCCACTTGCTAATACTTTTCCTTTATCTAAAATAATGACTCTATCACAAATAATTTCTACTTCCTCCATATAGTGAGTCGTATATAAAATAGTAGCTCCTTCTTTTCGTAATTTTTGAATACCATCTAATATGTTGTTTCTACTTTGCGGGTCTACTGCAACCGTTGGTTCATCTAAGAAAATCATTTTCGGTTTATGGGCAATACCACAAGCAATGTTTAATCGTCTTAATAGCCCTCCCGATAACTGTTTTGGATAAAATTTTCGAAATTCCTCTAGTCCTACTAATTGAATGGCATCTTCAATATATTGTTTTCTTGTGGTTTTATCTTTGATGTATAATCCACAAAAATAGTCGATGTTTTCGTACACCGTTAGTTCTTCAAACACAGCCACATCCTGAAAAACTACACCCAATTTTCTTTTAATGTCATATGCATTTGGCTTCATTTCTTTACCAAATATCGTAATACTTCCTTTACTAAAATTTAGCAAAGACAACATACAATTGATTGTTGTGGATTTTCCACTTCCATTTGGTCCGAAGTAATCCAAGTATCTCGCCCTCTTTTACTTCAAAAGACAAATCATCAATTGCTTTTACACCTTTATACTCCTTTACCAAGTTCTTCACTTCAATTACATTTTCCACTCTTATTTCCCCCTATCTTCAAACTTCTACTTTTAAAAATACCACTTATTCTTAAATTTGTATATAGCTTTTCGAAAATTTTATTATTTAAAAATATACATAAAAGGATTGCATACCCTTGCAATCCTTTTTGATTGGTATTATCAATTTTCGTATAATAAACGGTTTCATAATTTTCCATAAAATAAAAGATAACAAGGTTTGTCATTTTTTACTTATTCACTATCATATCAATCTTTCCTTCTTTTAAATAGATAATTTTATCCGAATTTTCAAGGGTGGACTTTCTATGGGCTATAATAATTACGGTACTGGTTTTCGCAATTTGGTTTATGATATTTTGTATCATATTTTCTGTTTTTAAATCCATGTTTGAGGTTGGCTCATCAAATATGTAAATATTGGCCTTATGCAAAATTGCTCTTATAAATGCAATTATTTGCAATTCTCCATAGGAAAGTTTTATTTTGGTATCAAGTCCTTCTTTTAGTTTATTAAATACTTCTTCTACCCCTATTTCTTGTATTAAATCATTAATTTTTTCATCGGTTATACTACTATCTCCTAGTGTTATATTGTTTCTAACCGTATCCGAAAAAATATATGGTGTTTGTGAAATATAAGAAATATTACTTCTTAAACATTTAGTAGAAACCTTGGCGATATCATGATGATTCATTAAAATTTTGCCACTTTCAATATCATACAATTTCATTAATACATTGGTAAGAGTCGTTTTTCCTACTCCGGTTCGCCCTGCAATCGTTACTTTGGTTCCTTTTTTAATGTGAAAAGATATATTTTGTAAAATTAATTCCTTTTGATATCTCATCGATACATTCTGAAATTCGATATCTCCATTTAAGTCTTCTACATATTCCCCTGTTTCAATATCTTCTTCCTTGGTTTCTTCTAACAGTGCTTTTACTCTTTTATAAGAATTAAAACAGGTTTGCAATTCCTCTAACTGATTAAATATTTCTTCTAATGGTGTTTTGCATTCTTTGGTATAAAACAACACTAAGTATATGCTTCCCAATGATATTGCTGTTTGGATATTTAATGCATAATATAAAATGACATATATTGCAATGGCTTGTATTAAGGTTAAAATCCAATAAGGAAAATGGTGTACAAAGATATATCTTCTTCGCAATTTTAATTCTGCATCAAATAACTCGTTGGTATGTTCTATATTTTTATGTTGTAGTTTGAACAAATACGTTAGTTTATTTTTATTATATAATTCGGAAAACTGTTTATTTTCCTTATCTCTTTTCTTTAATACTTCATTGTCCAAGTTTCCTAGAATTTGAGCTGATTTTAATACAACCATAGCAATTATTCCAATCGCAATTGTACTAATTATGGCAAGATGGATATTCGCAATAAACATCATTACCATCATAAATACAATATATAGCACATTATTTACTACCATATATAAAAGACCAAAAAATAAATCAAATAAGTTATCAATATCATCGGTTAATCTAGTATACAATTCGGAGGAATTATACTTGTTAAATGTTATCATTTTAAAATTCAATACTTTGTCAAATACCTTTTTTCTAATGTCTTTTAACATGTTGCAAATTACTTTATTAATATAAATATTTCGCCAGTTTTTTAATAAAACGAGTAAAATATGAATACTTACATAAACAAGAATTGCTTGTAGAATTTTTTGTTCTATTTGATTACTTGTAAAATCCATGTCTAGCACTTGTTTCATAACATTGGGATGTAAGGTTGATAACAAATTGCAAACCATTAACATACCTGCCACTATTACAATGGATTTTGTATATCGTTTTATGATTGCTTTCATGCGAAATCACCTACCTTTTCGTAGGCATTTAGTTCCTGATATAATTGATTGTTTTCTAATAATTCTTTATGTGTTCCTTCGTCTAATATTTGCCCATCTACTATCATATACACCCTATCTAAGTGTTCCATCATGCTAATTTTATTTGAAATAACAATTAGTATATTATCTCCTACTTGTTTTTTAATTTCCTCTAATACTTGTTTCTCTGTTTGTACATCTAGGGCGGATAGGGTATCATCAAATATATTTAATTTTCTTATGTTTAGTAAATTTCTTGCAATTTGAATTCTTTGTTTCTGTCCACCAGATACTTTTACCCCGTTTTCTCCAATTGTTGTTTCTATGCCATCTTGCATTTTTTGTATATCTTCATATAGGTTCGCTCTTTTTATCATGTTTTCAATCTCGTCGGTACTACTTTCTTCTCTAATATCAATATTATTCTTAATGGTATCATCGGTAATGATGTTTTTCTGCATGGCATAACCAATATTATTAAAAATCGAATCACAAGAATATTCATTGATGTCTGTTCCATTAATGAATACTTTACGATTTGGTACTTCGTAAAATCCTGCTATAATATTCATTAGGGTCGTTTTTCCACTTCCTACTTTTCCTACAATCCCAATCTTTTCCCCTTTATGAATTACCATATTAATGTTTTTTAGAACATCGTTTGCATTTTCTTCATAACGATAAGAAAGGTTTCTAATTTCGATTGTTTCAATCTGTTCTAATTTTTTTCCTTCTTTTCGATAAGTCTCTAGCCCAAAGAAATATCGATATCTTCTACTTGCTTGTTTAAAATAAGCACACCCCTTCATTAGTGGTTCAATGGAATTAACCACTTCCGAAATGGCAAGTGTAATACAAGAAATATATGCTGTTAAAGCTCCTAAGGTTAGTACTCCCTTTTGAATTAGTATTAACCCAAATATAAAACCAATACAATAACATCCTGCATATAGCATATCGACTGTATTGTCTATTTTATTAATTACATCTCCTACATTATAATCGGACAAGTAAGTTTCTTCATTGACTACCTCAAATTTCTTCCTTTGGTTTTCTTGTTCATTGTATAATTTGATTAAATGAAATCCTGATGTATTTTGCTCTATTGTTTTTGATAAATTAAGATACACTTTTCTTTCATTTTCAATTACTTCTGCTTGCTTTTTATTTAAAGTATATAAACGATAAACGGCAACTGGTATAATGGGGATAATGCTAAGCATTAGTACAATGTTAAAGTCTTTACCAATCACAATTAGTCCGATTATTGGTGCTACAATTAATCTTGCCACATTAAAAAAAGCATTTCCTAAAAATTTCCTAATGGATAATATTTCTTTTGATAAATATGCCAAAAATACACCTTTTTCTTCTTTATCAAAATACTCTGGCTTTACCCATTGCAAATGCTCAATTACTTTACTTCTTAAATAAGTATCCGATATTCTTGCTCTTGTAAAAAATAGTGTTCGATATAGAATTCTTGGAATAATCATAATAACCGAATAAAATATCAATCGATATACTTCCAACATAATTACATCTTTGTTTACATTACCTTGCATTAATAAATCTAGTATATTTCCTATACTGCTTGGTATTTTATACAAGATATAAATAACAATTGCATGAAATATCATCCCCAAAAAATAAAGAGGAAAAGTTCGTTTTAATTCGCTTTTAAAAATATCGCTACTTTTATTGTCGCTCTTCATTTATTTCTCCTTTGTTTTCCATTCTGTTTTAAATTATATCATTCCTCATATATGAATACTTTTATATCTTTATAATCTTCTCCCAAGGTAAATCGTCTTTTCCAAAATGACCGTAGTTTGTGGTTTTGGTGTAGATTGGATTTCGTA
>CANSMW010000015.1 GCA_947648215.1 uncultured Clostridium sp. | reverse complement strand
CCCTGTGTCCACTTGAACCTATTCGTGCACTGTCTCCACTTGAACCTATTTGTGCACTGTCTCCACTTGAACCTATTTGTGCCCTGTGTCCACTTGAACCTATTTGTGCCCTGTGTCCACTTGAACCTATTCGTGCACTGTGTCCACTTGAACCTATTCGTGCACTGTCTCCACTTGAACCTATTTGTGCCCTGTGTCCACTTGAACCTATTCGTGCACTGTCTCCACTTGAACCTATTTGTGCCCTGTGTCCACTTGAACCTATTTGTGCACTGTCTCCACTTGAACCTATTTGTGCCCAGTCTCCACTTGAACCTATTCGTGCACTGTCTCCACCATTATCATTATCATCTTTCTTGTTGTTCTTCCTTGTGTCTGCTATAAAATCTATTAGTTTTTCTGTAAAGTTAGTTATTAATTTAACTCCTATTTTTTCTATCATTCCTTCAAAAAAATTAAACATTGTTTTTTAACCTCTCTTTTTCTAAATTTTTAGTATATGGTTCATATTAATTGTTTCAAAACCCTTCTGTGTTCTTTCATAAACCGCTACCATCTTTCCTGTATAACTACATTTCTTTTTATTAATCGCCTCTACTAATCCTATTCGCTCTAGCTCAGTTAGTCTTGGCGCCGTATAATTGCGTTCTGTACTTGGTATAAATCCTAATTCGTATAATTCAACTGCTAATTCCTTTGCTGTTTTAGGCTTATCTAGTCTATTCAAAATTTGTATGTATCGTTTTTTTTGTTTTGTCTTGTATATCTGCAAAACTCATTTGTCTTGTTTGTGCTGTTATAGTATTCATTTGTTTATCTCTCTCCTATAATCCTATTTGTTGAGCCGTTGGCACATAAAACTTGCTTCTATGTTTTGAATCACTTATTGTTGTTCCATCATAAACATACTCTAATCCATTTTGGCATTCACAACGTGCCACATACTCATACTCTATTTTATTTTTACCATTATCAACTAGTCTTTTATAAAATATTAATCCCTCTCCTTTGCACTTACTACATTCCACTTTTTGTATTTCTTTTTTTGTTGTTTGATAAGGTAATTCTTCACTAATTGACACAATATCTGCTAATTTGGGCATAAATTTGCATTCTCTGAAAGATTGATTTACTACTTGCCTATATCGATTAATAGGCATGATTTTTAACTGTTTATACCATTCGTCTCTTTGAAATTTTGTTAATTCTTTCTCAAAGAAATTTTCTATTCTTCCTGTTTCTTCTATAAACTCAGCTATTTCCATTTTTCATAGCTTCCTCCAATTCTTTAATTTTTCGTGCTTTTTTCTGCTCTTCTGTTTCCTCTTGTGGCGTTATACTATTTCTTGTTCTATGTTTTAAATCATCTGCTTTTACTTCTTCTATTGATTTAAACCCTTTATCTACATAGCTTTCTAAAATCGGTATGGTATACTGCCAACTTGGATGTTCTATTCTTGCTGTTTTTCTTAATGCATACTCCACTAGTTCTAATGGTATTTTTTCTAAGTACTCAATACATTCTTTTATATTGTTAATATTAGTAGTTCCAATGGTTTCAATCATTATTTTTTGCAATTCTTCTACTTCAGGATTGTATAGTTTATTTACACTACTACTACTATTTTTTTCTATACTAATCTCTTCTTTTCTATTCTCTTCTATACTGTGTAAACCATTGGTTGTATCTTGGTTGTCGTTTGGTATACCAACTGTCGTACTTAGCTTATAGACGCCATTTTCGTCTTCTATTAATTGTTTCTTTTCTTCTTTATAAATTGTATCTGTATGTCTATCTTTTCGCAGATAGTTATTCAATTTCCAATGTCTAATTACGACTATTCCACTTTCAAAAGGAATCACAAACTGTTTTGAAAACAATATCTTTAAATCATCTTCATTCGCACCTATTGTTCTTATTATTTTTTTGGGGTTGCTTACAAATCCATCATCATCTGCTCTCATTCCTAAATGGAAATATAAATTTTGTGTAGATTGTGGCATTTCAAGAAATAAATCTGTATCTACTACCTCTAAATCAAACATTCTCTTTCTTGCCATCTCTTTCTCCTTTCGTATAAAGGGCAAACCTCTTATTTTGCTTGCCCTTTGTTGTTTTAATCTTCTTTTAAAATTACACATTCAAATTCGTCGATTGGTAATTTTAAAACCTTTTCAAGTTTTCCTTTATATCCATCGAAATCAAAATCTTTTTTTAACGTTATATCAGCTGTAGTTCGGCATTTTCCGTCTTTATCAAACGTAAAGCTTTTATCGCTAATTCTTTCTTCATATGCTTTATCTAATGTTTTCCCATCATAAGCCTCATAATTGTCAAAATATTCTCTTATACTTTTAGTAGCTTTAAACCAATCCGCCTCAGGACTGCCACAAGTGCACCAATTTCTAATTAAATAAATATCTTTATATACTTTGTGTCTATATATTTTTAACTCTAACTTTTCCATTTTTCTTTTCCTCCTAATTTTTTTATAAATAACTCTTTCCAAATACTTTTATAAAGTTTTCCGATTTGTACTCTTTTTCGAATGCTTTTTGTCCAACTTCATGCAGTTTTTGGGTTAAAGTTTTCGATTTTGGTATCGTATCATGACATTTTCGGCAAACTGGTATAACTAGCCCATACTTCATGCTTATTTGCCTATTTCTGCCTCCAAATACCTCGTGTAAGTCTTCTTTCTTTGCTTTTTTACATATATAGCATTTATCTAAATTATTAGTTATTATGCTAAATCTGTTGTTCTCTAGTTTCGCTAGTTTCTTACTTTTCTTTTTTATCTGCGAACTTTTCTGTGCATTTTTCTGTGAAATTTGTTTCGGTACAGGGTGGAAGCTATTTGTTAAATCTGTTACTATCATTTCTTATCCCAACTTTCTAAAAGTGCCTTCAATTCATTTGGTGTCATGGTTTCTATGTTTTGACTTTTACAGTCCTGAATCACACTATCTAATAACCTCGTCATTTCCTTTGTGTTGTATGTTGAACTGCCAAAATACACTCGTAAAACTATTTCTCCGTATTGATTTACTGTTTTTTCTGCAAACCAACCTAAGCCTTTGTCCTCCCATACTTTTGAAAATCTATCCATTACTTCTTCTTCCATTCCTAATTCTTGATATGTACCTGCCTCATAAATATGTTTTCTATATGTTTCCTTTCGGCTTATATTGAGTTTTTGAGAAAGTTTTTCAATAAGTACCCATAAGTATGCGTTTGCATTATTAGAACGTTTCTTGAACCATTTTTTGATGTCTATAATTAACTTACACCCTTGCAATTCCTCTGCTTGCTCTAATATGTCTTTGTTATCGAACAAAAACGTTATTTTAGCTTGTCCTGTTTTGTAATCTATTCCTATATCACTTATAATTGCTATATTTTGCATATTGCCTCCTAATACTTACATTTCCATTTTTCTGCATACAAATCAAATAAGTTATATTGTTTTAACCAAGTTTCAAATTTATTTAATATACTATCTATTGTTTCTGGAAACATATCTTTCGTGTATTCTTCTCTAAATATGTCGCCTACTATCTCAACATCTAATATAGGTATCTCTCCGTTTAGTCCATTTTGCTTTTCTGCAAATTTTAAGTAATCTATAAACATTTCTTCTGATACTTCATTCATAGGCTTTTTATCAAACTTATTTGTTATTAAATACACCATTTTACTTGCTTCTGGCACCATTTCTAAATACATAGGTGTTTGATGATTTCCAAAGAATTTACCTACATCATAATTTTTAGTATATTTGTAATCATAGATTATTCCGCCTTTTAAGCAATCTATAATTCCATATAACAAGTAATCTCCGTGTTCTTTACTAACTACTACTTGATACACTCCATTCTTTGTCTCTTCGTAGTTTTCTTGCATATATTTTTCAAATTCAAAACCTTTTAAAATACTTTCGCTTGGCTCAAATTCTTCTTTGTTTAGCACTTTTATAAAATCTTCTAATGTTCCATTTTTAATATTGTATTGCCAACTATTTAGTAGTGTAGGTGTAATATAGTATTTAGCCATAGGCTAGTCCTCCTTATGTGGATAATTTTTTTTATTTAGTTCTGTTAGCTTTTCTATTGTCATATCATCTTCACCCAAAAACAATACTTCATATTCTCCATATTGTTTTTTACATTCTTCCATTCTTTCTGGTCTTTGCTCAATTAAATCTCCTTTTGCATAGCATTTATTTGAACACCAATGAGAATACAAACCTTTTCCTTTTTCGTCTACTAATGTATAAACACCATCAATATTTTGTTTTCCATCTTCACTATTGCTAATAATATATAGTTTAGTTTTGCTCATTTGTTTGTACCTCCTGCTTTACTTCGTATTGTTTTGTCTCTTTATTCCATTGCATGTTTAAGTCTTTTAGTTTTTCTTTAAATCTAGCCGTTAATTCCTTTTTGCTCGTCAATTTATGCTCTATTGTTTGCATTAAATCTGATACTTCTTGTACGTTCTCTATTGCCATTTCCTCGATAATTGGTATGTACTTGTCCATTACTTCTCGATATTCGTTTCTTTCTGCTTCAAATGCTTTGCTTTCCTCTTGTATATTTTTGTTTGCTTGCTCAAATAACTTAGTCAAGAAGTCATTAGGTACATTCCCGTCTAATTCTGGTATAACAATACTACCTTTGATTCCAAAACTTGATTTTGCAAAGTACCTCTCACAGTTATTAAATCCTATTGTTTTCTTGTCTCCTCGCATTTCAATAAATCCACCAAGTTCTACATTTTGCCACACTGTGTTTTTTGTACTTCCTTCTACTAAAATTCTTAGCTTTGTTTCTTCGTCTTGCTTTTCCTCTATCGCATGGAATATGATTACGCAGTGTTTTCTTAATTCAAAATATATGTAATTCATAAATCTAGTAAATTCTCTTGCTACTGCTCCATAACCTTGTAAGCTTAATGTTCCGTCTTTCTTTGCATTCTTAATATCATTTTTAATTACATAGTTTTTCATTAGTTCAAGTAACTTTCCTCCCGTGTCTATAACTATTGTTTCATAATCACTTAAATCGCTTTTTAGGTCATTTAGTAATTCATCATATGTTTCTGGTTGTATGTAATCTTTTCTTACACTTGCCATTGTTCTGTTGATTCCAAAATCTACATCTATTAGTAGTGGTTTTGGTGCTGATAATCCTAATGTTGTTTTTCCTATTCCTGGGTAACCTGCTATGAGTACCCTAAATTTGTTTTCTACATTTATCATTTCTGCTGGTTTTTTAATCATTTTCTATTTCCTCCCATTCTCTATCACTAATTATATGTTTCTTTTGCTTCTATCTCTCTCCATGTTCTTTCCCAACATTCTTCACAATATTGTCCTGCAAAATATTTTCCTGCTACCTCTTCGTTGGAAATTATTTTTCCGCAATCGCTACAATTTATCTTGCCTCCTATAAAATTATTGATTTTATTATCTAGCCATTCTATAAAATTTTCGTCTGGAGTCATATTTTCGTCTATGTTATATTCCCCTAAAGAGTCATACGTTTCATGCCACAAATTAAATTCTCCATGTTTAGTTAAATGCTTTCCTGGATAAAAAATAGCAAATGCAAACTTCTTTCCATGTTTTTGCAAATAAATTTCCGAATTGCATGGGCTTCCTACAAAAAAGCTATTTCTAAACTCTATGTATTTTTCGCAAAATTCCGCTAATTGTTTGAATGTAACTTTATATTTGCTCATTTGTTTAAAAATTTCTGAGGATAACAATAATTGATTTTCTTGCCATACAATTCCTCCTCCAAATCTTTCCATTCTTCTTCCTTTCCCCATACTTGACACTTATCCACATTTTGTGATAAACTTAAGTCAAATATGGATTACATATATTTTAATTTGTGAACTAGTTTAATGACTTCCAATCGCTAACTAGTTCTTTTTTTATTTTGTCTCTTGTTTTTACAAAAGGTTCTTTACTTGCTTCTGCTTCCCACATAATTAGTCTTATCTTGCCTTTAAAATCTAATGCTTTATTGTATTTTTTGTATAACTCTTGATATTCTTTGTTGTAGTCTTCTATAAGCTCATCGTATGATTGATTTAATTCTCGTTGTGCTTTATTGCTTAATATACTAAATACAACCGCCATTATCGCTAACATAGCATCAACTGTTAATATAATTACTGTTACATATTCCATTTCCTCTTCACCCCTTTCTACCTCATAATTACATAAATAAATAATCCTGCCCAAAATATTGACATTCTCATCATTGCCCAAAAATTTTCTTTTGCTTTTAGTCTTTTGTAATCTTCTTTGTAATTAATTTGTTTCATTTGTTATTCACCTACCTTTATCAATTATTTTCTTTAACGTAATCACAAAATTTCTTTTCAAAAATAATGTAATTCCATCGTCCAGTTTTACTTTGTACTGCCGTTCCAAATGGAAATCTTCCTTGTCGCAATCCTGCTCTTAACCATTCTGGTCCTTTGGGTAATCTTTTTGCAGCTTCAACTACTGTAATTGTTTTTACCTCTGGCATTTCATCCAATTTACTCACCTTCTTTCTATCTATCTGTGTCGTATCGGTTCGTAGCTTCAGTTTGTGAATTTATTCACATTTTTGTTTAAAAAAATAAACTGTTTATAGTCTAAATCATTTTCTTCACAATATTTCATTATTGCTCCGCAAAATTTTGCTCCTGCACCTCTCCCATTATTATGAAAGACTTTGTTTAAATGAGATGTCTCTATCCCTAATTTTCTTGCCATTAATGATTTATTGTTATCAAAATTACTTACTAGCAGACTTTCTAGCTTACTAATATTTATTTCCATTTTCTCACCTCACTTTTCGTGAATTTATTCACATTATATCACACATCAAAAATAATGCAATACTTTTTTGAGATTTTTTTCACAATTTTATTGATTTTTTTCACAAACATTGATATAATGCTAATTAGAGGTGAAAAAAATGTTTTTAAAAGATGAGTTCTCTAATATTTTATCTCAAATAAACGCCACATACCCTACAATGACAGAATTTGCAACCTTTGCTAAACTCGATAGAACTTATATTTCTAAGTACATAAATAAAAAATTAGATAATCCTCCAACTCCTAAAATATTGGAAAAAATCGCTAATGCTTCAAAAGGACTTGTGTCTTATGAACATTTAATGCAAGTTTGTGGATATATATATGTGACCGAGCTTTCAACCTCTTCTTATGGGATTGATATCGAGTATTGGAAATTGATTTTTGGCAATAGTGAGAAAGTAAAGCTTACACAGAAAGGTAGTATGTTTTTTTCATCTTTTTTAGAAAAAATGACACAAGAATCCAAGAAAAGTAAAGATGGAATTTTTATTATGGACTTCAATCCAGAACTAGTTATTCCTAAAACAGATGACCTTGAAGAATTTACTGAATACATTAAACTATTTAGTTTTGTTATTTGTTCGCTTATAAGCACTAATGTTATTTCTTTAAATGAATCAGAAAAAAAACAATTGCTTATTGATATTCAAAACTTATTAAATAGTGTCCCTATCATAGAGCCCGCCAATACTGATTTTCGTTATGCTGAATACAACGGAATTAATACCGAAGGACTAGACGAGAATGACATTGAAGAAATAAAAAGATTTGTTGAATTTGTAAAGAATAAAAAAATGAACGATAAAAAATGAGGTCTAATATGAATACTATTGACATGTATAAAATAGCTGAGAATGAGCATATAGAAGTTTTAAATTATAAATGGACAAATACTAAGGCTAGGATATTTGAATTGAATAATAACTATTATATTGGACTAGATAACAATCAGATAGATAGTAATATTGAGGAAAAAGAAGTTTTGGCGGAAGAATTAGGACATTACTATACAAACACCCTATACTTTCTTGACTCTGACAAAATCTTAAAAGATAAGTGTGAATATCGAGCAATGAAGTGGGCATATTTTGTGTTAGTGCCTCTTCAAAAATTAAAAGAGAAAATCAAGCAAGGATTAAATTTATATGACTTAGCTGATTATTTTGACGTAGACTGTAAATATATGAATGATTGTATTGACTTTTATACTGAAAAATATGGTATATTAGCTTAAATATAAAAAAGGAAAATAGATGTAATCAATTTTACCACGAACCGATACATTTATTTTCCTCCAAAACACTCGAAAGTGAATGTATATTTATTATATATGAATAAACCTTCATTTTCAAGTGCTATTTAAAAATATTTGAAAATGGAGGTTTTTTTATGCAACCAAGAAAAAGAAGAAAAAATGGTATGGGGACAGCTGTATGTTTAAGAGGTAATCGATATAAACCTTGGGTTGCCCGTATATTGGTTGGGAAAACTATTGAAGGAAATCCCATCTATTTAGATATTGACAATTTTGAAACTGAATTAGAAGCACTTGTGTGCTTAGAAAACTATCACAAAAACCCTACTCCACTTTATATCAAAGAGAATAGGTATAATAAGATAGTAACTTTTCCATTGAATCCATACCCTCTAGTTCCTGTAAAAAATATTAACATAGAAATTGTTGAAAAAGTAAAAAAAGATAATTATACTTTTAAGCAATTATTTGAAGAATTTAAGGAAATGAAGTTGCCAACAGATGATGAGATAAAACTTGAAAAAGAAAAACATATCAAACCAAAAGGGAAATTTGCTTACCATTATTCCAGGGGAATGATTACTGCATTTCATAATTGCGAACCACTTTATGATAGAGTTTATAAAGATTTGAAAACGTCTGATTTTCAAACATTCTTAAATAACTGTGGTAAAGGATATGACCCACTAAAACAAATGGTAAACTTATTTAAAAATATGGATAGTTACGCTTTACAAGAAGATATAATAGAAAAGAGTTATTCACAACATATTAAAATAAACAATACAAAACTCACAAAAAAATCCAAAACTGTGTACACTTATGAACAAATACAATATTTATGGAATATTAAAACAAACGATTATAGAGAAGAATTTATTAGGGATATTTTGCTTTTGGCATTATATACTGGTTGTCGTGCTGAAGAATTACTGTTTATATACACAAAGAATATTTTCTTAGAAAAAAATTACTTTATTGGCGGCTTAAAAACAAAAGCAGGAACCAATCGTGAAATTCCTATTCATCCTAAAATAAAACCGATTGTAGAAAAATACTATAATTCTAGTAATGAGTTTTTGTTTCATATGCCATCTACTATTGGTGGCAATAAAAAAGCTAATTACGATTACTACTTATACCATCATAGAAAGCACTTTATTGCTAGACACCCTACGTTAGAAGGTCATACTGCCCATGAATGCAGGCATACTTTAAGAACAGAATTAGAAAAGTTAAATGTAAAGCAGGTTATTATTAATTCTATTTTTGGTCATAGTAATGAAGATACTGGGTTAGATGTTTATACTCATATTTCGATTGAAGAAAAACTAGAAGCTATTAAAATGGTTACCTACAAAGAGACAAAAAAGTTGTATGTTTTGTCAACAAATCAACAAAAAAAATACGGATAATTTTACCCCGTTAATAACAAATTAATAACAAATCAGCAATACCAAATTTGTAAAGCCTTGGTATTGCTGGATTTTTTTATACTTCCATGATAATTGGCAAAATCATTGGGTTTCTTTTGGTTTTTTGGTAGATGTAATCCCTTAGATTATCTTTTAAATTCGATTTAATGACAGACCATTCTTTGATGTGTTTTTCTTCACATTTTGCAATTTCATCGCGAATAACCATTTTTACACTATCCATTAAATTTTCGGATTCTCTTACATATACAAATCCCCTTGAAATAACATCTGGTCCTGCTACGACTTCTCCTGTAGCTTCATTCATAGTTAGTACAATAACAATTAATCCATCTTGTGATAAATGTTGCCTGTCTCGTAACACGATATTTCCAACATCTCCTACTCCTAAACCGTCTACTAAAATTTTTCCGGATGGCACCGAGCCTGTTAGTTTTGCTTCATTTTCATTTATTTCTAGTATTCTACCATTGGTTAAAATAAAAGTGTTTTCTGGTTCAATTCCCATTTTTTTAGCGGTTTCAATATGGGCAATTAATTGCCTATATTCGCCATGAACGGGAATAAAGTATTTTGGCCTGACAAGTGCTAACATTAGTTTTTGTTCTTCTTGGCAAGCATGTCCAGATACATGTACGTCTTCTAAGGTAGAGTATACGACTTCTGCTCCAATTTTCATTAAATCATCAATTACTTTGGAAACTAGTTTTTCGTTTCCTGGTATTGGACTTGCTGAAATAATGACTAGGTCATTCGAGGTAATGGTTACTTTTTTGTGTTCTCCCGTTGCCATTCTCGTAAGGGCTGACATGGTTTCTCCTTGTGAACCAGTAGTAATAATCACTAATTGTTCATCGGTATAATTACGAATCATGTCAATATCAATAAATACATTGTTTGGTACTTGGATGTAACCAAGTTCAATGGCTGTGGTAATCATGTTAATCATACTTCTACCACATACGGCAATTTTTCTGCCATATTTTACGGCGGAATTGACTATTTGTTGTACACGGTGTACGTTTGAGGCAAAGGTGGCTACTACAATACGTTTTTTACAGTTTAAGAATAGTTTTTCAAATACGTCTCCTACGGTGCTTTCCGACATAGTGTATCCTCTTCTTTCTGCATTGGTACTATCAGACATAAGGGCAAGTACGCCTTTGTTTCCAAGCTCTGCTAATCTTCCAAAATCCATTCGTTCATCATCTATTGGAGTATAGTCAATTTTAAAGTCTCCTGTGTGAAGAATGGTTCCCACTGGTGTATGAATGGCTAATGCTACAGCATCGGGTATACTATGGCAACTGCGGATAAATTCTACATTTATTTTTCCAAAATAGATGGTTTCTCCTTGGTTTATAATGTTTAGTTTCGTACTACGTACTAAACCATGTTCTTCTAGTTTGTTTTTAATCAGTCCTGCGGTTAATCTGGTAGCATAGATTGGAATATTGATTTGCTTTAATAGGTATGGAATGGAACCAATGTGGTCTTCGTGTCCATGGGTAATAACTAATCCTTTAATCTTTTCCTTGTTTCGTTCTAAATACGTAATATCTGGTATGACTAAGTCAATTCCTAGCATATCATCTTCTGGAAAAGCCAATCCACAATCTACTACGACAATTTCATTTTCATATTCAAAAACAGTTATGTTTTTTCCAATTTCTAATAATCCACCAAGTGGAATAATTTTTAATGGACTTTTCTTAAATTGAAAACGATTGTCTGGTTGTAACTTATTTTGATTCTCTGCTTGGGTTTTCATGCTTGTATGAGTTGTTTTTCTTCGCCTTGTTTGGGTTTGTGCTTTTAACTCGTTATATGGTTCTTTTCTTCTTTGCGTTTCGCTTCTTTGTTCTACATTTCCCTTTCGGTTTTGGTTTTCTCTTTTAGCATCTAATCTTCTTTCCGTTGCTTGATTTTCCTTGCTACTTTCTTGATTTGCTTGTGGTCTTCTTGTTCTTTTTTGTGTTTCAAATTTTGCCTCGATGTTTTCCTTTTGTGGTTGGTTATTTGTTCTTGGTTCTTCCTTTCTTTTTTGAATTTGATTTTTGGTTTTAGTTTCATTTGTTCTTGAAACATGTGTCCTTGTTCCTCTTCTTTTTACAGTAGTTTCTTTGTTTATAATACTACTGTTCTCTTCTGTTTTGATGTTTTCTTTCACTCTAATTCTCCTTTATCTTTCATTTCAATTTACATTTTCGCATGAAAAAACTATCAGTTTTGCAAAACTGATCGGCTTTTAAGAGGTGATATGGGTATTTCTTAAAATAGATATGTTTTTTATCCGAACCTCACATATCCTTTTTTTCCATATCATCATTATTTTTCTCTTTTTTCCGAATCTCAAATTGATACTGTTAATATACTATCTTTTTGCTTTTTTCATACATAAAATTTAAATCTCTTCTTTACCAATCCTTGGTAATCATTGTTCTTTATTATACTACAAGTTAAACCATAAGTCAAGAATTCTCCAGAATCCTTGTACCACCAATGATTCCTGCGTCATTACCAAGTGTTGCAAGTTTGATTGTTGTTTTTTCTTTTTCCATTGGTATCATAATTCGGTCTAGTTCTTTTAAAAGTCTATTCCATAGCACATCTTTAAAATGCACGAAACTACCTCCAATTACAACTACATCACTACTACAAATTCGTGCAAAATTGGCAATTCCTATGCTTAAATATTCGATATAGATTTTTATGATTTCTTCGAATGCTTGATTTTTCGTTTCATCTTTTAGGATTTGCAAAATTTCTTTACTAGACAAATTCTCATTTTGAAGTTTGTTTCTAATTCCGCGTTTTTAGTGCTTTCATTGAGGCATATGCTTCATAACAACCATGTTTTCCACAATTGCAAAGTTTGCCATTTCGTTCAATAATCATGTGTCCTGCACTTCGTACTTCTTCTACTAGTTTACCCCTTAGAAATACGGCAGTTCCAATCCCTGTTCCAATTCCTAAAAACACTCCATTGTTACACCCCTTTAAAGCCCCATATTCTTTTTCAGCAATTCCTGCACACATGCCATCGTTTTTTAGAAAGATAGGCTTATCAATGATCTGTTTTACGAGTCCTTCTATGTTTATTTTTTCTCCTTGAAGGTTAGCTGCCTGTTCAATGCATCCATTTTTCGGTCTTCCGTGGAACAGAAATGCCAATCATTTCAATTTTTTCTTTCAAAGTGGTCTGCAATATTTTATCAATTTGTTGATGTATCACTTTTTTCAATGTTTCCTCTAAATTTTCTTTTTCTTCTTTCGAAAAATTGTGTTCACATTTTTGTATGATTTTCCCATTTTCTACTAATCCTAATGCGATATGGCTTCCTCCTAAATCAATTCCTATTCTCATTTCTCTTTCTCCTTTTTAGAAAATATTAAATTTATAAATGATTGTGTTAGAATACAAATAAAGGTTGCATGATATGCAACCCCTACAATCTTTTCTTTGTATTTTAGAAACCATATGCTGAGAATAAGAAGTTACCCATGTATAATTGGATACAAGGAACTAATACAACTAATACGAAGAAGATTAGCACAACTCCAACAATACTGTATACTACTTGTGGTAATACCATCATAATCTTATCTAGTATATTATTAATATCAATTTCCATATATTCTAGTAGTTTTTCCATCATCTCTGGTAAATCGGTTTTCATACCTATTTTCAACATCTCCGTAATCATCGAGGATGGTAATCCTGATTTCTCAAATGGTTCAATCCAAGATTGTCCAATTAGTATGTTATTGATGGAAGCTTCTATAATCGATAGCATTACATAGTTTTTGCTAACATTTTTACTTACTTCTAATGCTTCTTGTATTCTCATACCATTGTTCAAGTTTAAAAGCATCGCTCTCATTAGTCTTGAAAAATCTAATGAAAAGATAAGTTTTCCAAAAATCGGCATGGTGTATTTAAAGTAATCAAAACTATATTTTCCTTTTGGCGTATTGATATAGGCAACAATTCCTATAATTATTCCTACTAATATCGCTGTTGGAATATACCAATAGGCTACTACCCCATTTAAAAAGCTTTGGAACCATAACGTAATTGCTGGTAGTTCATCTTGTGTTCCTACTGCTTCAAATACATCTTGAATGGATGGTATTGCAAATAGGGTACCTACCACTAACATAACCATTAACAATGCAAATTGAGCAAGGTTTGGTATTAATATCTTTTTTACTTTTTTGGTAATATCTGCTGCATCATCTAAATATTTTACCGCTTGTTCTAAGGAAGTAGTTAAAGAACCAGATAGTTCTCCAACTTTTATCATGTTAATATAAATGTATGGGAAAACATTCGAGTAATATTCCATGGTAGTATACATGTTCTCTCCAGCTTCTACACCTGCTAGAATATCTTCTAATATTCCTTTAAACAAGTAATTTTCTGTACTATCAATAATCGTACTCAATGCATGAATATTATTAAAGTTTGCCTTTTTTAATAAATAAAAATTTTGTGTAAAAATAACAATATCACGGTTTGTAATTTTTTCTGTTTTACTTAATGCTTGGTTAATTTTTTGAATATACGATTGTCTATTTTTTTCACGGTTTGCTATTAAGTTTGTTGTATTGGCATTTTTTAAAATGTCATCAATATCTTTTACATTTCTTTTATTGGTTTTTACTGGTTTTTTGGTAATGGCAATTTGTTCCGCAATGTGAATTGGCGTTAAATTATTTCTTTTTAACTTTTTAATAACAGCACTACGATTATTTTCTTCAATTCGGTTGCTAACAATAACTCCATTTGGCGTTAATGCACGGTATCGATACACTGCCATGGTAAGCCTCCTTTTTATTTATTTTTCTTAATTCTAAGTTGCATAATTGTTCGGTTAAGAGTTTCAATATTTTTCTCTTCAATTTGAGCTTTTGCTTGCTCTAAGGTAATCTTGTCATCTACAAATAATTCTGCAATCGAATTAATTAGTCCAATACTTCCCTTTTCTAGATTACTTTGAATCGCGTCTTCTATTTCAGATACACTGATTTTTTCTTTACGAATCAGTCCTGCTACAATATTGTCTACCACCATTACTTCTGGTACTAACACTAGTTTCCCATCGGTTCCTTTTAATAGTCTTTGTGAAATAACTAATTTTAATAGGGATGCAATTAAGTATTTAATGGTTTGCTGGTCACTAATATCATAGAAGTTAATCATACGGTCAATGGTTTCTGCACAAGATTTTGTATGCAAAGTACCAATTACTAAATGTCCTGCTTCTGCTGTTTCAATGGCTGCATCCATGGTTTCTTTATCACGAATCTCTCCTACTACCACAATATCGCAGTCTTCTCTTAAGGAGTTTTTTACACCATCACTATAGCATAGAGAATCTCCACCAATTCCTACTTCTTTTTGTACAATAATGGATTTTTTGGAGTGATGCTTGTATTCCACTGGACTTTCTAAGGTTAGTATTTTCTTATTTTGTGTTTCATTAATTTCATTAATTAATGCACTTAAGGTTGTTGTTTTTCCAGAGTTTGTTTTACCAGTTACTAACATAAGTCCTTGTGGTTGGAAGGTCATACGTCTTACAATGTCTGGTACTCCTAAATCTTCAAATTTTGGTAGTTCACTTTTGATAATTCTTAAGGTGAAAAGTGGTACATCTTCAGAAGAAGAAATGTTTACCCTGAAACGTTTATCGGCATATTCTAAAGAAGTATCTAATTTTCTGGTTTCTTTATAAACAGTATCTTTTTCAATGTTTCCTCTTACTAAGTAATCATAAATTTCGTTCATGTCTTCTGGTGTTAATTCTTCGCATTCTTCTACTGGTCTTAATTCTCTAATAATTCGAAGCATTGGCTTATTTCCACAAATAAAGTGGATATCGGATGCATCTTTTTCGATTGCTTGGTCTAGTATTCTTTCAATTTGTATCATTCGTATTTTCCCTCCCATGTAATTTTAATAAATTACTAATTTTTTATTTAATTCCTCTAATGTGGTAACACCTGCTAGCACTTTATAAATACCGTCAATTACAAGCGGTTTATAATTTTTTCTAATGGCTGCTTCTTTCATTTTTAAGGTAGAGGCATCACTGGTAATCAGTTCTCTTAATTCATCATCAATGTTTAAAATTTCAAAAACACCAATACGGTCATAATATCCTGTGTTATTACATTGAGAACATCCCACTGCATCATAGGTCATTTTTCCATAGAAGTCAAAATTTACTCCGTATTTTTCACCAATTCGTTTCATGATTTCGGTTTCTTCAAAAGTAAATTCTCTTGGTCTTGCACAATGTGGACATATTTTTCGAACAAGCCTTTGGGATACTGCTGTGGCAAGTGTACTTGCAATATCGTAATTGGAAACTCCCATTTTTCTTAATCTGGTAATTACTTCCACACTATCGATAGTATGAATGGTAGATAATACATAATGTCCTGTTTGTCCTGCTTGTAAAGCAATTTCTGCTGTTTCTCTATCACGAATTTCTCCTACTAGAATAATATCTGGATCTTGTCTTAATACGGTTCGTAATGAGTCAGAAAAGCTTGTTTTGGCATCCACTTCTACTTGGTTTAAACCGGGAATTCGGATTTCCACTGGGTCTTCTATGGTGGTTACATTGATTTCTGGTTTATTTAAATAATCAATAATACTATAAAGGGTTGTAGTTTTACCTTCTCCCGTAGGTGCTGCCATAATGGTAATACTATTTCGTTTTTCAAAACTATTTTTTACAATTTGTTCATCTTTTGGAAATCCTAATTCAAATAAGTTACGAATATCGGAATTTTTCTTTAATAGTCTTAATACAAATTTCTCACCATGTACGTTTTTCTGAGAAGAAACACGAATATTGTAGTCTGGGTATAATAGGATTCTACCATCTTGGGATTCTTGTTTTTCTTGATGCATATTGGAAATGGCTTTTAAACGACCAATCACTTGTGCTTGTTTTTCTTTATCCAAATTTCCTGCTGTAAACAATTCTCCATCAATACGATAACGAATGCGAAGTTCATCTTCCATTGGTTCAAAATGAATATCACTTGCTCTTTTGTCCATTGCTTTTTTAATAATGGTATCCACTAAACCAGTAATATCGGAAGAGGAATTAATGTCATCGGTTTCTTTTCCTTGCATGGATACTAATATTTTTTCGATATTACTATCAAACGTAATATATTTTTCCATAATTAAGCCTTTGTTTAATAAAAGTAGACGAATGGTGTCGACTGCTCTTTTATTGGCAGTATCGGAAAAACAAACTTTAATTCTTCCACCTTCTATTTCAAAAGGAATCGCGCGATTACGTCTTAGCACATCTGGCGAAATGTAATCATCTAAATTGATTTTAATATCACTTGGTTCTAATAAAATTGCTTTTTCTCCTAGGATTTCTCCAATTGATTGGATTAATCGATAGGAATCGCATACTTTTAATTCATTTAAAATGTCTCCTAATTTTTTATTAGTATGAATTTTTTGATATTCTAATGCTTTTTGTATGTCATTTTCCGTAATGACACCTTTTCTTACTAATTCAATTCCAATGGGCACTCTTCTTTCCATATATTTTCCTCCTTTGTAGTTCTTACTCTATTATACAATATCTTTCTTCTAATTCCTAGAATTCCAAGCAAATTGCCAAAAATTACATATCATTGTTTAAGACATATTGTGTAGTTTTTGTGTATTCGCTTCCTGTACCAAATGTAATAAGGACTTTGATAATGGTTTTGCCATTTTTCATTTCTGTGGCAAATTGTAAGTTTGAAACCTCTTCACAGATTTTAATATGATTAAAATAAATACTATTATCTTGAAAAGTAAACGTATTTCCGGTTGTAAAAGAAATGGATTGTTCTTGTACGTTATGAATTTTATTATCTTTTTTCGTGGTTTCTTCTAAAAAATACATATGAAATTTTGTTATTTCTGCAATATGACTACTATTTTCATCCAAATTATTTACATTTGCATAGAAAAATGATGTAATACTCGCAATAATTCCTATTACAATCGTCATAGCAACTACATAAATAATAATACTTGTTGTCGTTAGTCCTGAATTTTGTTTCATACTTCACTCCTCGTTTTTATTAATAATGCATAAGTTTTGGGTTTCCTTACCTTTTTATTCTTTTTCAATTGCTTTTATCAATTATGTTGAAATACTTATCTTTTTCATTCTTTTTCAATTGTTTTTATTAATAGTGTTGAAATCTCAATTTTTTCTGTTTTCTTTCCTAGGCTATATTCTACTCGTATTGTTAAAATTTTAACAAGATCCTTTTTATCTGTATTTCCTTCTGTTTCGTTATATTTTTGTACTTCCCCCGTTATGATATATTCTTTTGGTATTTGTTTCGTTGCTTCTAATTGCTGAATTAAATTATTAATGCTATTACTATCCTGTGTATCTTTTTGAACTTCATCATAATTCATTGCTTTTATTTCTTCTATTACATCCACAATATAATTTGTTGCCATGGCATTTCTGTTTTTAGCAGTGGTTGATAAATAAAAGTTATAAAACAATGTTGCAATCATTCCAACAAATATCATCATAACAACAATTGCCACTACAATGTCTGCTGTTGTAAAACCTCTATTTTCCTTTATACTTACTCCTTTAATGCTCATACCTCACCCTTATTTCCTTTTGTTTCTATTTCATCATATAATTGATAATAAAATTATTTCCAATTAGCATAATTATATTGGCTACACTTATATAAAAAATGATTGGTGTTTTTTTCTGTTTTTCTACTACTTTTTGCGATTTTCGTGTTTTCCAATATGTTATCATATTTTCAAAGCCTATTATTAATATGGTACATAGTAGTGTCATAATTGCTATGTATTCTTTTGTTATGATTACCATATTTAATATAAATATTAATATGAAATACATGTTGTTTTCTTTTAAATTTTTCCTAAAACTAAACGTTTCATATAAAATCAAAAAAGCCATGATACATAAATATATCCCATATTGATATACATTTCCTTTTTGGAATGTACATGAATATATGATATATAATATAGAAACAATAACTTGATAGTATATTACTGATTTTTGAATTTGATTTTTTTCTTTATTGATTCCAGCTAAGATAAATAAACTAGTAAAATATAAAATTCCTAGTATAACATAAATCATATCTTCAAGGAACAAAGAATGTATGTCTATTTTTAAGGATAAACCAAATAATACAAAAACAATACCAGTCAGTATTTCAAATAGAAAATAGCGAATACCAATGGCATGTTTGCAATAACGACATTTCCCACCTAAAACTAAAAAACTAAACACAGGAACTAAATCCAACATTCCTAATTTGTTATTACAATTAGGGCAGTATGAATGTTTATGGGTAATATTTTCTTTCTTTGGCAAACGATACGTAGCAAGTGTAAAAAAACTACCAAAATAAATTCCAATGATAAATAGAATACATACTAAAAAAGCCTCTACCATATCTTTCTCCTTTGTTTAGTCTTGAAACTAAATGGCATATACATTTTTATGCATATGCCATTTAGGATGATTTAAGCTTATTATTGTCTTAAGCTATTAACAATGTTTTCCATTTCATCGTTTATGCCTTGTAAATCTTTATCTTCTTGTTTAGCGGCATTTTGATAGTTTTGTCCAGCTTCTTTAGCTCTGTTTAAAATACCTCTTTGTCCTATTGTCATGCTAATTGTAATACCTGCTAAGATTAATAATACAATGATTGTAATTACTAATGCAACTAATGTAATACCTTTTTGTCCTTTTAACATAAAAAATTCCTCCTTATTTATTTTTTATTTGTATATATTTATAGAATAAATATAACCGAATGTTATTTAATTCCAGTAGGCTTTTTAACGGTACTAGAATTTGGTGTAGTTGTACTACTATTATCATTACCACTTGGCTTTTCAGTCGTTGTAGTACCTCCTTGGTTTCCACTGGATACTGTGGTATTGTCGCCTGCTTCTACTGTTGTATTTCCAAATGGATTTACTTTTCCTTTATCATAATCTTTTGTTCTTTCATATAAATTTAGATCGCTATTATTGATTTCGTATACAATTGGTGTCATTGTATTTTGCTCTTCTTCTATGCTTTGTTGTAATTCTTGTTTTACATTATTGGGTGCTTCATATTGTTCTATTTTAGGCACTACTTTATTCATTGGTATATAGTCGTATAAAAATACTCCTAATACGAGCAATATTGCTAATACCAATAATAAAATAATAACAATTTCTTTAAATACTTTCATTATGAATTTCCTCCTTGTTCATTAAGTTCTATTCCATTATCTCTTATCGCATTATCAACCATATTATTATTTGTTTTCGTATCGGTTTCTAATCCTGTTTGTGTAGAAGATGGAGTATTGGTTCTAGTAATTTTATCTATACGAATGGAAATTTCTTTTACCTCAAAGCTTACTTGCAAATTTTCAGTACTTCCTTCAAATGGGGATATTTTTGCATTTTCAATTTTGAAATTTAGAGAAGAGTCATTTTCTAAAGCAGCAATAAATTCTGAAATAGAAACATATCTTCCTGTTGCTACAAAAGATAAGTCATATAGATTTTGTGCACCAGATGCACTCTGGCTAACCACAAATTTTAATATAATACCATTTTTGGTTGCATGATTTCCTATTTTCGTCCATAAATATTCCATTTCATATTGAATACCCTGTGTTGCGATTTCAATTTCTTCCTTAGAACTATATAAAATTTTATCGTTATACTCGTCTTTTGCAATTACTAATTGTTTTGCACTATCGTTTAATTCACTCATGGCTTTTGTACGATCTACACTTGTTAATGTGCTTATTTTTTGAAGTTCACCATCTAATTGCTCACTTTTCTCTTTAATGGCAAATACAGATAATACATCCATGCCAAATATATTTAAGCCATTAAAAATCATAAAATAACCTAGTACTAACAGTAAAACAATTAATAAGATTATTAAAATTTTTCTCATATTTTAGTCTCCTTTACCCAATTGGCAAACTTCCTTCAATTACTGTTTTAATTAAACCAGTTTGTCCTTGCCTTTCTCCACTATCGGATACGACATTTAGTAAAATATCATCCTCTTTAATTTTAGATTTGAAATATCCTAATTGTTCATAATTATAAGATTGTGCATTAATTACGATGGTATCTCCTGATGTGTTTTGGATAGAAGTGATTTGTACTCCTTTTGGTATGACATACATAATTTGATTTAATAGGGTTGGAATTGCATTTTTTCTTCGGCTCTTTTCTTGTGTTTTTGAAGTTAAATCTTCTAACCTTTGCACCATACTTTTATACTTGCTCGTATTGTTTCGTAGTTGTGTAGTATCTGTATTGATTTTTGCAATCTGTACATTTATCTCCTGGGTTGCTTTTTGAATTTCATCGTTTTTATTTTGTATTTCTTTATTTAAAAACATACTAATTCCACTATAAATAAAGATTAACATTAATATTCCTACTGCAATTCGAATTAACCCGATTTCTCCCGCTGTTAGTTTTTCATGAAAATCCATATCCAATCGAATGTTTAATTTACTCGCTAATTTTGATTTTTTTCCACTCTTCCCGCCGACATCCATTGTTAGCCATTCTGGTAATTTATCCATGAATGTTTCTTTTTTAAAGTTTAATCCTTTTAACCCTTCTCCTACTCCATCTAGTGCAAGCGCAATTGCTGAATTTACTTCTATATAGTCTTTTACATTTATTTTTGTTTGAATATTGTTAATAAAATATGGTTTTAGAATTTCGCACTTAATATCTTTTAAATATTCTTGGAAATAAATATCAATATTGTTAATAACCGATGCAGTACCAGTCAAATAAATCTTATCGATCTTATTTAAACTTTGGTCTACTACTTTACGAACACTTGTGACAATGTTATATAAGGTTGGCATAATATCATCAAGATATTCATTTTCTTCATATTGTAAGTCTTTTCCTTCTTGTGTATAAATCGTAGAATTTTTACATATTTCATATGCTTTCGAATAAGAATTTTCTTTCACACTAATATTGGATAAGATTTGAGTAGCACCATCTTCTATCGTTTCAATATTTAGTATTTTTTTATCTACAATCGTGGTTATCGTTGTTTTTTCTTCGATATTTACAATTAAAACATTCTCATTTGCTTTATCGTCGATTAAATTTGCAATCGATGTCCCCATTGGTGTCTCAGAAGCAATTCGATACCCTTCTAGTTGTTGTTCTTTTTTTGCAATATCTGCTTTATTTGCTGATACATGGATTGCTTTTATTTTTTCTTTATCTTCTAAATCATTTACTAATACATAACGAGTTTCAAAGGCATCTTTATTAACACCATTATCATAACAAATAGATTCAAATTCTGTATTCACCACATTTTGCATATCTTTTTTGTTTAACAAACTAAATAGATAAAAATAGTTATATTGCTCATTGGATAAGTTAATGCTAATTGGTATTTTATAACTATAAGTTTCTTCAATGACTTGTTTAACTGCCTCATTTAATTTGTCGTAAAATTTAATACCAAAGGAGTCAATTTTTATGTTATCATTATCTTTGGATACTTTGGCATATTTAATTACATTATTTTCAACATATAAACCTAAACAAGTTGACATTTTTTTCTCCTTTGTTATTTATTTTACACTTTTATCTTTTACATTTTTCATATTTTAATACGTAAATTTTCATCCAAAATATACATTTTCTTCTTTATTTATGTTTTAAATTTTTATGTTTATTTTGTCAAATAATTAACCATATTGTTATTTTATATGTTTTTACTCAAAAGTCAATAGCATTTTATGAATTGTCATGTAAATGTAATATATTCGTAATATGAATTAACTCATTTGTTCTTACAATTTATACTTTCTTATTTTAAGTTGAAATATCCGTCTATTCTCAATCTTTGTGATTGTTTTTTGGTTTATTCTACATACAATCCCTTTGTTTTTACCATTTTTTTAATTTGCACATATAAAATCCATTCGCATTTTTATTTGGTAAAATCGTTTTTTGTTCCAAAATGTTAAATTCTTTGTTTGTATTTTTCTCTTGCTTAAGCTTATAAGTAGAACTCTTCTTAGGAATCATACATCTAATTTTTTCTTTGCTTATTTTAATAATCTTTTCTTTAATAAACTCTTTCCTTTGCTTTTCCTTTTCTTTTATGAATTCTTTTACTATATTTTCATTTTCTTCTTTTAAAATACTACAAGTGGAATATACTAATTCTCCTCCGCTTTTTAAATATTTGCTACATACTTCCAGTATTTGTTTTTGTACTTTTACAATATCTTCTAATTCTTCTTTTGTTTTTTTCCATTTAATATCTGGTTTTCTTTTTAGAACGCCTAATCCCATACAAGGAACATCTAGTAAAATCTTGTCAAATTTTTCTTTATACTTTTCTTCATATTGTAAAGCATCTTTTTGTTTTGTAGTAATCGTCAAACTTCCTAATCTTTTGGCATTCTCTTCTACTAATTTTACACGGTTTACATGAAGGTCCCATGCCTCAATTTCTCCTGTATTTTTCATAAGTTCTGCTAAATGAGTCGTTTTTCCTCCGTGGTGCACTACAAGCATCTAGTACCATTTCATTTTCTTTTGGATTTACCATATAACCAATTTGACCTGCTCCTTCGTCTTGAATCGTAAAGAAACCTTCCTTAAACAAATCCAAGTTTGCAACCCCTTTTATCTTTTTTAGATGTAAGAAATTTTGGAATTCTGCTTCTTCGTATTCTATTTTCCTTTCTTCTAATTTTACTTTTACTTCCTCTACTGTTGTCTTTAATGAATTCACACGGATTGTCATTTTGGGTCTCTGATTAGAATACATACATATTTCTTCCGTCTTTGGGGAACCATATTCGTGTAATAGCTTTTCTACAATCCAAATTGGCATAGAATACATTTTTGAAATTCGTTCTATCTCATTTTCCATTTTTGATAATTCTTCATAATCAGTCTTTTGAACTTTGTGAAGAATGGCATTAACAAAATTTACGGATTTGTAACCATATTTCTTACATAAATTAACACATTCGTTTACTGCTGCACTTTTGGGAACCTTATCCAAAAATACAATTTGATAAATACCAATACGCAAAATCATTCTTACCCATTTCGAAATCTTATTGATTTTAATTTTTGAATGTTTGGTAAGTATCGTATCAATGGTTAGCTTCCAAGTAATCACACCATACACAATTTCAGAAATAAAATTGACATCCTTTATGCTTAGTCTTTCTCTATTTTTTTCTAGATATTCATCTAACACTAAATTAGCATATCCATTTTCTTCTTCAATCTTATATAAGATTTTTAAAGCCGACTCCCTTGCTACATCTAATTTCATTGTTTGTACTCCTTTTTCTTTTTTCCTATTATATCATTCAAATATGAATTGTACAAATTCGTATTTTCGTAGCATATCTTTTAAGAACCCCCAGTCAGCTTCGCTGACAGCCCCCTTGTTAAAGGGGCTTTCTTGCAACGCTTCGTAAGGTTAGCAAAATTCAATATATTTGTATATTACCATATCTTTAATACTATTTTTATCATTTCGTACATACTTATTGCATACAAACCTCGGAGACCTTACAGAAAAGCCCCTTTAACAAGGGGGCTGCCGCGGAGCGGCTGGGGGTTCTTAAAGCCATTCAAACTAAACAGTAGTACCTGTCGAAAGTTGTCGCACGATTTTTCTTGCTTTTTTCCATTTTTTGTACTATATTTTTTATGTTAATCATTTGGTAGCAGTCATATGACAGAAAGGTAAAGGACAATAACATGAAGGAAGAGAGCAACAGACTAAAGTTTTTTATAAGCTTTGGTCTGTTTTCATTTTTATTTTATAAAATTGCATAAAATTGTTTTTTTTGGAAATGCTACCACTAAACTATAAAAACGGAGGTTGATAATAAATGAGCGTTGAAAAACACTTAAAAGTAACTGGAACATCTGAAATTTCTTGGAAGGATGCTATTGTGCAAACAATTAATGAAGCAACAAAAACCATTGATTATATTACTAGTGTTACCATTTTAAACCAAACTGCAAAAATCAATGGAAAGAAAATATCAGAATATTTAGTTGATTTAGATTTAAGTTTTACCATTGAACGAGACAGAGACTAAAGGAGGAATGATAATGAAACCAATTGAAACCAAAAAAGATTACCAAACCTATGTTGACCAAAAATCGCCAAATTCCCCTATCTTAAAGAACTGTTTTAATGCCTTTTGGGTAGGTGGCCTTATTTGTTCCATTGGTCAAATCATCTTTAATTATTGCAAATACCGTGGCATGGATATCCAAATGTCAAATACCATTGTTTCCATTATTTTAATTGGAATTAGTGCCTTTTTAACAGGCTTAAACCTATTTAATCGTATTGGAAAATTTGCAGGAGCTGGCTCTCTTATTCCTATTACTGGTTTTGCAAACTCTATTGTATCACCAGCAATGGAATATAAATCCGAAGGATATGTTATGGGAGTCGGTGGAAAAATGTTTACTGTCGCAGGACCTGTTCTTGTTTTTGGTATTTCTGCTTCCATTGTGGTTGGTATTTTATATCTTATTTTTAATACACAATCCATTACTTTTGTGTAGAAAGGAGATTTTCACATGCAAAAAATTGGAAAACAAACCATTAAATTTGATACCCCACCTACTATTTTGCAAACTGCTTCTATTGTAGGTCCAAAGGAATCAGATGGACCTCTTGCAAGTTATTTTGACCAATGCTTAGAGGATGAATTTTGGGGTGAAAAAACATGGGAAAAAGCGGAAAGTAAAATTATAAAAGAAACCGTTAATATGGTCGTTGCCAAATCTGGTATTCCTAGTGAAAAAATTGATTATTGTTTTGCTGGTGATTTACTAAACCAATGTATTTCCTCTAGTTTTGGGTTACGCGAATTAAATTTACCCTTCTTTGGAATTTTTGGTGCATGTTCTACCTTTGTAGAAGCCTTATGTATGGGAAGCGTTTTCCTAGAAGGAGGAGCTCGGAAATTATGCCATTTGTGCTGCATCTAGCCATTTTTGTAGTGCTGAAAAGCAATTTCGTTTTCCACTCGAATTAGGAAACCAACGTCCACCAACATCACAGTGGACCGTTACTGGAAGTGGTGCTGCTATTGTAGCCAAGGACGGAATGGGTCCATATATTACACATATTACTCCACGGAAAAATTGTAGATATGGGAATTAAAGATGCAAACAATATGGGTGCAGCTATGGCACCTGCAGCGTTAGATACCCTTCTTACCCATTTTAAAGATACTGGTCGCTCCCCTAGCTATTATGATGCCATTATAACCGGTGATTTAGGACATGTTGGAAAAGAAATTTTAATTGAAATGGCAGAAACAAAAGGTTATAATATTAAATCCAATTATAATGATTGTGGTGTTTTAATTTTTGATAAAGAAAAACAAGATACTCATTCAGGCCGGAAGTGGTTGTGCCTGTTGTGGAACCGTTTTTTCTGGTTATTTATTTAAAATGTTACAACAAAAGAAATATAAAAAAATCTTGCTTATGGCAACTGGTGCCCTAACCAATTCCACTACCTCACAACAAGGTGAATCCATCCCCGGAATTGCTCATGCCATAGCAATTGAACTCTAGGAGGTGGCAAAATGGAATTTTTTAATAGTATCGACTGGATGCAAATACTTCGTTGTTTTGTGGTAGGAGGACTTATTTGTATTATTGGGCAAATCTTAATTGATAAAACCAAACTAACTCCTGCAAGAATTTTAGTTATCTTTGTAACCACGGGGGCTGTATTAGGAGGCTTAGGCATCTACCAACACTTAGTAGATTTTGCCGGTTGTGGCGCAACTGTTCCTTTAACCGGTTTTGGAAACAATCTAGCCAAAGGAGCCATAGAAGAAGTAAGCAAATCTGGCTTTATCGGTGCCTTTATTGGCGGAACCAAAGCCGCTGCAGGCGGTATTGCTGCTGCCATTTTCTTCCGGATATTTAGCCTCGCTTATATCAAAGCCAAAAATGAAAAAACAATAAATTTTCCTCACATACCCCTTGACATTTTGAAGTGTAGTTTGTAAAATAGTAAGAAATAAATAACACTACGATGAAGATGACCTGAGCCATTAGAAGTGACGATACAGAGAGAAAGGATTAGCTGAGAACCTTTTTGGAGAACCTAGTGGAATAACACATTGGAGCAGTGTAAAATAGAGTGAAAAAGCTTTTTTTAAAAAGTTTTTTAAGTTGGGTGGTACCGCGGAAACTGTTGCTTTCGTCCCTGCATTTTGTAGGGCACGGAAGCTTTTTTTGTATTACTTTGCCCTTTTAAAAAAGGAGGAATGTTTATGAACGAGTATAGAACACATACTTGTGGAGAATTAAGAATTTCGGATGTTTCAAAAGAAGTCCGTATTGCTGGATGGCTTCGGAGCCGTTCGTGATTTAGGAGGTGTCGTTTTTTTAGATGTGAGAGACCAATATGGTGTCACACAAGCCGTTATTTCTGGAAATAATGAATTGGTTGAATTTGCTAGTCATATTCCAATTGAATCGACCATTACCTTATTTGGAACCGTACGAAAAAGAGATGAGGAAACTTATAACCCAACGATTGATACAGGAGAGGTAGAAGTCTTTATTCAAGATATTAAAGTACTGGGAAAACGTACGAAATACTTGCCTTTTGAAATAAATGCAAACCAAGAAGTTCGTGAGGATTTACGTTTGCAATATCGTTATTTGGATTTGCGAAGCGAAAAACAAAAAAATCATTTAATTTTACGTGCCAAAATTTTGCAATTCTTACGTTCGCAAATGATAAACCAAGGTTTTTTAGAGGTGCAAACTCCCATTCTCACAAGCTCTTCTCCAGAAGGTGCAAGAGATTATTTAGTGCCAAGTCGATTGCATGCACGGAAAATTTTATGCTCTTCCACAAGCACCTCAACAATTTAAGCAATTACTAATGGTAGCTGGAATTGATAAATATTTTCAAATTGCTCCTTGTTTTCGTGATGAAGATGCAAGAGCTGACCGTGCTCCTGGTGAATTTTATCAGTTAGATATGGAAATGAGTTTTGCTAACCAAGAAGATGTATTTACTGCGATTGAACCAGTAATATACAATACCTTTAAAACCTTTTCCAATAAAGAAATAGAACATTATCCTTTTCCTCGCATTACCTATAAAGACGCCATGTTACACTATGGAACCGATAAACCAGATTTACGAAATCCACTTATCATTATCGATGTTACGGATTTCTTTGCCAAATGCAGTTTTAAACCTTTCCATAACCGAACCGTTCGCGCCATTAAAGTAGAAGGGCATATGTCAAAAGGATTTCATGAAAAATTGCTTTCGTTTGCTACCTCTATTGGTATGGGGGGACTTGGCTATTTAGAAGTAGAAGATGATTTATCGTATAAAGGACCTATTGATAAATTTATACCAGATGACCTAAAACAAGAATTATTAAAACTTGCCGATTTAAAAGTAAATGACACTATTTTCTTCATTGCCGATACAGAGACAAGAGCAAACTCTTTTGCTGGTCAAATTCGTACCGAGCTTGGAAACCGTTTAAACTTAACCTGCGAAGATAAATTTTGTTTTGCTTGGATTATTGATTTTCCAATGTACGAACTTTGCGATGATGGAAAGTTAACCTTTAGCCATAATCCATTTTCCATGCCACAAGGAGGATTAGAAGCTCTAAACACCAAAAAGCCATTAGACATTTTAGCCTACCAATACGATCTTGTATGTAATGGAATTGAACTTTCCTCTGGTGCTGTTCGTAATCATGATATCGTCATCATGGAAAAAGCTTTTGAAATTGGTGGCTACACCAAAGAACAACTACAAGAAAAATTTGGCGCTCTTTACACTGCTTTCCAATATGGTGCCCCACCACATGCCGGAATTGCCCCAGGAATTGATCGTATGATTATGTTATTAACCGAAGAAAACACCATTCGAGAAGTAATTGCATTCCCACTAAACAGCAAAGCCCAAGACTTAATGATGGGAGCTCCCGGAAAAGTAAGCCATGCACAACTTCGTGATGTGCATATTAAATTAGATGTAAAAGATTAGGAAAATTCCTAATCTTTTATTTTATAGCTATTATTATATAGCTCATCTGGACAAATATCTGTGCCATCTACCCATGCAATAGATAGTCCTTCAACTTTCACCGTATTAAATATTTCTATATTCTTAATTTTTCGAAAAGCTTTATATTGTAAATATGGTTTTACATCAAATCTTTTCACTTCCCCATTTTCAAAGGTAATTTCTAATTCATAATTTTTTAGGGGTTTTACATCTATTGCTTTTATACTCATGACTTTCTAATCACTCCAATCCTTTTATTTTTATAATTTCTCCTTCTTTGTTATATGCATACCAAGCTGCTTTTAATTCTTCTTTATGTATTTCTATCCACGCTTCTAACATTTTCTTTTGTTTTACTGGTAATTCACCTGCAATAATTTTTTCATCTAACGTAATTGACATTTCATATTCATTGTATTTTATATGAATATGTGGTTCATTATGATGTCCTCCTATTTCTTTATATAGATAAATTAATATTCCATAAAATTGCGAAATAATAGGCATGTTTTTTCACCTCCTATTGTAACAGATTTTTTTCTTTTTTTCAATGATTTTTGTCTTTTTAGATTTATTTTTTTAAAAAATCTTTGAATAAAATAATATGATTTAACTTTTTTTGAACAAAAAAGCAATAGATGTATTGTGAATATTATATATCACTAATACATCTATCGTCAAACACTTTTCATCGACATATTTCGACTTTATTTTCCGTAGTAGGCATCTAGTAGAATTTGCTTTAATTCAGTTACTAGTGGTAGTCTTGGGTTTGCTGTGGTACATTGGTCTTCGAAGGCACGGTCTGCTAATTCGTCTACATTGGCTAAGAAGTCTTGTTCTTCTATTCCTAATTCTTGGAAAGATTTTGGAATTTCTAGTTTTTCGTTTAATTCTTTAATTTTGGCAATTAGTGATTCTACTCCTTCTTCCGTCGTACTTGCTGGTAATCCGTTTTTTCTTGCTAAATTTGCATATTTTTCATCTGCAATAAAGTATTCGTATTTTGGGAAAGATACAAATTTCGTTGGTTTACTTGCATTGTATCTTATAACATATGGAAGTAAAATGGCATTTGCTCTTCCATGTGCAGTATGATATTTTGCTCCTATTTTATGAGCAAGAGAATGATTGATTCCTAAAAAGGCATTGGTAAATGCCATTCCTGCAATACAACTTGCATTGTGCATTTTTTCTCTTGCTAATTTATTATCTCCATGTTCATAGGCTTCTAACAAATAGTTTAATACTAATTCTACGGCTTTTTCGGAAAGCCCGTCGGTATAATCAGATGCCATATTGGAAACATATGCTTCAATCGCATGGGTTAATACATCCATTCCCGTATCTGCGGTAATTCTCTTTGGTAGGGTCATAACTAAATCTGGGTCAATAATCGCAACATCTGGTGTTAATTCATAATCCGCAAGTGGGTATTTCTTATTTTGTTCTTTATCGGAAATAACCGCAAAAGAAGTTACTTCTGAACCAGTACCAGATGTGGTTGGAATGGCTACCATTTTTGCTTTTTGTCCTAGTTTTGGGAATTTATAGGTACGTTTACGAATGTCCATAAATTTTAATTTTAGCCCTTCTACATCTGCTTCTGGATGTTCATAAAATAACCACATTCCTTTTGCAGCATCAATGGCACTTCCTCCACCAATGGCAATAATCACATCTGGCTTGAAGCTATCAATTGCTTTTACTCCTCGTTTAATGGTTTCAAACGATGGGTCTGGCTCTACTTCGGCAAATATTTCTGAATGAACATAGGATTGTCTATTTCGTAAATGATATAAGATTTTATCTACATAACCAAGTTTTACCATAGATTCATCGGTTACAATAAATGCTTTTGTAATGTCTGGCATTTTTTCTAAGTAGGCAATTGAACCTGCTTCAAAATAAATTTTTTCTGGAACTTTAAACCATTGCATATTAACCCTCCTTTTGGCAACTCGTTTCACATTAATTAAGTTGACACTCGATACATTGGAAGTGGTTGAATTTCCTCCAAAGGTACCACATCCTAGTGTTAGTGATGGCATATTGGTATTATAAATATCACCAATTGCCCCATGCGTGGATGGTGAATTAACAATAATTCTTCCTGCTTTTACACGGTTTGAAAATTCTAATATGGTTTGGTTATCTTCTGAGTGAATTACCGCAGAATGTCCAAGCCCACCAAATTCCAAAAGGCTTTCTGCCTTTTTCATTCCTTCTTCTTTACTATCAACAATATAATAAGCAAGAACTGGACTTAATTTTTCTCTTGAAAATGGGAATTCTTCCCCTACTCCTTCTTCGTATACCACTAATACTTTGGTATCTTTTGGTACCTCGATTCCTGCATTCTTTGCAATATCATATGGGCTTTGCCCTGGAACTTTTCCATTTAAGGTATAGCCTTTTTCGGCTACAAACATCGAATTTTTTAGCTTGTCCTTTTCTTCTGGCGAAATAAAATAACAACCTGCTTCTTTCATTAATTGTTCAAATTCATCATGAATGTCTCTATCAACTAATACCGCTTGTTCCGAAGCACAAATCATTCCATTATCAAATGCCTTTGATAATACTAAATCGGTTACCGAAGTTTTTAATTTTGCGGTTTTATCAATGTAACAAGGTACATTTCCTGGTCCTACTCCAAGTGCTGGTTTTCCACAAGAATATGCCGCTCTTACCATTCCAGTGCCACCTGTTGCTAAAATTAAATTCACATCTGGATGGTTCATTAAGAAATTGGTTGCAGTAATGGATGGTTCTTCAACCCATAAAATACAATCTTTTGGTGCTCCTGCTTCTATGGCTGCATCTCGCAAAATTCTTGCTGCTTCACTACTACATTTTTGTGCCGATGGATGGAACCCAAAAATAATAACATTTCTTGTTTTTGCGGAAATTAAGGATTTAAACATCGTTGTCGAAGTTGGGTTTGTAACTGGTGTTACTCCTGCAATAATTCCCACTGGTTCTGCAATTTGCACATATCCTTCTTCTTCGTTTTCATCAATAACACCAACGGTTTTATCGTATTTAATACTATGGTAAATATATTCGGTTGCAAACATATTCTTGGTAATCTTGTCCTCATAAATACCTCGACCGGTTTCCTCAACTGCCATTTTCGCTAATTTCATGTGGTTTTCAAGTCCTGCCATAGACATTTTTTTAATAATTTGATTAATGGTTTCTTGGTCTAGTTTCATATACTCTTTTGATGCTATTTTTGCACGTTCTACTAAATCATCCACCATTTGCTTAATTCTATCCTTTTCTTCTGGTGTAATTTCTTCTGCCATAATAGACCTCCTTTTTTCTTATGCATTTTTTTCTTCTTATTATATAATACCCATCAAATTTGTCAAGAAAAATTTATCGCCTTTTTTCGTGTTTTTTGTGTTATGTAAATTTCTATGTTATAATAGTTTTATTCATTGTGGTTTTTATTGTTTGATTTCAGATAAGGAGGGGCAATTAATGACATTATCAAACACTAAAACAGGTCTTTTTATTCATCGGGACTTGTTAAGTTTCGAGAAGAGCAGAGAACAACTTCGGGATTATTTTCGTAGAAATCCGTCTATTCCTATTCATACCGTTTTTAGGGGAACTAACGAAGACGGTAGCTTAGATACGATAGGACCATCTCTTGCCGACCAGCATTGTACCTTGACTCAAACCAGTTTCGGGCATTCTGCTACTCAAAAGGTAATTGATGACTATGTATATGCCTCTTACGAAACTTTTCAATTACTCATTGGATAATTAAGTAAAAAAGACCCAGCACGCAAGTTTTATTATTTGCTTTCTGGGTCTTTTTTATTCTAACGCATATACTGATTTTTAAGTGGCTAAGCCACTAACAAATCAGTTATTTAGCATATTCAATCGCTCGTGATTCACGAATCACATTTACTTTAATTTGTCCTGGATAATCCATTTCATTTTCTACTTTTTTTGCAACATCTCTTGCAAGTACTGTCATTTCCGCATCAGTAATTTTTTCTGGTTTTACAATAATACGAATTTCTCTACCTGCTTGGATGGCAAATGATTTATCGACTCCTTCAAAAGAATCTGCAATTTCTTCTAATTGCTCTAAACGTTTGATGTAGGCTTCTAAGGTTTCTCTTCTTGCTCCTGGACGTGATGCACTAATGGCATCTGCTGCTTGTACCAAAACCGCTTCTAAGGTTTGTGGCTCTACATCTCCGTGATGAGCTTGTACAGCATTAATCACTAGTGGATTTTCCTTGAATTTTTTCAAAATATCCACACCAATTTCTACGTGTGTTCCTTCCATGTCATGGTCTAGTGCTTTTCCAATATCATGTAATAGTCCTGCACGTCTTGCACGTTTGGTATCTAAACCTAATTCGTCTGCCATAATTCTTGCTAAGTTAGATACTTCGATTGAATGATTTAGTACATTTTGTCCATAACTGGTTCTATATTTTAGTTTTCCAAGTAACATTACTAATTCTTGGTTTAGCCCCATAACACCAGTTTCTAAAGTTGCTCTTTCTCCTTCTGATTTAATCATGGCTTGTACTTCTTCTTTTGCTTTTTCTACCATTTCTTCAATCTTAGCTGGATGAATTCTTCCATCTTCAATAAGTTTTTCTAGTGCAATTTTGGCAACTTCTCTTCTTAATGGGTCAAATCCAGATAAAATAACCGCTTCTGGAGTATCATCAATAATTAAATCAATTCCTGTTAGGTTTTCGATGGTCTTTATGTTTCTACCTTCCCTACCAATAATTCTACCTTTCATATCATCATTTGGAAGATTGACAATGGAAACAGTTGTCTCAGATGTATGGTCTGCTGCACATTTTTGAACGGCATAAGTTAAGAGTTCTTTTGCTTTTTTTGTAGATTCTTCTTTTGCTTTTGCTTCTTCCTCTCGAATGATATTTGCTTTTTCTTGTTTAATTTGCTTTTCTACTTCTGTTAGTAAAATCTTTTTAGCTTCTTCTATGGATAAATGAGCAATTTGTTGCAGTTTATCAATTTGCTCTTGTACTGCATTTTCTAATTGTTTTTCTTTTTCATCGAGTTCTTGATACTTCTTATCGTTTTCCCTTTCTTTTCTTTCTAATGCTTCTTCTTTTTTATCAAGATTTTCCTCTTTTTGCATCATTCTTGATTCTTGTTTTTGAATTTCGCCTCTTCTTTCTCTAATCTCTTGCTCTAAGTCTTTTCTTTCTTGCATAATTTGTTCTTTTGCTTTAAATATTTCTTCTTTTTTCTTGTTTTCCGCTTCTTTATTGGCAAGTTCTAATATCTTGTTTGCTTCGGTTTCTGCACCTTTGATTTTAGATTCAGCTATTTTTTTACGAATTCCTACACCGACTGGTATAAAAATAACAGCTGAGATTAGAACAGTGGCGATTACGATTACGATTTCCATAATCTTACACCTCTTTCTATTTAATTTTCAATGTTCTAATATATATCATTTTTTTTATTTATATATTAAACCTACCCTTCTATTTTATATGTATTCTATGAAACTGTCAAGTTATTTGGACAAAAAAACGAATTAACAATTTCTAAAATGCGATGCATTTAAGAAATTGTAATATCCGCATAATTATCTTGTACGGAGCTTTTCACTTCTTTCGCAGTAAAGATTCCTACAATATAAAAAACAGAACTTAGATTTTCTAAATATGTAGAATATTTAGAAAATCTAAGTTCCCTTGCTATGATTTATTTTTCTTTCTTTTTTCCAAATGTAATTTCTTGGAATAAGAAGTCATGAAAATCTTGCCATGTAAGTTCAATATGTAAAAAATCATTTAAGTCGTCTTCAAATTTTTGTTGTGCTGGTGTTAATTCAACTTTTATTTCTTGAAATAAAAATGCTTTTACTTTTGGCCAGAAACCGATTTTTGCTGGTAATGTTGATTCAGATACAAATTCAGTTTCTACTCCACCCATTATTTTTTCGCTCATTTTTTATTTCCTCCTTTGTAATTTTATTCCTTTATCACATTATTTATACTACACATTTTATTTTAACGCAAGAGTTTTTACAATTTTTATTATTAAATATTGATGACAGAACTATTACAATTGTATGACTATTCAATTACTCTATAAAAAATCAAACATGTTTTTTATTATAATAAAAAGGATCCCTATTTTAGGAACCCCTCCTTCAACAAAACAGTTTTTTGTTTTTCGACATCACTTTTGATGTCTTTTAAGCTATTTAAATAACTTTGTGTTAAAACCCCCTCTTGAAACTCATCTTCTCTAAAAATAGCAAATGGGAATGGTACCCCATCTCCAGATAAGCATGGATCACTTACTTTAGAGAATAGAACCAAATGAAAATCAAATTCCTTTCCTTCTTGATACCATAGCTCCAATGGAATCTCTTCTTGATTAAATTTTACATCTCCAGGACAATTCCATAGAAGTAATATCTCTTTTATGCATGTCCGTTCAGGCTCTAATATTTCTTTTGAAGCTCTCCCCAAATACTTTTCATATGGTGGCATCATTTTTTCTAATTCTTCAAGAGTTAACTTTTTCATTTTGTTGCTCCTTTCTTAGCTTGATTGCTCATTACATAATATATTTTAACATATATTTACATAAATGTAAAGTGTTCTTAATATTTAACCTTATTAACTTACATATTCTCCTATTAAATTTTCCCCTTTTTTTTCTATAATTTTCGCTAACTTTACTGTGTTTTTCATTTTTACATTATTCGATTTTACATACACCATGATATAATTTGAGGTATGTCCTTTTATGTATTCTCCTTCTTGTTCTTCTAATAAAACTTCTACTTCTTTTCCTATATAATTTCTGTTTTGTTCTTCTTGGTTCTGGTTTGATAATTCAATTAGTTTTTTACTTCGTTTTTCTTTTATGTTCCCTTCTATTTGATTTGGCATGGTTGCTGCTTTTGTACCTTTTCTTGGGGAGTATTTGAAGACATGCATTTTGTAGAATTTGACTTTTTTTAGAAATTCATATGTTGTTTGGAATTCTTCTTCGGTTTCTCCTGGGAAACCAACGATGATGTCGGTTGTTAAAGAGACATTTGGGAAGTTTTCACGAAGGCGTTTAATTCCTTCGTAAAATTCCTCTATCGTGTATCTTCGGTTCATTCTTTGTAATGTTTCGTTACAACCGCTTTGTAAAGATAAATGGAAATGGTCGCATATTTTTTCTAATTTTACTAATTGTTCAATAAAGTCTTTTTGCATTAAGGTTGGTTCTAATGAGCCTAAACGTATTCTCCTAATTCCTTGTATTTTATTGATTTGTTTTAATAAATCAATAAGTGATGTCTTGCTGTCTCTTCCATAAGAAGCTAAGTGAATCCCTGTTATAACCACTTCTTTTATTCCTTTTTTAGCAATCTCTTGAATTTCAGAAATAATGTCTTGTAGTTTTCTACTACGAATTCTTCCTCTTGTGTATGGTATGATACAATAAGAACAAAAACGGTCACATCCATCTTGTACTTTAACAACCGCTCTTGTTTTATCCGTATATATTGTTGTTCCAAATTCTGCAAAAGTTTTTTCCTGTAAAATATCAGAAATGTATTCTTCTCTTTCCTTTTGATATTTTTGAATATATGAAATAATATTCTTTTTTTCTTGATTTCCAATTACTATATCAATTTCTTTCATTTGTTCTAATTGTTCTTTTGCTACTTGTACATAACATCCAGTCACAACTAAGATTGCATTTTTGTTATGCATCTTTGCCTTTCTTATAATTTGTCTGGATTTTCGGTCTGACATATTCGTTACTGTGCAAGTATTAACAACGTATACATCTGCGCTTTCTTCAAAATCAATAATGTTATAATTTTCTTCTAAAAACTTTTGTTTTATCGCATTGGTTTCATATTGATTCACTTTGCAACCTAATGTGTAAAATGCTACTGTTTTTTTTCCCATATTTCCCCTCCTATTGTCTTTATTTCATCTCATATTCTTTTTCGTTTTAATAATAGCCATTTGATTTTACTTCTTTCGTAATATTTTTTCAGTGGCATAATTGAATAAGATAAAATTTGCTATTGCAATAGCACCTAATAGGGCTACTAATTCTATGTATTGTTTTGTAATCGCAACTGAAAACCAATCTTTTAGTATCACAAAACATGCCGTAAATAGTGCTATCATGCTAATTAGTAATATCGTCCTTAGTAAATTAAATGGTTTACTTATTTTGGCAAGTAAAATAAATCCCGTTAATACCGTCAATACCACACAAATGGTAGAATAGATTTCTTTTGGAATACCAGCATACCAACTAATAATGGCTACAATGATGATATTAACAACCGTTGTTAGTGCAGTGGGAAGAGATTTACTAGTCACATTTTGTATAAATTTTCCTTGTACACGTTCCTTATTTGGCTCTAATGCCAAAATAAAGGACGGAATTCCTATACAAACGAGTGCAATCAAGCTTAATTGAATTGGCATAAATGGGTACGGCATATGGGCAAATACGAAAATAATGGCTAAGATACTTGCATAGATTGTTTTAGATAAAAACAAACTAGCAGAACGTTCAATATTATTAATGGTTCGTCTTCCTTCGGCTACAATTTTGGGCATAGACTGAAAGTTCGAGTCTAATAACACAAGCTTCGCTACATTACGAGCCGCATCGCTTCCGACTTGCAATGGCAATACTACAATCGGCCTCTTTTAGAGCAATCACATCATTTACTCCATCTCCTGTCATTGCAACCGTGTGTCCCATTTCTTTCAAAGCTACAATTAATTCCTTTTTTTGGATTGGAGTTACTCTCCCAAAAATGGTATAATTCTTGACTGCTTGTTTTAATTGTTCCTCTGTTTTTATGGTACTGCAATCTATATAGTCTTGGTATTTCTCTATTCCTGCATGTTTTGCAATTTTAGAAACCGTTACTGGATTATCACCAGAAATAATTTTAATCTCGACTCCTTGTTCTTTAAAATAAGCTAAGGTTTCTTTGGCTTTTGGTCTTATGGTATCGGTTAATAACACCATTCCTAAATATTCTACCTCTTGTGGTAATCCTTCTTTTTTTAATACCTCTTTGGAACGTGCTAATACCACAACTCGGTAGTCTTCAATTTGTGCTTCAATATCGTCTTTATACTTATCAAACTGTTCTCGTAACACATATTCTGGTGCACCTATTACATAACTTTCTCCATTTGCAAACGAGATTCCAGACCATTTTTTATCTGAAGTAAATGGGATTTCTTTTACAACTTCTCCTTCTACTGGTTTCGAAAATGTCTGTCTAATTGCTTCAATGGTTGCATTATTGTCTCCTGAGTATTTGCCAAGTAATGATAAAATATCTGCCATTTCTTCTTGATTGTTTTTGGCAATATAACCTGTTACTTCCATTTTTCCTTCGGTAATGGTTCCTGTTTTATCTAAACATAGCACATCTACTCTTGCCAATGTTTCAATACAATATAATTCTTGTACCAATACTTTATTTTTTGATAATCGTATAACACTAACTGCTAAAACGGTACTTGTTAGTAATACTAATCCTTCTGGTATCATTCCAATAATCGCTGCCACTGTATTGACCACTGCATTTTTTACGGTATTTCCTTCTAGTCCTAATTGGTTAAAAAATAGTAATGCTCCAATTGGAATAATCACAATGGATACGGTTTTTATAATTTTGTTCAAAGATTTCATGATTTCGGAATTGATTTTTTTCATACATTTTGCTTCTTTGGAGATTTTATAGGTATAGTTCTCATCTCCTATATGTTCTACTTTTCCGTGTACATCTACCACTAATAATATAACTACCCGATAAAAGCATATCGCCTTTTTTCTTAAATCTTGCATCCGATTCTCCTGTAATACAAGATTCATTTACTTCTACTTCACCTTCTTGTATGATACAATCGTTTACAATTTGATTTCCTGCTTGGAACAAAACAATATCATCTAATACCACTTCATTTATTCCAATGGTTTGTTCCTTACCATCTCTTAATACCAAAACCTTACTTTCCGAAACCAACGATAATTTATCAAGCGTACGTTTTGAGTGAATTTCTTGTAAGGTACTAATCGCCGTATTAATAATGACAAGCCATAAAAATAGCATATTTTTATAGGATTTCACACTAAAAATTGCTACTCCTAATAGTAAATTAATCAAATTAAATATGGTAAAAAAGTTACTACAAATGATTGCTTTTATACTCTTGGACTTTTGGGTCATATCACGATTTACCAAATTATCCTTTATTCTTTGTTCGATTTGTTCTTTCGTTAAACCAGTTTTACAGTCTAGATTATATTGTATATTTTCTATTTTTTCTTCCATCCTTTTGCTCCTTATCTAGCATGCATTATATCACTTGTTTGGTAGAAATACTATTAATTTTTTCTTAAAAATAGAGAGATTTTATTTTTAATTGGTTATAGAAGAAAAAAGTAAGTTTACAGACATTCAATCTATTGCAAAATTAATATTTTTTTATCTTCATTCCTTGTTTTTAGCCACTTACTACTCCCTCAAATAACATTGTAACAAAACAGCGTCTTCAAAACCTTGTTTATAGTATTTCTTATCATAATATGCCATTTTTATTTCATAATCGTTTGCCAAATCTTCTATGTATTCGTAAATTTGCCTTTTGATTTCTTCGTATTCTTCTGGTAACTTACTCATACTTTCGATAAGTCTTTTGCTATTTATTTGTTTTAGGCTATTTCTTAAAATCTCCCTATCTTCCCCCATTTCTTCTAGTAAATCGCCTTGTCTTAACTTAAAAAATTGTTCTATCATATTTTCTTGTTTTCTCATCCTTCATCACCTAAATATAGTATGAAGACTTGTTTCTTGATTTATTCAAAAATTTGTAATAATTATCTGTTTTAAGCCACCCAGTCGCTTTACAGTAGCTCCCTTTAATAAAGGGTCCTTTTTGAGGCAAAGCTCCGTGAGGATACATAACTTGTTTCTGATTTTACAGCGCAAAAAAAGAAATTCTATTGTTTTTCAATAAAATTTCTTTTCTATTTATATAAATAAATATTGGGCTGGGTTTACATATTCTCCATTTTTTCTAATTTCAAAATGTAAATGTGGTCCTGTGGAACGTCCTGTACTTCCTACGGCTGCTATAACATCTCCTGCTACTACTTCGTCACCTACTTCTTTATATAACTTACTACAATGTCCATAGTAAGTAGTAATTCCATTTCCATGGTCAATAATAATTAGATTTCCATATCCGTTTTTGGTTCCTGAAAAACTAACGGTTCCGGTTGCTGCTGCTTTAATATCGGTTCCTTGTTTGGTAGCAATATCCAATCCTTTATGAGCATGATCTCTTATGGATTCTCTTGAACCAAAACGAGAACTTACATTTCCTTTTACTGGCATAACAGCAATGTGCACACCATTAATCGTGGATTTTTCTTTTCTTTCTTCTGCTTTTATTTCATTATCAATTTGAGTGGCTATGGTATCTGATATAGTAGCAATTTCAACACTTGACGTTTCTTTTAATTGTTTGGTATAGATACGTTCTACACTTACCCCTGCTTTATCTGCTAGTTTTTCACTTAAGGATGATGCTAATTCATTTGCTTGTTCTTCGGAGCAAAAATATTCTTTTTCTACTCCTCCTGCAATTACAGCATATTGGTAATACGTAATATCTGCTTTTTCATTGATTGCTGCAAGTACTGTTTCTTCGTTTACCCTAGTCGTTCGATTAATTAGTTTAAATTCATAATCCATTTCTACGTCAAAATCAGCAAATGCGATATTTAATTCTTCATTATCATTATATGTGACTTCTAATATTTCTTCAAATTGATTTCTATTTTTTACATATCCTATCATTTCTCCATCTAGTGAGATTTGATAAACTGGTTTCATTTTTAGTAATGTAATTCCGGCTATCATAAAGACACCTACTGCTAATATTGTTGTAAATCTCATGGTTTCTTTTGTATAGTATTTTATTTTCTTACTAAAAATAGGAATTCATCTCCTTTTCTTTTTCTATTTTTATATTGTCATACACACGTATAGTTCCATTATACACCATATTGTATCCGTTTTCAAATTATGTATACCTTATTTTTCCGATTTAATTAATTTATGTTAATTTTTTTCATTTTTATTCCAAATTTTCATAATTTTTCCTCTCATTTGCTCTCGTTTTCTTCCTTTTTCTTTTATTTCTATTTTATAGTATATGACAAACAGGTTGTCTTTTATGCGAATTCTTTGTCTTTACAAAATAAAAACAAAGAACTTATTTCGTTCTTTGCCTGCCTTCATTGGTTCTTTCAAAAATATGCACTAACTTCTTCTAATCCTTGAAATTTAGACTGTCTTAGCACTTCATATATAACAATAGCAGCCGAATTAGATAAGTTTAAAGAACGTAACTGTGGTTTCATAGGAATTCGGATTGTTTTGTTTAAGTATTTTTTTAACACATCTTCTGGTAATCCTTTGGTTTCTTTTCCAAATACAACAAATACCTCTTTTAAGTTCTCATATAAACCATCCGAATACACCTGTTTTCCCTTTGTCGTAACAAAAAACATATGATGTTCCTCTGGCACATATTTTTCTAAAAACTTCTCAAATGAATCATGCTCTTCTATTTCTAACTTATCCCAATAATCTAACCCAGCACGTTTCACATACTTATCTTCTAAACTAAATCCAAGCGGTCTCACTAAATGAAGTTTTGCCCCTGTTGCCGCACACGTTCTTGCAATATTTCCTGTATTCCCGTGGTATTTCTGGTTCGACTAATACAACATGTAATTTCATACGTTTCTCCTATTCAAATTTTTCATAAAATATCGTTTTTCATTAATTCTAATAATTCCATATGAATTCCTCCAATATTTATGTTTTATCTATATTATCATAAAAGCACATATTTCACAAGCATTATCTTTTGATTGCTTTTATCAAAGCTTTGAGTCTCATCTAGTCAATGTATAACAATTTCTCTTAAAAGTCTTGTTATTCTTTCAATTATGCGAGTATCAGACTATTCTTACGACCTTCGGGTTATGAGCGACATTTGACGGCTTTTTGTGAGTTTGTGAAAATTAGAGTTTTTGTTGGCATTTAGGTATTTACAAGAGTTTTGGTTTACGGAACATTTGTGCATTTTTAGGGCATTTTTTGAGAGGATTTTACCCAATTTTTACCCAATGGGTATGATACATTTGTTCTTAGATTTATGGCTCTTGTAAGTGCATTTTTGAAAATGAAAAATTTTAATTTTTGGAGGTAGATTTTTATGAGTGATTTAAGAGAAGTTAATGAGGATATTTTGAAAGATTGGTTAGATTTTAGAGAGGATACTATTGCTAGTCTTACTTGTGCAGAAGATAAAAAACATTTTATTTGTTTTGAGGAGATTGCTGAAAAGATTTTGAGGAATGTTCCTGAGCAGAATAAGAAGTATGTCGAGAAACAATTGAAACAGATTGATGATAATTTTTTTGATTATATTTGTTATTGGAATGAGAAGTATTATAGGAATGGATTTTGTGATGGGGTTCAGTTAATTATGGGATGTTGTAATTAAAATAATATAAAATCAGGAGGCCTTTCCTTCTGATTTTATGAGAGTATCGAAAAAGTTGTGTAAATAAATCCTTCCGTGATAAAATAAAAAATA